>JAGQON010000003.1 GCA_020427395.1 Phycisphaerales bacterium
AGACCGTCTTCAGCGACCGGTCCTTCCGCGTGCGGTAGTCCTGCCAGTGGTGGGCGAAGGGCTGGCCCGCCTCGTGCATGAAGTCCACCGCCCAGAAGTCGATGAAGTCGAAGCCGCTCTTCACCGCCCGCTCCTGCAACGCCTCCAGCTCCTTGGTCGGCACCTCCGCGAGCGACGGGATGAAGCTCGTCAGCTTGATGTCGACCAGCTTCTCCTTGCCCTCGGTACGGATGACCGGCTCGGCGGTCAGCGTCGCCACCTCAAGGAACGGCGGCGGCTCCTTCCGGTTCTTCTCCATGATCTCGCGGGGGATCTGGATGAGCTTGATCTTGACGCCAAGCTCGCTCTCCAGGCGGTCACACTCCATGCGAAGGTCCATCTCAAACTCCCACGCGAGACACGCGACCTCCTTGCCGCCCGACTCCTTCACCGCCGACGCGACCGCTGCGGCTTCCTCGCGGGTGAACAGCCCGTCGATGCCATCAACATGGCAGAGTGCCGGTCCCTTGCGACCGTGGATGAGCGGCGACGGGGCGTTGCTCAGTTGCTCGGCCCGGTAGAACTCCAGCACGACGCGGCGATGCTCGTCGTCGGCTCCGGCGAGCCGCTCCTTCTGCCACCACTGCCGCTCGTAGCGGCCGAGGTTGAACACGTCGAACGCCCGGTACGGCTGGCCCTCGGCGTGCAACTTCCGCTGCACCTCGATCAGACGCTTGCGGCTCGTGTGGATCGCGAAGCGACCGAGGTCGGCCATGATCCAGCGACGACCGAGACGCTCCGCAACCGCTCCCGTCGTCCCGCTCCCGCAGAAGAAATCCGCGACAAGACCACCCTCCGGACATGCAGCAGAGATTATTCGCTCGACCAGTGTTTCTGGCTTCTGCGTTGCATAGCCGAGGTTCTCTGAGCGGTCCGCTGGCTGGAGCATGGAGAGCCGCCATACATCATCAACAGTGCGATGCGTTGACTCAATGTAGATGACCTTGCCGTCAGGCCCCTTTGCGTTCACCAGCTTCTTCTTCTTCTTGTCCCATATCCGCTTGAGTTGTTGCACAGGCTCCGGGCGTTCCTCATGCTGCGGCTCAAACTGAAATCGTTCACCTCTTGAGTACCAGTAGACAACATCATGATTCGCTGCAAAGCGATTCACATTCCCCTGCATCTTGTTGTAGTAGTACCAGACGATCTCGTTGACGAACCGTTCGTGACCGAACACTTCATCGAGCAACGCTCGGAGCATGTAGTTCATGTGCCAGTCGCAGTGAACAAAGATGCTGCCATCTGGCTTCAGGAGGTCTCGCAAGAGCACCAGCCGCTCGTACATCATGTGCAGGTAGGAATCCGCTCCACGACCCCAGATGTCGCGGTACGCCACCATCTCAAGAGTCGACTGGTCCTTTGCGACGGTCTCTGCGGCGTCTCCAATAGCGACATCCATCGTGAAGTCCGCACCGACATCGAATGGCGGATCGATGTAGATGAGATCTACCTGGCCCCGGTAAGTGCTGCACAGACTCGACAGAACGAGTCGGTTGTCGCCCCAAACCAGCATGTTTCGGAAGTCGTCGAGGTGAGCCTTGGCGGGGTCGAAGAGCGTGCCTTCCGACTCAGACCGCGAACGTGGTTCATCAACAGTCTCGATCTTCTGAAGCGGCATCACCCATTGGGCCGCATCCACCTCGCGGAGGTTGCCGTACTCGTCGTATTTGCCTTCCCAAACGAGCTCTGTTCGGAGCGTAGAAAGAGGGTGCGGATTCCCCGGACCGAAAGGGGATTCGGCTTGCCCAGTCGAGCTTAGTGGCTTGTTCTTGTCCGCCATCCGGCCCTCATTGCCTGCGTCAGTCGGCAAGAGTAACCGCGACGCTGACGAGCAACGGGACGCGATGCCCTTGGGCGAAGGCCCGGGCTTGCACTACATTTCGGGGCGACCATGCACTACAAAGGCCGATTTGTCGTCCGAAGCGAGTAGTGCAAGTGCCGGCTGAAATCGCGTAAGTTCTGATTCCAGCGAGACTTCTGAAAGCGGGTGATCGGATTCGAACCGACGACATTCACGTTGGCAACGTGACGCTCTACCACTGAGCTACACCCGCATATGCACTTGTCAGCAAGGCGAGGCCTCGCGGGGGTAAAGATATTCCCCTTTCGGGCGTGCGTCAAACCCTTTGGTCAATGAAGATGCATTTCCGCCCAACCAACGGCTGACAGCCCGGATGATGGGGCGTTCCTGCGTCCCGAAAACTCGCACCAGGCCACTTTCCGGACCTTATCTCCTGCTTCGCGCCAGCTCAATGCCCTCAAGCACCTGCTTGGAGGTGTAGGCGTTGCTGACCCAGACCGGATCCTCCTGTCCAGGCGAGAAGATCGCCAGGAAGGGTATCCCCGTCTGCCCGAGGTCATTGTTCAAAAACGACCACCCCGGGGCGCTCAGGCTCGTCAGATCCGCGACCATCGGCACGACATCGGCGCTGAGCAGCTCAGGCTTGACGGGTTCCTTCGAGAGAACCGCCGCTTCAAGCGTCTTGCAGTTCAGGCACCATTCCGCCGTGAAGTCGAGCACAACAATCTGCCCGTTGTCGAGGGACGCCTGGAGGAACTCGCGCGAGTACGGCTGCCAGAAGTTGTGGTACTGGTGCATCGTCTGCCCATACGCGACATACGAGCCCGAGAACGCGAAGAACAACCCGATGATCCCGAAGACCGCCCGTTTGCCCAGACTCTTGGTGATCCGGATGGTCTGGATCACGAGCAACAGCCCCGTCGCGACGCCCACAAGACCGATCGCCCACCAATGGACCGTCTTGCCCCACCAGACGAAGTTCCACCCGTGCCCAGACCCGTAGGAGATGACGGAGGTCCCGAGGAAGTACGCCGCAGCGGCGATCATCAACAGCCCCATGACCTGCTTGACCAGCTCACTCGCAGGGCCCGTGCGAGGCACAGACTTGAGCAGGGCGGGGAAGACAGCGAGCACGACATACGGCAGCGCCATCCCGATCCCCATAAACGCGAAGATCGTCATGACGAGCATCGGGGGCATGGTCGCAGCGCCCGCAAGCAACGCACCCGCGACAAACCCGAAACAGGGCAACCCGAGCACCGCTGTCATGATCCCAAACACGAACGAGCCCCACGCGGAATCCGCCTTGGGGTTAACCATGTAGACCTTCTGGGGGAGCTTGATCTGGAAGAGCCCCATGATCCCGATCCCCATCGCGAGGATCACGATCCCGATCAGGGCGGTCAGCCACCAGAGCCCGAAGATCTTGGACGGATCGAGGGTTTCCGCGACGAAGGCCATCGGGATCCCGATCGCGATCCAGAACGCGATGACACCCGTGGCCATCCACAGCGAGAGCATGAGGGCCTTGGACTTCTTCTCCCCCGCGTGCTGGGTGATCGTCATGACCTTGATCGGGATCACGGGGAGCACGCAGGGCGTCAGGTTGAGCACGAACCCACCCACCGCCGCGAAGAACGCGAGCACCGCGACACCAGCCACCGAATCCGGGGCCGGGAGGGTGATGAAGCCAAGGAACTTGCGTGAGATCTGGGCGGGATCGCCCTGGATCGTTGCTTTCGCGGGGTCATAGCCTGCGAAGACTTCATTCGCACGCAGATCCGAGGATGTCGCGTTTGGATCGATCCGGAATGAAGCCCTGAGCGTCTCGCTCGTCGGCGGAAGACAGGTCGTGTCATCACACGCCTGATACTTGATCGTGACCTCAACCGCCCGATCCCCCACGACCGCGTCGTCATCGATCTCGATCGGGATATAGATGATGGCCCGATCGCCGTAAACCTGGTACTGGACCGGATTGCCCGTAAACAGGAAATCAACCGGCACTGAAAGAGGATCTGGCCATTGGATCGCCCCAAACGACAGCCCCTCCACTTCCGGCAGCAGGATGGTCGTCGGGACCGGGAAGAAGTCGCCCATCTCTTCTGGAACGATCGGCTGATTGAGGTTGGTGTGCCAGTGCTCGGCGTGATCGAGGATCACCGCGAGAACCATCTCGCTGCCGGGGGCGACCGCCTCGGCGCTTGACTGGATCGAGAAGCGGACCGCCGGCTCATCCTCCGCGCCGGGAGAGGCAGCGGTCTGCGTCCCGAATGATGGCTGAGCCGATGCGGGCATCGTGCAGATCGCGAGCAGTGTCAGCAAAAGCAGTGAGAGTCTTCGCATTGAGTTCCTCATGGTGAGCGATTGAAGCCGCGTGGATGCCGCCTGCCGAGCGAGAACCTGCAAGGCTCGAAAAATGTTCCCGAAACACCCAATCTGCCCCGTTGCGTTCTCGGGAGAAGATCAAGCAATCCGATGCCCGCGACCGATAGTCACTCAGTGTATCCCCGTTCAAGCGGGGGTTTGGCCCTGCCCGCTCGCGGTTCAGGTTGAGGATTCGTCGCGATGAGCATGCTCGATCAGAATGACATCGATGCCCTTTTGGCGGCGGCCGATTCCGACGAGGGGATGGAGGAGCAGGAGCCGGAGAAGCTGCTCTTCTCCCGCAACCGCAAGGACCTCGATACGGTCGAGATCCGTCAGTACGACTTCAAACGCCCCGAGCGTGTCTCGAAGGACCAGATGCTGGCCCTCGAAACACTCCACGAAGCGTTCGCGAGGAACTTTGGTGCCTCGCTCTCGGGGTTCCTCCGCACCATCGTCGAGGTCCGGGTCGCCGCGTGTGAGCAGATGACCTACGGCGAGTTTGTCTCGGGTCTTCCGAACCCCACGAGCTACAACCTGATCCAGCCCGATTCGCTCGAGGGACAGATGTGCCTCGAGGTTTCGCCCTTGATCATCTACCCAATCATCGACCGCCTGCTGGGTGGCACGAATCAGGATCTGTTCATCCCGCAGCGTCCAATGACCGCCATCGAGCAGCGGCTGATCTCCAATGTCATGGGACGCGGACTCAACGCGTTGTCTGAGGCCTGGGAGAGCGTCCGCCCGCTGAAGTTCGAAATTACCGCCAACGAATCGAATCCTCAGCTTGTGCAGATCGTCCCGCCCAATGAGGTGGTGATGGTGATCGGGCTTGAGGTCCGCATGGCCTCCCGCGCAGGCACGATGAACCTCTGTATCCCGTACAATGTGATCGAGCCGGTCATGGAAGAACTCAGTGCCCAGAGCTGGTTTGCCGTGAGCCGCAATGATCAGTCACAGAGTTCGGCCGAACGCATCACTAAAAACATCGACCAGACCGGCGTCGAGGTCTCTGCGGTGCTGGCAGAGACGACCATCACGCTCAAGGAACTCAGCGAGATGAAACCGGGTGATCTGATCGTCACGACCACCGGAGCCCGAGAGACCTCGCTGGTCATGGTGGGCAAAGAGCCCAAGTTCCGGGCCGAAATCGGGCAGCACCGGGGCAAGCGGGCGATCAGGATCGCCAGCGCCGTGCACCCGGGCGAACGACGCCATTCACGCGTCCCGGACAAGAACTGACCCCGCCTAGGGTTTGATTCTTCTACCCTGCCTGTTCTATACTTATTCGGAAGCGCGGGCATGTGGCCCGTGCAAAGGAGCCATCGGTATGCAGACGGTTTGGCGCCATGTCGGCTGAGCGGGTTTCGATGCGAATCGAGACCGCCCTCATCGGGGAGGATGGGACCATGCGGTGATCGCGTGTTCCATCCCGATCGGCTCAGGGATATACATCCCCGGGCACCGGCGTCTGCAGACCGCGGCTCAATAAGCACGCGGTCGTTTGCGTTTTGAGATTTGCAGACAACCAACCCATCGGGGATACATCCCCAACGACATTCGGACATCACAACAACCCATCAACCCGACGCCCGAACATCGATACCGATTGGGCAGACCCGACCCGGAGCCACCCGTGAATACCCAAGAAATGATGCGCATCCTCGACTCGATCGCGATCGAACGCAACATCGATAAGTCCCTGCTGATCTCTGACTTGGAGACCGCGATGGTCTCGGCGTGCCGCAAGTTCTTCGGCACGCTCGACGCCGAGGAGTTCCAGTGTCAGGTTGATCCGATCACGGGTGAGATTCAACTCTTCCGCTACGAAGAGCCGCTGGACATGTCGCCCCAGGACTTCGGTCGAATCGCGGCACAGACCTTCAAGCAGGTCATGATCCAGCGATTCCGCGACGACGAACGCCAGTCGCTGATGGACGAGTTCTCCACACGCGTCGGCACGCTGGTCACCGGCACCGCTCAGCGGTACGACCGTGGAGCCCTGGTCGTTCAGGTCGATCGGGCCGAGGCCGTCATGCTCCGCAGCGAGCAGATCCCAGGCGAGCAGTTCAACCCGGGCGATCGCGTCCGCGCCATGATCCTCGATGTCAAGGACATGGGCTCGCAGGTCAAAATCTACCTCTCGCGTGCCCACCCCGATTTCATCCGTCGCCTCTTTGAGGTCGAGGTCCCCGAGGTGCTCGAACGCACCATCGAGATCAAGGCCATGGCCCGCGAAGCAGGCTACCGCACCAAAATGGCTGTCGCCTCGATCGATTCGAAGATCGACGCCGTCGGCGCCTGCGTCGGTATCCGCGGCTCACGAATCAAGACCATCGTCGAAGAACTCAACGGCGAAAAGATCGACATCGTCCGCTGGAACGAGTCGTCGCAGATCCTCATCGCCAACGCCCTCAAGCCGGCCGAGGTCAGCGAGATCTCGCTGTGCTTCGAGCTCGGTCGTGCCACCGTTGTGGTGCGAGACGACCAGCTCTCGCTGGCGATCGGCAAGCGTGGGCAGAATGTGCGCCTGGCAGCCCGCCTCACCGGCTGGGATGTCGACATCCTGACCCCCGAAGAGTTCACGAAGGGTCTCACCACGCTATCGGAGACGCTCACCAAGGTCGAGGGTATCAACGAAGAGATGGTCGATCGCCTCGCGGCGCTGGGCATGATCTCAGTGTTCGATATCGAAGAGATCGGTGCCGAGATCCTGATTACGGAACTCGAGGTCAGCGAAGAGCAGGCGGAGCTCGGTGTCGAGCTCTGTGCCGCGCGTGCCAAGGAAGTTGCCGCGCAGCAGGAACGCGAGAAGGCCGAGGCCGAGGCCCGCAAGGCCCAGGAGGAGCAGGCCGCGGCCGCGATCCTCTCGGGCGCCATCGACGCCGACGACGCGAGCCCGGATGTCGCGGCAGCAGCGATCCTCGGTGCCGCAGCTGCCGAGGCGGAATCCGGGGACGACGAGGGCAGCATCGAGCCCGACGAAGCATCAGAAAACCGAGCCGCGGACATCCTGGGACGCGACGCATAACGCGTCAGCCCAGGATCGACGAGACACGCAACAGATACAGACAAGACAACGCAAACAAACGCGGAGCAGCATTTGGCGAACAAAAGAATCTTTGAGATTGCAAAGGAACTGGACATCAAGTCCAAGGCCATCGTGGAGAAATGCCACGCCGAGGGTATCCCCAAGGATGTGATCAAGAATCACATGTCCAGCGTATCCATCGGCCTCGAGCAGACGATCCGCGAATGGTTCGCCAGTGAGAGCGAGGGTGAGGAAAACCCACACACCGCCGTCGAACAAGCCGAGAAGGTGGACATCGACAAGGTACGCACCAAGAAGGCCGCCAAGAAGGCCTCTACGCGGGACGATGGTGATGATGAGTCGGGTGATGAGCCCGGCACAACGACCGCGGTCGCCGAGCCACCCAAGGCGACACGGGCCAAGCCCGCAGCAGCGGCTCCTGCTCCTGAACCCGAACCCGAAGAACCCAAGGCCCCCGCTGCTGTGCGCATGCCCGCCGGGCTCTCGGCGACCCCAGCGACACCCGCTCAGCCCAAGGACGAGCCAAAGCAAGAAACACCCACGCCCGGTACCCAATCGCCCCAACAGGGCAACAACGGCACTGGCGGAGTGGTGCGTCCGCCCGCGCCCGATATCAAGGGGCCCAGCACGCCCCCGCAGATGAACATCCCTACCCGACCCAAGACCATTACCCCGGCCGGCCCGCAGCTGGAAAAGAAAGAGCAGATCAAGCTCTCGGGGCCCAAGGTCGTCCGCGTCGAAGCGCCTGAGCAGGTCGAAGCACCCAGACGGCGCCCGCCCCGAGGCCCAGGCGGCGCACCCGGAGGCGGTGGCTACGGTGGCGGCGGCGGTGCAGGAGCCGGCGCTGGTGGCGGCTTACCTTTCGAGGGGCGTCCACCGCGTGGTGCCGGCGGCCCCAGCGGAAACGCTCGACGCCGCGGCGGCGATCGCCGTCAGGGTCAGGATGTGAGCGAGGGTCGGGGCTGGACCCAGGCCGACCTCGCAGAACGCGAGGCACGCCTGCAGCGCAGTGGCGGCTATCTCAAGCAGCGCCAGCAGCAGATGAGATCATCCGCCAACGCGGCGCAGACCCCCGCAAAGATCGGTGGCAAGGTCACCATCACCGCCCCGTTCTCGATCAAGGACCTCTCGGCTGCCACCGGCGTCAAGGGTGCCGACATCGTCAAGAAGCTCTTCATGCAGGGCGTGATGGCGACAATCAACTCGGGGATCGATTCCGAGAAGGCCCAGGAGATCATGATCGACTGGGATATCGAACTGGAAGTCACAGAAGCGAAGAACGCGGAGCAGCAGGTTGCCGAGCAGTTCGCCGAGCGTGATCGCAAGGACGAGCGTCCGCGCGGCCCCATCGTCACCATCCTCGGGCATGTGGACCACGGCAAGACCTCGCTGCTCGACCGGATCCGCAACGCCAATGTTGCCGAGGGCGAAGCCGGCGGAATCACGCAGGCGACGAGCGCGTTCCGGGTCCCTGTGGGCACTGGTGACAACGAGAAGTACATCACCTTCATCGATACGCCGGGCCACGAGGCATTCACCGCCATGCGAAGCCGCGGCGCGAATGTGACGGACATCGTGGTGCTGGTGGTAGCCGCCGACGACGGCGTGATGCCCCAGACGATCGAATCGATCTCCCACGCGAAGGCGGCGGGCGTGCCGATCATCGTGGCGCTCAACAAGATCGACAAGGAGCAGGCGACGGACGGGAACATCCAGCGCATCCTCGGGCAGCTCGCCGAGCACGGCCTGAACCCGACCGACTGGGGCGGGAACACCGAGATTGTGCGCACCAGTGCCACCAAGGACATCGGCATCCAGGACCTGCTGGAGATCCTCGACCTGCAGGCCGAGGTGCTCGAACTCAAGAGCGACTTCGCTGGACAGGCGCAGGGCACGGTCATCGAGGCCCGACCGGAGGGTGGTCGCGGCAATGTCGCCAACATTCTGGTCCAGGAGGGTCAGCTGAGCGTGGGCGACTTCATCGTCATGGGGCGGGCGTTCGGTCGAGTGCGTGATATCACCGACGATCGCGGCAACAAGCTCAAGACCGTGCTGCCCCCGCTGCCGGTGCAGATCTCGGGCATCAACGAGCTTCCCGACGCAGGCGACAAGTTCTACTGCGTGGGTTCGCTCAAGGAAGCGGAGAAGGCCGCGGATCAGCGTCGCGAGCGCGAACGCGAAACCCAGCTCTCACAGCCCAAGCTGACCCTTGACAACATGTTCTCGCAGATCGCCGAGATGAGTCTCAAAGAGATCCTGGTGGTGCTCAAGGCCGACGTGCAGGGTTCGGTGGATGTGCTCAAGAGCGAAATCGAGAAGGTTGGCAACGAGGAGGTCAAGGTTCGGGTGATTCACAACGCCGTAGGCGGCATCACCGAATCGGACATCCTGCTCGCCGAGGCGTCGAAGGCGATCATCATCGGCTTCAATGTCATCGCCAACTCCAAGGGCCGCTCGCTGGCCGAGAGCAAGGGCGTGGAGATCCGCAACTACCAGGTGATCTACCACATCGTCGAGGACATGAAGAAGGCCGTCGAGGGTCTGCTGACTCCCGACATCCGCCAGGAAGTCCTGGGTCACGCCGAGGTGCGTCAGGTCTTCAAGGTCTCCAAGGTTGGGGCGATCGCTGGTTGCTATGTCACCGACGGCGTGGTGCAGCGTGACGCGTTCATTCGTGTTACTCGCAACGATGTCATCGTCGAAGACAACCGCAAGCTCGAGCAGCTCAAGCGTTTCAAGGACGACGCCAAGGAGGTTCGGTCGGGCATGGAGTGCGGCATGAAGATCGTCGGGTACGACGACATCAAGGAAGGCGATGTGCTCGAGTGCTACAAGAATATCGAGGTTGCACGCAAGCTCGATTGAGTAGGGAGTTGATGAGATGGTCGTCGGTGTGATGCAGGTCGAGATCGCGATCGACTGGTCGCAGTCGCTCAAGGACAAGCGACGCGTCGTCAAGTCGCTGCGGGAGACCCTGCACCGGCATCACATGGTCAGCGTGAGTGAGGTCGAGGATCACGAGATCCTCAACCGGGCCACGCTGGGGATCGCAATCGCGGGCGTATCGGGTGGCGCGATCGGCGCAACCCTCGATCGGGTGCTCGAACGGATCCGATCGACGCCCGACTGCGAACTGACGGGCACGAGCCGCGAGATCCTGCACGGCTGGGGCGCGAGCTTTGGGTCTGCGGGCACGCACTCGGACGACTTTGGGAATATCGAACGCGTGCTCGCCGAGCGTGCAAATGAAGAACTGGGACGGGATATCGCTTGAGAAGAAGAAGCCTCCAGATCGCGTCGAACATCCAGCGGGAGCTGCAGAACCGCCTCGCGCGGGGGCTGTCCGACCCCCGCATCAAGGGATTGATCACGGTGACCCGTGTGGAGCTCAGCGACGATCTCAAGCACGCCAAGGCGTTCATCTCGGTCATGCCCGATCAGCACGCCAAGCTCACCATGCACGGGCTGACCAGCGCTACCGGGAAGCTGCGCAGGGAGGTCATGGACCGGATCCACATCAAGGAGATGCCCACGCTCCGTTTCGTCTACGACGAGGGCCACAAGGCCCAGATGGAGGTCATGGCCCTGCTCGAGAAGGACCGGCAGCAGCGAGAAGAACGCCAGCCGAGCGACGCGGAGGATCCCGAGGCATGAGCCCCGAGATGATCGACAAGTTCGATGCGCTGGTAAAGACGCTTGAGAAGAAGCTCGGTACCACTGAGAGCGCGACCGCCGAGTCGCTCTTCCCCGACGCCCGCCTGTCGCAGGACAGCCTGCTCAACGAACTGGTCGTCTCCATGCTGCTCTGGGAAGCCTCATCGGCCTACGCCGCCAAGGCCATTGAACGGATCAACGAGGAGCTTGTCGATCTCAACGAGCTCCGCGTGTGCCTGCCCGAGGAGCTCTCGACGATCATCGGCGTACGCATGCCCCGCAGCCTTGAGCGTGCGCAGCGTTTGATTGCGGTCCTCAACGAGATTTACGACCGCGAGAACGCCCTCACGCTGACGAAGCTCCGAGAGATGAACAAGCGAGACGCCCAGGAGTACCTGAGCAGCATCGACGGGCTGCCGCCCTACGCCGCCGCTCGCGTCATCCTTTTCGGCATGGACTGGCACGCCTTCCCGCTCGATGAGCGTCTCGCGAAGATGCTCAGCGTGGAGGGGGTCATCACCCCCGGCGACCCGGTCGAACAACAGAACGCCCAGCTCGAGCGCGGCGTGCGAGCCAGCGACTCAGCCAAGGCATACTCGCTCATCGAACGCTGGGCCCAGAACCAACGCGTCGGCTCGCGTTCGTCGGGATCTCGAGCCAAGACGGGGAGCGTGAAAGGCGCAACATCATGAATCATCAAACTTCGTTCTCGCGCGCGTGCTTGGCCCTGTCCCTGCTCGCGAGCGCGGGAACGCTTGTCTCATGCGCATCGCCCGAATCCCGCGCCACGCAGCAGCAGCGAGCAACTCAGAATATCGAGGACCCCATCCGGGCGCTCGAGGCCCGCGCAGAGCTCGAAGCGATCAACCCGCTCAAGCCCGTCGACGAGTCCATCGTGCGACAGATCGTGCAGGATGATGCCCCCGCGCTGGTCCCGGGCACCGCCGAGTACAAGCGGGCGATGCTCGACGCGAGCATGATCGAAACGCGGCAGCTCTTCTGGGCGCCGCCCGAGCCAGCCCAGATCGACCCCATCAATCAGGCCCACGCCCTCAAGCTCTACACCCGCGCCCGTGTGCTCCGTCAGGAGGGGCAGGGCCAGGACGCGGCCCGAGTGCTCGAGCGAGCGACCGAACTCGACCCCAGCTCCCCCAAGCTCGCCCGAACCCTGGGCGAGGTCAAAGCCGCTGCGGGCGACTCGGTGGGCGCGATTCAGGCCTACGAGCGTGCGATCGAGCTGGGCGATCGTTCTCCGTCGACCCTTGTGGCGCTGGCATCGAACGCCTCGACGCTGGGCGATCAGGAGCGGGTGATCGCGTTGTGCACGCTGGCGCTGGAGCAGCCGGAGAATGAGGAACCCATCGCGCGCACGCTCGCGGGAATCCTGCTGGGCAACGCACAGATCCGCGAGGGGTACCTGCGGTCGGGCGCCGAATCACTCGAGACCGCGCTCAACGACTTCAACCCCAATGCCCGCGACCCGCGGTGGCGTCAGGAACTCGTACAGATCATGGGACGCCGCCCGGCGCTGTGGGTCGTGGTTGGCGACGCGTGGAGCCGCATCGGCATGCACGCCCGCGCCGCACGGGCCTACGACGCAGCGGCGGCGCTGAGCAACGGCGACGCTCCCGGGCTGACCTCACGACGGATCGCCCAGCTCCTTCGCGATGGACGCCCCGCCAGCGGTGCGCTTGTGCTCATCGAGCATCTGCGGGCACGCAGCGGCGATCCGAGCTGGCAGGAGGGTGAATGGGTACAGACGCTGAGCACCATCCCCGAGATCCACGACGCGCTGCACGACACGATCGGTGCGCTGCGCCGCAACGGTGAGCAGACGCCCTCAGCACGCCGGGCACTGATGGCCCTGGAGATCCGCGGGCTCTCACCCGAAGAAGCCCTCACACGCCTTGGCGATGCCGGTCTGGATGCACGGGTCCCCGAGGCGATCTCGCTGATCCTTCGTGCGATGATCGACGACGATCGGACGAACCAATGGGCGCTGAAGCTTGTGCACGCCAACCCGAGCTCGGCACGAGCCGTGTCGGACGCGATGCTGATGCTCCCGCGTCGCCCAGAGAGCCGCCTGATCACGCTCGACCCGCGCGATCCCGATGCCCAGCTCTTCGCGTCCTCACTCGCCCTGCGGATGGGACGCGCCGACCTCTTCCCCGCGTTCGGCTCGCTCCCGGTTGATTCGCTCAGCGAACAGAGCAACCCCTGGCTGGAATCGATTACGCAGGTGCTCGCCAAAGCCGGGCGATGGGACCGGGCACGCACGGTGCTCGCCGAGTTGGAGAGTCGTTCAGCTGCGGGCGACCGTGATGCGACCCAGCGACTGGCAGCATCGCTGATGCTGATGCAATCGCCCGAGGCCGCGCTCGAAGTCGCCACCTCGCTTGGCGCGAACGACGACGCGACCCCCGATGAGATGGTGCTCCTCTCCCGTATCGCCAGCGCGACCAACGACCCCGAGCTTGCCTACGACGCGCTCGACCACGCGTTCATGCTCGACCCGAGCGACACCTCCATCGCCGAGCGGCTCATGCGTCTGGTCGGGCAGGGCGGCCCACTGGAGGACGAGGACCTCCTGCGGGATGTCGTCCGCACGATCGGACAGAACACGCCCCGTTCCGAGTTGTTCGCGCTGCTTCGTGCGAGCGACCTGGCACGCAATGGGCTCCTGCGTGAAGCCGAGTCGCTGATACTCGAGATCAACGAGCACCGCGAGGGCGACATCGTCGGCGATGACCTGCTGCTAAGCGTCTGGAAGACACGCCAGACGCAGGGCGACGAGGAGGCCCTGCGTCAGGGCATCGACTGGCTGGGCACACGCCTGAACCGCTCGCCCGGCGCGGTGCGCACGGCGCTGGCATTGGCGCAGATCTGGTTCGAGCTCGAGGACTTCGAGCGGGCAGAGCGGGTGCTGAGCGAGTCATGGCAGCAGACCGGCGCGTTCGAGGTGGCTCGGGTACGGGAATCACTGGTCCGCGATTCACTGGGCGATCCAGAGCGGGCCAGGTCGCTGGCTGCGGATCGACTCCGGGGTGTTGGCGGCATCGATGCATCGATCGAATACGCCCAGGTGCTGGCATCCTCTGGCGACGCGGAAGATGCCACTACTGCGGCCGGGCTGCTGGAGAGCGCCATCCCCTCGGGCATCACGCTGCTGGCGGGCCAGCAGCAGCAGCTCACGCAGGTTGTTGTGGCCATGGCCGAGCACGCCGAGACCGAGGGTATCGACACCGAGATGCTGCGGATCGTGGACCTGATTGAGGACCGCACCGGGCCGCTCGATTTCTTCATGGCGCGGACCAAGCTGCTGCTGGTGGCTCGCCAGCCCGGAGTGGATCTCGACGAGCTGATCGCGCTGATCGAGCAGCACGCCTCTCGCTTTACCGATCGCCAGCAGGTGCAGACGCTTCGGACGCTCCCGGCCCAGGTGCTGCTGGGCGATGACCGCTCGCACGAGGCGGTTGCGCTCGTTTCGCGGATGGCGGTGCGTGGCGACAGCGTTGATTCCGAGATGCTGATCGAGACCTTCCGCCTGCTGGGGGCGGCGGGCGAGAACTCGGACCTGCTTGGCGTGCTCGATACGCTGGAGCAGGCCGGGGCGATGCGTGAGACCATCGAGATCACGACCAAGCGTCTGGGCACGCCCGAGCGACCCATCGACGGGCTCGACAGCGACCAGCAGCGTGCGGACCTGGCGTACACCGCGGGGGCGCTGGCGGCCGCGTTTGATCGCGAGGGACAGTCGGAGGCGTTCATGCGTCTGGCGCTGTCGTTTGACCCTGAGCACGGATGGAGCAACAACGATCTGGGCTACATGCTTGTCGAGCGTGGGCAGGACATCGACGAGGCAGAGCAGATGCTCGAGACCGCGGCCCGGGTCTTCCCCGACCAGGCATCGGTGATCGACTCGCTCGGCTGGCTACGCTACAAACAGGGTATCTATCAGGACGAGCGTGACCCGCAAACGGGCGAGCGGTTGCGTGAGGGCGCGATCACGCTGCTGACAAGGGCCAACCGCCTCGACACGCAGCGGAGTAACGCGACGATCCTGCTGCACTTGGGCGACGCCCTGTGGCGGGCCGGAATGCGCGATCAGGCGATCGAGGCGTGGGTCGGGGGCGAGAACATGCTCCGCTCACGCATCCGGGTGCTCAGCGCCCAGCCCGACGCCAACCGGGGGGCGATCCAGTCGCTCAGCGAGGAACTTCGACTCCTGCGCTACCGGGTGCAGGACGCGGAGTCGGGCGCCACGCCGAACATCGCGCCGATCCTCTCCGAAGACGCCAGCGCGGGCTGAGGGAGGCATTCATGGGCAGCGACACAACACACCCCAAGGGCAAGGACAACCCGCCCGGGCTGCGGGATATCCCCTTCAAGCTCCCCGCGGTGACGCCCGCGGAAAAGCGGACCGCCAAACGCCTGGCTACAGCGCTGCAGGAGCACTACCCCGACGCTTACTGCGAGCTCGACCACAGCACCCCCCACGAGCTGCTAATCGCCACGATCCTGTCCGCCCAGTCGACCGACGCGGGCGTGAACAAGGCGACACCCAAGCTGTTCGCCAAGTTCAAGACCCCGGCGGACTACGCCAAGAGCAGCCCAGAGAAGATTGAGCCGTACATCAAGACGATCGGGCTCTACCGCAGCAAGGCCAAGTCGATCCACGAGGCGATGACACGCGTCGTTGAGGAGTACGACGGACAGGTGCCGGGCAACATGGACGACCTGCTCACCCTGCGCGGCGTGGCACGCAAGACGGCCAATGTGGTGCTGGGCAACGCTTTCGGCATCAACATGGGCTTCGTCGTCGATACCCATGTGCAGCGTCTGAGCTGGCGGTTCGGCTTCTTCGACGACCCCAAGACGAATACCGCCATCATCGAAAAGAAGCTGATGGCCCTGTTCCCACGCGAGCTCTGGTCACGCCTTGGACATCAGTTCGTGTTTCATGGACGCTACGCGTGCACGGCCCGTCCCAACTGCAAGCACGATCATCCGATCTGCGTGAAGTTCGGGGTGAACTGCGACAAGAACCTGCCGCCCAAGTCCGGTGGGAAAAAGACCGTCAACAACAAGACGACCAAGAAATCTTGATTAGCCGTCGCTTTCTTCGGGCGCGGCTTGTTCGGTGGGCTGTGGTTCGTCTGGTGCGGCTGGCTCGTTCAACTCGTCATCCGATTCGTCTTGATTGACGGGCTCGATGGGCTCATCCTCATCGGGCGGCATCGGGAAGAGGACCCAGTCGGACTGTGCCTCGGGGTCGTTCTTGAGCCCAGCCGCACTCTCGGCTGTGAGCCATTCGGCTTTGTTCTTGACGCGGTAATCCACGCCGTCCCAGCCGGTCTTGGTGATCCAGCCCTGGCGGCCGCCGTTATCGACTCGATCAGCGCCGACGGAGTACACCAACGGACCGTTCTCGGTGAGCGTGTAGCGGAGCTGATCGGCGTTGAACACATCAATGGGCTCAAAGTCGATCAGATCGTCGTCGATCGCCTGGATGGACTCGGGGAAGGCCCCGTGGCGAAGCTGGTGGCGGTAGGCAGCGATGCCGAGGCGCACGCCGATGGTCTCCTGCTTGAGCTGGCGAACAACTACCGCGGGGCGATCGAGCGCTGGGAGCATGATGTCGAGGAACATCTCGGAGATGAAGTTGAGCTTGTCGCGTTCCTGCTCGAAGAGATCGTCCGTGTGCTCGTGGGTGCCGTCCCAGTCGAGGTTGTCCTGCTCGCTCGCGTGGCGGAGCATCTTGTTGTAGACATAGAGCGTGCGCTGAGGCGAGTCGCCGAGCAGGTTGTTCGGGAGACTGGTCGGACTGCCCATCGGCCCACCCCAAGAGTTCTGAAACGATCGCACGCCGGAGATGCTCAGATCGCCGTTGTCGTCACACAGGCGGCGGATGGTGTCGTGGAACATCAGGGCCTCGCCCTCCCAGACATAGTCGGGGTTCACATACGAGGCGATGGCCCGATCGATGCGTGCGAGCTGGTCTTCGTTGAAACGCTCGCGGTGGGTCGAGATACCCCAGTCGATCGTGCGGATCGCCACGCTCTCGATCGCGTTCTCCACAAGCTGAGAGATCAGCGTCGGTAGATCCTTGCTCAGTTCTGTGGAAGCGAGCAGCGTCTCCATGGACGACACAAACACCTCGGCGTTGCCCCGCTCAAGCTCGTAGGCCGCCTTGCATCGCACGAAGTTCGTCAGTTGTCGATGCTTGCCCAGCCAGGGCAGCATCATGTCGATCATCGGATAGTTCAGCTCCGGGTCGAACTGAAGCGGGCCGGGGTCGAACGCGTACTGGTCTGTCGGGTCTGTCTGATACTCCTTCAGATAGGCGGCGTGCTCGTACGGGTCGGTCTCGTTGCTCCAGACGATGCCCACGCGCGACTTGGACAGCGCCTCCATGACCTGCCCGAGGATCGCGTCCGCTTCCGTCGATCCAAGGTACGCTTCGAGCATCCCCCACCGCTCCGGGTTGGTCGGGAGTGTGCCGATGTACTCGCTGTAGACCTCGTTATCGAAATAGTCCTGATGATCAAAGTAGGCCTGAACCATCAGCGGCCACGCCTTGTCGTCCTCGGGAATGCCCGCGACCCACGCGTTGTAGCTCGCGGCCGGGTTCCACAGCGTGCCCGCGCCGTCGCCCGCGTCATACCACGGCGACCAGTTGCCTCGCGTGACGATGTCCCAGTCCACCGAGATGTCGGCCATCTCGCTCTGGCTGAGCGGCTCGGTGTAGAGGAACTTGTAATACGCCCAGACACCCAGACTCGCCAGCAGGAGCAAGAGGACCAACGAGATGATGCCGATCACGGTGAGGAACTTCTTCATGGGTGCATGATACACGGATTCGAAAAAACACGCCCTTTCGGGCGTGCTGGAGAGGAGTCAGATGAAACAGGTTTGCGTCAGTCCTTCAGGGCCGAGCGGTGCTTGTTCTTGCGGGCCTGCGACTTGAGCAGGACCATCGCGGTCTCGACCTGCAGGTCCGTGCCCTCACTCAGGAGGGTGTTGGGATCAGGGCGGTCGGCGTTCTCGATGATGTTGCCGTTCTCATCGAGGGGCAGCACATCGGCGTCGCGGCGGAGCAGCAGCGCGTCCTGCTGCTGGCTGGGGAGCATATCGATCTCGACATCGGGGTCGATGCCCCACTCGGTCGCGCCGGGGATCTTGTGGATCATGCGGGGCGAGTCGATGTGGTAGTAGTTGGTCGTGACCTTCATCGCGGCGGTGGCGCCGGGGAGCAGGTAGACATTCTGAACCGAGCCCTTGCCGAAGCTGCGCTGGCCCAGCACGAGGGCATCGACATGGCCCTTCTGGGCGCCCGCCTGGATCGCGCCCGAGAGGATCTCGGAGGCGCTGGCGCTGCCCTCGTTGACAAGCACGACGACCGGGATGCCGTTGAGCGAGCGGTACTCGGGGATTCGCACCGCCTCATTGAGCGACTCTGTCAGGCCCGAGGCGTCCACCGTCTTGACGATCATGCCGGTGGGCACGAAGCGCGACGCAAGCTGCACGGCCTGGTCGAGAAGACCGCCGGGGTTGTAACGCAGGTCGAGGATCAGGGCGTTGAGGCCCTCGCTCTTCATCTGGGCCACGGCGTGGTCGAACTCGTTGGTCGAGTCCTGGGTGAACCCGGTGAGGCGGAGGTAGCCGATGCCGTCCTCCTTGTCGATGAAGTAGTCCCATTCGTCGTCACCGGGCCCGGTCTTGGACCAGCCCTTGACGCTGGGGAGATCGATCTTCTGGCGGACGATGGTGAAGACCTTCTCGAAGGGTTCGCCGTCGTCGCCCATGCGTTCGATGGTGATGTCGACCTTGGTGTCACGCGGGCCGGTGATGAGCTCGACGGCCTGGTCGAGCCCGAGCCCGACGGCGGTCTTGCCGTCGATGGCCTTGATGAGATCATCGCTGCGCATGCCAGCACGCTGTGCGGGTGTGCCCTCGAGGGGGGTGACGATCTTGATGTTCTGGAGTTCGTCGAGCTGGATCTGCACGCCGATGCCGATGAACTCGCCCTGCGTGCTGCGACGGAAGCGTGCGAGCTCGTCGGGCCAGATGATGGCGGTGTAGTCGTCGAGGGCGCTCATGGCGCCGTTGCCGAACTCGTGGAGCAGGGCCTGCTCCATGATGCCGGTGTCCTGCGTGCCGGTGTCGAGGACGCTCTGGAGCGTGCGTCGCAGGTCGTAGCCGCTGGCGGGTGTGGCCTTGCTGGCGATGCGGAGCTTCTCGTTCTCGATCACGCGGAGCAGCGCTTCACGCTTGGACTCGTTCTTGAGCCCGGGGAAGACCTCGGCCAGGTCGGTGGTGGTCGCCATGGTCTTGACGGCGTCGAGCCCCGAGACGATCAGGTCGTTCATGGTCACGCCGTCGGGGTGCTGGCGGGTCTGACGCCCGACATGCTGGTCCGATGCACGCTGGATGGCGGTGCGGACGGTGATCGAGTTGACGCCCAGGAGCTTCTCGTGGAAGTCGTCGCCGAACGCGTTGTAGGGCGGCAGCGCGTCGAGCCCCTCTTCGAGGCGGCGCTGATTGCGGATCTCCCACAGGCGTTCGGGGGCGTACATACGGATCATCGAGAGGCGGCGGCCGAGGCGGTTGACATCCTCCTTGTACTTGCCGCTCTGATCGAACAGGGTGTCGAGGCGGAAGTAGAGTTCGGAGGCGATCATCCAGTCGTCGTCTTCCTCGGCCTGGGCGGCCCGCTTCTCAGCCAGGCTCACGACCTGATTGACGGTGGCGTCCTTGAAGAGCTTCTCGTCGTTGTCGTAGAGGATCTGGAGTTCGACGACCTTGGAGAGCGCGTCGGAGAGGTCGATGCCCGAGCCGGACTCGTTGAACTGGGTGAGCTTCTCGCTCAGCTCGTTCTGGGCTTCGGTGATCTGCTCTTCGCGGGTGGTCTCGCGCTTCTCGATGTTGGTCTGGAGGAGTTGGAGCGAGTCGGCGAGCGACACATCGATCGAGGTCCACTGCTCGGGCTGGAGCAGGGCGGTCAGCGTCTGCGAGTCGCCACGGACGGCGGCCTCCCAGATCGAGCCGGGGGTGGCAACGGCGCTGTCGGCGACGAGCGTGGTGCCCGGCTGCTGCGTGAAGACATCGCTGCTCGAGAGGGTCGTCCCGGCGCACATGCCCAGGGTGGCCAGGGCGGCGAGGACGGTGTTTCGAGCGGCGCGTCGTGAGGTTGCGTTGAGCATGTGCACTCCGTTGGGTTGGTTCGCCCAAAGTCTGCGGCCCGGGCGGGGTTCACGAAGGGATAGACCCAAAGAGGACTATCGGTTCGCTGATGCTTGTACGCCCAAGAGGGGGGGCAGGATCGTCCATCTGCGCCCTATCGGGCGTCGCATCGCGTGCAGCCCGCACAGGGCCGGTCAACGGTTGTACGATCGAGCCGATAAAAAGTTGCCCATGGATACCCCCATTCCTGCCCAATGGGCATGCCGGGACCACAAACCTGAGCCGCAACGCGATCGCCGATCCGTGGCCCGCGGACGGGCAGGGATCAGGAGTAGGTGCGATGTGTGGAGGTTTGGAACGATCCCGCTGCGATTCGAACGCAGAACCTTTGGCTTCGGAGGCCAACGCTCTATCCAATTGAGCTACGGGACCGGCAATGTCGCCACGGGGATTCCCCGTGATCAGCACTGAGTCTACGATCGCGCTCAACGCATGGCAACGACACCCCCGCAAATCACCGCCACGCCGCTCAAGGCGGTCCTGACCCTGACCTTCCTTGGCTCGCTGGGGACGGGCGCCGTCACCAACGGGTTCTCGTTCATCGCCACCGAGGGGCTGGGCTATACACGCACGATGAACCTGCTGATGGCCTTGGTGCTGGGCGGGTCGTACATCGGGGGGGCGATGGCCTCTGGGCCGCTGGTTCGGTGGATGTCGGACCGGGGAAACCGGATGACGCCCCGCGGGCTGCTTGCGGTGGTGCTGGTGGTGATCGGGTCGGTGTGCTTCCTGCCCCTGCTGGCCCAGCGTCTGGCGCCGTCGATGCTTGAGGCGTCGCTGTGGGTGCTGATCCTGATCTTCAGCCCGATGACCGGCATCCTCTGGCCCATCGTGGAGAGCTATGTCTCGGGCGGGAGGCGTGAGAAGGCACTGCGCTCGGCGATCGGGAAGTTCAACATTGTGTGGGCCGGGGCGCTGGTCGTGACCTTCTGGGGTATGGCCCCGCTGCTCGAGCATCGCCCGTTCGTGATCCTCGCGGTGCTGGGCGGAGCGCAGCTGTTCATGTGCGTGGTGCTCCGGTGGTTCCCCCGCTACCCGCCACGCCATCTCGATCTCGATCACGAGCCGGTGCCGCGCGATTATGCGCGATTGCTCACGCTCTTCCGGGTGCTGCTGATCGCGTCGTACATCGTGCTCAGCGCGCTCTCGCCGCTGCTTCCGATCGTTGAGAACCGCCTGGGTGTGCCGGTGCACTGGATGACCCCCATCGCCAGCGCCTGGCTGACCTCGCGTGTGCTGGTCTTCTTCGTCCTCGAGCGTTGGCACGGCTGGCACGGGCGGTGGTCGATGCCGTGGATCGGACTGGGGCTGATGCTCATCGGGTTTGCTTCGTGCATGCTCTCGCCGATGCTGCCAAGCGGCACGGGGACCGGCATGCTGATCGTCGCGCTGTGCATCACCGGCTGCGGGATCGCGATTACGTACTACGGCGCGCTCTACTACGCCATGGCGGTTGGTAACAGCGAGGTGGACGCGGGCGGCACGCACGAGGCGATGATCGGCGTGGGCTACACGCTGGGGCCGCTGTGCGGGCTGGCGGGCGTTGGCATGAGCGGGAACGATGATGACGCGTTCCGCTTCTGGGTGATCATCCTGATCAGCGCGGCCGTGCTCGGATTCACGATCTTCGGCTGGCGGCTGCTGCGTCGCACGCGGGATGGTGAGGTGCCGGTGGTGCCGTCGCCGCATTGAGAAAGAGCGTTTCGCACTCAGGAAGCAAGAGATCACTCTCCCGTGCCTTCCCCACCCCGTGGGGAAGGTGGCACGCGTCTTCGCGTGACGGATGGGGTCTTGGTCTACCTGCGTCTCTCAAGACCCCCTCCGTCGACTTCGTCGACACCTCCCCCGCGGGGCGGGGAAGGCACAAGAATGATGTGAAATAGGAAGCCGCCGCCTCAGATCCGCCCCGCGTCGTTCCAGCCTTGGCTGGCCTGCTGCACCCCCACCACCGGGTCCGGCAGCGAGCGGGCATCGACCGTCACGAACGCCTGCCCCGACACGATCATCGCGCCGGCGTATGACGACAGGTCCAGCTTGCTCCCCGGCCCGCCGACGACGCATCGACCCATCGCGTTGGTATCGCACAGGCGGGCGTTGGCGAGGCGATTGCCGGCCCGGGTGATGGCCTTGCCGGGCGATTGCCCGTCGGTCAGGTAGTACACCGGGTCGATACCCACGCCGATGCCCTCGGTATGCGTCGCATCGTCGCGCATGATGGCGTGGTCCGCGAGCTGTGCGCCACAGTGCTGCGCGAACGCGCCCAATGCTTGGCGGGCGACATCGGAGAGATCGGCAGGCAGCACCACCGAGACCACGGCACGCGATCGCCCACCCACCAGCGGCACCAGCTCGCTGCTCAGCTCCAGCGCCTGCTGGGCGGCCTCGATCGCTCGCTGGCTGCTCGAAGGATCCGCGAAGTGCTCGGGCGGGATCCACAGGTCCAGCCCGGCGAGCTCAAGCTCTGCTTTTCGCAGCAGCGCGGCGAGGTCGCGCCGTGCGGAACGGGAGAGGTTTCGTGGTCGCAGTTCGGGCACGGTGACATCGAGCGCGACGGCACGATGGCCCAGCGTCGCGATGGTCTCGATCGTGACGCGGGGGCTGGGGTCGAACCCGCAGGTGCTCACAGCGATCTCGGGGAGCCCGAACATGCCCGATTTCTATGCCTCGGGGGTGCGGCGTGCACTACGATTGAGCATGAGCAAGCCGTTTTTGTCGCGTGTGTGCCAGATCGTGAACCTGCTGGCCCTCTCGGTCTGGCTGGGTAGCGTGGCGATGTCTGGGGTGGTGGCCGCCAAGGTGTTCCCGCTGATGCGTGAGCTGCAGCCGACGCTCGCGAGCTTCCCCGACTATGAGGGGGACCACGCCCTGCTCACGGCCGGTCAGGTGGCGTCGAGCATCTTCTTCATCGTGGACACGATCCAGTTCATCTGCGCAACGCTGGCGCTGGGCTCGCTGGTGGCCCTGGTGGTCATGGGCTACTCGCTCAACACGCTGGCGCGTGTGGCTCGGGTGGTGTTGCTGTGCATGACGCTGGCGCTGCTGAGTTACCACCTGTTCGTGTTCATGCCGGGCTTCGAGGGGACGCTGCGGGCGTACTGGGACTTCGCCCACGCGGGCGACACGGTGCAGGCCGACGCGCTCAAGGACCAGTTCCTCCAGTCCCACCCCACCGCCTCGCGCCTCATCGGCGGGCTGACGATCATGGTGCTGGTGAACATCGTCGTCGCGGGCTGGACGCTGACGGCTGGTGAGATGAAGACGGAAAAGGCAGCGTAGATCTGCGCTCCTTCCCCGCCCCTGCGGGGGAGGTGCCGAGTCCCCGAGGCGGAGAGGGTCTTGGTCTTGGGTGCCCTGCTTTGACCCGTCAGGGCAAAGCAGGTTCTTGTGTGCCCTCCGTTCCTGCTTCATCGCTTCGCGAGTGAAGCAGGGCACCCAGCGCATCTGATCGTTGCAAGACCCCCTCCGAGCTCCGCTGCGCTCCGCCCACCTCCCCCGCGGGGCGGGGAAGGCACAAGAAGCAGAACACTCACCCGAACGCGATCGGCTGCAGGTCTTTCCGCAGGTAGAGCGGGTGCTTGGGGTAGCCGTCCTTCGTGAGCCCGAGGCACATCGGCTCGCAGACCCCTCGCAGCAGCTTGCTCAGGTGCGTGTGGCGATCGTTGAGGCGTGCGTGCGTACCCCAGCCAACAACCACCAGGTCGGCTGATCGTGCCAGCTCCATGATGTGCTCGTCGTTGTCCGGCCCCACCGGGTCGTCCACCTGGCGCAGCCCCTTGGGATCGGTCGAACGCAGAGCAAACGCATTCGTCACATCCATCGCGGCAAAGCCCCAGGCGTTGGCGTAGCCGAAGCATCGGGTGAGGGTGGGGTCCAGAACGCGTTCGTCGGCCGTGGACGGGTTGAGCAGGCAGAAGCACACCCGCTTGCCGCCCGTCGCCCAGCGTCGCCCGAGCGTGTAGCGGTAGGCGTTGGTGCGATCGAAAACCGCCCAGCCCTGCCCGTGCTTCGTGTCGTCGTGGGTCGTGGTGTGCGTGCGCGTCCGCGTGGGCATGGGGGAGGGTATGCGCCGGATCGTGCGTGGGTAGTGACCGGGTTTGTGCGCACAAAGTGGTCGTCCGCTGCGCCGTCTTTCAGATTTTGGACAATTTTCTTTACTCGGCTGGCGCACACACCTTGCGCGCCAAGCACCACTCGCGCACTGACCGGGATTGTGCGCACAAACGAGGTCGGGGCGGGATCTGGTAGACGCGCGTGTTGGTGCGCGTGTCCACACGATCCACGAAGGGAGATTCAGACATGAGTGAACAGCACGCACACCACGACTTCGACACCTCGCCGCACCCGGCGCTGCTGGGGATCAGCCGCATCGAGATGGGCGGCTACGACTCGGGCGCACCGGGCATGGTCACCCGGCGCATGTGCGAGTACCGGGCAGAGAAGGTCCACTGGCTTGAGCCCGGACGCATCGCGATGGGCAAGCTCAACATGATCGCCGGCGATCCGGGGCTGGGCAAGTCGTTCATGACCCTCGAGCTCGCGGCCCGCGCCTCACGCGGCGAGATCGGCTCGGCGTGCGGGCAGGTCGTCATCATGAGCGCCGAGGACGACCCCAACGACACGCTCCAGCCGCGCCTTCGCAACATGTGCGCCAACCTCAACAACATCCACTTCATCGAGGGCATCCGTCGTGGCAACGGCGAGTTCATCGACCAGCCGATGCTCGACCAGGACATCGAACGCCTGCAGGAGCTCATCGAGGACCACCACCCGGTATCGCTGATCATCATCGACCCCATCAGCGCCTACATGGGCAAGGCCGACAGCAACAACAACGCCGAGGTCCGCACCGTGCTGGCCAACCTCGCGGCGCTGGCCCAGCGCACGGGGGCGGCCGTCGTGTGCGTGTCGCACCTCAACAAGGACAACGGCAGCGGGAAGAAGGCCGTGTACCGCACGATGGGCTCGCTGGCGTTCACGGCCGCCGCCCGCACGGTGCAGCTGGTGACCAAGTACCAGACCACCGACGGCCACGACGATCCGAACGCCAGAGAGAAGCGCATCGTGTCGATGGTGAAGAACAACCTGGGCAAGATCCTGCCCGCGCGCGTCTACATCCTCCGCGACCCGGGCATCTGCACCTGGCTCGACGAGGAGGTTGATCTGGACGCGGACATCTTCGTGAACGGGAAGGTGACCTTCGATGCGCCGGAACAGAAGATCGATCACGCCGTTGCGTTGCTCCAGGACGAGTTGCGCATGGGCGAGCGCCCCGCGGGCGAGTTGCTGCAGATCGCCAAGGACCATGGGATCTCCAAGACGCAGATGACCGAGGCACGCCAGCTGTTGTGTGTCACTTCACGCAAGACCAAGGCGGGATGGGTGTGGTCGATGCCCGAGCACGAGAACGACTTCGAGGACCCGGAGGGTGAGAACCCGCCGCCTGGCTTTCGCGAGATCCTCTACGGCAACCAGCACCTCCCCTACGGATGATCCCCAACGGGGGTGCGGGGGCGGCAGCCTCTGCATCTGCGAGCAGTGAGTTCATTGATGCAAGGGTCGGTGCCCAGTCTGACAGGGGACCGATCCTTGCTTTGCTTCGGAGCACGATAGATGTACGGATTTTGATTGGATATCAACGCCAGATTTCGGCATCTATCGCCTCAATTCACCGATGTCTGCTCGAATTCTCTGGTCCAAGAGGCGATGATCTCGTATAAACTGAGTAAGTACGCCGTATGCACATTGTTTACACGGGAAGGCCGCCATGATCAAGAAACTCACCAAAGCCGGTAATAGCAGGGCACTGATCATTGATCGAACGCTGATCGAACTCATGGGGATCGATGAGGAGAATGCCCGCGTGAAGATCGAGATGCATGGCACGCAGATGACCGTCACCCCGATCAAGGATGCGGACATTCAGGATCAAGTGACGAACCTGCTGGATCGAACGAACAAGCGCTTCGGCACCGCCCTGAAGAAGATGGCCGAGTAAACCGTGTCTGGAATCTTCTTCCTCGATGAAGCGATCGTCCTGATGATTCATCAGGATCAGATCGAACGGTACGGAGGCAGCCCGGATCTCCGAGATTCAGGGCTGCTTTCTTCTGCGCTGGGTGTCCCGCGATCGAGCTTCGACGGCGAGCACCTGCACGTCGATCTCTTCGACATGGGCGCGGCCTACATGTACCACATCATCCAGAACCATCCGTTCGTGGACGGCAATAAACGGACTGGCACCGTGTCGGCGATCATCTTCCTCAATCTCAACGGCGCCGACATCGATGTATCGAATGATCTGCTCGAACAGATGGCCTTCGGTGTCGCGTCCGGCGAGATGAGCAAAGACCGGCTCACAGAGATCTTCCAACAACACGCAACACGCCTGGAACTCGAATAGCAAGAGTCGGTCCCTTGTGTGACAGGGGACCGACCCTTGCATTGTCCATCACTATTGCGCACCAGTGCAGGGGAAGTTTCCCCCGCACCCCCTCTCAAAGTCCCCATCTGTCACGCGAAGACGCGTGCCTCCTCCCCCGCAGGCACGGGGGAGGCGAAGGGTGTATCTCACCCCAGCTTCGCCAGCTCGTCCTCATCGAACTCCGCGTTGCTGTAGACCTTCTGGATGTCGTCGTTGTCTTCCAGCGTGTCGATCAGGTTCATGACCTTGCGGACATCATCGCCAGTGACCTCCACCGTGTTCTCCGGCAGGCGGGTGATCTCGGCCTCCATGATCTCGATGCCGCTGCCCTCGATCGCGTCCTTGACGCTCTGGAACTCGGTCGGATCGGTCACGATCGTCCACACGCCCTTGTCGCTGCCGTCCGCCTCGGGGGCCTGGACATCATCAGCACCCGCCTCCAGGGCCGCGTCCATCACACGCTCCTCGTCGTACTTGTTGGCGTCGATGAAGATCTGGCCCTTGGTGGAGAACATGAAGGCCACGGTGCCGGCGGTGCCCAGCGATCCGCCGCCCTTCTTGAAGATGCTGCGGACCTCGCCGACGGTGCGGGTGTTGTTGTCGGTCAGGGCGTCGATGATCAGCGCCGTCCCGCCCGGGCCGTAGCCCTCATAGACGATGTTCTGGAACTCGGCCCCGCCCGCCTCGCCCGAGCCCTTCTCGATGGCCCGCTTGATGGTGTCCTTGGGCATGTTGGCGTACTTGGCCTCGTCGATCGCGTACCGCAGGGCCAGGTTGGTCTCCGGATCGCCCCCGCCGGCCCGGGCCGCCACCATGATCGCCTTGGAGCACTTGGACCAGACCTTGCCCTTCTTCTTGTCCTGGCGCTCCTTACGGTGACGGATGTTCGCCCATTTGCTATGACCGGCCATGTACGCTCCTGCGATGCTCGTGCGGGGTTCGGGCCACAAAAGACCCGGGACGGCATTGTTGGCGGGCTCCCCGAACTTGTCACCCAAAGAACCCCCGCCATCGCGGGCAATCCGCGTTTGATTGCCCCAAAGCACCACCGAATCTTGACCCCAACGCACGCATCAAAGCCCGGAGACCCCCTATACTCTCTTCACACGAAAAACGGGCCATCACCCGCCTGGGATCGTTGTGCTTCGCCCACATCAGGGGCCTCACGCACAGCATCTCATCATCTGTGCACTGCGAACCCATCAGGAACACGCCCAAATGACGAGCGCCACCGTCCAAAGCGAGCAGACCATGACCACCGCGAAAGCAGATTCCCAGTCCGCCGGGCTCGCCCCGACCGCAGCCAACGCCGCAGAGCTCCCCAAAGAGACACTGCTCAAGTGGCTCTACGACATGCAGCTCATCCGTGAGTTCGAGAACCGAACCATGCAGGCCTACCAGCAGGCCAAGATCGGCGGCTTCTGCCACATCTACACCGGGCAGGAAGCGTGCGCCGTCGGCACCATCGGTTGTGTGAATCACGACGACCCCGTCATCACCGCCTACCGCGACCACGGGCACGCGCTGGCACGCGGCATGACCCCCGAGGCATGCATGGCCGAGATGTTCGGCAGGATCACCGGCTGCGCCAAGGGCAAGGGCGGATCGATGCACATGTTCGATCGCAAGAACTGGCTCTTCGGCGGGCACGGCATCGTCTCCGCACAGACCCCCATGGGCGCGGGTTTCGCCTTCGCCACCAAGTACGAGCACGAGGTCCTCGGCAAGACCCTGCAGGGCACCGAGGCCAAGAAGAAGGTCACCCTCTGCTACATGGGCGACGGCGCACTCGATCAGGGCGCGTTCCACGAGGCCCAGAACATCGCCGCCCTCTGGGGGCTCCCGGTCATCTACATCCTCGAGAACAACGGCTACTCGATGGGCACCGCCATCCATCGCCACACCGCCAACGCCGAGAACCTGACCGACCGTGCCAAGGGCTACGGCATGCTCACCAAGAAGATCGACGGCCTGGACATCATGAACATCTACAACGAGTTCAAGCCCATCGTCGACCAGTGCCGCGAGGAATCACGCCCCGCCTTCATCGACCTCAAGACCTACCGCTACCAGGGCCACTCGATGTCCGACCCCCAGAAGTACCGGACCAAGGAAGAGGTCGACCAGTACAAGGACAAGGACTCGATCGCCAAGCTGGTGAGCGACCTGATGGACAAGGGCTGGCTGAGCGAGGACAACTGGAAGGACATGCAGAAGGACATCCGCGAGATCGTCCGCGAGGCCATCGACGCCGCCGAAGCCGCGCCTGTCCCCGAGGACGACGAGTTGTTCACCGATGTCTACGCCAACCCCGAGAAGAACCTCTCCCCCACGGCCACCTACAGCCATGGGACGAAGAACCCGCTGATGTGAACCCATGAGTACGCCGCTGGTCATTGATGAGCAGGCGCTCGCAGAACTCTGCCGGCGCCACCGCATCAGAGAGCTCTCGCTCTTCGGCTCGGCCGTGCGCGATGACTTCGGCCCCGACTCCGATGTCGACCTGCTGCTCGTCTTCGAGGACAACCACCACCCGGGCATCGACGAGTATCTCGCGATGCAGGACGACTTCAAAGCGTTGTTCAATCGCGAGGTCGACCTGGTCAACCTCAAGTACCTCCGCAACCCGTTCCTCCGCAAGGAAGTCCTGAGCACGCGCAAGGTGGTCCATGCCGCATAAACGCGATGACATCGTGATCCTTGCGGACATGCTCGCCTTCGCGCAGGAGGTCGTAGAGTTCGTCGATGGCAAGAGCTGGGACGAGTACGAATCTGACACCCAGCTCCGACGGGCCGTTGAACGCTCGGTCGAGCTCATCGGCGAGGCCGCTCGTCGCATCTCGCGCGAGTTTGAGAATAGCCACCCCGATATTCCCTGGAACAAAATCATCGTACAACGCCATCGACTGGCACACGAGTACGATGTGCTCGACGACGGCATCATCTGGTCGGTTGCGATCAAGTATGTGCCCGAGCTCATCACCCAGATCACTCCAATCATCGACCAACACACGAAGAAGTCAGACTCAACCCACTGACGAGAACACACCATGACCACACTCCCCATGATTGAGACCGAGATCCACCCCGCCGTGGACAACCCCGCCCTCCCCGACTTCGTCAGCGAGAGCGAGCTCCCCAGCCGCGACGGCGATCGCGTCATCCAGTTCCGCGAAGCGCTGCGTGAGGCGATGAGCGAGGAGATGCGCAAGGACAAGCGGGTCTTCCTGCTCGGCGAGGAGGTCGCCCAGTACAGCGGTGCCTACAAGGTCTCACAGGGCATGCTCGAGGAGTTCGGCGAAGAGCGCATCATCGACACGCCCATCAGCGAGAACGGCTTCGCCGGCATGGCGATCTCGGCCGCCATGATGGGGCTCCGACCCATCGTCGAGTTCATGAGCTGGTCCTTCAGCTTCGTGGCCGCCGACCCGATCCTCAACAACGCGCCCAAGATGCTCTACATGAGCGGCGGGCAGTTCGGCTGCCCCATCGTCTTCCGCGGCAACGACGGCGCCGGCGGACAGCTCGCCTCCACCCACTCCTGGTGCGTCGAGGCGCTCTACGCCAATGTCCCCGGTCTCAAGATGGCGATCCCCTCCAACCCCTACGACGCCAAGGGCCTGCTCAAGACCGCCATCAACGACCCCGACCCCGTGTTCTTCCTCGAGTCCGAGCGCATGCTCGGCGACAAGGCCCATGTCCCCGAGGAGGAGTACTACATCCCCTTCGGTCGCGCCCGCCTGGCGCGTGAGGGCGACGCCATCACCCTCGTGAGCTTCGGTCGCCCCGTCAACTTCTGCCTCGAAGCCGCCGAGAAGCTCAGCGCCGAGGGCATCGAGGTCGATGTGCTCGACATGCGCACCATCCGCCCGCTGGACATCGACTCGGTCATCGAGCGTGTCAAGGTGACCAACAAGGTCCTGGTCGTCGATCAGTCCTGGCCCTTCGCGTCCATCGCCTCCGAGGTCGTCACCCAGATCTGCGAGCGCTGCTTCGACTGGCTCGACGCACCACCCCAGCGCCTCAACACCGAGGATGTCCCCACGCCATACGCCAAGGGCCTCGAGTACAACTACCTGCCCAACCCCGACCGCATCTACGCCGCCGTCAAGGCGATGGTGAACGCGTAACCATGCCATGCAGCTGATCAGCGACCCGCAGCTCGCAACCAACGGCGTGCTCTTCGCGATCGACAGCGAGGGGCACGATCTCACCGACCCGTACGCCCCGCACGAAATGGGTGGCTGGGCCTGGCGTCACCTCGCGCAGACCAACGACCAAGCACGCGACTGGGTCCTCAACAAATCCGGCATCCCCATCGGCGAGGCCAAGGCCATGATGGCCGACCACGCCCGCCCGCGGTGCGTGCAGACCGATCAGGGCCTGCTCTTCATCGGGCGCGGCGTCAACCTCGACCCCGCGAGCGTGCCCGAGGATGTCAAGTCCATCCGTGTCTGGCTCGACCAGACCGGCATCGTCACTGTCGTCAAGCGACGCATGCGCTCGGCCGAGAGCATCGCTCAGAAGTTCGGATCTCACGAAGCCCCCCAGTCGCCCGCCGATGTGCTCGTGCAGCTCTTCTCGCAGATGATCCAGTTCATCGCGCCCGTCGTGCAGGACCTGGGCGACCAGCTCGACGACATCCAGGACACCGTCATCGACGAAAACGCCCCCACCGCCCAGATCTCCGACCTCTCGCCCCTGCGACTGCGGGCCGTGAGTCTGCACCGATACCTCGCCCCGATGTACGACGCGGCCGTCACCCTCTGCAACGCCCCCCAGCTCACCAGCTCCAAGGCGCTGCGGGCCGAGTCCAACCTCATCAAAGACCAGCTCGGGCGCATCGTCGAAGAACTCGCGGCCATCGACTCACGCGCCGCGGTGACGCGCGACGAGATCATCTCGCAGCGTTCCGACCAGCTCAACCAGCGGGTGTATGTGCTCACGGTGCTCGCGGGGGTCTGCCTGCCGCTGAGCGTGCTCACGGGCATGCTGGGCATGAATGTGGGCGGCATCCCGCTCGGCGGAGATCATGGCTTCCTGATCACGACCCTGAGCATGCTCACCCTCTCAGGTGTCACGCTCGGCGTGCTCCGTCTCATCAAATGGATCTGAACTGAGCCAAGCGTACACCGATTGCACTCGGATTGGCTTAGTTCACGATTGGCGATGCGATCAGCTCGGGTTCGTGGTCTTGGCGCACCAGCCAAACGTGGTAGCTCCCCGCCCGAAGCGACAAGGCCGCTTCACGCTGACCAGATCGCAACAGGACGACATCACTGGGGATCGCGTTCATGGGCTCCCCTTCGCGGGTGACCACCAGCACCGCGTCGTCGCTCTGATCAATCGCCGAGAGATCGACATCCACGCGTTCTCGATCGTCCGCCCGGAACATCCAGCCAGGGCGTCCGTCGACCGGGTCCGTACTCGGGTGCAGCAGCTCAATGTCGTACTGCTCGGGCTTGGGCGACCACAGCCCATCGTCATCGCGAAGCACGAAAGAGTCATCTCGATCAAACCCAGCGATAGCCGACCCGCGTTGCCGATTGCTAGACCTTGGGTAGTAGGTTGTCTGACTCACGGTCAGCGGGTCTATCCCCGTCGCTTCGCGCAGACGCGAGGCCAACCAGCGGACCTCCTCGCCATCGACTCGCATCGGCGATTCGGTCAGATGGGAGTAGCCACAGTAGACGAACAGGCGAGCATTGGGATCGGCGTTCAGGATCGCCTCAAGCTGCTCCGCTTGGCTTGTCTCGCGGCGGTTGATGCTTGCTGCGGGCGACTCCTCACCCGGGGGCCTCCTGTCGAGCGTCTCATACGCCACGAGTTTGAAGCCGAGCTCCACGGCTTCTCGCACAAAGTCCGCGAAGAAGGGATCGGATATGTAGTGTCCGGTGTCGCGTGTTGCGTACCCGAGCCTTTGTGCATCGATCTCGAACCCCTCATCGCGGGCGTTGGCAAACCCCTCGCAGGCGAGGTGTGTGAATCCCGCGGCACGCAGCGGTTCGAGCATGCGCCGAGCGAACTCGCGGTGCAGCCCAACATGGTGTGCTTCGTTGAGCATCACGATCCGGTGTCCAGCGGCCGCCTGCACGATTTCCTGAATCGCTGGCTGGGCCTCCAGACCTTGGGGAACCGCCGCGATCTGTCCCGTGGGCCCCATCACCTCCAAAGCCAGATCATGCATGCCCAACCCCGCGGCTTGGCTTGCCACCATCTGGCTCAGGATATCCCATGCGTCCTGGTCTCTCTGCACCTTGGCGAACGCGTTCAACGCCGTGATGGCATCGGCATAGCCTCGACGGAGATCGCCGCTTGCGAAAGCATCATTGATCGTGTTGGTGAGTTGGTTTGCCAGTCTGAAGGCGTCCTGCGGCGCCTCGATCGATTGGGCCTGCGACATGGCCGTGGCTCCCCAGATCCCCATGCCCAGCACCAGTTTTCGCATGAGCCTTACGCGTGTGCTTTGTGATCTGCCCGTCATCTCTATATCTCCGTGCTTGGTGCTTGCCGCCCTCCTCAGGCCAAGCATCCACACAGATGCCGACCGAGACCCGCTCTGTCGTGTTCCCAGGCTCTTTTCTGGGACGGGATTTCGGCCCGTCGCGTCGTATGCGGAGTGACGAGCACCCGCCTGATGCGCTATGATGTGCTAAGCAAGTAGATTCGTGGCCGAAAGCCACCATTTCACACGCCACCCTCTCGACGGAGCCGTCGCATGTCCATCAGCATCACCATGCCCCGCCTCTCTGACACCATGGAGCAAGGAACCGTCGTCAAGTGGCATGTCAAGCAGGGCGACAGCGTCTCGCCGGGCGATGTCATCGCCGATATCGAGACCGACAAGGCCACCATGGAACTCGAGGCCTTCGACGAGGGCACCGTTGCGGCCCTGGCCATCAAAGAAGGCCAGACGATCAATGTCGGCGAGACCATCGTCGTCCTCGCCGAAGAGGGTGAAGATGTCGAGGAGGCCGCCAAGTCCATGGGCTCGTCGTCGAGCGCCAGCGCTCCGGCAACTGCCCAGAACGGCGGCTCGGACACCCCCGCTCCCAGCAGCATTGGCGGATCAACAGCCATCGCCGAGCCACCCGCGAGCAGCAGCAGCTCGACCGATCGCGTGTTCGCATCCCCGCTTGCACGCAAGATCGCCGAGGAGCACAACATCAATCTTGGCAATCTGAATGGCTCGGGCCCATCCGGGCGCATTGTCAAGAAGGATGTCGAGGCCGCGATCAACAACGGCACCAGCGCCCCCGCACCCGCCGCGGCAGCACCGAGCGCCCCGGCAAGCTTCTCCGCCCCGGCACCGGCACCCATGCCCGCCGTCGGAGCGACGCTCGAGTCACGCAATGTCCCGCTCAACAACATGCGTGCGACCATCGCCAAGCGCCTGGTTGAGTCCAAGACCACCATCCCCCACTACCAGGTCACCATCAGCGCCCGCATGGATGCGCTGCTGGCGCTGCGTGAGGAGCTCAACGACCAGCTGAGCACCCAGGGCGTCAAGCTCAGCGTCAACGACTTCCTCGTGCGTGCCTGCGCCCTTGCGATGCACCAGCACCCGTTCGTCAACTCATCCTGGAACCCACAGGGCCCCTCGATCGACCTGCACGGGCATGTCAACATCGGTGTCGCCGTCTCGCTCCCCGAAGAGCGTGGCGGCGGGCTGGTCGTCGCGACCATCAACAACGCCGACCAGATCGGGCTGCGTCAGATCAGCGCCGAGACCAAGCAACTGGCAAAGAAGGCCCGCGAGAAGGGTCTGAGCCCCCAGGAGCTCTCGGGCTCGACCTTCACCATCAGCAACCTCGGCATGTTCGGCGTCGACCACTTCACCGCGATCGTCAACCCGCCCAACGCCGCCATCCTTGCGGTCGGACGCGCGATCGAGAAGCCCTTTGTTGAGTACGACGAAGACGGCACCCCCGAGCTGGTTGTGGGGCACGAGATGTCGATGACGATCTCAAGCGACCACCGCATCATCGACGGCGCGATGGCCGCGGCCTACCTCAACACCGTCAAGCAGCTGCTCGAGTCGCCCGCCTCGCTGCTGGTCTGATTGGACGGGTGAATCTCAGATGTTGAAACGACTGAGCAACCTGCGCCTGCTGGGCATCGCCGCCCTGATGCTCCTGCTCTCGGTTGCCATCGCAATCTACCCCACGCTCACCTTCGTGCGTGGGTTTTTTATCGGCACGCTGCACCCGCTCGAGCAGTTCGATTCGGGCGAGACGCTCGAGTTCAGCGACGACTCGCCATACTCGCGCTATGTGCTCTCGATGGAGGTCGACGAGCGCAACCCGCCGCTCCCCGACATGCAGGTCATGATCACTGCGAGCGACGGCACGGTGCCGCACACCGAGCCCATCAACCGCTGGAACTCGATCATGGGGCGCGAGTTCAAACAGTTCCTCGTCATCGAACCGCCCGCCGACGGCCGGCTCACCATCCGCATTGACACCGAGGACAACGAGGACTTCCTCGTCTACCGGCGCATCGAGGATGTCGTCGAACACGAGCTCAAGCGATCGACCCCGCTCTGGCTCGTGGCCTGCGTCCCGCTGGTCATCATGATCGTGCTCATGGGCATCCTCATCACCCGCCTGATACGTGACTCGGACCAGCTGTCCCTCTCGCTCAAGGACGAGTTGTGATGCGTGAGCGTGACCACGATGAGCAGACTCCCCAGTTCTACATCGGGCCCAACACCCCCAGCGACCCCGAGTCACTGCTCGACGACGCGAGGCAGCGGATCCGCGATGAGGACAGCAAGAACAGAGAATCGCACAAGCTCGCCCGACGCCTGCTCATCGCCTTTGTGCTGATCGTGCTGCTGGGGGTGATGTTCTACCTCATCCTGCCCCACTACAAGCTCAGACTCCCCCCGTTTGTGCCGATACTGTGCTTCATCGCGATCGCCGCGGGCGCGATCCTCACCCTCCGCGAATAGCCGCCTCCAGAAGCCCCTATGTCTGATCGAGTTGAGTTCATCGTCGTGCTGCTGGGCGGGCTGTGCCTCTCGATGGTCGCCGGCTATGTCAACACGCTCATGATCGTCCTCGGTGCACCTCCCGTCACCCACCTCACCGGCTCGATCACCCGCCTTAGCGCCGACATCGGTCAGGAACAGCTCGGCGACGCCATCACCGTCGCGGTGCTGATCCTCTCGTTCGTCTGCGGCGCCGCCGTCGCCGGCGTGCTCGTGGGCTCTTCCAACCTGCGCCTCGGGCGTCGGTACGGGCTGGCGATCATCATCGAGAGCGCCCTGCTCGCGATCGCAGCAATCACGCTCCCCCACTCGCTGCGCACCGCCACGGTCTTCGCCGCCTCCGCCGCGGGGCTGCAGAACGCGATGGCATCGTCATACCGATCGCTCATCATCCGCACCACACACCTCACCGGCGTGCTCACTGACATCGGCTTCTCGCTCGGGCGCGTGATCAGCGGCAAGCAGCGACCGGGATGGTCGCTGCTACTCCTGAGTTCCATCGTCATTGCATTCGTGATCGGCGGCGTGCTGGGCGCCATCGTCGGCGTCCGATCGGGCGGGGAAGGGCTGTGGTTCGCATCGGCCGCGCTTGCCTTGCTTGGCGGGGGGTACTTCATCCTGCGCCGCGTTGCACACCTTGGATTCGTAAGAAATCACTGAACTCTTCAGATCCTGATACGCATAAGAGCACTTTCATCTTGCACTATTTGTCATGTGTTCAGGAGTTTCTGCTTGGGTTGTGCATGTAAAGAAAATACACTCAAGCGTAACGCTGGGGAGCAACGCCGTACCCAAGGATCTCCTTTGAGTGACTTATACGAAGTGATCTACCTGAGCACACGACGCGAAGGGCTGACAGATCAGGTGATCGTCGACGAAATCGTACTGCCCAGCGGGATCAAAAATCGCCACCTCGATATCACCGGGTGTCTCTGGTTCTCCAACGAACGCTTCCTCCAGATCCTCGAAGGCCCGCGAGAAGCCGTCGAGCAGGTCTATGAAGCCATACGGAGCGACGACCGGCATTACGCCATCGCGACCGTATCTACTTCACCCGTAACGCATCGCTCATTCGCCCGCTGGGGCATGCGAGCATTGCGCGGCGACGAGCAGAACCAGATCGATCAGCTCATCGAGTACCACGCGCCCAACTACCACCGCCAGCCCGCGAAGCCCACTGCACAGCCAGACCAGCCGCTTATCGAGCAGGTCCGCTCGTTCCTTGTCACGCTCTCACAGGCCGACCCGAGCCCGAGTCTCTAAGGGCCAACGATCGCCATCACGATAATCCCCAGACCAATCGCGCCCAGCACGATCGCGATCCCGATGATCAGCAGCGTCAGCTCGATGCGGCTCAGCCGCCCCCGCGCAACCCGATCGTACGCGGGGTCACGCGGACGCAGCTGCACCTTGACCCGGAAGACCATCTCGTACCCGCACTCCGGGCACACGATCGAGAGGTCTTCCTGCAGCGGCACCCGGCTCAGCTCGTAATCGCACATCGCGCACCGGTATTCTCCACCGGCTCGTGCTTCTTCGATCACCGACCGAAGCGGCCCCACGACTCAGTCCTTGCCCAAACGCCGTCGCTTGAGTTCGGCGTCGATAAACTCGTCAAGGTCTCCGCGATCGAGCACATTCGCCGGGTTGGCTTCCACACTCGTGCGATGGTCCTTCACGCGATTGTCGTAGAGCACATAGCTGCGGATCTGCGCGCCCCAGCCGCGGTGCTCGAGCTTGCCGCCCGAGGCCTCCGTGATCTCCCGCTCGCGTTCCTCATCGGCGATCTGCTCAAGCTTGGCCTGAAGGATCGACAACGCCTGCTTGCGGTTCTGTGGCATTTCCTTGTAGGTGCTCGACACAACCTGGATGCCGGTGGGCTTGTGCGTGACGCGGACCGCGGTCGCGACCTTGTTCACATTCTGACCGCCCGGGCCGCTCGAACGAGCGAAGACGACGATGTCCAGGTCCCGCTCGGGAATCTCGACGGCCACTTCCTCGAACTCGGGCGTCACTTCCACCGTTGCAAAGCTCGTCTGCCGCTTGCCCTGTGAGTTGAAGGGCGAGACACGCGCCAGGCGGTGCGTGCCACGCTCGCAGCTGAGCATGCCGAACGCGAACGGTCCCTGCACATGCAGCGTGACCGAATCAAGCCCGACCTCGGAGCCGTACGATTTTTCGACCTCTTCGAGCTTCCAGCCCTGCTTCTCGCAGTAGTAGAGATACATGCGGAAGAGCATCTCGCACCAGTCGTTGGCCTCGGTACCGCCGTCGCCCGCGTGGATCGTCAGGAAGCAGTCGCGGTGATCGTGCTTACCGCCCAGCAGCGACTGGGTCTCGATTTTGTCCATCTTACCCAGCAGCCCGAAGAGCATCTCGTCGGCCTCGGCGAGCAGGTCCGGGTCGCCCTCCTCGCGCGACATCTCGTACGCGAGCTTGGCGTTCTCGAACTCCTCACTCACCTTGTGGATCGGGTCGGTCTGGGCCTTGATGAGCTTGAGCTGCCCGACGATCTCCTTGGCCTTGGTCTGGTTGTCCCAGAAATCCGCCTGCCCCATCTGGTCTTCGAGCTTGCTCAGTCGTGATCGTTTGTTTTCATAGTCAAAGAGAGTCACGGATCGTTACAATCCGCGCCTCTAAGTCGCTGATCACATTGTGATGCGCTTCAAGATGCATGTTTGCTCCTGCCCGCTGCGGGCGTATGAATCGAGCAGAACTCTAGCATCCCCGCCGCCAACTTGCCCGTACACTAGGGGCATGAATCCTGCACCCCTGGCCATACTCGCGATCCAGCAGTCGGGCGATGAGACCCAGCGGGAGTTCTACCGCCAGTACGCCGCCCTGATGCTGATCCTGATCCTGCTCTCGGTCATCGTCATCACGGCGTTCGCCTTCATCGTCACCCGACGCCGTGCCCGGAGGCGAATGGAGGAGTTGCCCAAACGCAAGGATGCGCCCATCGCCGACGCCTGGACCGAGGCCGGCAAACGGATGGACGAATCAATCATGGAGTTCAGGGACGACTGATCACCGATTGCCTCGATCAGTCACGGCAGCGATTCGAGCCACTCCTTGGCCCGTGCATCGCCCTGCTGAGCCGCCCGCCGGGCCCACTGGACCGCCTCATCCTGACGCCCCGCCCGCTGCAGCCAGAGCGCCGCCTCGAACTTGAGCGCGGCATCCTGCGGCGATCGCTCCGCCGCGTCGATCACACGCGAGGCCGCATCGTCCGCCCGCCCGAGCATCCCCAAACACTCCGCAAGCAGTTTCACCGTCTCGGTCTCGCTCGATGCCTCCAGCGGCAACGCCGTCAACAAATCTACCGCCTCCTGCGCTTGCCCAAGACGCTTGAGCGCCCGGGCCTCGAGTTGGACAAGCCCCAGATCGTTCGGCTCGATCTCCCGTGCCTTCCGGACCTGCTCGAGCGCAATGTTGGCCTTGTTCTGTCGCATCGCGATCTCGGCCCGCATCGCCATGATCCTCGCATCGCTCGGGTTGAGCTTCTCCGCCAACGCCAAGCTGGTCTTGGCCTGATCGAGGTTGTTGAGCTTGAACTGCACGGCCGCAAGATATAGCGGCGTCTCGGGCTGGTTCGGGTCCAGACGCAACGCCGCCGCGTAGTGCACCTCGGCGATCTCTGGCTTACTCAGCGTGTTGGCGATCGTCCCGGCAGTGAACTGAGACGCCCATGTCTCGGGCCCGATCTCGATGCCAGCCAAATACTGCTCGTACGCCAGCGCGTGTTGGTTCGTCATCAGGTACAGGTCACCCATGGCGAACCGAAGCTCCTGATCGCTCGGGTAGCTCGCGACGGCTGATTCCAGCACGCTCTGTGCCGAGCTGTAGTCCTTCTCACGCACATACACCTGCACCGCCCCGAGGATCTCCTCGATCGAGTCGGTCTGGGCCATACCCGAGCCAGAGTCGTTGCCCGAATCCTGCTGCTGATCGGGGTTGGGTGCGGGGGTCTTGAGCAGCGACCACACCGCGTAGCCGGCCACCCCGGCGCCAACGATCGCCAGGATCCCCAGCACCACCCCCGCGACGCGGGCGCTGCCCATTCGCTGACGGGGATGAATGCGTGGTTTCTGGGTCTTTGAAGGGTGTCGCATATGCAGACGATATCGTCCACGCGTACACTCAGAAACCAAGGAAGTATCGCAATTCGCCCCTTTTGCGGGCTACGAGCAGGGAACGAACCACGATGACCACGGACGCGACCATGCCGCCCATGAGCAAGGCCTACAACCCGGCCGACCACGAATCCCGCATCTGGCAGAAGTGGATCGATGCCAACGCCTTCCACGCCAACCCCGATCGGGTGCTCAATGGCGAAGCACGCCCCTACTGCGTGCTGATCCCGCCGCCCAATGTCACGGCCGCCCTGCACCTCGGGCACGCACTCAACAACTCCATCCAGGACATCCTCGTCCGCGCCCACCGCATGATGGGCTACGAAACCCTCTGGATGCCTGGCACCGACCACGCGGGCATCGCCACCCAGACCATGGTGGACAAACGCCTCAAGGATCAGGGCAAGGACGGCATCGCGGAGTACAAGCGTAAGGAACTCGACGGCGGCAACGGGCGCGAAGAGTTCATCGGACTCGTTCAGGACTTCAAGGACGAGTTCGAAGCGCGGATCACCCACCAGCTCCAGACCATGGGCTGCTCGTGCGATTGGGACCGCCAACGCTTCACGATGGACGACATCTGCGCCCGGGCCGTCCGCGAGGCGTTCTTCCGGTTGTTCAAGGATGGGCTGATCTACCGCGGCAAGCGTCTGGTCAACTGGGACCCGGTCACCCAGACCGCGTTGGCCGACGACGAGGTGGAGATGGAGGAAGTGGACGGGCACTTCTACTACCTCCGCTACCCGCTCGTCAAAGAGATCGAGGGCGACCCCACCATCCCCGTCACCTGGGGAGAACTCGCAACCCGCGGCTACCCCGAGGCGGAAACCCATCCCGAAGACGAGCAGGCGTGGGTCACCGTCGCGACAACCCGCCCCGAGACCTACATGGGCGATACGGCCGTGGCCGTCAACCCCAAGGACCCCCGCGCCGGTGCCGTCCGTGGGCTGCATGTCATGCTGCCCATCGTCGGACGCGTCATCCCGATCATCGAGGACGACTATGTGGTCCTGCCCGTCAAGTATGGCGGCGAGCCCGGCGATGCCAAAGCGGAGATGTCCACCGGCTTCCTCAAGGTCACCCCGGCCCACGACCCCAACGACTACATGATCGGGCAGCGCCACAACCTCGATACGATCAACATCATGGCACCCGACGCGAGTATCTCCGACCAGCACGGCTGGGACCGCGAAGCCCGCGGCGAGGACGGGCATGTCTTCATCGGCAAGAGCCGCGAGGAAGCCCGCAAGCTCGTCATCCAGGAGTTCAATGCCCGCAGCGTCGCTGAAGGCTCGGAGGGATCACTCCTTGAGAAGATGGTCCCCCACCGCCACAGCGTCGGGCACTCCTACCGCAGCCATGTGCCGGTGGAGCCCTACCTGAGCGACCAGTGGTACTGCAAGGTGACCGACGACAAACTCCGCGGCAACGCCCAGCGGGCGCTGCTCCCCGAGCAGCGCACCGAGCAGTCCATCAAGGACTGGCCCGAGTCGCGCCCGAAGATGCAGACCAAGGGCAGCACCGACGGCACGATGACCTTCTACCCCTCACGCTACGCCAAGACCTACGAAACCTGGCACGACAACCTGCGTGACTGGTGTATCAGCCGCCAACTCTGGTGGGGGCATCGGATCCCGGTGTGGTCAAACTCGCACAATCCTGGAAAAGCACTCGATGATTTTCTGCAGGATTGGGAAGACAGTCTTGGTCAAGCTTGGGAGCAAGTAGAAGACTCTGGCAAGATCGCGGCAACCGAGACCCTACCGGAAGGAGCTATTTTCGTCTGTGTACGCGACGAACACGATACTGCTATCGTCAGTGCACTTGAGAACGCTGGTTTCCGACGCGATCCCGACGTCCTCGACACCTGGTTCTCCTCCGCCCTCTGGCCGCTGAGCACGATGGGTTGGCCCGACGCGTCAGCCGCCAAGGATTCCTCCGGGATCGAAGACTTCGAGTCACTCCTCGCGGCCTTCAACCCGACGAGCGTGCTCACCACCGCGCGTGAGATCATCACGCTCTGGGTCTCGCGTATGACCATGTTCAACCGGTACTTCCTTGGCGAAGAACACGCAGGCAAGGCGCCCTTCAAGGATGTCTTCATCCACGCCATGATCCAGGACGGCGAGGGACGCAAGATGTCCAAGACCCTGGGCAACGGCGTGGACCCGCTGGACATCATCGACTCGCACGGCGCCGACGCGATGCGCTTCACGCTGTGTCAGATGACGACGCAGACGCAGGATGTCCGCATGCCCGTCGAGCTCGACGAATCGACCGGCAAGAACACCTCGCCCAAGTTCGATCTCGGGCGCAACCTGTGCAACAAGCTCTGGAACGCGTCCAAGTTCGCGCTGGGCATGTTCGAGAAGGCCGAGCTCAAGGCGGGCATCCCCATCAACCCCGAGGAGCTCTCGCTCATCGATCGGTGGATGCTCTCGCGCGTCACGCACGCGACGAACAAGGTCAACACGGCGCTCCGCAACTACATGTTCAAGGACTACGCCGACGCGATTTACGACCTGTTCTGGCGCGACTTCTGCGACTGGTACCTCGAGTCGATCAAGCCGACCATCGCCGACTCGCCCGAGCAGGCGGCCGTGCTCCGCAATGTCATCGACGCGATCCTGCGACTCATGCACCCGGTGATGCCGTTCATCACCGAGACACTGTTCGAGCGTTTCGAGCCGCTGCCTATGCGAGAGATCGAGGGCTTCAGCATTGAGGTGACCCAGTCCAACGCGACGCTCTGCCAGTCGGGCTGGCCGACCCCCGCCGACGAGCTGCGCGATGAGGTCGCCGAGGAGGCGTACGAGCGGGTGCGCTCGCTCGTCACCACGATCCGCGAAGTGCGGGCAACGGCTCAAGTCAAGCCCAAGCGCCAGATCGTGCTGCACGCGGGAGGCGAACTCGCGGCCGACATCGCCCGCTGGTCGCCGCTGGTCGAGACGCTCGCGGGTGTCGAGGCCATCACCGCCGACGAGCCCGAGGGTCAGTCCGCGTCGTTCACCTTCGAGGGCAGCGAATACCGGCTCTCCAACCTTGCCGATGCGCTCGATGCGGGCGCGGAGCGCGATCGCCTTGAAAAGGAGCTGGCCACACTCGAAAAGAGCATCGCCGGCATCAACGGACGGCTCTCGAACCCGGGCTATGTCGACAAAGCCCCGGCCCACCTCGTCGAGCAGACCCGCGCCCAGCTCGCCCAGCTCGAAAAGGACCACGCGGCCACTCAGGCCGCGCTGGAGAAGCTCGGGTGAAGCGAGCGCTGACCCTGATCCTCGCATCGAGCACACTAACCGGCTGCGCGAGCACGCCATCTCGCGATCAGCATGAGCCGAGTGCGCCCCCCAGCGCCGATGTTGGTCGCTTTGTCGCAGACCGCCAGCCCTGGAGCTACAAGGGCGCTCCGGGCTGGGAGTACCACACACCCAACGCGATCATCCGCACCACCAGCACGGATCGCAAGATTCTCGAACGACTGCCGCCGTTCGTGGAGCTCTCGATCCTGCACTGCCAGTCCGAACTTGTCCGACTACCCCGCCCCGCCGAGACGATCGAGACCTACTTCTTCCAGACGCGCAGCCAGTGGGCCACGCTCACGCAGGCCCTGATGGGTGAGCGTGCCCCAGTCTACCTCGCGATCGAGCGCGGCGGCTACTCCTACAACCACATCGGTGTCTTCTTCGATCTGGGCCCGCGTGACTCGTTCGTCATCTGCGCCCACGAGGGCTGGCACCAGTACGCCCACTCGACCTTCAAGGGCCCCCTGCCCGTCTGGCTCGACGAGGGCGTCGCGTGCGTCATGGAGGGGTTCAAGTGGGACGAGCAGTTCCCCGACCATCCCCGCTTTATGCGCTGGGCCAACACCGAACGCTTTGATCAGCTCCGCGATGCCGCGTCCACTGACTCGCTCATGCCAGTGCACATGCTGCTCACGCTGCGCCCGCAGGACCTGATGGAGCAGGGCTCCCGCAGCGGCTCCACCGAGCCCGCGGCCCTCGTCTACTACGCCCAGGTCTGGGCACTGATCCACTTCCTGCGCGAGGGTGAGGGCGGCATCTACCGCAACGCCCTCGAGCAGCTTCTGCAGGACTGCGCCGATGACAACTTCCGCGCACGCCTTGGCGACACGGACCTGCGGCAGTTCAACACCCGCCGAACCGGTGCCCAGACCCTGCTGGCATACATGCCCCAGGGCACAACGCTGCGTCAGCTCGACAGCGAGTACCAGCGGTTCATCCGTCAGGTCGTGGGCACAGGCGGGCGCGACGCGATCGTCGCGGGCCGCTCACCGATCAGATAGCCATCAATGAAAAAAGCACCCGGCGTTCCCGCCGGGTGCAGTCCAACCTCATGGGTTGTGGATGAAGGCTCGTGCTGATCAATCAACGGCGGCGGCGTGCCACGCCCAGACCACCCAGACCCAGCAGGGCCAGAGAGCCCGGCGCGGGGATGACGGTGTAGCTGAGGAACTGACCCGCGACAGACTGGTTGCCCCAGTCGTCGGTCGCGAAGTCGCTGCGGCTCAGGTGATCGACACCGGGATCGAACCCGCCGCCGGTCGAGACGACATCGAAGGTGAAGGAATCACCGACGCTCAGACCGAGGTCGGCCAGCGAGATCGCGAAGATCTGGTGACCCGAGGCGTGCTGCGAGTCATCGCTGCTGGCGATGTTCGCGTTGGTGTTCCACGCGCCGCCGTCCCAGTCCCAGACCTGCCCACCGATACCCGAGCCGCCATCGTCCGCCCAGGTCGCGACCCAGTGGGTAATGGTCTGTCCGCCCCAGTCGATGTTGCGCCCCCAGCCGTTGCCAGTGTCACCCGCGTTGACGCCGGTGTTGATGCCAAGGGCGTACTTGCCCCATGCGGTCGCGTCGAGGTCGCCAACGAGTTGGATATCGACATACAGGTTGTTCATGTCGTTGGTGATCTCGACCGATGCGATGTCGAGGTGGCTGAAGCCCTGGCTGTAGAAGAAGTCATGGACATCGCCGCCAGCGACATGGCTGCCGGTGTTGTCGCCGTAGACATCGGCCGACGCAGCGCCGGCGAGCATCGCGATCATGGCGATACCAAAGGTTGTCTTGTTCATTACTCGTCTCTCCGTGTGTGTACGCTCAGTTCGATGAAGGGCATCGACAGTGATCCCCGCATCAAAAACGGTTCTGTTCCGCCCAAAGCGTACACGAAAGAGATTGCCGAAACAACGATTTTCGAGCTTTCAATGCTCAAAAAAGCCCCGTTTCAGGGCAGAAAATCCACGAAAGCCAGCAGCATCTCAATGGTTTGTGTTCGGACTTTGATCGATATCAGAAGGCACATTGAGATACGGCAGCGTATCTTCAACGATCCGGCGAACAACCGGCCCGGCGACCCATGAACCGTAATGATGGCGGTCATCGACTCGCTCAGGTCCGATATCATCGAGCACCACAAGCACCACGATCTGGGGATCGCTTGCAGGGGCGGCCACGATAAAGCTCGAGTGGTGCTGCTTCTCAAAGTAGGCCCGTCCGCCACGAGGTGGCAGGAGCCCCTTCTCAGGAGGGACCATGGCGATCAGCGAGGTCCCCGACTTGCCAAACATCGTGTACCGCGGCAAGGGAAGATCAGGGTACTGCCGCTGCATCGTCGCATCCATCCGCTCGGCGACGGTTGTCATGGGCTTGATCGTCCGCTGCGCTGCCTCCGCTTTGAAGACCCGCTTCACAATGGCTGGCTCGCTCAGCATCCCGCGTTTGTTTTCGTCCCCCACCGCCGTCAGGCGAATCTCGGGGAGTGTGCCGGCGAGCTCGCCCTGACGGGCAAAGACACTGAACGCGCGGGCCATCTGGATCGGGGTTACCGAAACCTCGTAGCCCATGCCGACCGAGGTCTGGGTGTAGTTAGTCCAGTTCTTCTGCGAAGTGACGATGCCTGAAGCCTCGCCGCCGAGACCGATGCCAGTGGGCGATCCGAAACCAAGGTCGCGGATCATGTCGTGCAGGTCCTCAAAGCTCAGGCGTTGAGTCGCCTGGTACATGCCGATGTTGGAGGAGTACCTGATCACCGCGTCCCAGTTGTTCAGGTCGCTGTAGGTGTACACATCCTCGATGCGTCGCCCGTAATCGGTGAAGATGGCCTTCTGCTTGATGTCGAGCACCTCGTCGTCGGGGAGCAATCCCTGCGACTTGGCGAGTGTCCAAGCGAACGGCTTGAAGGTCGAACCCGGTTCATAGACATCCTCGAGCACGCGGTTGTGCGCCAGCGCCGGCTCGACTTCGCGCATCGGATCATCGCGAAGTACGCGATACCGTGGCTGCTCATCAACCGGAGGCATCATCGTTCGCGGCTGACCCGACTCGGGGTCCCACCAGGGGACCTCTGCGAGCCCGGGGATCTCCCGCAGCTCGTCGGCCATTGCCAGGATCTCGCCCGTGTGGGGGTTGATCACGATCGCCCTACCGCCCGCGGCGTCGGCCTGAGCCATACCCCAGTGCAGGTGGTCTTTCACAATTCGCTGGATCTCCAGATCGATGCTCAGGCGGACATCTTGCCCTTTGTTCGCGTCGACCCAGGCGCCTCGCTCGATCCACAGCGGACGCCCCTTGGCATCGCGAACATAGGTCAGCGAGCCGTCCTCGCCCTCGAGTCGCTCGTTGAAGAGCTTCTCGGCCCCGAGGACACCAGAACGATTCGTGGCATCCTCGGCGAACGCGACCTTGCCGACGATCGAGCCCATGAGATTCGCGCTGGTTTGCTCGCGGACCGGATCGTGCTCGATGCTGATCGCGGGGAGCTTGCCCTTGGACTTGAGCTCACGCAGCTTCTGGGTCTGCTCCTGATTGAGTGTCTCCCCGACTCGCAGATATCGTGAGAAGCTGGGCCTGTCGTCGCTAGGCGGCATCGCCGCGATCTGCTCGTTGCGGACGAGTTTCTGGATGATCTCAGGAGCAAACTGATCCGGCGGTGTGGTGAGCACGCCCGCGAGCGCAACGATCTGCTGATCGAGCAGCGTCGGGTCCTGCTTCATCACCTGGCGAAGTCCCTCTGGATCGACCACGACGCGATAGCCCATGCGCGTCGTCGCGAGCGTGCGACCTCGCCGGTCGAGGAGGTCGCCGCGTGTTGCGCCCATCGAGCCGGTGCTCGTGCGGGACTCGACGAAGGATCGCAGGTTCTCGCTGGGTGCAACCTGAAGTTGCAGCACCCTCCCGAGCACAACGACGAGCGCGACGATGACCCCGATACGCAGGAGCCACGCGAGCTGGATCCCACGGGGATCGATCTGGCGTTGCGCGGGCATGGGTGTCATCAGGGCATCGCGTTCGCTTCGCATGGTTCGGCTTTCACAGGGAGGGCGGAGTGTGCAAGGTGTGGATCATTCGCGAACAAAGACGACGCGTGTGCCGTCTTCGAGCGTGAACACGACGGTCCCGTCGGACTCGTCCTGACGCGTGACATCATGCTGACCGCTCACCTGCTCATCGGGTAGATCGTGCGGGATCTCGATGCGCTCTGCCGTCGGGGCCTCGATGGTCGACTCGAGAACACGCTGGGCCAGCTCGATCTTGGCGGGCGTGGTCGAGGCGGGCTTGAAGCTGCCCCGATCGTCGATCATCGCGTGAACGCGCTGGGGCGTGCAGGACTTGGCGATCATCGTGCGGATCTCGCCCGCCTGCTCGTCGAGGCGGCGGATGCTGTGACGCGACTCGGCCATCTCGTGCACCGACTGCAGCCGCGACTGGCGAACAGACAGCACGCCGATGCCGGAGGCGCCGAAGACCAAGATGAGCACAACGAGTTTGGCGAACACAGCGGGTTCCGATCGGGGCTCGGGGCGGTGCCCCTCGGGTCACTTGGCGGGGATCTTGAGCGTCATGCCGACAAAGATGGTGTCGGCGCTCTCGAGTTCATTGAGCTTGACGATCTCGCCCGCTCGCTTTGAGGTCCCCAGCAGCTTGTACGCGATCTCGCCGAGTGTGTCGCCGCTCTTGACGGTATAGGTCCGTGTGCCTGCGTCGCTGCTCTTCTTGGTCGTCGAATCACGCGAGCCGAGCGTCAGGATCCTCGCATCGCCTGGAAGCTTGAGCTTCATGCCCACCTGCAGGACCAGGTCCGGCCCGAGCAGGTCCGCGTTGAGCGCCTCGATCTCCTGCCAGCGATCACCGTTGCCGAGATAGCGGCGAGCGATGCCGATGAGCGTGTCGCCCGACTTGACGGTGTATACCTCGTGCTTCGGCTCAGGGAGCTTCGTGATCGGCTCGGGCTGCTTCTGCTCGGGCGTGTTCTTGCGGTAGACCGCGGCCTCGGGCAGATCGATACTCTCGACATACTCAATCGCATCATCGAGAATCGAACGCGGGTTCTTGCTGCTGATAATCACCGGCTGGTGCTCGGGAACCTCAACCGATGTCGGATTCTGCGCAATGGGACGCTGGAAGGCGTTGCCGATCGCCTGGCTCTCGCGAGCCCCCAGCGACGCGATCGGGGTCTGCGTCTCTGAATCACCGCGACCGATCGTGTCGAGCGACATCTGCTGGGCCTTGGAGAAATGATCGCTCACGAGCACGCCGACGACGAGCACGAGCACGAATCCGATGATGAGTGCGAGCTTGCTTTCTTTGGTCACAGCCGCTTCCTTGCCGGGTGAGAACGCAGTTGAGTGAGCGTAGAGCCGATCCTTGGCCTCGCTCGTTCAGAAATGATGAAGACGATGAGCACGCTCTCACGCGCCGATCGGTATTGGGCGAATCAGTTCGCCCTGATCCCGCGCAGCTTGGCCGAGCGTGCGCGCGGGTTGCTCACGATCTCGGCGTCTTTCGCCTCGATCGGTTTGCGGCTGATCGCCTCGCCCCACCCTGCGCCGCTCCATTCGCTCATCGCCCGTTTGACGGGGCGGTCCTCGAGCGAGTGGAACGAGATGATCCCGACACGAGCGCCAGACGCGACCCAGCTCGGTTGCCCTTGGGCACTCTTCTTGAGCGCGATCCCGAGCAATCGCAGCAGCGCATCGAGGCTGCCGAGCTCGTCGTTGACCGCGATGCGAAGGGCCTGGAAGGTCTTCGTCGCTGGGTTGATGCTGCCACGCGGGCCTGGGACCGCCGAACGCACGATCTCGGCGAGCCGATCAGTCGTTGTAATCGGCTCAACTTCTCTGGCGGCAACAAGTTTTGACGCGATCCTTCTCGACGCCTTCTCCTCGCCATACCGGAAGATGATGTCCGCCAGATCTCGCTCGCTCAGGGTGTTCACCAGCTCCTCGGCCGTGATGGGCATCGAGGGGTCAAGGCGCATGTCCAGCGGCCCCGAGAAGCGGAAACTGAGCCCTCGCTGCGGGTCGTCGACCTGCGTGCTGGCAAAGCCAAGATCCGCCAGCACCATGTCCGCTGACAGCCCGAGTTCTCGCAGCTTTCCCGGCAACTCCGCGAAGTTTCCACGGATCGCATGCACCCTGGCCTCGCCAGGGCTTTGGGGGCACAAAGCATTGGCAACACTCGCTTTAGCACGATCAAGATTGCCCTGATCCATGTCGTTGAGCACGATGGTGCCGCTGGGGCCAATCTTCTGGGCGATCAGGCAGGCGTGCCCACCGAGACCGGCCGTGCAGTCCACAAAGACCTGCCCCTCCTGGGGGTCGAGCATCGTAACGACCTCATCGGCGAGCACCGGGATGTGGGTGAGTTCGCTGCCCATCAGGGGAGGATAGCCGGGGCAGCTCACGCTATCCTCACGCGTGCCCAGCCCAGATGAAACACCAACCCAAGCAACAGTCATCACCGGCGCGAGCACCCGCGATGAGGTTGCCCAGATTCTGTACGGGCTAAGCATCCGCGGCGTGCGGGCCAGTTTCATCGACAACCCGTCGAAAGACCAGCCGAGCAGTGTACCTGGTGCCAAACCAGACCGGTTTCTTGTGGTGCTCGATTCGGACAAGCCTATCCAGCGGCAGATCGCGGATGAATCGATCGAGGCTATCTGGGATGCGATCCTCGAGCAATGCCCGCGCGCAGTGACACCCAGCGGGCACTGCTCGTTCTGCGGCTATGACCTCTCCCGCCTGCCCCGCCCCACCGTCTGCCCCGAGTGCGGGGTCGATGTGGATTCAATCGAAGCGCGGCGGGTGGTTTGGAACCGGCGATCCTGACGATCAGGCGCAGGGCCAGTCCTTGGGAAGGAACTTGCCGTCCTTGTGGAAGACCTCCCCATCGGCGCTGATCTCACCACCCTCACGAAGGTCGCAGACCATGTCCCAGTGCAGCGCGGACTCGTTGAACGAGCCCGACTCGGGGTAGCCCATGCCGCAAGCGGCGTGGAAGGTGCCGCCGATCTTCTCGTCGAAGAGAGTGTTCTTGGAGAACTCCTTGATCGCGTAGTTGGTGCCGATCGCGATCTCACCCATCGTGCGAGCCCCCTCGTCCTGATCGAGCATCGCGATGAGGAACTCCTCGTTCTTCTTGGCGCTGGCATCGACCACGCGCCCGTCTTTGAACTGCAGGCGAACGCCCTCGACCTCGCGGCTGTTGTACACGGCCGGGAAGGTGAAGTTGACATGCCCGTCCGCGCCCTGCGGGCCGCAGAACACCTCGCCGTCGGGGAAGTTCTCGTGCCCGGAGCAGTTCACCCAGATGGACTTCTCCGGGTCGATGTTGACGCGGAGATCCGTGCCGTCGTGGTCCTTACCGGCCGGGGCCTTGTAGTGGAGTTCGTGCTTGGTCTGCAGATAGTCACACACGCGCTGCTGGCGCTCATGGATCTGCTGCCACGCCGCGACTGGATCGGGCAGGTGCAGCAGCCCGGCCTCGAAGACAAACTTCTCGTATTGTGTCAGCGACATCTCGGCGTCCTGCGCGGAACCCAGAGTCGGGTACATGGTGCCGGTCCATCGCATCTTGCCCTCGGCGGCCCGGTTGAGCACCGTCTTCATCTTGGGGGCGTTGGCGAGGCGTCGGCGGGCGATCCGCTTGGGATCGACGCGCGAGAAGGCCTTGGTGTTCAGATCCGCCCAGAGCCCGATGCTCACATCGATCGTCTCCTCGGCGTACATCTCGACCGGGTTAAGGTAATCGAGCTGTTCATCGCTGGCGTGCTCGTAGAGGATGTCCGCCAGCGAGGTGCTCTTGAGGTGCCAGAAGGGGTGCCCGCCAGCCTTGAGTACGGCCTCGTAGACCGCCTCCACGAGCGGTAGAGCGACGGGGTCGGCACCGATCTCGACCAGATCGCCCTTCTTGACGCGGGTGGAATAGCGGACGAGGATATCAGCGAGTTTATCGAGGCGTTGATCGCGCATGAATCGGCTCCTGTCGTGGTTCTGAGCCCGTTTCGAGACTGTTTGAGCCGAATTCGCTCCACGATGAACACGGGCGGGGCTCACGCCCGTATTGTTTCAGACCAAAGTATACGACCCGAAACCAAACCCATCCCCTGCACCCATCGGGGATTCAGGAGGTCCAGCAAGATGAGCAAACGACATACCACCGCCGCCCTGATCGCCGGCATGGCCCTCACGGGCGTGCTTGGCGTCGCCGCCTTCACCCACAACGCCGAGGCCACCCGCAGCATGGGCATGGACATGGGCCAGATCGGCTCGATCGATGTGTTCGCCCTCGTTGATCGGGCACTGAGCACCGACGACATGGTGACCGCCCGCCAGAGCTACGAGACCCAGACCAACGCCGGGCTCGAGCAGTTGCAGGCCCAGTTCATGCAGGTCCAGAACCAGCTGAGCACCATGAGCGCAGACGACCCGAACGCGCAGACCATGTATAACCAGTACCAGCAGCTCCAGCAGCAGATGCAGATGCAGAGTCAGCAGGCCAGCGCCGGCTACCAGACACTCATCGCCAAGCAGATCGCCACGGCCTACGAGGCGATCTACGCGGCCGCCAACGAGGTCGGCATGGAGCAGGGCTACGCCTTCGTCTTCGCGACCCGCTCGGACGGCGAACTGCTGCAGACCGAGACCATCACCGGCATCACCCAGGAGATCCTGGCCCGCCCGCTGATGACCCCGCCCAGCGCCACCGACCTGACCGAGTTGGTCCGCGTGAAGCTCGGCTACCCCGAGAAGGCAATCGAGACCGAACCGATGCTCGATAGCGGTGAGGCAACCGATGCCGAGCCCGCAACCACCGAGACTCAGGGCGATGAGCCCGAGGCCGAAGGTGGCGAGGAGTAATCCGGCACCGACTTCCAATGAAAGACGCCCGCTCATTTGAGCGGGCGTCTTTGTTTGATCAATCCTCGATCAGATGTCCGAGCTTGTCGATCAGCGGCCCGATGTGCTTCTCATAGTGCTTCCAACGGTTGGCGGAGGTCTTGTAGAGCGGCTGACGAACCTGCGACACACTGGCGGTGTGGACTGACTTCTTGCTCTTGTGAAAGTCCATGCACGCCTCATCAAAGGGCAGCCCAACATAGTCGAGCATGCGCCGGATCGATGGCTCGGGATCGGCTGTGGTCTGCTCGTAGGGCGCATCGAGCATCTCGACGCCCAGCTCGTTCTGCACATGTGCGATGACCTGCAGGTACTTGAGGTACTGATCGGCGCAGTTTCCTAGGTCGGTCGCGTAGACGATCCGGGGTCCGAACCGCTGGAAGTAGATCGAGAGACAGGTGTCGATCGGGTTGCGCTGGCAGTGGATGATCTTCGAACCCGGCAGCGCTTTGGTGATGAAGGCCGAGAAGTAGTAGTTCTCGGGCATCTTGTCGCAGATGCGCTTCGCATCCTTGTTGCTGACCTCGCGGGCGATGAACTCGTGATAGCCCTTGGCGGCCTTGTTGAGGTATTCCTTATCCACCGTTTCGAGCGATCGCAGGCGGGCGAACTTGTCGATGTAATCACCCTCTCCGATGCCGTCGGCGCTGGGGTGCGAAGCGATGATCTGCTCGGTGAGCGTGGTGCCAGAGCGGGGCATGCCCACGATGAAGACGCAGCGTGAGCCGTCCACATCGCCAACAGGGATCTTCTCGTAGTCGTCCTTGTTCCAGATCTCCTTCCAGCGATCAACATCGAACTGCGGGTACTCCGCGCTCATCGTGTTGCCCTTCTGGAAGCAGCCGAACGCCTCGTCGTACTCACCGACCGAGTCAAGCAGGTGCCCGAGCGAGAAGAGCAGGTCTTGGCGGTTGGGACGCCGGAGCGAAGGGTCGGTGAGCGCCGTGCGGAGCAGGTCGATCGCCTCGTGCTGTCGCTTGAGCTCACGGCAGAGCTGCCCGAAAACCGCCACGACCTCGGGGTCGCGCTGGGTTTCGAGTGTCGTTTTGATCAGCTCATAGGCCTGCTCGGTGCTGCCGTGCGACTGGAGCAGGCGTGCCTTGGCCATGACCGCGCGGGGATGCGCGGGGCTGATCTTGAGCGCGGCGTCGACGCTCTGGTGGGCCTTGCGGATCTGGTCGACGCGCCGGTAGGCCGAGGCGAGATCGACATAGAGCTCCGCGTTGTTGGGCTCGAGCTTGGAGGCGAACTCAAGATTGCGGATCGATTCCTCACGCATGTCGACCATCATCATCGCGTGCCCGAGCATCCGCAGCACCGAGGTATCACGCGGCTGCTGCTGACGGAGTTCCTTGAGCATTGCGATCGCGGCGTCGTACTGGCCCGAATCGATCAGGTTCTTGCAGTTCATCACCGACCTGTGGTAGGCGGTGAGTACCGGCGCGTTCTGGTTGAACTGTCCCATAGCTGCTTACGCTCCCTGCTGCGATCCTGATGCCATCGATGTATCGGCGTATTCACCCAGAGCATCTATCAATGGGCTCAGATACTGCTCATAGTTCCGCCAACGCTGCCGGCTGCTCTGGTAGATCGGGCTGCGCACCTGCACGCTGCTTGCGGTGCTCACGAGCGCCTTGGACTCATGGAAGCGCAGGCAGTCGTCGTGGAAGTCGAGCCCAATGTGATCAATCAGCTGGCGTGCACGAGGCTCAAAGTCCGCGACCAGTTCCTCGTACGGGTTGGGCATGATCTCGATGTCCAACGTTTCATACCAGTAGTCCATGAGCTTGCGGTGCGCGACATACTGCTCGCCGATCATCCGCAGGTCACGCGAATAGTTCACATTGGTCCCGAAGTTCTGGAAATATGCACTCAGACATGAGTCGATCGGGTCGCGCATGCAGTGAATGACCCTGGCCTCGGGGAACATTCGCGAGATGAGCCCCAGCGTCCGCTCCATACCCATGTGCTTGTCGACGACACGCATGGGCTCGGTGCCGACACGCTCGTCGAGCATCCTGAGGTATTCGTCCGCGTACGATGCGACATCCTCGCCCGTGAGCGAGCCCGGGCTCTTGCGTTTGTATTGGTTGCCCAGCGTCGGTGCCTCACCAATACACGCAACGTCCGGGTGCGCGGCCAAGATCTGCTCAGTGAGCGTCGTACCCGAACGGGGCATGCCCACGATAAACACCGGCTTGCGTGAGCCGGTCTGCGCACACGGGAGAGAGTCGAGCCGTTCCTTGGACCATTGCTCCATCATGCTCTGCGCATGCAGGACTGAACCGGGCAGGTGCCCTCCGTTGGCGATGCGGAAGCATTCGAAGGCCTTGTCGTACTCGCCAAGAGCGTCGTAGCAGTGCCCGAGCTCGAAGCGGGCCGAGCGCTTGTGACGGTCAGACGCGTGCTCCAGCCCAAGAATCTGCTCAAACTGCTCGATCGCGCCCGAATAGTCCTTGCGTGTGCGGGCCAGCTTGCCCCGGGCCATAAGGATCAGCGTATCGACATCGCCGTGCTGCTGGTACCTGTTGAGTACTTCGCAAGCGAGTTCGGGCTCGCCCGAGTTGATGTAGGCCATGACCTTGGCGTGCGTGCACGCCCCGTGGCTTGGGTCCCAGGCGATGGCCTTATCCAGCGCGTCGTGCATCTGGGTCGCGTCGCCGAGTTGGAAGTAGCACTGCGAGAGCAGGAGCAGCGTGTCCGGGTGGTTGGGGCGACGCTTGAGAGCCCTGCGTGCGTAATCCAGCGCGGCGTTGGTATCCCAGATCACCAGGTTCAGCTGCGACAGCCGCCCCATGATGTCCGGGTTGTCCTTGTCGAACTTGAGGGCCTTCTCCAGGAATCCTCGCGCGACACCGAACTGCTCGGCCTTCATCGCCTGGGTTCCCTGCTGAAACAATCTGGCCGCCTGGGCGGGGTTTCTGGGCATGCTGCTCGCTCTGGTTCGGAAAATCACGGTTCGGGCGGATGTCGATGGCCCAATTGTAGTCGCTCGGGGGCGTCTTTACCGCGTAGAATAGGGTTCACACACGCATCGCCGGGAGCCACGATTGAATCGAACCTTCGAGCAACGCCGCTACCTGATCCCATTCCGTACAGGGCTGCTGCCGCAGATCTTCTGCGACACGCTGGTGCTGGGATCAGGCGTGGCGGGTCTACGCAGCGCTGTCGGGGCCGCCCACAACGGGCAGGTGATCGTGCTCGCCAAGGATTCACTCGAACTGACGAATACCGCGTGGGCCCAGGGCGGGATTGCGGCCGTCCTGCGGAGCAACACCGATCAGGGCGACAGCGTACGGTTGCACATCGAGGACACCCTGACCGCGGGGGCGGGGCTGTGCGACCCGGAGATCGTTGACCTGATCTGCACGCAGGCCGGTGAACGCATCGAGGAAATCATCGACTGGGGCATGCGCTTCGATCGCGACGATGGCGGGCACCTGATGCGCGGGCGCGAGGGCGGGCATAACGCCCACCGCGTCTATCACAGCGGCGGCGATGCCACGGGCGCTGAGTTGCAACGCACCCTGATCGATCGAGTTCAAGAGCATGAGAACATCCGCCTGTTTGATCGATGCTTCGCCATCGACCTGCTCACGCTCAACGACGCCCCCGGCTCGCCGGTGCTTGGCGCGATGACCTGGCACCCGAAATACGGGCTCCAAGTCATCTGGGCGCGCACGACCATCATGGCGATGGGCGGCGCGGGGCAGGTCTTCCGAGAGACCACCAACCCGCGCGTGGCCACGGCCGACGGCATCGCCATGGGATACCGCGCCGGGGCACAGCTCGCCGATATGGAGTTCGTTCAGTTCCATCCGACGACCCTGTATGTCCCGGGCGCGGCACGCTCGCTGATCTCCGAAGCTGTGCGCGGCGAGGGGGCGCACCTGCTCGACCACGCGGGCAACCGCTTTATGCCCGCGATTCATGAGCTGGCAGAACTGGCACCCCGTGATGTCGTCGCGCGGGCCATCGTGCGGCAGATCGCCCAGCAGGGCGGCAAGCACGTCTGGCTTGATTGCCGCCACATCGAGCACTTCGCCAATCGATTCCCGAGCATCAATCACGAGCTGCGTTCGTTCGGGCTCGACGCGACGCAGGACCTGATCCCCGTTCACCCTGCCGCCCATTACATGATCGGCGGGCTGCGGACCGACGCTAGGACACGCACAAGCCTGCCCAACCTGCTGGCCGTGGGCGAGTCATCGTGCACCGGCTTGCACGGCGCAAACCGGCTCGCTTCCAACTCATTGCTTGAGGGGCTTGTGATGGGCGCCATCGCGGGCGAGCAGGCGGCTGCCCGCGCGGACGAGGGTCCAGTGAGCCCCGCATCGATCGTGTCGGCGATCGAGGATTCGAGTCACGCCGAGCTCGACCTGGACGATGTGCGTTCGTCGCTGCGGTCGTGTATGTGGATCAACGCTGGCGTTGAACGCACCCCCACCCGCCTCGACGATGCGTGCGACATGCTGGACTTCTGGGGGCGCTACACGCTCGACAAAATCTTCGAGACCCCCGAGGGCTGGGAGGTCCAGAACATGCTGACGACCTCGGCATTGATCGCGCGGGCGGCGGCAAGCAGGGCCTGCTCGATCGGTACGCACACGCTCATCGGTGATGCGAGCGACGAGGACCGGACTCGCTGCTTCGAGCACGCCGTCTGGACGCGAGGTCACGGCGAGCCGAGCTGGGTCGCCCGGATCCCCGACCTGCAAGAGCACGCACGCGGTCGCAAACCCACGATCCGAGAACCGAACCCGAGCCCACGCGTATCTGAAGACGCATGAACCTGACCATCCGCTATTTCATCCTGAGCATCACCCCCCTGCTCATCATGAGCGGTTGCACCTACGAGCGTGTGGTCTCTCAGAAGGGCATTCTCGTCGGGCTTGATGGTGCCCAGTCGGGCATCCCTGCCAAACGCGAGGGTCGCGCCCTGCCGGACTTCCTCCGGACGCCCGAGGAGGGCATCCGGGTCGAGGACGAGGAGGATGGAACGATCACCCTCTACTCCAAGTCCGTCCGCCAGCTCATGGCGCACATCACCACGACGATCGGAAATGACGAGAAGGACCTCTTCGTCGAGCAGCTGCTGAGCAAACGGACCAAGGAAGAGTTCTACGAGCGTGGGCTCGACCCCGGGCTGGCGTTCGATGAGCTCAAGCGACGCGAGAGGGATGTCGGGCGTCTGTTCTACTTCATGCCCATGGGCGAGTACACCCCGGGGCTCTACCTCAAGACAATCGGACCCAACACCTTCCGACTGCAGCTCTCACGCGTCACCAACGAGTCGCTCCACTGGATCGGTATCGATGTCGTGTTCGAGGACAAGAACTACCGCCTCCGATGGTTCATCCCCAACGGCTGAGTCGCGTGGGCGACCTATGATCGCCTATGAGCACCAACAACACTTCCACGACCGAGACCCTGCCCAGCGCTTTTGACGCGCCCAAGCCCCGCTTGCGTGAGATCAGCGAGCTCGACGCGCCCACGCTCTGCGCCCGGATGCGTCTGGGGCTCGAACTCTTCGACCCGCGCGTGGTTGAGCTGAGCCAGGAACAGGTCTCGCAGGCGTGGCTGGAAGATGCCGGGGTTGGTATCTGGCCCATCCGCGTGCTCATCGGGCACCTCGCCGACGCGGAACTCGTCTTGTCACACCGAATCCGCAAGGTGCTGGCCGAGGAGAACCCCGAGCTGGCCCTGTGGGACGAGCACGCCTTTATCGACGGGGGCATCTATGGCTGCACCGAGGGATCAACCCTGCTCCCGCCCATGGGCGGCGATCTGGCGATGATTCACACCACCCGCAACTGGCTCTGCGCGTTGCTCATGCAGCTCGAAGAATCACACTGGTCACGCCAAGGCATGCACCCGACCAATGGGCCAATGACCACGCGAGAGATCGCAAACTACAACTGCTTCCACCTCGAGCACCACGCGTGGTACCTCAACGCGAAGATCGAGAAGCTGCTCGGCCCCGCACCGATCCCCGAGCCTTGCGGCGACGGCGGGTGCGGCAAGTCCGGCTGCGGCTGCAGGCACTAAGCGTATCAGGCGTTCGTCGGCCCGAGCAGATCGCGGACCTGGCGGGTGTAGTTCTTGAAATCATCCGGGTGTGTGGACGGCCCCGTGGTGAAACCGGGAACGCGCTTGATCGCGGTTGCCCGTGCATCGACACCGATGTCTCGCGCGACCCGGGCGGCGGTCTTCTTTGGATCCGCGACCAGCTCGTCGTACTGCACCTCAACGATGTTCGCCCCTACCGTCTCGTCGCCGAGGATGGTGGCCCAATGATCCATCATACGGTTGCTGTCGGCAACAAAGCCCGCGGCGCTGAGCAGATCGCCAGCGTAAGGGTGATTGCCGGGCATGGCGTCGCAGTAGCACGCGAGCGTCGACTGCAGCGGGTCGCGCCGGCAGAGCACGATGTTCACACCCGGGAAGAGCAACGCGGCCGCACCGGCGAGCGGGATGTTGAGCGGGTGGGTATCAATGCAGTTTGAGACCGGATCGCCGGCGATGGTGCGTGCCTGCATCGCGTAACCCTTGGCGGCTTCGAGCAGCTGATTGCGCCGGAGCTTCTGAGGCTCGAGCGGGACCGGACGAAGCACACCCTGGCGTGCGCCGAGGAACTGCACGCACGCGGCACCCAGGGTTTCGAGCGGGCCGATGATGCAAGCACCATCGAGCTGCCCGAGCATGTCCGAAAGCTGCTCCACGCCCGAGTGAGGTGCGCCGAGCACAAAGGTATAGTCCGAACCATCGAACTCGGGCTTGAGGATCTTACCGAGCCGATCGAGCGACCAGTCGCTGATGACCTTGGTGGTCATCACCGTATAGTTGCGCGGGTCGAAGTGGCCACGACGCAGGCGGGCCGCACGACGGAAGGCGTTGAAGGCCTCGTCGTGCTGACCGAGGCGATCGTGGACCTGACCGAGCGCACGCAGCAGATCACCCAACTCGAGCGCCGGCAGACCCGCAACGCTCGCCTCATTCTCCAGCTCGGGAACAACCTCCCTGAGCGCGTCGGACTCCGCGTTGGGGTCGCTGAGCAGCACGCGGGCGCGGGCGAGCACGAGGGGCATCGTGTCGAGCTTGTCCTTGAACGCCTGTGCGAGCAGCTTGTGCGCCTCATCGTGCTTGCCCTGAGCGGCAAGCATCTCGGCCTTGGCCCCCACCGCGTCCGCGCGATCGGGGTCCCAGTCCAACGCGTTATCGATCGCTTCTTCGGCCGCGGCGTCTTCGCCGATGGCCATCGATGAGCGGCAGATCTGCACACTCAGTCGGACCAGCTGGTCGACGATACGCGGGCGGGCCGGGTTGCCCTCTTCGTCCTCGTTCTTGAGCGCCTCCTCGGTACGCTGGGCCGCGACAACAAGGTCGCTCAGTGCCTGCGCGTGGATACCCAGGCGGGTGAGCACCAGCCCGTGCAATGCCAGGATCGGGATGTCATCCGGGAAGTGGGCGCGGAGCTTGCCCGCACGCCGGGATGCCTCAAAGACATCGCCCACGCGGAGCAGGCGGTGGGCCTCTTCGAACACCTGGGCTGGGGTAGGCTGCTTGCCTTGAGCTTGTTGCTGCATCGTTCACTCCGTTGAGATCCTCGCCGACCAAGATGTCGGCGGGTCATTGTACGCTCAGTCGCTGAGCACCTCACCCAGCCCCTCGATCAGGGGTCCGAGATGCTTCGCATAGTTATCGTATCGTTTCGTTGAGCTGGTGTAGATCGGCTGGCGCACCTGATCGTTGCTCAGGGTGACGGCCACGCGCCCGCTCGAGTGGAACTCCAGGCACGCGGGATCGAAGGGCAGACCGATGAACTCAAGCAGCTCGCGAGTCCGCTTCTCCTGGTCGGCCACCATACCCTCATAATCGTTCTCAAAGATCGGCATCGCGACCTGCGGGCTGGCGAGCAGCTTCCGGTAGTGGTCCATCATGCCGCTGTAGTGGCGGTAGTACCGCCCACAGTTGTGGAGATCGAAGCTGTAGCTATGCCCGGCGTTGAGCAGCTGGAAGAAACACGACAGGCAGTTGTCCCGCGGGTCGCGTTGGCAGTGGATGATCCTGGCGTCGGGGAACGCGAGGGCAATAAAGCCAAGGAAAAGGCAGTTCAGCGGTGCCTTGTCCACGATGACATCGACATCCCGCTCGCCCGCCAGCTCGCGGATGTACTGGCGGTACGCGCTGGTCGCCTCCGCCAGCGCGGCGGGGTCGTACTCCTCGGGACCGGTCCCGTACATGTTTTCGGGGTCTTTGGCGAGCTCGCGCACGATATCATTGAGGATGCCCAGCTCGCCGGCGCCGTAGCCTCGCGGGTGCGCATCGATGATCTGCTCGGTGAGCGTCGTGCCCGAACGCGGCATGCCGACCACAAAGATCGGGGTCGGGCCGGAGGGCGAGGGGCGTTGCTTGGCAAGCGAGAATCGCTCTGGCGTCCATGTCTCGCGGACGGTCTTGAGCGTGAAGTCCAGTCGCTTCTCATCGAACGCCGGTTCGAGGAGCTGCTTGCACGACTTGAAAGCCATCATCGCCTCGTCGTAACGCTTCTCCTTGTCGAGCAGCTGCCCCAGCGCGTTGTACGCAAGGTGCTTGCTGATATCGCTCTCATCGCTGTTGGTTTCCAGGAGTTTCTGGATGTACTCGATCGCCTCAGCACGCCGGTCGGAACGCATCAACGCCCGACCATAGACGGCCGCGAGGTGCAGGGTCTCAATCCCCTTCGACCGATTGTCCTCGACGAGTTGGACAACCTCGTCGTGACGGTCACGCATCACGAGCATGTGCCCCAGCGCACCGAGCAGCGGCTTATTGTCTGGCTGGCTCTCAAGCTCATCCCGGACCATCTCAATCGCGTCGTCGAGATTGCCAGACTGGGTCATCCCGTCGCACAGATGGGAGATGATCATGACCCGATGGGGCTTGTGGGAGATGTTCCGAAGTGCCCGCTTGGCAATCCGGACGCCCAGATCGAACTGCTGAACCCGCTGGAGACAGCTGATGTACAGAGCAATGACCGGGGGGTGGTGCGGCTTCTGTTTATAGAGAATCTCGGCCTGCTTGAGAGCGGACCGATAAGATCCCTGATCGTGCAAAGACTGCGCCTGCTCGAAAGCGTCTTTCAGACTCATCATGGGCATGCGAACAACCTCCTCACGCAAGAAGCGACATCGTCCAAAACCGGGGATAATCTTACGCCGATGCGACAGATCACGCTCATTTCGACCGGCGGCACCATCGAGAAAACCTACGACGAGCACGCCGGGACGCTCTCGAACCGCTCATCGATTGTGCAGGAGATGCTCCGCCTGCTCCGCCTTGAGGACACGAACATCAATACCCTGCAGCTGATGCAGAAGGATTCGCTCGAGCTGACGGACACCGATCGACAGCGGATCCTGGGGGCCGTCGAGCTGCTCGATGACCCGGCTGACTGCGGCGGCATCATCATCCTCCACGGGACCGATACCCTGTGTGAGACGGGCGCATTCCTCCACTCCAGCCTCAAGAGCCCCACGATCCCGATCATCCTGACCGGCGCGATGCGCCCCTTCGAGATGAAACGCTCAGACGCCCTGCAGAACCTCAATGAAGCGATCTTCGCCACCGGCGTGCTCAGCCCGGGTATCTGGGTTGTCGCACACGGACGCGCACTGAAGTTCCCCGGCCCGATCAAAGACCGCCAGCGGGGAACTTTCGTGATGGGACCGAACGACTGAACCGCTCAGAACAAATCAGTCTTCGCCGATCGCGCATAGCTCGGCAACTGTCGGGCAAGAGCACACGAGGTTGCGATCGCCGTAGGGGTTATCAACGCGCCCAACCGGCGACCAGAACTTGAACCGGCGCAGGTACTCGGCCGGGTAGGCCGCGACATCGCGCGAGTAAGGATGCGTCCACTCATCGCTGCCGATGGCCTTGATCGAGTGCGGAGCCCCCTTGAGCGGGTTGTCGTCCTGAGGCATCTCGCCACGCTCGACCTGCGCGATCTCCTGGCGGATCGTAATCAACGCGTCGCAGAAGCGATCGAGCTCGGCCTTGGATTCGGATTCCGTCGGCTCGATCATGAGCGTGCCGGGCACGGGCCAGCTCATGGTCGGTGCGTGGAAGCCGAAGTCAATCAGACGCTTGGCGATGTCATCGATCTCGACGCCAGCGCTCTTCTTGAACGGGCGGCAGTCGATCACGAACTCGTGCGCCACACGCCCCTTGCTTCCGCGGAAGAGGACCTCGTAGTGATCCTTGAGGCGTTCGGCCATGTAGTTGGCGTTGAGGATCGCGACCTCGGTCGCCTTCTTGAGCCCTCTCGTGCCCATCAGCGCGATGTAGACCCATGAGATCGGCAGGATGCTTGGCGAGCCCTCAGGCGCAGCGCTCACTGGGCCGACCGCGTGATCACCGGCAGTTGCAGGCGTGCGGACGGGGTGCGTGGGCAGGAACGGACGGAGCTTGGCGTTGACACCGATGGGTCCCATGCCCGGGCCGCCGCCGCCGTGCGGGATGCAGAAGGTCTTGTGCAGGTTGAGGTGGCAGACATCGGCGCCATAGTCGCCGGGGCGGCAGAGCCCGACCTGCGCGTTCATGTTCGCACCGTCGAGGTAGACGAGCCCGCCGAACTCGTGCACGGTATTGATCATGGCGCGGATGTTGTCATCGAACACGCCGCAGGTCGATGGGTAGGTGATCATGGCGCAGCTCAGGTCCGCCGCGTGCTTCTCTGCCTTCTCGCGCAGATCATCGATCATGATCGCGCCGTTGTCGTTGGTCTTGACCGGGACGACCTTCATGCCCGCGACGATGGCCGAGGCGGGGTTGGTGCCGTGGGCGCTGTCGGGGATCAGACAGATATTGCGATTGCCATGACCATGGTGCTCGTGGTAGGCCTTGATCGTGAGCAGACCGGTGAACTCGCCCTGGCTGCCCGCGTTGGGCATCAGCGAGACCGCCTCGAAGCCCGTGATCTCGGCGAGCCATGTCTCGAGCTGATCGAACAGGACCGCGTAACCCTCCCACTGCTCGCGCGGCGCGAAGGGGTGCATGTGGGCAAACTCGGGCCATGTCACCGGCAGCATCTCGCTGGTCGCGTTGAGCTTCATGGTGCACGAGCCCAGCGGGATCATGCTGTGGGCCAGCGAGAGCTCTCGGGACTGCAGCTCGCTGATATAGCGGAGCATCTCGGTCTCACTGCGATGGGTGTTGAACACCTCATGGGTCATGAATGGCGTATCGCGACGGAACGGCTCGGCGATGTCGAGCACCGCACGCTGGGCCATCGCGTTGAGGTCTTCCTCACCGGTGCCACCGAAGGACTCGAGCAGATCGTGCAGCAGCCCCTCGTCGGCGGTCTCGTCGAGCGTGATGCCAACGCTGCCGTCTCCGAAGTCGCGGAGATTGATGCGCCGTGCTCTGGCAGCGCCCAGCACCGACTCAGCGCTGCCGTTGACCCTCACACGCAAGGTGTCGAACACAAGGTCCTCGCCGATCTCGTGCCCGAGTTCGAGCAGCCCGACGCGCAGGGTCTGGGCCTGGGCGTGGACGCGCTTGGCGATGTTGGCGATGCCCTCGGGGCCGTGGTAGACGCCGTACATCGAGGCGATGACCGCCAGGAGCACCTGCGCGGTGCAGATGTTGCTGGTGGCACGGTCACGCTTGATATGCTGCTCACGGGTCTGGACCGCCAGACGCAGCGCCGGGTTGCCATGGGCATCCCGCGAGACGCCAACGATGCGCCCGGGCATCTTGCGGACATGCTCCTCGTGAGTCGACATGAACCCGGCGTGCGGACCGCCGAAGCCCATCGGCACACCGAAGCGCTGCGCACTTCCCACACAGATGTCCGCGCCCCACTGTCCCGGCGCACGCAGCAGCGAGAGCGCCAGCAGATCAGAGGCTACCACCACCATCATCCCGTTGTCGTGCGCGGTCTTGGTCAGCGATTCGTAGCACTCCACGCGACCGTCGCTTGTCGGGTACTGCACCAGCACGCCGGCCGCATTGGGGTTGGTCAGATCGAACGAATCAACCGGCGCGACAACAACCTCGACTCCAATAGCCTCGGCACGGGTCTTCACGACCGCGATCGTCTGCGGGTGGCAATCATCCGCGACATAGAAGGCCATGCGCTTGTTCTTGAGGATGCTGACCACCATCGAGACCGCCTCGGCAGCCGCGGTGCCCTCGTCGAGCAACGACGAGCTGGCGAGGGGGAGCCCCGTCAGATCCGCGATCATGGTCTGAAAGTTGAGCAGCGCTTCGAGGCGGCCCTGCGCCGTCTCGGGCTGATACGGTGTGTACTGGGTGTACCACTGCGGGTTCTCAAGCACATTGCGCAGAATCACTGCGGGCGTGATCGTGCCGACATAGCCCATACCGATGCACGAGCGGAAGAGCTTGTTCTTCTCAGCGATCTTCCGCAGATCGTGCCAAAGCTTGTACTCGGTCCGGGCGGTGGGCAGATCGAGCAGCCCGTCAAAGCGGATATCTGCGGGCACGACTTCGCTGATGAACGAATCCATGTCGCTCGCACCAATGGCCTGCAGCATCTGCTCGATATCGGTGTCTCGTGGCCCGATATGGCGCGTCGCGAAGAGCGCGCGGGCCTCGATGTCGATGGGCGTAATCGGGGTGTAGCTGTCGCGCTTTCCGGAGTCGGTGGTGCTCATTGCGTTTCGGCCTCGGGATTGGATGGTGCTCATGCGTTGGGGTCTCGAAAAAGAGCCTTCCCCGGGTGGATTCGGGGGATGTGTGGAGAGGATGCAATGGTAGCGCGTTGCCCGAGTTTTCTCGCCGGGCAAGTCTGGGGCGCATCAAAGGAAACCGTTTCTTCAGTCGTACTTGAGGACCGAGTGGACCTCGCCCAACCCTTCGAGTTTCTGCCTGCCGTGCAGGAAGGTCAGCTCGATCAGGACGGTGATTCCGCCGATCTCAGCGCCGGTCCGCTGGACCAGCTCGCAGCTCGCCTTCATCGTGCCCCCGGTCGCCAGCAGGTCATCGACCAGCAGCACCCGGTGCCCCCGCATGATCGCGTCGGTGTGCAGCTCAAGCCGGTCGGTGCCATACTCAAGGTCGTAGTCCACGCCGTGCACCATCCGGGGAAGCTTGCCCGGCTTGCGGACCGGGACGAAGCCAGCGCTGAGTGCCTGAGCGATGGCGATACCAAAGATAAACCCCCGGCTCTCTGCACCCACGACCAGATCGATGCCCTTCCCCCGGTATGGGTTGGCCATCAACTCAACCGCCAACGCCAGTGCCCCGGGGTCCGCCAGCAGCGGGGTGAAGTCTTTGAAGACCACGCCGGGCTTGGGAAAGTCCGGAACATTTTCGATCAGGGCGTTGAGCTTGTCGTGGGCTTCGGTGCTTTGCATGCCCAAATCATACGCGAGCCCGAACGGGGTTGGTTCAAGACATGGCTATCCGTTGAACTGGATTTCTGATATGCTGCGCGTTCGAAAGGAGCGAGCGTGCAAATCCCACCCATGCGTCCAACCTTCGCGATCGATTTCCCGATCGAGCCAGATCTTGCGATGTCGCGCCTCTCTTCACTTGTCGATGACAAGGACTACCCGATCGATGGACGCGTCGCTGGGAATCACCTGATGCTGGTGATTCCACCCGCCCGGCGCCACTTCTGGTCACCGTGGCTCAACCTCGAGGTTCATGCCAACCTATCGGGCTCGCTCATCAAGGGACGGTTCAGCCCGAACCCAAGCGTCTGGACCGGGTTCATGCTGACCTATATCGCACTGGGTACCATCCTCTTTTTCATCCTGATGTTCGCGGTCTCTCAATGGATGATGAACAAAGCCCCGGGGGTCCTCTCGTTGACACCAGCACCGGTGGTCATCGCGTTGGCAATGTATTGGGCTTCACTGATTGGGCAAAAAATCGCATTCGATCAGATGAACGAGCTCTACGATGCGGCCATGGGCGCGATCACCCAAAACCATGCGCCCCGACCGGACTCGAATGAAACCAGGCTGGGTGCCGAGACGGATGGGACGATGTCACAGGCATATCCGTCGCCTGAAGGGAGCCCCGCGCCGTGAACCGAACTACACAGAACCATCGCGGCCACGCGTTACTTCTGGCCGTACTCCTCACCGGCACCGCCGGGTGTGCGGATAAGTCGCTTGAGCGGCAGCCCCGAGTGGACACACGCCCGATGGTCAGCGAGATCCGCCAGGCCGAGCTCGATTGGGCCTGGATCGCGGCCCAGCAATGGAATCTGAGTTCAATTGAGGGGGCCCCGCCAATCAAGGGCACCGAGCCGTGGATCCGGTTCCGTGAACACACATGGCTGGAGGGTGATGCGGGCTGCAACCGCTTCACCGCCAGTTATGATCGGAAAGCTGAGGCCGGGCTGAGCATCGCCCAGATCATCACCACCCGCATGTTCTGTGCACAACCGGACGGTGCGATGCAGCAGGAAGCCCGGATGTACCACCTGCTCCAGCAGGCCGATGCCTACCACGCCGAGCCCGAGCGGCTTGATCTGCTCAGCGATGGCGCGATCGTCCTGAGCTTCACGATCGAGCAAAGCCCGGAAGCTCCCTGATTGTAATCCGCTGCCAGTCCCGCCGACGGCAGCGTTGCGTGGGTCTCACTTGCTTGGATCAAAAACAAGAGCCCCCGATCGTTTCCGATCGGGGGCTTTGGGATTCGCATTCAGTTGAAGTTCAACTGATGTGTCGTGCTCGCATTAGCGGCGACGACGACCGGCAGCGATGCCGCCCAAGCCGAGGAGGGCCAGAGCCGAGGGTGCCGGGGTGACGGTGACGCGGGTCGAGCCGAGCGAGAGCTGACCGTTGCTGTTGTCGAAGAGGGCACCGCTGACGCTGTCAACGGACTGGAGGCTGAAGGGGCCGGTGCTGGCGTTCAGCTGGAAGTCGATGATGCCGGCACCAGCAGCTGCCAGGTTGACCTGGAAGGAGCCGATCAGGCCACCGAGCTCCGAACCCGCTGCGGGCGGGAAGATGCCGGGGATGACGAGCTGGCCGAAGATGACTTCGTTGTAGTTACCGTTGCCAGCGTCGCCGCCATCGGTGTTGAATGCCGACCAGGCAGCGTTCGACCAGCTGATGCTGTCGACCAGAGCGCTGTCCGAGCTCATCGAGAAAGCACCGCCGAGCATGTGGGTGCCCTGGTCTGCGTCGCCGTAGACCGAGAGGGTGAAGGTGCCACCTTCAGCAACCGAGGTCGCCGAGGGGACGACGGTCAGGCTGAAGTTCTGGGCGGCGGCGACCGAGGCGATACCGGCGACAGCGATAAGTGCAACTGCGTTCTTCATTTTAGAGTTCTCCTCACTTGGTGATTATCTTGTTTTTACCGTTGACCTGTTGTTGAAACGAACGACTCGTTCGTGACCCGGCCCAAAGGTACACCATGCTCAGAATCGTGCCAGTCGATTGGCAAATAGATTTTTGAAATCCACCGTTTTCCGGGCCCTTCAGCCACAAATGCCGATAATGCCCGCTTTTTCAGCGTTTTCCTGGCGCCTTGAACGGATCTCCCTAGTCGCCGCTTCCGCTTGCGAGAGTCGCTCTCGACTGCCTTGGCATGGTTATCGAATACTCGGATGAAAAAAGAACCCCCGATCGGGATCCCGATCGGGGGTTTGATTGTGAACTTCAGATCGCTGCAAGCAGCGTCTTCAGTGCATCGTCGGGATTAGCGACGACGACGGCCGGCGACGATGCCGCCGAGGCCGAGGAGTGCCATCGCCGACGGAGCGGGGATGACGTTGATGGTGGCGCTACCGAGCGAAACGGTGCCGCCATCGTTCATGGTCGCACCCGAGACCGAGTCAACGGCTTCGAGCGAGAAGGGGCTGCCTGCGGTCATGTCGAGGACGAGGACGCCAGCGCCGTCAACGGTGACGGTGAAGGAGCCGATCGCCGAACCCAGCTCCGAACCCGCTGCGGGGGGGAAGATGCCGGGGATGACGAGCTGACCGAAGATGACGGTGTTGTAGTTGCCGTTGCCAGCGTCCCCGCCGTCGGTGTTGAACTGCGACCAGGCAGCAGCTGCCCAGCTCATGCCCTGAACGGTGTCGCCACCGCTCGAGGCCGCGATACCGAAAGCACCACCGAGGATGTGGGTGCCGAACGACGAGTCACCGTAAGCGGTGACGGTGAAGGTGGCAGCGCCGCCCGAGGTGTCAACGGTACCAACCGAAGGCACGAGGGTGAGGCTGAAATCCTGAGCCGCTGCAGCGGTGGCGAGCCCAGCGAGGGCTGCGATTGCGATAGTCTTCATTTTCTCTTTCTCCTAGTGAGATTCGCCTCAAACAGAGGCAACAAATAGGAACGGTGAACATTCCTGACCCACTACCATGCTAACCGCCCCCCACGCCCATTGCAAGCGCATTCCCTGCCACTTTCAGGCACTTTTTGTGATCTACATGATAACCCGAACATAAGCCTGCCTTGACAAAACCACCTAGGCCCGTTCCCACCACTCAAAGCAGAAGGGAGACGCGTGGCGATCATCCGCCGTATGGGGCTCAGAACGACGTAAAGCCCACTCAGAATGATCGATCTCAGGGAAACGCGCGTCCCCGTCGACTTCCAGGTCGATCAGCGTCCGAACGATCAGATCCGCCCGATCCATGGCCTGTGTATAAATAGTTCCCCCACCCGCGATCCAGATCGGGCGATCCAGCCCGCCAGCGGTAGCCTGTCGGGCCTGCTCCAGAGCCGAATCCAGATCCCGAGCGATCTGCACTCCCTCATGCCCCGGATCGGGCATGGACCGTGAAATGACAATGTTCAGGCGGTTGGGAAGGGGCTTGTCGAGCGAATCAAAGGTCTTGCGGCCCATGATGACCGGGCAACCCTTGGTCGATCGCATGAAGTGCCGCAGGTCCTCCGGCAGGTGCCAAGGCAGGTCCCCATCACGACCAATGACTCCGTTTTTCGAGCACGCGACGATCATCGCGATCTCAAACTGGGCGTGGAACGCGCGGGGATCGAAGGGCTCTGTCTGCGTCATGTCCAAGCGTAGGGCTTAGGACTCACTTGCATGCTCGGGCTCAGGGCGGATGTCGATCAGGATCCAGTCACCGTCGGGGCCCTGCGGCTTGTCGAGCTTGGGCTTGCCGCCCGGCTCGTAGATCGGTTTATGGGTCTGGGATGACTCGGCCTGAGGGTATCGCAACCCAAACTGCCGTTCCTGATTGCGCACATACGGATCAGTTGACTTCGGTGCCAGGCGTGCGTGGTCGTCGTCGCCGTCGCTTCCAGTGCTGTAGATCACATAGCGATCCCCCTCGAAGATGTACTTGAGCGGGTTGCCCGGGTCCATCAGATCCAGCGGGATCTCGGGGAGGTAGCTGGGGTGCAGATCATCGATGGTCGCAGGCAACTGCCCGTGCTCGGCCCGATACGCCTCAAGTGCGATCATGACCGAGAACGACCCCATCGTGTGCTGGTACTCGAACCATTTCGTCACCACACTCCCCATCGCGGGTGTGATCAGGGCCGCGAACGAGAACCTCATCGGGGTTTCTTCGGCACGAACCTTCTCCGCGATAAGTGCAGATTCACGCAGTGTGGAGATCCACTGGACGCCCTGATCGAGCACGAGCTGGGTCTCATCCATGACGGCATCGTGCAGCGCCCGCTCCTGCTCGCGGCTGTTCGAGAAGACGATGCTCAGCGGCATGGTCGCGGCCCGGACACGCCTGTCGATCAGCACCGTATCGGTCATGGATGCCGGCCCGAAGTCCTCGAAGGGTGCCGACATGAGCCCGAAGTACTCAAAGGCCTCCGGCGTCATCCTTCCGTTGCCATGGCCATCGTCGCTGAAGGTGCGTTGGAGCGTATCGCGGAAGTACATCCGCTCGTACGAGAGTTCGATACCGGGTAGTTGGATCAGGCGGGCGTGCGTGTGCGCAAGCTGGGTAAGCTGGTCGGAATCGAATAATCCCGGCTGATCGCGAAGCTGCCGAGCGATCTCAACTGCGACCATGTTGTGGATGGCCATCCCGACAAGTTCAGAGATCAGGAATGGCTCGTTGCGGGCCTGGCGGGCGAGCCCGAGAGCAGCAATGTAGTTTTCACACGCCAGCCCCGTATCTCCATCGCTGAGTGCGAGCCGGGCATCGAAGATCAGCACCTGTGAGAGCCGACGCATAGAGCCGAGGTGGATCAGCTGGACGCCGATCAGCGATTGTTCCTTGTACTCATCCGGTTTGGCTGACACGATGCCGGTGACATAGGTTCGCCCATCTCCCTGCTCAATGATCGGTGCATAGCCGACCGGGAGCCCAATGATCGGCCGTTCCGCAGCGGAACGCAAATCCTGAAGATGCGGCGCGAAACCACGCACGGCCTGCTTGAACGCCTCATACTCGGGGTGATCCGGCTCAAGGTACGGGAAGACGGCGGCTCCGAACTCATCCTCCGTGTCCTGATCCCTGCCACCGGCATCCATGTCACGTTGTGCCTGCTGCTGGGCGAGCTCATGCTCCAGCTTCGCCCACGCGACACCGCTCTCAACGAGGGTGGACCATGACTTCTGGTCCTCGCGGTATCCATCGTTGCGCGAACTGAGGATCGCGCCGTAATCCACCTTGATCTGCGGCTCGCTCGTATAGAACCGAACCACGACCGCGATGTACGACACGAACAGCACGAGAAGCAGCACCCCCACAGTTCGCTTCGAGAATCGGTACAGCTGCCACGAGATCGGTCGCTTCCGCTTCATCGAACGACGCATGAGCTTCGCGACCCGTTTGGGATCGCCAAAGCTACCCACGATCTGTGAAGCATCTCGCCCCGCCCCGATCGCATCCTGAGCGTGCGAGATCAGTTCGCGGGTGATCTGCTCTCGCTCGTCGCGCCAGAGCTTCGTGCGGGCCACAGTCGTGCGGATCACCTCATCGACCTGTTTGGGTAGCGATGCTCGATCCAACATCGCGAACGCCTCACGGTTCGGGCGGATAACACCGCGGGCCGCCCGCCAGATGGCGAGGAGGGGTGAGAGCCTCAGGGACCAGCCCCATGCGTTGGCAAAGGTGCTGCTCATGCCGGCGCTCCCTTCAGGACCCCGAGGTCCCCCAGTGCCTGGGCGAGCATGTTCCATGCCTGCTCGTCGGCCTTCAGCTTGCCCTTGCCCTTGCCGGTGAGGGCGTAGTACTTGCGCTGACGCCCGTTGTCGGCGTCGCGCCAGTCGGCCTCGATGAGCCCCTTGGACTCGAGGTTGTAGAGCATGGGATAGAGCGTCGATTGCCCCATCGCCAGCACGCCATCGGACTGGGCGCCCAGGGCCTCGACGAGCTCGTAGCCGTACATCGCGCGTCGTGAGAGCAGCTTGAGCACGGCCGTGGGTCCGGCACCGCGCATGAGTTCGCGTTCGAGCTTCATGGTTCAACCTCCGCCCCGGCGTTGTGCTGGGCTTCGCATACTATGTACGACAAAGTATACGGGAGGTTGCGGCCCAAAATCAAAAAACGCCCCGGATGGGGCGTGGTGAGCGAAAAGAAGTGGTTCAGCGTCGTCTTCGGGTGACGGCCAAAGCCCCGATGGCCAGCAGGGCACCGGTCCCGGGAGCGGGGATCAGGTTGATCGAGAGACCCGACAGGTTGAGCGTGCCATCGCTCGACTCGTACTCACTAAGCGACGGCCAACCAAGCGTCGCGAGCGTGTAGGGATCCCCTTCGACAAAGTTCAAGTCCACGCGCCCGAGGCTCCCCTCTGCAAAGGTCACCATGAAGGTACCGATCGCATTGCCGAGCAGGGAATCCGGCGGAGGGGGAAAATCGTTTCCGAGGATGAGTTGCCCAATGATCGTCTGGTTGTAGTTCCCGTTGCCGGCATACCCGCCATCGACATTGAACGCCGACCAAAAGACGGGCTCCCATTGCATATCGATGATGCTGGCGTTGTTCGATTCGATGCCAAACAACGCGCCCAAAATGTAATCACCCACATCGGCGTCACCGATGACTGTGACAGCGATCGTCACATCCCCGGAGCTGGTATTGACATCCAGATCACTCGACTCCATCGAGAGGTAGAAGTTCTGGGCTGAGGCCGCCGATGTAAGCCCGGCGAGGCTGATGATAATTGATGCTGTTCGAATCATGAGGTCCTCCAAAGTCTGAATTAGCGCCGACGGCGACGAGTGACGACAACGCCCGCGAACGCCAGCAGCGATGCTGCTCCAGGTGCGGGAACAAAGGTGAGTGTGGTACTGTTTAGGGTCAGATTTCCATCGTTGGAGTTGTATCGAGCACCGCTCACCCAGTCGGCTGTCTCAAGCGTGAATGGTGTACCGGGGATAATGCTCATTTCCGCTTGACCTACCTGATGCTCCGCGATTGTCACTTGGAATGCCCCGATCGGGTTTCCGACGAGCGATGAGTCGGGAGGCGGGAAAAAGTTGCCAAACAACTGCCCGAAAATGACTTGGTTGTAGTTGCCATTCCCAGCATACCCGCCATCAGTATTGAAGACCGACCAATCCGCCGCGTGCCACTGCATATCGATGATCGAGGCGCTGTCGGTCTGGATCCCAAAGGACCCACCAGATAAGTATGGCCCAAGATCCGCGTCGCCGATGACGGTCACGGTTATGGTCACTGCCCCACCGCTCGTGTCGATCGTCTGGGCGCTTGGCGCCAGCGTGAGCGAGAAGTTCTGGGCCAGGGCCGACGACGCGAGCCCGCACAGTCCGATCAGGCATCCTGCTTGCTTCATCACGAGAATATCCTCTTCAAAATCATCTTCTTCGATGCGAGCACATCAGCCCGCTCATCATGATCGCCGCCACACTGGACGGAGCCGGCGCAACGGCGTTGATGCTGAATCCATACAGGGACAGGTTCGTGGGTTCGTTCGCATAGAACGATCTGGATACTTCGTCATAGACCCGCAGTGAGTAGGTGTCCCGTGCAATAAGATCAAAGTCGAGCACGCCGTAGAACTCGATCGTGCTGACCACGAACGATCCGACGCGTTGACCGAGATAGGAATCTGGCGAGGGCGGCAGGACCCCGGGGATGATGACCTGACCGAAGTTGACGGTGTTATGGTTGCCGTTGCCGGCGTACCCAGTATTGAAGCTGTACGCGGCCCACTCCGCGGGTGTCCAGCCGATGCCCGTGACTCCGAAGCTGTTGCTCTGCAGCCCGAAAGCGCACTCATCGATGTGCGTACCAACATCGGCGTCGGCATACACATCGATGGTGAATCGACCGCCACCGATCGTGTCGAGTGTCATCACACTCGGGACCAGTGTAAGCGAAAAGTTCTGCGCAGATGCCGCGGTTGTGAGCCCAGAAAGCCCAAGCACGATCGCTGATCGAATCATCATATGGGAACTCCATCACGGGTTCTGCGTGTATTCAACAACCCGCAAACGAGCAGCGATGCGATGCAAGCTGGTGCCGGGATCACGCTCACACTGGTGCCGACGAGACTGAGCGTGCCCTGACTATCGACCCAGTAGTTTGAAAAATCCTCATCCACGACCTCGAATGAGTACGACAGGCTTGGGTCGAGTTGAGGCGCGGGAATCAGGCTGATCTGGTATGTCTCGGCGATTACTGGATCGACATCGATCGTAAATGTTCCCATGAGCGTCCCGTACGGCACGGTGCAATCAAAGAAGACGCCGCACTCCGGGATCACGAGCAGGCTCATCCAAACGAGCGAGTGAAGACCATCTCCCTGATATCCGCCCGCATCGCCGGCGAAGCCCGCCCAGATACCTGGGGACCACTCGATATCACGCACGCTGCCAAGACCAGAGAGGGATGTGACCTCAAGGCCGAACGCGGCCGAGTAATACCCATCACCCACATCCGCATCGCCGTAGACCGAGATAGTGAAAAGGCCCGAGGGTGATACACTCCCGGGTTCAAGCCAAAGCTCAAAGTTCTGCGCCAAAGCTGTGGAAACAAGTCCAGCACATGCCAAAACGCTGTATACCGAGTGACGCATGATCACCTCAACCGATTATCTGCGGCGACGGGCACTCGCCAAGCCACCGAGCCCAAGAATCGCGAACGTGCCCGGTGCGGGGATCACCGCGATCGTCAGCGATCCGAGCGAGAGATTCCCACTGGAGCTCTGATAAGTCTGTCCTGTGACGGCATCAACCGTCTCGAGCGAGAATGGCTGCACGGCGACCAGATCGAACACCAACGCAATATCACCGATAAACGGATCGAGCGTGATGGTGTACGAACCGATGGCCGAGCCGAGCTCCGAGCCTGGCGCGGGCGGGAAAATGCCGGGAATGACGAGCTGCCCGAAGATGACATCGTTGTAATCACCGCTTCCGGCATAGCCGCCGTCGGTGTTGAAGACCGACCACGACGCGGGGTTCCACTGCATGTCGCTGATGCAATCACCGTTGGAAACCAGCGAGAACGCACCGCCGAGCATGTGGGTGCCAACATCGGCATCGCCGTAAACCGTCACAGTGAAGGTGCCGCCCGAGGGGTTCAGTGTCGCGACGCTGGTCCCAAGTGATAGCGAGAAGTTCTGGGCCGATGCCTGCGAAGCCAGGCCAGCGACACCGGCGAGAAGAACTGCTGAGTAACGCATGGGGAGTTTCCTTTCTTTCAATCTCTCGATCATGATCATCAAATCGAATCAGCGACGACGACGCGTCGAGAAGACACCGAGCACCGCGAACGCGGCGCAGCCGCTCGGCGAAGGGCAGATGAGTACCGTCGCGTTGTTGATGGTCAGGTTGCCGCTGTCGTTGCGGAAGGTCTGCCCAGTCACGGCATCGACCGTCTCAAGCGAAAACGGGACGCCCGCGATCAGGTTCAGGTCCATCAGGACCGGCCCGGGCTGCGCGTAGGTGATCTCGAATGAGCCAATGAGCGAACCGAGCTCGGACCCCGCTGCGGGCGGGAAGATCCCGGGGATGACCAGCTGCCCGAAGATGACCTGGTTGTGCACACCGCTGCCGGCGTAGCCACCGTCGGTGTTGAACTGCGACCATGCGGCCGGGTTCCAAGTGATGCCAGTGATGAACGGCGCGCCGTCCGAGACATCAAGCCCGAAGGCTCCGCCGAGGATGTGGGTGCCGACATCGGCATCGCCGTAGACCGAAACGGTCAACGACCCATCGATGCATTCGAGCGTAAAGCTGCTGGGGACCAGCGTGAGGGAAAACTCCTGCCCACTCGCGAGTGTCGCACACCCAGCGAGCGCAGACGCCAGAACTGCGTTGCGGATCATGATCTCATCTCCTGTGCGGCCGCGCACGCACCGCGGCCAGTATCAGTGTACTGTGACCCTCTCCGTATGCAAGAACGAATCTGATCTTATCATTCTCTGATTTATGTATTTTCAGGCTCAATCCCGAGCGATCAGGGTCGCTTCGCTCGTGGAATGCACGCTGCCGCGACGCCAATGGAGCGTCACACGCTGACCTGGCCGATATTGGCCAATCACTCGGATGAACTCGAAGAGGTCACGGGTCGGCTGCCCGTTAATGTGGGTGATGACGGCGTTAAGGCGCAGCCCGGTACGCCGGCGTGCATCGCCCTGAAGCCCCTTGACCAGCACGCCGTCGCCGGTGCCGTTCTCGATCTCGATGCCCAGTGTGGCCTGCAGATCACTCCCGGTCTCGGGCACGCTGGGCAGGGCACGGACCCAGTCGCGGTACTGATTCTCAAGCGATTCGGGCTCGGTGCCCGTTGCTGCCAGCAGCGACTGGTAACCGCTCGGGTCTTCGCTGTAATGCTTGCAGTAGTGCTGGTAGAACGCCCGGAGCTTGTTGGTTTCAAGCAGCCAGAGCATCAGCGTGCGTGCCTGGGCATACTGCGCCAGAGGGCGTTTGGCGGTAAACGCGTTCATCTCGATTTGGGAGAGCGTCTCGATGCTCGGCAGACGCCCGACATCGAGTAGTCGCTTGACGATGTTGGTCCGCCACGAGGGGACCGGATCGGGCGTTCCGCCTCGAAGGTCGTAGTCCTCGATCAGCGATGCGAGCCCCTCCTGCACCCAGGGCGCGTGCGCCTGCCCAAGGCGGTTCATGTCCCGCCAGTGCAGCACATGGACGAACTCGTGGCGGAGCGTCGCGCCGAGGTCCTGTGCGACGAGGCGACGCTGCTGGTGCTCGTAGGCACCGCCGACGCTGCTGATCGAGCCGCGCACCGATGGGCCGAACACGCTGGTCGCCCACATGCCGAAGCCGGCTCGATCGGGCAGCGCGATCATGATCCACGGCTGCTCGCTCAGATCCTGCCTGGGCAGATCCGTAAAGATCTCACCCGTTGCCCATTTGGCGATCATCTCGATCTCGGCCATCGCCTCATCGGTCGCGAGCGGATCGTGGGCCGAGCGAAGCTCGACCCGCAGCGTTTCGTCGCTGCGGCGTTCGATGCCCTTGCGGATCAGCCCCTCGATCCGGGCGATGTCGCTCTCACGCCGCGCCTTGATCAACTCGCCCCACTGCCGGTTGAGCTCTGCGAACCACTCATCCGCCCGCAGCGACACGAGGTCCGGGTCGCGGCGCAGCTGGGCGATGTCGCTGAACCCGATGCGGATCGCCTCGCTCATCGATGTGATGGCTTCTTCGATCTCACCCTGCATCGAGTGGGCGGCCGCAAGGTTGTAATGCCCCACGAACGATTCGGGGCGCATCTCGACCAGCTTCTCGAAGACCTCCTCGGCCTGCTGATACTCACCCGATTGCATCAGCTCAATACCCTGCGCCTCTATCTCGCTGGGGATCGGGTCGGCGAGCACGCCTGGGGCCATGAACCAGAGTGAAATGAGCGCGGCGATGGAGTGGTTCGTCCTCATGCCGGGTTATTCGCACGGGAACTGGATGCGTTGCGTTCGATCAGCATCTTGAGTGCCTCTGGGTAGGCCTCGCATTCAAGCGTAAAGACCCGGGCGGCGATCTCATCGGGCGAATCACTCGCGTCGACTGGGCAGCGGCGCTGCAGGATGACCGAGCCCGTGTCGTACTCATCGTCGGCAAAGTGCACCGTGCACCCGGACTCGCGTACCTCATCCCGTTTGGCGGCCTCAACCACCGCCTCGTGCACATGGTGTCCGTGCATGCCACGCCCGCCGAAACTCGGGAGCAGGGCCGGGTGGATGTTGATGACCCGGTGCCGAACCCGATCGCTGATGGGCACGAGCTTGAGGTAGCCCGCGAGCACGACCAGATCGATGTCGTGGGCGTCGCAGATCGAATCGAGCCACGCCGAATCCAGGCGTCCGGCGTGCACATGGGTCTCGATGCCCGCATCGCGTGCCTTCTGAGCCCCGAGGCACTCCTTGGACGCGATGACGACCGGGATGGTCGCGTCGAGCGTGCCCTGCTCGATCCGTTCAAGCAGGTTGTCGAGCGTGCGCCCAGAGCCCGAGAGCAGCACAGCAAGCCGGGCGGGGGCGTGGAATCTTGGCAGTGCGTCGAAGCTCACTGCTGCTGACCCCGATCGGTTGGGCATTGTGTCGGGCACTCACGGAAGGGGAACGGCTTGCCATCCCTCATGCCGACCATGGTCAGTGTCGCGCTGGTCACATGCACGACCTCGTGCGTCCGGAACCGCTCGGCTTCGACCTCGACCTGCACATCGATGCTTGTTCGTCCGAATCGGGTGGTGCAGGTGGTCAGGGTGACGATGTCGCCCACGAAGACCGGGGCATGGAAGACAACCTTGTCGATCGCGGCGGTGACCCAGTCCAGATCACCGTGGCGGCGGGCCTCGACGAACCCCGCCTGGTCGATGTAGCTGAGGATGATGCCGCCGAAGATCGTGTTGTACGGGTTGGTGTCCTTGGGCATGGTGACGACACGCATCGCCATGACCTTCTGATCGAGTGGTGTTCTGCTGGAACTGGGATACTGGTTCGGATCAGCCATCGAGCATCTCCCCCGCTTCCGCCTCGTGGCGGAGGTCCTTGAACACGCACTTGGGTACATAGTTCTCTACAACGGATGCCCAGCCGTCGGGACCGATCATGCCCTTGACGAAGCTCGACGAGATCTCGCACAGCTCGCGCGGTGGCATCAGGAACACCGTCGTCAGACCCTGGTTCAGGTCGCTGTTGACATATCGCATGCCCCGTTCGTACTGGTAATCCGCCTCGTTGCGGATCCCGCGGATCACGAACCTCGCTTCGACCCGGCTGGCGTAGTGCGCGAGGAACTCGTTCTCGATCACCGCGACCTCGATATTGTCGTGGACCGAGCAGATCTCACGGAGCCAGTGCTCACGCTGCTCCAGCGAGTAGGTGTAGGCCTTCTCCGGGTTATGCGCCACCGCCACGATGAGCTTGCTGAACAGACGCACGCCCTGCTCGATCATCCACACATGACCATTGGTCGGCGGGTCGAAGCTCCCGGCGTAGACGGCGCTCTCGGTCCTCATCGCGTCTCCGATCAATCAGACGGCCTGGGTGCTCACGGCTTCCACCGCACTGATGAACATCCCCAGACCCGGAGCGTGCGTCTCACGGACCGACTTGGGCAGGCGCGTCCAGTATGGGTGGCGGTTCCAATCGAGCATCCGCTCGGGGTGCGGCATCAGACCGAGGATCCGTCCGCTGGGGTCGCAGATGCCCGCGATGCGATCGACCGAGCCGTTGATATCGTCGCGATAGCGCAACGCAATCTGGTTGTTCTGCTGCAACTGGCTCAGGACCCCGTTGTTCTTCGTGACGAATCGCCCCTCGCCGTGCCCGATGGTCATCAGCAACTCGGGCTCGTCGCTCGACTGCCCCCGGGCCACCAGATCACGCGTCCAGATGCAGTGCGAGTCGGCGTTGGGCTCGATCGCTACACAGTGGTCGATGAACCGCCCGCATGTGTTCTCGCACAGGGCCACGCTCTGGGTTCGTGCCTTGTCGAGCCCGGGCAGCAGCCCGATCTGGGTCAACACCTGAAAGCCGTTGCAGATGCCGATCATGGGCACGCCGCGATCGGCGGCCGCGACCAGCTCGGGGAGCAGCTTCTGGCGGGTGTGCATCGCCATGATGCGTCCAGAGCTGATGTCGTCGCCATAGCTGAATCCGCCTGGGAAGCCAATCAGGTCATATCGCTGAACCTGAGAGGGATCGGCGACCAAACGATCGAGATGCAGGAGATCGACCTCGGCCCCGGCGAGCGTAAACGCCCGGCAGAGTTCGACTTCGGAGTTAATGCCGGCGGTGCGGATCACGAGGGCGCGGGGCGTGCTCATGGGCAATCGTAGACCCGCCGCACGCACGCGTCGCGCTCGCATTCATCCCGTCACAGGGCTGAGATTCACGCTGATCGGGCTATGATCTCGGGCGCGCGCCGAGCGTGCCAGGGACGAACCCAACGATCACCACGCACGCTGCCTCCACGCGGCGATATCGATGAAGGAAACCAGCGATGCCCGCAGTGTTCCCGTTCACAGCGATTCAGTACAACCACGGCACCGGCGATGTCAGCGAGCTCGTCGCCCCGCCGTACGATGTCCTCGATAACAGCCAGAAGCAGGCGATGCTCGATCGCACTGGCGACAATATCGTCTCGATCGACCTGCCGCATGTCCCCGCCAAGGAACTCGGGCCACCCGAGTCGTACAAGGCGTCGGGCGACAAGCTGCGTGCCCTGATCGATGCGGGCACCATGAGCCGCTCCGAATCGCCCGCGATCTATGCCTACCGCCAGACCTTCGAGTTCCAGGGCGAGTCATACCAGCGTTGCGGCATGGTGGCAACCCTGGAAACCGTCCCCTTCGGTAACCGCGACGGCGGCGGCATCCTCGCCCACGAGCAGACCTTCGGCGGCCCGAAAGAAGACCGCATGGCCCTCATGAAGGCCACCCAGTGCCAGACATCGCCCATCTTCGGACTCCATCCCGACGAGGATGGCGAGGCGGTCCGGATCCTCCACGAGGTGATAGACGCACGCGACCCGGACATGACGGCCGATATGGGCGACGGCATCACCCACGAGGTCTGGACCATCAGCGATGAGGCCACCATCGGTGCCTACGAGCAGGCGCTGGCGGGCGAGGATGTGTTCGTCGCTGACGGGCACCACCGCTACAACACGGCCCTCAACTACCTCGATTCACTCGGCGATGTATCAGCGGAGCACCCCGCCCGGCGAACCATGTTCGTGCTCGTCTCGATGAGCGACCCCGGACTGGCGATCGGCCCCACCCACCGCGTGCTGGGCGGGATGAAGGATTACACCATCGAGAAGTTCATCGAGGCATCGCAGGGGCTGCTCAATGTCGAGCCCATCGACAATGACCCGCACACCTTCGAGGCACAGATGAAGACCCTGGCCGAGCGCGAGCGCACGCCCAATGTGTTCGGCATCTACGACTACGCGACTGGGCTGTGCTTCGGGGCCTGGCCGGCCGTCAACGACCCGCTCGATGCCCAGTTTCCCAAGCAGTCCGAGGCATGGCGTACGCTCGATGTCGCGATCATCCAGCACATGATCGTCGAAGAGGTCTGCCAGCCCGAGCTCAACGACGGCGAACCCGTCAAGTGGGCCTTCCCGCACTCCATCCAGGAAGTGCTCGACATCGGCAAGGGCAAGGAGACCGGATCGTCGATCGCGGGCGGCGGCAAGCCGCAGCTGGCCATCATCGTCCGCCCCACCCCGCTCGACGCGGTGCGTGACATCTCCCGTGCGGGCGAGCTGATGCCACAGAAATCAACTTTCTTCTATCCCAAGCTCGCGACGGGATTCTGGATCAACCCGCTCAGCTGATCGGGTGCCATCAGAAATCGATGTTGATCGCGGTTGGGTCATAGACCCAGCCGTGTTTTTCATCGTCGCGGTAGTACGGCTCGCCGTTGATGTGCATCACCCACATCCGCGCCCCGGCCGAACGCAGCTTCGCGAGCTGGTTCTTGCCGATCTTGGTCCGTAGCGTCACCGACTTCTCGGCATAGTCGCGGTTGATCACCTCGGCCCGGTTCTCGATGGTGTGGATCGTCTTGGAATCACTCAGCGGGATCGTGATATCCAGCTCCTCGATCTCACCGATCGAGAACGCCTTGACACGCTCGATGAGCTCCTGCTGCCCCATCGGCAGCTCAACGGTGTCCGGTTCGCCTGGCAGGGAGCACAGCGGTATCGCACCAACCGCCCGCGACTGCCAGTAGAGCAGGTCCTGATCATCGACATCTGGCTTGTCCGCCTTGTTGAGCAGTACCAGCAGATCCGGGCGCTCATATCTTGTGATATCGCCTGCGCCATCACGCTTAGCCTGCTCGGCCCGCTTGACCTCGCGCTGCTCGACCTCTTTGAACAGCTCGTCGAGCGTGCTCATCACCGTCTCGTAGTGCATCTCGGAGTTCGGGTCGGACACATCGAGCAGGACCAGCAGCAGATCGGCGTGGGTGGCTTCTTCCAGCGTCGCGCGGAACGAGGCAACCAGATGGTGCGGCAGGTCGCGCACAAACCCGACCGTGTCGGACAACATCACATTGTGACCGCCGCCAAGGTCCCACTCACGCGTCCGGGTCATCAGCGTCGCGAACACGCGATCATCCGCGTACGCCCCGCCCTCGGTCAGCGTGTTGAAGAGCGTGCTCTTGCCCGCGTTGGTGTAACCCACCAGCCCGACAGTGAAGTAGTCGTTGTTCCGTTTCTCCACGGCCCGGCGTTTGCGAGCCTGGATCTCCTCAAGCTCACGCCCGAGCTGCGTCTTGCGGCGTTGGACCAGACGCCGGTCGATCTCCAGCTGCTGCTCGCCCGGACCACGCGTGCCCACGCCGCCGATGCCGCCCGAGCCCACGATGCGCTCGAGGTGGCTCCACATGGCACGGAGGCGCGGGTAGGTGTATTCGAGCTGGGCGATCTCGACCTGCAGCTTGGCCTCGTGCGAGGTTGCGCGGGATGCGAAGATGTCGAGGATCAGCTCGGAGCGATCGAGCACCTTGCGCTCGGTCATCTGCTCGATCTTGGCGATCTGCTTGGGCGAGAGGTCGTGATCGAAGATGATCGTCTTGGCGTCGAGGGCCTCGCACATGCCCTTGAGTTCTTCGATCTTGCCTACACCCATGTAGGTGCCCGCCTCGGGGCGATCGCGGCGCTGCTCGATCTCACCCACGACGACCGCGCCTGCCTGATGGGACAGCTCACGCAGCTCACCGAACGGATCACGCTGGTCGTAGCGGGAATCGGGCAGGCGGACCGCCGCTAGAACCGTTCGCTCGGCTTGGACTTTAATACTCTGACGCTCTCGGGGTTCTGGCATGGACCTGTAGTGTACCCGTCAACGCGTGAAAATCACGGCTTGAGCGGGCGCATCGAGCGTAAACAACGCTCTTCATTGAACTTCACGAGCGCCGGCGGGTGGTCGCCCAGCAATCGGACCAGCTGCGAGCCTGAGCACTGCAGACGCGTTGAAGCCCTGCGGATGTCGTAGCCGCAGGCATCGATGACATCCATCGCCTCGGCCAGCAGGCTCGCAAAGTCCTGATGCTTGATACTGCACACGATCCTGCGGTCCTTGCAGCGTGACTTCCAAAGCTCGCTGCGGATCTCGCCCTCAGGCACATAGACCCGGTGCTCAGTCGCAAGCCGAAGCCGCAGTCGCCTGAGGGCAACGCTCTGATTTTCCTTGGCCAACCGTCGCTCGCCGGCTTGGGCCTCGATCCCCGTCGGGTTGTGGACGAGGGTGATATGCGTCTCGACCTTGTTTCGGTGCTGCCCTCCAGGGCCCGATGCCCGACCGCGTGTAAGCGTGCACTGCTTCATGAGCACATCAGCTCCCAGGGCCGCGGGGTGGGTATCGCGGGGCACCGGCTGATCGAGCTTGTCGAGGAAGCTGAAATCCATGTCAGCACGCGGTGGTCGGTACAGCGGAGAGCGTGAGGTCGTCCGCCTGCCCGCTGGAGAAGAGCCGTTCGCCCAGCCCCGCGATCATCGCGGCGTTGTCGACGCAGTAGCCTATCTGCGGGATGATGAGCTCTAGCCCGTGCGCCCCGGCGAACTCGTGCATCTTCGATCGCACGAGGGTGTTGGCGCTCACGCCTCCCCCCACGATCAGGGTCTGGCAGCCATCAATCCGTTCAATGGCGCGATCGAGCTTGATCGTGAGGGCTCGGACAGCGGCACGCTGGAAGCTCGCCGCGATGTCGCGCATGCGTTCGGGTGTCAGTTCTGGCACCTCGGGCTTGGGCAGCGGGTCTTTGCCGGGCAAAGCGGGCGGGGCGGGCTTGCCCTTGGCCTCGTAGAGCACCGCGGTCTTGAGCCCGGAGTAGCTGAAATCAAGCGAGTCCTTCCCGAGTCGCGAGACCGGGAAGTCGAACGACCGATCATTCGCGCCGGGCTCCCGGGCCAGCGCATCGATCTGCGGCCCGCCCGGATGCCCAAGCCCAAGGATCGAGGCGACCTTGTCGAAGGCCTCGCCGATCGCGTCATCGATGGTCGTTCCGAGGCGTTTGACCTTGAGCGCGGAGCGCAGCTCATAGATTGAGGTGTGCCCGCCGCTGACCACCAGGCCCAGGGCCGGGTACTGGGGCTCGTCCCGCCCGAGCATCCCCGCGTAGAGGTGCGCGTGAACATGATCGACACCAACAAGCGGCACGCCCAGCGACCACGACAGTGCCTTGGCAGCGCTGAGCCCCACCAGAAGCGAGCCGATCAGCCCGGGGCGGTGCCCGATGGCGATGAGATCGATGTCCGCCTGCGTAATGCCAGCCTGTGCGATCGCATCACGCACGACCGGGAGGATGTGCTGTTCGTGTGCGCGCGAGGCAATCTCGGGGACGACGCCCCCGAACTCCTCGTGCAGTTCGTACTGGCTGGCCACGATGCTGGATCGCACCTCGCGCCCGTCGATCACGACGCTGGCGGCCGTCTCATCGCACGACGACTCGATGCCCAGAACGATCACGAATCCGATTCCTCGCCCTTCGTCGCGTCCTGTTTCTCGACATCAGCATCGACAAGCCAGTTCTCAAGATCGTTGCCGGTGATCTTGAGCGTGGTGATGATGTTGCCGTCCTTGTCGCGAACAACCAACTCGCCGCCCTCGAGGTCGGTGGTGTCGTCCCAGAAATCGCGCGGGTTCTCGCCCAAGCGCTGCTCGGGCACGCCCTGCTCGGCGGCCTCGCGCCGGCGATCGAGGCGGGCCAGCTCGCGCAGCAGGCGTTCTTCCTGAGTACGGATCTGGTTGAGTTCGGCCAAGGCCACATCCTCGGGCTCGTTTGCTTCGATTCCGACCGGCGCGAACTCGCCAGCAGCAACCCGATGCTGCATCACCCGCACCGCGGCGCTGAGCTGCGGATCGGTCAGCGCCTCAAGCACGGCGTTCGTGTCGTTGAGATCGACCTGGTCGTTCTCCTCGATGTGCTCGATGATCTCCTGCGCCCGACGGGCCCGGAGCATCTCGATCGTCTGATCGTTGGTCAGCGGCACGAAGTAGCCGTCGCTGGGATCTACGCCCCACTCGGTCGAATCGTCGCGGCGGTGCAGCAAACGCCCGGAGGGCAGGTAGTAGTACTGCTCGGTGATCTTGAGCACGCCCGCGCCCGACTCAAGCGGGCGGACGGTCTGCACCGAGCCCTTGCCGAAGCTGCGGGTGCCCAAGATGATCGCTCGCCCATGATCCGACAAAGCGCCCGAGAGCACCTCGGAGGCGCTGGCGCTCTGTCCGTTGACCATGACCAGCAGCGGCAGGTCGGTGATCGTGCCCTCGCTGCTGGCGCTGTCGATGCTCTCGGGGAACGCGCGACCCTTGGTCGACACGATCACACCCTGATCGATGAACATGTCCGCGATTGCGACGGCCTCGTCCAAGAGACCTCCGGGGTTGAACCGCAGGTCGAGGATCAGCCCGCCCAACTCGCCGCCCAGTTCCTGCTTGGACTTGGCGATGGCGTTCTTGATCTCCATGGCGCAGCCGGGCGTGAACTGGGTGAGGCGGATGTATGCGATGCGTGAGCTGGGGTCGATGGTGAAGTGCCAGCCGCCGTCGCCGCCCTCGCGCATGAAGCCCTTGACAGCCTGTACCTTGATGTGGTCTCGGATGATGTCGATCTCAAGGGTCTCGGCCCCGCGCTCGACGGTGATGGTGACCTTGGTGTTGGGCTCGCCAGTGAGCAGGTCGATGGATTCATCGATCGTCAGCCCCTCGGTGGACTCGCCGTCGATCGCAACGACGCGGTCCTCGGCCATCACGCCGGCTTTCCACGCGGGCGAGCCGTCGAGCGGTGAGGAGATCGTGAGCCAGCCGTCCCGCATGCCGACCTCGGCACCGATGCCGACATACTCGCCGGTGAGGTCCTTGGAGAACTTCTCGGTGTCACGACGGGGGACGAAGACCGTGTAGGGGTCGTTGAGTTCCTCGATCATGCCCTGGATGGCGCCGAGTTGCATCTTCTCGCGATCGGGCTCCTCGACATGCAGCGCGTTGATCATCGTGCTGACATCCACGATTGGATCGAAGAAGCTGTAGTCGTCGGCCCCGACACGCATCGCGCTGGTCGCAACGGCGATGGTCGAGCCGATGACCGCGATGCCAAGGATCCCGACGAGGGGCAGGGTGGATTTCTTGCTCATAACGCACGCTCCAGGTTCAATGAGGCCCGATCTCGACATCGAGTAAGCCGCTCACCAGAGTCTATACCCCCGAGAAGCCCGATCGGTTCAGTATGGAGCGTCAGGGTGGCCTTACGGCGCTGGCGGAAGCTCGCTTCGGAGCATTTCGGCAAAGCGATCCGGGGAGGCCCCACCCTCGATGCGGGCGATCACCTCGCCCTGCTGAACGATCAGGGTCGTCGGATAGGCCCGAACACCGAGCGAGCGGATGTCGTCGATGCTCTGGGATTCCTCGAGATATACGGGGATCGTCCGTTGATTGATCAGTTCGACCACGCCAGGATCGACCATTGCGCCACGCTTGAGGGCCTGGCATGGGGCGCACCAGTCAGCCGTGGCCAGCACAATCACCGGCTTGCCCTGCTCGATTGAGAGCTGGTTCGCCTGCTCAAGTGTGTAGGCGGCCGAGAATACATCCGGCGTCGCGGCTGGGCCACGGAGCAGCGAGATCACATTCGGCAGTGCCAGAAGCAGCAGCACAACAATGAGAAAGGTGACGAGGTGTTTACCGGACTTCACGAGCGTATTTCCCTTCGTGCAGGTCTCGCACAATCAACTAGCGGATGCCGCCGCGTATTCCCCATGATTACCAATCCTCTAGCTCACCCACAAGCGGTTCAACGAGGTCCTTGCGTGTCACGATGCCCAGATCACGTTGCTGGTGGCGCACAATACCCATGTGGGCACCTGATCGGCTGAGGATGCGGAGCGCTTTTTCGACACTGTCTGCCATCGCGATCAGAGTGGGTTCGCGCATGATCGTCTCGATCCGCTGGGATTCGTCCCGCAACGATTCATGGACATACAGATCAATTGCGTGCACGATGCCAGTGACCCGGTTATCGCGTCCGATGACCGGGAAACGCGAGTAAGGGTGCCCCCGGACGGCGCTTCGCGCCCGAGCGATGGTCCAGCCCTCACGCAACGCCCGCACCTGCCCGATAGGGATCATCTCGGTGCGGACTTTGGCGTGCTCGAGCTGCAGCGCCCGATCGATCAGGGTCGCCTGGGCGTCGCTCATCGATCCTGAACCGAACTTGAGCAGTTCCGCCACTCGTTCGCGAGTATCCCCCAGCGAACCGAGCTTGCCCACCCCCACCATGCGCGAAGCCACATCGGCGATCCAGCCCAGGATCGGCACGATCGGGATGATGGTCACGATCGTCCGCATCACCACCAGCAGCGGGGCAAAGCGTGGCATGAGCACATCCGCGTTCGCCCGGAACACCTCCTTGGGCGTCGATTCTGCAAAGATCAGCAGCAGGGGTGTGAGCACGGCCACCTGCGCAAGCACCATCTGCGTATCGCTCAGTCCCATGGTGGCGACGAGTGTCGTCAACGCGAGCGTGCCGACATAGTTGAAGATGTTGTTCCATACGAGCAAGGCCGTGAGTGCCGGGACGGGCTCATCGAGCTGTTTCTGCAGGCGACGGGCACCCTCGTTGCCTTTGCGGGAGCCACGCACCCGCGCGAGTACGCGATTGACGCTGTAGAGCCCAACCTCGAGCCCCGAGCAGAACGCCGAGCCACCGATGCCGACGAGCACGAGCAGGGTCCACAGGATGTATTCGCTCGTGCTCATCCTTCGATCCCGCCTTCCGACTCGGTGGAGATGACACGCAGCTCGATCCGATCGATCGCCCGCTCGTGCACCGACACGACCCGCATCTCAATCGAACCGGCTACGGCGCGATCACCGACTTCGGGGATACGCCCGAGCAGGACCATCATCAGCCCGCCCAGCGTGTTGACATGCTTGGTGTGCTCGATGAGCGAGCGGTCCTTGAACAGCATCGCCCAGTCGCGGATGTTCAGACGCCCGGGAACGAGCCAGCGTCCACCGCCCAGGTCCTCGATCGACTCGGCGGCGCTGTCCTGGGTCGGCTCCAGTTCATCGAGCAGCTCGCGCAGGATATCGGCGATGGTGATGATGCCGCACACGCCGCCGTGCTCGTCGACACAGACCCCGACGCGGTGCCCAGACTCGCGGAGTTGCTCCATCAGCATGTCCAGGCGGGTCTGCTCGGGCACATACATGACCGGCTCGATGGCCTGGCGAAGCGGCGTCCCCTCGAAGACATCGCGGGCATTGAGGATCCCCAGCAGCCCGTCGTCGAGGTCCCGCTCGCAGACAATCGTCCGGGTTCGACCGGTCCTCCGGCAGACCTCTGCGAGCTCTTCATGCCCGATGTCGGGTGTGACCCATTCCAGATCAACGCGGGGGGTCATCACCTGCTCAACCCGCAGCTGCCCCATCTCGACGATGGATGTCAGCACCAGCTGCTCACCTTGGGCAAGCACACCCTCGCCCGCGCTCATCGAGATCAGGGAGGCCAACTGCTCAGCGTTGACCTCGTTCCCGCTCTCGCTTCCGGTGCTCGGAGAAACAAGACGCGCCAGTGGTGCCACCACCCAGACATCAAGCACACGAAGCAATCCCGCGATCGGGCGACGGATCAGCAGGTGCGCCGGGGCGGCGATGCGAAGAAACAGCAGCGTGGCGCCCGACGCGAAGAGTTTGGCGAATACCTCTCCCATCAGGATAATCGCGGACAGCGAGACGACCGAGATGGTGATCCGCATCAGGGTGGTGTCCGCGTGGAGCGTCAACACACTGGTGACAATGAAATAGCTGACATTGATCACCATATTCAGCAGCAGCACCTGCATCAGCAGCTCTCTGGGACGTGCCAGCAGTGCATCGACCATCTTGGCCAGGGTCGGGTTGCTCCGTCGGAGTGTCGCCCGCTGACCGTGCGTCACGCCGAAAAGCGCAGTCTCGGATGCCGACGCGAAGGCCGACCCGACGAGCAGGACTGCCAGCACAATGACCAGTGGTGTATCGGATGCATCCATAAGCGGTGTGCGCCGTCGTCAAGACGGTTTCAGTCACGGAAATCGGCACGCGCGGGGTCGTACTCCGGGTCGAGTTGCTCGATCAGGCGTTCAATATACCGCCACGCGTTGAGCTGCACACGGATCGCTCGAAGCGACTCCGGATCGGGTTGCACATCGAGCTTTTCGAACATCGAGGCGACCTGTTCGCGGTGTTCCCGGCGCTGCTGCACACCCCACTGCTCCCAATCCTCGCGTTCCGCCTCGCCGCCCGATTCGATGGCTTCCTCGATCTCCTGCCGCTGCATCATCATCTGCATCAGGAAACCGTCGGGCAGGTCTTTGCACTCGGATGCACCCGGGCCGCCCAACAGGTCGAGGAGGACAATGGCCCGCTGTTCGTCATCGAGCAGGATCGCCCGGGCCTGATTGAGGGTAGAGGGATCGATCTCGCTGCCCCCCGCATCGGGGTGGGCGTTTGCGAGTCGGGTGCGGTATGCACGCTCGATCGCGTCGCGGTCAATACGGTAATCTGGCGTCAAGCCGAGCACGGCAAACGGGTTGTCGGCAGACGGGTCTGGCATCTGATCTATCGTAGTCGCGTTTTCGAGCCACCTGCTGCCCCCCCGTAACACGGGGTGATTTTCTCGTCGCGTATTGACGCGGCAGCCGATCTACGCGACGATGGTGTGTCAGACCGTCGTCCGTGACTTTCGTGGGCCACAGAAAGGCAACGCGGCATGAGCATGCATATCGGGATCGTTGGTGTGAGCCCCGAGGGTGCGGCGCTGTGCTATCAGCAGCTCTTCAGGCACGCCGCCATCATGCTCGAACCCCACCTGCACCCGGTGGTCAGCGTGCACAACATCCCGCTGGCGCAGTACATCGATGCCGTGCGCCGTGACGACTGGGTCCAGGTCGGCAAGCTGCTCAGCGAGTCCGCCCAGCGTCTGGCGAGTATCGGGGCGGAGTTCTGCTTTACCCCGGACAACGCGGTGCAGCACGCGATCCAGCTCGCCAAGGTCAACTCGTCCATCCCCTGGCTCAAGATGACCGATGCCGTGGCCGAACGCATTGTGGATGATCAACGAGCCACGGTGGGCGTGATCGGGACGAACTATGTCACCACTGGTTCAGCCTATCAGACCGGTCTCGGGATCAAGGGTGTCAAGCTTGTCCGTCCCAGCGATGACGACGCAGCCGAACTCGATCGGATTATCTTTACCGAACTTGTCTATGGCATCATCGAGGAAGAATCCCGCCAGAGCGTGCTGAGCATCATCCGGCGACTCTGCGACAAGGGCAGCGAGGGGATCATCCTTGGCTGCTCGGAAGCACCGCTGCTCGTCACACCCGACAACTGCGATGTGCCGCTCTACAACGCCTCGGACATCATGGCCGAGTGCGCGCTGCGACACGCTATCAGTTCTCGCACCGCTTCATAAACGCGGATACCGCCGCCCGCCCCTGCTGGGCGTAGACCTCGTCAGTCCAAAGATTGTTGTGACCACCGCCCTCGATGGTGCACAGCTGTGCGTCAGGCGCGGCGTGCTGGACCGCGATCGAGTCCTCGATCGGGCTCACCGGGTCCTGGTCGCCGTGGATCAGCAGCAGCGGCACGCGGATCTTGGGTGCGATCTCCACGCGATCGAAGCCGCGCCACTTCGCACCCACTCCGAGCTTCATCCCGATGAGCGCCATCGCCGACGCGAGGTTGATGCGGTGCGGCATGCCCCGCAGCGCCAGGACCGCCCGAGCAGGTGTGATCGGCTTGGCATACAACGCTTCGCAGATCACGCCCCGGATTGGATACTGGCCTTGCGATGAGGCACAGATCGCCAGCGAGATGCCGGCCCCCATCGACCAGCCGAAGAGGATGATGGGCTGATTGTCAATGCGCAGCTCTTCGAGCAACGCCCGGGCGATCAGGTGCTCGTCGGCCCCCATGCGGGCGTACCCGGGTGCATCGCCGTGGCCCGGGAGGTCCCAGGCGACGATCCGGGACGCCTCGTCGGCGACCGACTGGAGTCGTTTGAGGGCACCCTGTTTGCTTGAACCCCAGCCGTGTGTCATCAGGACGACCGGACCCGATGGATCGCGCCCTTGCATGTCCCAGATCGGGATGATGCCGTGCTTGGTGGTCAGTTCTCGTGCTTCGTAGGCGAGTGGCTCATCGAGCTCGCCGGGGTCGCCGGGCTGCCCACGGGAAACAGACCAGGCGTAGGTGCGCCTCGGCGGGTGTGTCAGCAGATAGGCGGTGTACACGATCAGCACGATCGTCGAGACGACGAACCCGATGGCGAGGATCTGGATGAGACCGAGCAGTGGCGGCACGCGATCATCGTACCCGCGATATCAGACGCCGAAGATGGTCTTGATGTCGTTGAAGGTCACATAGAGGAACATGGCTCCGATGAATACGAGCCCGGCCATCGTCGTGATGTTCTGCACCGCGATGGGTACGGGTCGACCCCGGATCCACTCGTAGCAGAGCATCAGGAACTGCCCGCCATCCACGATGGGCAGGGGCAGGAAGTTGATGACCGCGAGGTTGATCGAGATCAGGGCCATGAAGAACAGGACCCAGATGAAGCCCTGCGAGGCGATCTGCGTGCCCAGGTGGGCGATGCCCACCGGGCCCTTGAGGTGCTTGACCTGCACCGAGCCCTGGAAGAGGCGCAGGAAGGTCAGGTAGGTCTGGAGCATGACACGCCGCGACTCGGCGATGCCCCGCTCGATCGCGGCGACCGCGCCGGGCGACTTATCGATCACCTGATCGGGTTTGAAGAGCTGCGTGATCGCAGCCCCACCTGGGAGCGACCAGCCAAGCTCGCGGAGCGCATCGAGATCGGCGCGGGTGAGCTGCCAGTCCTTGGTGGTGGTCGGGACCGAACCGTCGGGCTGGCGGGGCAGTGGTAGTTCGAGGGTGACGGGGACGCTGAAGGCCTCTGCGCCTTGTGCGTAGGCGTCGTTGGTGTTGGCAATGATGGCATCGACAACGGCGCGCAGATCCGAGATTGGTTCCTCACCAATACGGGTGATGCGAGAGCCGGGGTACTCGATCAGATCCTGTGCCGGTGTCGCGACGGGTTGGGGCGTGTAATCGGGATCATTGAGCCATCGCTGCTCGTCAATCTCCGCCACCGCGACAGGCTCATGCACGAATGGTGCGTAGCCGGTGCTCATCGCCGGGTAGAAGCCGATCGTCCCGTCACGCTGGACCTGCACATCCAGATCGATCCGGTCGTAGCTGCCCTCGGCGTTGGCACGGAGCACGCTGATGCCCAGTTGCTTGCCCGCGTTGGATTGCACGATCTGGATGCCGCGATCGATGTCGGGGAACTCGGCGCTGCCAATCCGTGCGAATATGTCGCCGGGCATCAGGCCCTGCTTGGTGTCTTCGGTCGAAGCATTGGGGTTGACCATCATGACACCGCTGAGTCCCAGCACATGCTGGATCGAAGCCAGTCCGTCGGTGGTGCTGACGACGCCGCGCTGGAGTTCACGCACGGGCTGCACGCTGGATGTGATCTGCTGCTGCCCGCGAGCGATGGTGATCTCGAATGACTGCCCGTTTGATTCGCCGGCCGCATCGAGCAAATCGAGCGGCGAGCCAGCCGAAGCATCACCGATGCGTTCGAGGCGGTCCTCCGGCTCAAGACCAGCGAGCCCGTACTGGGCGGCACTCATCTCGATGCCACGCTTGGATCGTTCATCGACTGGCTCGATGACCGAGGTCGACATCGGCGGATCGATCTGGATACCGAGCAACCCGGAGGTCGCGCTCTTGATTGGCTCGGCGTTGAACTCGATCGGGCCGTCCACGCCGTCGCGTTCGACGAAGATCGAAACCGGGGTGCCCTTGCGCGACATGGCGATCTCGGGGAGAATGTGCTCGAAGGAGTACATCTTCTTGCCGTTGATCTGGGTGATGCGATCGCCCCGCTTGATTCCGGGATCGATGTCGTCGCGGTTGACGGGCGTGGCCATCGCGGCCGGGCCCTCGGGCACGACATAGCCCACGCGGGCGGGGAAGACTTTGAGCCCGGCGCTGAAGACGATGATGAAGAGGATGGCCGCGGAGATCACATTGAGGATGACGCCCGCGCTGATGACCACCATGCGCTTGGGGACCGAGCAGTTCTGGTACGAGTCGGGCTCGCTCGAGACGGCGTCGGGGTTGAGGTCCTCCTGCCCGAGCATCTTCACATAGCCGCCCAGTGGCAGCCACGAGAGGCGGTACTCCGTAGGGCTGATCTGCTTGTGGAGTTCCTCGGTCTGGGCCGTATTGAGCCCGTATGCACGCTTGAGGTACTCGCGTTCGGAGGAACCACGCCGGAATCCGATACCTTTGCGGTAAGAGCAGGCGATCTGCCCGAAGCCAATCGAGAACGCCAGCACGCGGATACCCGCCCACTTGGCGGCCACGAAGTGCCCCAGCTCGTGGATAAAGATGATGAACCCGAAGCCGGCGGCGATCACCAGAAAGTTCGCGAGGGTCCCCAGCGGGCCCGGCAGATCAAACATGCAATGCTCCTGGGCGAGTGTCGCCCGAAAAAGTCGCTCGTGCACAGTCTATCGGCTACTTACGCGTTTGAGCGTTCTGAGATCGCAAAGAACAGCACGCCCCGGGGTCACGGGGCGTGCGTCAGGAGAGAGTACGAAAAAGTACTGATGCTTCGGCGGTTATGCCGGTGTGTGATCAGTATTTCACGCCGCAGCCGTAGGCCTTGGTCTGTGTGGTAGTCACGGTCTCGCCCGCGAGGACCTGCTGGAGGGCGTTGCGGACATAGTTGACATCGCCGGGCATGGCGGCGTCGTTGCGGTTGTCGATGGCACCATGGTAACGGAGCACGCCCTGCGCGTCGATGACATACATCTCGGGGGTGCGCTTGGCGTTGTAGCTCATGCCGACCTTGCCGGTGTCATCGAGCAGGATGGCGGTGTTGATGCCCCAATCCGCGGCGGCCTGCTTGTTGCGCTCCACGCCGGTGCTCGGGTGCCCCTTACGCCCGGAGTTGATGCGCAGCCAGACGACGGGCTGATCCTTCATCTCGTCCTGGATCGCCAGCATGGTGCCGGTGTCCTCGCGGTAATGCTTCTTGACGAACGGGCACTCCGGGCTGAACCACTCGAGCACGACGGTCTTGCCTTGCTTGGTGTACTCCGAGAGGGTGTGCTCCTTGCCGTCGGTATCGACGAGCGTGAAATCGGGTGCCTTGGCACCGATCTCTCCCGGCTTGGCCTGCTCGAGCGAACCTGCCCCGAGCATCGACCCGGTGACTGCGGCGCCGAGTGCGAACAGTGCGGCGCGGGATTTGGTCATCTTGATCATGGTCTGTACTCCTTGACGGTGTCAGGGTGCGGTTTCATGGATGTCAAAGTGCAGCTCGCCCTGTTTGGTCATCACGCGGAGACGACCCGAGAGCACCTTGTTCTCAGTTATATTGAATCGGATTTCAAGCCGATTCCCGTTGGCCGCCGCGTCCTTGATGGGATCGAGCAGCGCTGTGCATTCGTTGTTGGGGTAGAACTCGATGCGGGTTGCGTCGCGATGCATGACCGCGGCCGCGGAGGTGATCCACTGCAAACGCACCGCGTGATCCTTTGCATCGAACGGCTCGGGGCGTTTCTTGTAGATCCCCTCGATCCGGTCGTGCTCGCTGGTCGCGACGGGCGTGGTGCTGCTCGCGACGATCTGCATGGCGGTGGTCGTACTGCCCTTGCCGGGCAGGCAGAGCTCGTCGCAGACGAGGAAGTTGGTATCGATGTTGAACACCACCAGGCCGGGCTCGGCATCGCTCTTGACGATGAACGGCACGATCACGGTTTCCGTACCCTCGTAGGTGTGATCGAGGATGTCGCCCTTCTGTAGATACCGCTTGGGCGAGGGCCAGATCGGGTCTTTGAGTTCGATGGTGTCCGGGGCGTCGATCTTGAAGCTGATGCCGTAGCCGGTATCCGAAACGCCGGGCCAGTAGGTGTGCCAGCCATCCTCGACGATGATGTCGATGGCCAGCAGCCCGCGATCGCCCGCGTGCATCTGTTCAAAGTCGCTCGATGCCCGGATCGCGACATATTCCGAGCCGCCCATCGGCTGGGCCTGCGCAGACGCGATCGCACCCGCGATGGTTACGGCGGCGAGTCTGCACATGGATGGCTGAAAATGGGACAATCGAGACTCCTGATCGGGCTCATAGGCCTGCTTGGGCGAATCCTTGGTCGCCCACAAGCTGAACGCCCGATTGCATATACTTATTGACACAATGGGAAAAAAGATGCACAAAGCACGAACGAAGACGCCGCTGACCCTGCTCTGCACCCTGATTTTCGGGGTGCTCCTGCTGCCCAATATCGGGTGTGCCCGCTCGAACATCTCCGACAAGAAGATCCAGTTTATCGACTTGTCGCGGGCGGTTGAGCTCTACGAACAACAGCAGCGAGAGAACGACACCGCCCTCTTCATCGATGCCCGCAAACCCGAGCGATTCGCCGAGGGGCACATCCCCGGTGCACGCAACATGCGGACGCCGGATGTCGACCTTCGCTACGGCACGGACCCGGCACTGGAACGGTACAAGAATCTGATCGTGTACGGCGAGAACCCGGGCACCGCCACCGTGAATGCGATGGCCAAGCGCCTCATCGAGGCGGGGTACAACGGTTTCGTCAAGAAACGCGTGAAGGTCTACCCTGGTGGCTGGCAGGAATGGGAGATCACCGGCCTGCCCGTTGAAGCCGACAAGAGCGCGGACGATCAATGACCAGCACAGATACCCAGCACCTGCCGCCCAGCTCCCCCACCGTCGACGCGGTGATGGTGGATCGGCGCGCCAAGTCGTTCACGACTCGTTCGATCAAGAAAGACTCGAAGATGGCGGCGCTGGAGTTGGCGATCTCGATGATCGACCTGACCACGCTCGAGGGCGCGGACTCGCCCGAGAAGGTGCGGAGCTTGTGCGTCAAGGCCAAGCGCCCGTGGGAACGTGACGAGGAGATCCTCGGTCGCCGCCTCGGGCATGTCGCGGCGGTGTGCGTGTACCCGTCCATGGTGCCGCACGCCAAGGAGCACCTCGCAGGCAGCGGCGTGAATGTCGCATCCGTCGCGACGGGCTTCCCGTCGGGGCAGTACCCGCTGGATATCCGCGTGCGTGATGTGAAGCAGGCGGTAGCCGACGGGGCCGACGAGATCGATATGGTGATCAACCGCGGGGCGTTCCTGTCCGGCAAGTACGGCGTGGTGGCCGAGGAGATCCGTGCGGTAGTCGAGGCGTGCGGCCCGGCGCACCTCAAAGTGATCCTTGAGACCGGCGAGCTGGTAACCTACGACAATGTTCGCCGTGCCAGCGATATCGCGATCTCGTGCATCCGCGAAGGCGACTTCATCAAGACCTCCACCGGCAAGGTCTCGCCCGCGGCGACGATGCCGGTGACGCTGGTCATGCTCGAGGCGATCCGCGACGCGTATAAGCAAACCGGCACCATGTACGGCATGAAGCCCGCGGGCGGCATCCGTACCGGTAAGCAGGCGTGGCACTACTTGTGCATGGTCAACGAGACACTGGGCGAGGGCTGGCTGAGCCCGGACTGGTTCCGCTTCGGCGCCAGTTCGCTGCTCAATGATGTGCTGCGCAGCATGCAGAAGCTCGCAACTGGGGAGTATGCGGCTTCGTATGACTTCTCGGATGCGTAGCAACAGAAGACGACTTTTCCGGCGGCTCATCGCCGCGAGCGTCTTTGGCTTTGCCGTGACTGCATTGCTCGCTTTTTCTCCTTCGATTTTTCGTGATCATTTCGAGTCTTGGTATTCGCCCAAAGGCAAACCCCATCGAATGCAATCTGCGCCAACTTACCTTTCTGGCCTTGTTCCAGACTTTGAAGAAGCGCGATTGATCAAACCTGACCATGAGTTCTGTGGCGGTGTAGGACGAACAAAGATTTTTCAGTATTTCGTAGACATTATCGAGTATTCATATGGTGAATTCGATCGAGAGTGGGATGACCGGCAATCAAACTCCCCGCCAGGCGCAATGATCATCCGAACTCGTTACGGATGGCCATGGCGAGCAATGTACACCGACAACTACAGACTTTTCATCCACTCGGAAAGGTATTTCCCTACAAATGAGCAATACAACCACTTCATCACTCAAGCCCAAAAACTCGGCGGGCTCAGGACTGGCATTGAGTCACCCGACTTCTTGCCTTGTAAGACGAACTGGCATCGAATCCCGATCGCACCGTTCTGGTTCGGGTGGCTCCTTGATATCGTGTTCTGGAGCACAATCTGGTTGCTACTAAGTACGAGTTTGCACGCAGTTGTTCGTAAGTCGAGAACCAGACGCAATCGTTGCCCGTCATGTGGTTACCCTCTAGAGGATCTCACTCAGTGCCCCGAGTGCGGCACGCCTCGCGTCTGATCACGCCGCCTTGCTGAACCGCTCCCCGTACCGCTGGTCATAGCGGGCTCGCAGCTGCGGGTCCTTGAGGACCGAGTAGGCCTTGCTGAGCTCATCGAAGCGCTGGGCGGCCTCGGGCGAGTCGTTCACATCCGGGTGCCAGCTGCGGCAGGACTTGCGATACGCGGCCTTGATCTCTTCGTCGCTGGCGCAGTGCACGACGCCGAGCATGGTGTAGAGGTTGGGGACCTCGACGGCGACGCTAGGCGAGCGTTCGCCCTGGTTCGACATGCCCAGCTGTCCCTGCACGGCGAAGCGCAGCAGCGCATCGCGGACCCGCTGATCGAGCTTGACGAACTCCACACCGACTTCGCTGCGCCGGGCGAACATTGAGCCGTTGCGAACCCACTTGACGGTGCCCTTGACCTCGATGGTGTGGTCGTTGTCGCTGAAGGTGTAGGACTGCACATCGCCCACCTCGGGCAGTTCGCCTTTGGTGACGAGCATGCGCATGCCCGAGCCGGTGATGTCAGCGATCTTGCCGTGTGAGCAGGCGAGCTTGCGGGTGCTGATCCGCGATTCATTGCGGTGGATGTACTCGTAATCGTCACCCTGCGCGGGTGACACGGGTTGGGTGTGCTCGTGTTCGGGCTGCGTCATGTGCTTCTAAGCGGCCAGATCGCGGCTGGACTTGCGGGAAATCCCTCATGAAAGCGAAACGGGCTGGTCACGGATCGGGCTGGGCGGGCGTGGGTTGTTAGAATACGGGCATGAGGACCGTCACCCACCCAGAGCATGAACATGACGCGACCACGGGCGATAAGGGCATGAACAAAGCCCGACCCGCACGCTTGGATCTGAGGGCCGCCAGCGGCGGCGGGCTTTTCGATTACGCCCCCGCGCCCGAGTCGGTCCGCCCCGACATCGCCGATCGCTACGGGTTGTTCATCGACGGATCGTTCGTTGAGCCCGGCTCGGGCAACTGGTTCCCGAGCATCAACCCCGCGACCGAGGGCACAATGTCGATGATCGCCGAGGCGAGCACGGCGGATGTGGACCGGGCGGTCAAGGCCGCCCGCGAGGCGCTGCCCGCGTGGTCGGGGCTGCCCGCCAAGGAGCGAGGCAAGTACCTCTACCGCATCGCGCGCCGGATGCAGGAGCGGGCGCGGGAGCTGGCGGTGCTGGAGACGCTCGACGGCGGCAAGCCGATCAAGGAATCTCGCGATGTGGATGTGCCGCTGGCGTGCGCGCACTTCTTCTATCACGCGGGGTGGGCGGACAAGCTCAAGTTCGCGCTGCCGGGGCGCGACCCAAAGCCGGTGGGTGTGTGCGGGCAGATCATCCCGTGGAACTTCCCGCTGCTGATGCTGGCGTGGAAGATCGCCCCGGCACTGGCGTGCGGCAACACCGTGGTGCTCAAGCCCGCGGAGACGACCTCGCTCACGGCCCTGCGTTTCGCCGAGATCTGCGCGGAGATCGGGCTGCCAAAGGGCGTGGTGAACATCGTGACCGGCGCGGGCGAGACCGGGCGGGCGATCGTGGAGCACGATGGGATCGACAAGATCGCGTTCACCGGCTCGACGCAGGTGGGCAAGATGATCGCCAAGGCCGTCGCGCCGACCAACAAGCGGCTCACGCTTGAGCTGGGCGGCAAGAGCGCCAACATCATATTCGAGGATGCTTCGCTGGATCAGGCAATCGAAGGCATCATCGAGGGGATCTACTTCAACCAGGGGCATGTGTGCTGCGCCGGGTCGCGTCTGTTTGTTCAGGAATCGATCCTCGACACCGTCATCGACAAGCTCAGCGACCGCATGAGTTCGCTGCGTGTCGGCGACCCGATGGACAAGAACACCGATGTCGGCGCGATCAACTCGAAAGAGCAGCTCGCAACGATCAGCAAGTACCTGACGCTGGGCGACAAAGAAGGCGCGGTTCGCCACGATGTGTGCAACTCGTCGCTGCCCGACAAGGGCTTCTGGTGCCGCCCGTGTTTCTACAGCGGGGTGCAGCCGAGCCACACGATCGCACGCGAAGAGATCTTCGGGCCGGTGCTGGCGGTGATGAGCTTCCGCACGCCCGAGGAGGCGATCAGCCGGGCGAACAACTCGCCCTACGGGCTGGCCGCGGGCGTGTGGACGGACAAGGGCAGCAAGATCTTTGATGTGGCGCGTCGTCTTGATGCGGGCATCGTGTGGCTCAATACCTACAACAAGTTCGATCCGACCAGCCCGTTCGGCGGCTACAAGGAATCGGGCTTCGGTCGCGAGGGCGGTCGGCACGGGCTGCTTGCGTACTGCAGGTAACTGACTCAACGGAACGAAAGGGCGGGCACACCCGTCAGGAGATATCAGTCATGGTGATTCGACCCAGCGCCCAGAGCTTCGACATCCGAGATCTGACCCCCGAGGACAAGCACTGGGTACAGCGTGTGCTGGTGCAGTACTGGGGCTCGACGGTGCAGATCACACGCGGCAAGAAGTACCAGGCCGACGAACTGCCGGGGCTGGTCGCGGTGCGTGACGGCTCGGAGGTCGGGCTGCTGACCTACCACATCGACAACGACGAGTGCGAGGTGATGACGCACAACTCGATGGCCGGTCACGGCGGCATCGGCTCGTGCCTGCTCGATGCCGTGCGTGCCAAGGCACGCGAGGCGGGCTGCAAGCGCCTGTGGCTGATCACGACCAACGACAACACGCCCGCGATGCGGTTCTATCAGCGGCGCGACTTCGACATGGTCGCGTTCTACCGCGACGCGGTGACCGAGGCCCGCAAGCTCAAGCCGGAGATCCCCAATGTCGGCTTCGACGGCATCCCCATCAAGCACGAGATCGAGCTGGAGTACCCGCTGTGAGTGATCGACTGCCCATCATCAAGACCTACAAGCTGGCCATCGGCGGCAAGTTCCCACGCACCGAGTCGGGGCGATCCACCAGCGTGCACGACGCATCGCAGAACCTGATCGCGCATGTGTGCCAGGCGTCACGCAAGGATGTGCGCGACGCGGTCGAGGCAGCCCACAAAGCTCAGCCCGGATGGGGCGAGGCGACGGCGTTCCTGCGCAGCCAGGTGCTCTACCGGCTCGCGGAGATGATGGAGGGCAAGCGTGACGAGCTGGCCAAGGCCATCGGCGAAGGTGGGCAACTCGAGGTCGATGCGTCAGTTGATCGCGTGGTGCACTACGCGGGCTGGTGCGACAAGTACGCCCAAATCATGGGCGGCTCTAATCCCGTCGCGGGCCCCTACCACGATTTCACGATCCCGTTCCCGGTCGGCGTCGTGGGCGTGATCGCCCCGGATTCCCCGTCGCTGCTGGGCTTCGTGAGTCTGATTGCACCGGTGATCGCGATGGGCAACAGCTGCGTCGCGCTCGCCAGTGAGACCAACCCCGTCCCCGCGTTGGTGCTTGCCGAGGCGATGGCGACCAGCGACCTGCCCGGCGGGGTCGTCAACACGCTGTCGGGCTTCCGCGATGAGCTGGTCGAGCACTTCAGCACCCACCGGGAGATCGACGCGATCCACGCGGCTGGCGTCAGCGACGAGCACCGCACGCTGCTACGCACCGGCAGCGCCGACAACCTCAAGCGGGTCACAGTGCATGGCAAGCTGGATTTCTTTGATGACGCTGCCTGCGAATCGTCGGCGTGGATCGATCCGTTCGTCGAGTTCAAGACGATCTGGCACCCGAGCGCGGTGTGATCTGATGGCCCGTCTCGCGTCCTGCATCATCCTGATGTGCGTTCTTGGAACGATGACCCTCGCCGGCACCGATGATTCAGAACTCGGGGCGTTTGCCGTCGGGTACCGGAACATCGAGATCGAGCGTCCTGACGGCTCATCGTTCTGGGCGTGGGTCTTCTACCCCGCCGACGAATCAGAACAGGACACCGCGATCGTCGATGGCGACGAACGCTTCCCCGTGGTCAGCTTCGGTCACGGATTCCTTCAGAGCGTCCAGCGTTACCGCTACACGCTCCGCGAACTCGCATCGCACGGTTATATTGTGATCGCGAGCAGCTCGCATCACGGCTTCACACCTGACCACGCGGAGTACAGCGATGATCTTGCCCGCTGCCTGACGCGCATCGTATCGAGCGCTCAGGAGGAGCGGTCATGGTTGTTCGATCGAGTTGATCCGCAATCGCTGGCGTTGTGCGGGCACTCTATGGGTGGCGGCGCTGCAGAGTTGGCAGCCCGGGGCCTGAGAGTCAGCGCGCTGATCACGCTTGCCGGAGCACCGCTTCGTGTGCAACCGGGATCGGACGACGAGCTGCCAACCCATGAGCTGCACATCGCCGGCGACGCGGACCGGATCGTCCCGCCCGACGCGAGCCGGAGGCTGCTCGGTGCGAAGGGTTTGTTCGCGACCATCCGGGGTGGTTCGCATTGTGGATTCATGGACGAGACCGTCATCGGGTGCGACGAAGCCGAAATCGCGCACGACGAGCAACTGCGTATCACACGCGTGCTTATGCGTTCGTTCCTTGATCTGCACCTTAAGAACCAGGAAGAGCTGTACGACGAGTTCTGGGTGGAGCATCCGCTCGAACTTGAGGGGCTGGTGGAGTTCAGCCGTTCAGAGTTGTCTGAGCAGGAAGATTAGTTCGCGACCTTCGCAGGCCCGGTTTTGAGCGACTCGTCCATGACCAGCCGCGGCTGCTCTCGCTGGGCGGTTTCTCGCCATCGGATATCGAGCGTGCCATCGAAGAGCTTGGCGATAGCCTGGAGTTGTCGCTCGATCGCGTCGCGGGCCTGCTTCTCGTATCGATCGTCGTTCTTCTCGAAGAGCTCGGCGGCCTGCTGCTGGGCGGTCTTCATCAGCTCGTTCTGACGCTCGGCGTTCATGTTGATCACATCAACCAACCCCAGCACGCGCCCCTGCTGGATGTCGTAGGGCTCGACATCCATGAGCCGCAGCGAGCCGACGATCGGGGGAAGGGTCACCCGGAATCGCCCGTTGCCCAGGTCCTCGACATCGCGTTCGTCCAGTGAACCCAGTTCTACGGCGTACTGCTTCTCGAACTGGAAGATCATGGCGACCTTGGCCTGGCTGAGCAGGATGGGGGGCAGCCAGTTGAAGCCCTTGGTGGCCGTCGCGATCTCCTTGGCGTGCACCTCAAGCCCGACGAGCTTGCCCACGGCCCGGACACGCTCGGTGAGCATCCGGAGCGAGATCTTGTCGACCCCGCCACCCTTTCGCCCACGCTTGACGACGCCAACGAGGTAGAAGGCGACGCCGGCGCCGATGACGGCGGCGAAGAGCACAACGATCACGATGAGAAAATAGCTTTCCACACCCCATTATTGGCGGTGGTGTGTGCGGCATTTCAGGAATCGGCTCTGGCGGACGATCTTCGGGGCTTAGGCGTCGTCAGGCGTTGTTTTTTCGGGCAACGCGACCTCGAACGATCGGATGAGCAGGTGCCCGCCAACGCTCAGGAGGATGCCAAGCACGAGACCGCCGAGGATGAAGGCGACCATGCGGACCTGGCTCAGCTCTCCAGCGGCGTTTGTTACCGTCGGAATGCCAGACCGCTGGAAGTAGACCGCGATCGCGAGCACAGGGACGAGGAACGGGAGCGACCTAATCGCCAGAGACCACGACCTGGCATCACGCCGGTAGACATCGAACATGGCGATCAGGCACAGCCCACCCATGGTCGCGACCTGCACGAGCAGCGTCCGCATGACCCAGGGCTGGACATCGGGGTGGTTGTCGCCCACGACATTGCGTGCGCCGACATAGATACCGAACACGCTGGTCACCATGAGCACACCAACGAAGCAGACGAGGGCGAGGGGGAATGCACCGCCGACTTTGATCCTGCCCAAGCAGACGAGGATGGTCATGAGTGCGCTGAGCACGACGAGGAGCTCGAACCCGAAGAGACCCCAGACAAACCCGCCGAAGGTGCCCAGCGAGAGGTAGATCCAGGGCACCGCGGTCACGCAGGCGAGTACGCATAGGGCGATGGTCGCCATGCGGAGCATCGCGGGAGTGGTTGCAGCCTGTTGGGCGGGTGGTTGCGTCATGCGTTATCCATGCGTACGAGGTGTCGGCGTTTGAGGATCGGGCCGACGCGAGGCAATCTCAACCATAATCGCTGCCCGGGCTCGAATCCAGTGCGATGTCTCAGCGCAGGTTCTGCGCGTGTTCGGGGTAGTGTTGCGCATCGTGTCGGCTGATTCTGCTCGGGGTGGAGACTCGACCACAAATCGTGCAAGGCGGGTCCAGATGCCCCCAAAGTTCGCCCGATATTGAAGTTGGAGCGGTGCGAGCATGCGCCGTGACCTGGCCGGGCTGTGCACCGGCGCGATCGATAGGAGGCACCAGATGGGCGGCATCACCACGGGCGTTGGTATTTTTTCGGGTATCGACTCGGCATCGCTGATCGATCAGCTGATCGCGGCCCAATCGAACCCGCTGATCTTGGCGCAGTCGCGTGTGATCCAGCTGAATCAGCAGCAGGCCGCGTATCTGGATATCAACTCTCGCCTCGGTGCGTTCAAGACGGCGGCGGCGAGCTTCCGCGTCAACAAGATCTTCCAATCGAGCGTCGCCAAGTCGAGCAATGAGTCGATCCTCACGGCGACCGCGACCAACAGCGCGGTGCCAGGCAGCTACAGCTTCATCGTCGATCGCCTTGTATCGTCGCAGCAGCTGCTGACGCGCGGCTTTGCGGATCGTGACACCTCGGCGATCGGGCTCGACTCGATCACCTTTGAGACTCCAGCCGCCCGGCTCGAAACGGATACCGCGCTGGCGGACCTCAACAGCGGCAACGGCGTGAACCGCGGTGTCCTGAGCATCCAGGCCAGTGACGACGGCGAGGATTACGAGATCGACCTCTCGCGAGCCGCGACGGTCGATGATGTGCTCAACGCGTTCAACGAGATCGACGGCGTCAACGCGTATGTCGACAACGACAAGTTCGTCATCGAGGGCATCGACAGCATCGAGGAAGTCTCAGGCACCGATGTGCTCGAATCGCTCGGGCTGACCGGCACGATCGCCGGCACGATCTTGACGGGCACGAGCGTGTACTCGCTCACCGGCACGACGGCGTTGAGCTCGCTCAACGATGGTCGCGGCGTTGAGATCCGAGATGCTTCGGGCGATATCTACGACTTCAGGATTGTGATCGACGGCACGGATGTGAATGTGCGGATCGGTGAGATCGAGGGCGAGCTGACAGACGATGAGGGCGACCCGATCCTCGATGAAGATGACAACCCGGTCATCGGCGTCATCGAGGGAGCCGTGTCAACGGTGCAGGGCGTGATCGATCGCATCAACGACGCGTTGGATGAAGCCGGGTATAGCGAGGTAACCGCCTCGATCAACACGACGACCGGCGGCATTAACATCGTCGACTCACTCGGTCGGGATTTCGATGTCGAGAACCTGACCGTCGGCACGGGCAACAACGCCCGAGAGTACACGACCGCCAGCGATCTTGGCATTGAGGGCAGCTACACCGGCGGCACCGCAACCGGGCAGCGCGTGTTCGCGGGGCTTAATACCAAGCTGATCTCGTCGCTCAATGGCGGTGCGGGGCTGGGCGATGCCGACGGGCTGCTGAATATCACGACCCGCGGTGGCAGCACCTACACCGGCATCGATATCTCCGGGCTCTCGGACATCAACGACATCATCAACACCATCAACGCCGCGACCGGCGGCGATGTAACCGTCAGCGTGAACACGCAGGGCACCGGGCTCAAGGTTGTCGACAACACGACCGGAGTCGGCACCTTCAGCATCGCCGGCACGGGCGGCGCGGACACCGCCGAGGCATTGGGCATCACCGGCTCGACCACGACCAACACCATCACGGGCAGCAATCTGCAGCTCGCGTACATCAGCAACTCCACGCTGCTGAGCGACCTCAACAACGGGCAGGGCATCGGGACGGGCGATATTCAGATTACCGACTCCTTCGGCAACTCCGCGACGATCAGCATCTCCAGTTCTGAAACCACAGTGGGCGACCTGCTCAACGAGATCAACAAGGCGACCTACACGAACCCCAACGATCCTGACGAGCAGCTCCCGCTCCGCATCGCTGCGCGGATCAACGACAACGGAGACGGCATTGCCATCGTCGAGCAGCTCGAGCCCGAGGACGGGGGCGTGAACGGCACCGGCACAATCCGCGTGAGTGACCTCGACGGGCGTGTTGCCGAGAAGCTGGGCATCGAGGGTGAGGCGAGCGGCGTCGACGCCGACAACTACCTCTCCGGCAGCGAGGAGCGGGTCATCGAGTTCGACCCCGACGCGACGCTGGACGACATCCGCAACGCGATCGACGCCGCGAATGTGGGCGTCTCCGCATCGATCATCAACACCGGATCTGGCGCTTCGCCCTTCCGCCTCAGTCTCGCAAGCGAGAGCACAGGCGAAACGGGGAGGTTCCTGATCGACACCGGTGACTTCGACCTCGGGCTGAGTGTGCTCGACGAGGGCAACGACGCCCGCGTGTTCTTTGGCTCAAGCGACCCGGCTGCCGGCGTACTGCTGACCAGCTCGACCAACACGCTCGACGGCGTGGTGCAGGGCGTGTCGATCAACCTGACGGCCGCCTCGGACGAGGCGGTGCAGCTGAATGTAAGCCGCGACACGACGAACATCGAGACCAAAATCAAGGACTTTGTGGCCGCCTTCAACAAGGTGATCGAGGGGATCGACTTCCAGACCCGCTTCGTGGAAGAGACCGAGACCAAGGGCACGCTGTTCGGTGATAGCACGGTGCAGACACTCCGCAACGCCATGTTCGGCACGCTCCGCCGTGCCAACGAGGGCTTCAGCGATACCTACAACTTCCTGACCCAGGTCGGCGTCCGCGTGGGCAATGGCGGCGTGCTGGAGTTTGACGCCTCGCGGTTCCGCGAGGCGTACGCCGAGGACCCCGACGCGGTCGAGGCGATCTTTGCGCAGCGGACGCTGGCGCCAACCGATGACGATCCCAACACCGACGATGAGATCGAGTACTCGGAGTTGAGTGTTGTCAGCCAGCTCGAGGAGTTCGCGGACAGCTATGTCTCGTCGATCGGCGGCGTGCTCCAGAACCGCCGTGACGCCCTGGATTCGCAGATACAGCTGCAGGAGGACCGGATCGAGTCGATCCAGGCATCGCTGGAACGAAAGCGTGCCACGCTGCAGCGGCAGTTCCTGGCGATGGAGCAGGCAATCGCGTCGTTCCAGACCCAGGGCTCGACGCTGAATCAGCTCGCGGCGCTTGGCTGATTGATCTCGATTCGGACTGAAGTCCCCCCCTCCAAGGCCCGATACCTACGGCGTGATGAACGATACAAAGACTGCCAACGCGTATCTCAAGACCAAGGTGCTCACCGCCTCGCGCGAGGAGCTCCGTCTCATGCTGATCGATGGGGCGATCAAGTTCGCCTATCAGGCACTCAATGGCCTCGACGAAAACGACCACGAGCAGGTTTACCTGGGCTTCTCGCAGTGCCGCGATATCGTGCTGGAACTGCTCAACACCATCAAGCCCGAGCACGCGCCTGAGATCGCCCGGAGCATGCAGGAGCTGTACACCTTTATGTACGGGCAGCTGCTCAAGGCGAGCATCAACAAGGACGCCGGCATGCTGCGTGAGGTCATCTCGCTGCTCGAGTACGACCGCGAGACTTGGGTGCTCACCATGGCCCGCCTGGGCGAAGAGCGTGAGCTCGCGACCAGTGGCGTTCAGTCGCCGGAGCAAGCCCCGCGTTCGATCAGCTTCCAGGCCTGAGTCCGCTTACACCCGCTCGCTGATCCCGGCGACGAGGTGCTCCATCACCATCTTGAACGAGACATTCGTGCGAAGCTCTTCGTTGGCACGCGTCACGCTATCGATCGTCTGCAGTGAGACGCCGCTGCGGTGCGGATCAGTCAGCCCGGCGTGCGCCTGCTGTGCGATCAGTGAGAGCATCATGGACGCCGCCTTCTGGTTCGCGGCCTCCTTCGAGCGGTTCTCACCCAGCTTGTCCCCCACCTTCACCCAGTCGGCGGCCCATGAATCGATCAGCCCGCTCATCACCGCGCCCAGCTCGGCGGGGTGCTCGCCACGCATCGCGCGTGAGAGCATCGGGTCGATCTGGCGGTGCCAGCTATAGAGATCGCTCTCGACCGCCGCGGCAAATCGCCCCGGCGAGCCGCCTGCATAGCGTGTATACCAGTGGTGCGACTCGGGGTCGAGATCGAAGCCCTGCGTGCCGATCCAGCGGCGCATCGCGTCGTCGTCGAGCGGCGTAAACGACACCCGCTGGCAACGCGACCGGATTGTGGGCAGCAGACGGTCCTCGCTGGAGGTCACCAGGATGATCAGCGTGCCCGGGCCGGGCTCCTCGAGCGTCTTGAGGATCGAGTTCTGACCGACCGAGTCGACCAGCTCGGCCTCGTCGATGATGAAGACCTTGCCCGCGATCGAGCCCTCGTTGATCGACGGCGCCAGCGATGCGGGCTTGACGAGGTACTCGACGAGGATGTCCTTGGGGATGTTCCGCTGCTTGTTGCCCCGGATCTTGGCGTTCTCTGAGAACGGCGTGAGCTCTTTGCGGATCACGAACAGGTCCGGGTGCGTGCCCGCCCTGATCAGCTGCTGGATGTTCGAGTCCGGGTCGTGTCGCAGGTTGCCATGCAGATCCGGCGCGGTGCTCGGATCGAGCAGCATCGCGGCCCACGAGACCGCGGCCGTAAACTTCCCCACCCCCTCCGGGCCGTGGAAGATCCAGGCGTGGTGCAGGCGACCGGACTGCATGGACTGCAGGAGCACCGAGATCGCGCGGGATTGCCCCTGCACCCGATCGAGCCCGATCGGCGGGTCGTACATCATCACATCAGGACGCTTGTCCTGAACCGTGGTGCGCTTGGGCGCTTTCTTGCGTGTGGTCGTCTTCTTGGCCATGCGGTCAGGTGAGTATACCGCAGCAAAGTCCGTATCAGGCCACGCGACGGCGACGCATCAGCAGCAGCCCGCCCGAAAGGATCGTAATCGTGCCCGGTGTGGGAATGATCGAGTTGATCCAGTCGCGGTGGAACTCGACCGAGGTGCAGCCCATCAGGTCGCCGTACATCCCGTAATCGAGCGGGTCGTCGGAGTTGACGGCGATGAAGGTGTTCACGCCGATGAGCTGCCACTGCCCGTCCACCATGGACATGACGGCCCCGCCCGAATCGCCGAACATCAGCATGGCCTCCAGGTCGGTGGCCTCGCCAAAATCGGGGTTATCGAAGTCGAAGCTCAGGAACTCCTCGCCCCAGCCGTACGGGTCGCCGCCCTCAAGGACATTGGTACCGGCGCGACGGAGGATGTCGTAGCCGCCGGTCCAGCCGGTAAGCCCGGTGCCAGTGCCGCCGTAGCCGACGAGCGCGACCTCGGTGTCATAGGGCGTGCTGCCCTGATACAGGGGCGTGTAGCTGGCGTCGGTGATCGCTTCGGAGAGACGAACCAGCGCGAGATCGCCGTTCGTTGAGCCCTGATCATTGAACCAGTCGGGGTGGTAATACACCTCCTCGGCCTGCACGCGCTGCGAGCCCGAGCCGGTGTCAAAGAACCAGTCGCTGCCTGCTGCCTCGTCAGCAACATGGGCAGCGGTAAGCACCCAGCGGTCGCTGATGAGCGTGCCCGAGCCGTTCCAATACATGCTCCCGTTGTCCTGGAAGATCATCCGCCCGACGGAGCCGAAATCAGACTGCGCGAAGCTCAGGTAGGCCGAATCGTCTACATCGTGACGGATCACGATGGCATTGGCGGTCCCGGTGCCGATGAGAATCAGCGCAAGAGCGCCGGCCGTCGTCGAGGTCTTCTGCATGTCGTGCTCCAGCTGGCGTACTGCTCATCCCCGCACGCAAAGCGCACCGGGGCGAGGACGCGAGAACCGCGTCAGATCGGATATAGCACAGATCCGATAAGAAACCAGCGGATGTCCGACTTCTTCTGCGGGATGGGATTCAGCGACGACGGCGGGCCATCACGCCCATACCAGCGACCAGCAGCGTGCAGGTCCCCGGGGCAGGGACGATCGAGTTGATCCAGCCGGTGTAGTCACTGACACGGGTGAACCCGTTGGAATCGCCGTAATCGCCGTTTGGATTGCCGTCGGTGGAGTTGATGAACGAGGTCACGCCCGCGAGCTGCCAGATGCCGTTGAACTGAACAAACAGCCCGCCGCCGGAATCCCCGGGGGCGATGGAGTACTCGAGATTGAGCGGCTCGATGTCGCCGTAGTTGGACTCATCCCGCAGGGGGTTGTCGAAATCCGTGAGCAGTATGCGGCTGTCCCACCCACGGGCGGTGCCGAGCACATCGATCATGTTCTGACCCGCGCGGAGCGTGCCCTCGGTGCCGCTCTGCGAGCCATTGAGTCCGGTGCCGAACCGCCCGTAACCCACGGCCGTGCCAACAGATCCGAGATCCCCGCCACCGTAATGCAGCGACGCGACATCGACATTGGTGACCGGGGCGCTGAGCTTGATCAGTGCCAGGTCGCCGCCGCCCAGGAAGTCGTTCATGGTCCAGTCCGGGTGGATGAAGACCTCTTCAACGAATGAGAACGAGCTTCCGGTCACGAAAGTACCGAAGCTGACGCCGTCGTCGACGCAATGGGCCGCGGTCAGCACCCACTGATCCGCGATGAGCGTGCCCGAGCAGCTCGCGCCGCCGCCGCCGGTGTAGTTGAGCCCCAACGCCCCCACAGCCGAGAACTGGGACTGCTGCCCCAGCGCCCGATACTGGGAATCGTCGCGGTCGTGACGGATCACGCCCGCATGGCTGATGCATGTCCCAGCGCCGATCAACAACATGGCGAAGCGTGCACGCATGGGGGCTCCTTCTTCTCTTGGATTGCGACTCGATGGGTGCTGCCTCTAATAGGCCCCGGGAACGGGCCCAATGCCAGCCAAACCGCAGAGTTCGCGTGCTTTTCGGACGCAACCCGCCGGCGCAACCCGACCGCGACCCCGCTACGATCATGCCCTGCGGGACAACGGAGCGTCCCGAGCACCCTCGCGAACCTGAACAGAACAGGAACAGCCGCATGTCGTCCAACGCCACCACCGCTCAAGATCTCAGCGCGAAAGCGGTTCGCAGCAGCTTTGTCCAGTTCTTCGAAGATCGCGGGCACACCTTCGTGCCCTCGTCGACGACCTGCCCGATGAACGACCCTTCGCTGCGCGATACATTCGCCAACGCGGGCATGAACCAGTTCAAGCCGATCTTCCAGGGCACGCTGGACCCGACCTCGCCACTCAACGGGCTCAAGCGGGCCGTGAACTCGCAGAAGTGCATCCGCGCGGGCGGCAAGCACAACGACCTCGACGATGTCGGCAAGGACACCTACCACCACACCTTCTTCGAGATGCTCGGCAACTGGTCGTTCGGCGACTACTTCAAGGAAGAGGCCATCGGTTGGTCGTTCGAGTTGCTTACCAAGGTCTGGGGCATCGACCCGAACCGCCTCTACGCCACCTACTTTGAGGGCAACCCGGATCAGGACCTGCCGCCTGACCTGGAGACCAAGGCGATCTGGGGCAAATACCTCCCCGAGGACCACATCCTCCCGGGCAACATGAAGGACAACTTCTGGGAGATGGGCGACACCGGCCCCTGCGGCCCGTGTTCCGAGATCCATTACGACCGCCTCGGTGGTCGCAACGCCGCGCACCTCGTCAATCAGGACGATCCCAATGTGCTCGAGGTCTGGAACAATGTGTTCATCCAGTTCGATCGCGTCGAGGGCGGCAAGCTCAACCCGCTCCCAGACAAGCATGTCGACACCGGCATGGGGCTCGAACGCATCGTCTCGGTGCTGCAGAACAAGCTGAGCAACTACGACACGGACATCTTCACACCCATCTTCGCCAAGGTTCAGGAGCTTACCGCGGCACGCCCCTACACGGGCAAGGTCGGCGCGGAGGACACGGACGGCATCGACGAGGCGTACCGTGTCATCGCGGACCACATCCGAACCCTGACCATCGCCATCACCGACGGGCAGATGCCCGGCAATGAGGGCCGCGGCTATGTGCTGCGGCGCATCCTGCGGAGAGCTGTACGCTACGGGCGTCAGAAGCTCAATGCGCCCGAGGGATTCTTTGCGGCCTTGGTGCCGACGGTTATCGCATCGCTGGGCGAGGCGTTCCCCGAGCTGCGCGACAATCCGGATCGTGTGCAGGCGATCATCGCGGATGAAGAAGAGAGCTTCGGCAAGACATTGGACAGAGGCACTCAACTCTTATTACTTGCTATCTCGCAAGCTATTGAAAACTCTGATCTCATCAAAGATGGCCTGCCCCAGTCGGCTCCGACTGAAGCAGTTCCGTTCGTAAGGGTACTAAGGAGCGGAACTCGCCGGGGGATTGCAGAATCAGACCAAGATTTTGTCGTACATTCCACACCCGATGGGCTGTACCAACTCGCTGTACAGTTGGGCTGGACACATAATGGCGAAGAGCATTTGAGTCATGAGTTCAGACTGGACAAACGCTCCGCATCTCTATTCGAAAAATGGTTGACACAATCGCCTGTGATCTCCGGCGACGACGCCTTCAAGCTCTACGACACCTACGGCTTCCCCGTCGACCTCACGCAGATCATGGCCGAGGAACGCGGGCTCACCGTCGATCTCGCCGGCTTCGAGCGGGCGATGGAAGAAGCCAAAGAACGCTCACGCCAGGGCGGGCGCAAGGACGACGAGGGGCACAAGATCGAGCTGCGGGCCGAGCAGGTCGCCAAGCTCGGGCACCTCAATGTCAAGCCCACCAACGACGACGCCAAGTTCAGCGGGCGCGACATCAGGGGCACCATCAAGGCGATCTGGAACGGCCGCAACTTCGACGACCACGCCGACAATACCACCGCGGGCATGAAGCCCGTGGGCATCATCCTCGACAAGACCAACTTTTACTCGGAGATGGGCGGGCAGGTCGCCGACACGGGTGAGCTGCACTGCATGAAATCCGGCGGGCACTTCAAGGTTGAAGACACCAGGTCCTTTGGCGGCTATGTCGTGCACATCGGGCGCGTCACCAAGGGCAAGCTCAGCGTCGGCAACGATGTGATGTGTCACATCAACAACCAGCGCCGCACCAAGGTCGCCAGCAACCACACCATGACGCATGTGCTCAACTTCGCCCTGCGCGAGGTGCTCGACGGCGACGCGGACCAGCGCGGCTCGCTCGTCAACGACGAGAAGCTCCGGTTTGACTTCACGCACAACCAGCCCGTCACGCCCGAGGAGATCGAGAAGGTCGAGCAGATCGTCAACCACCAGATCGAGCAGGACCTGACGGTCTACGCCGACCTGGCACCGCTCGATCAGGCCCAGAGCATCGCAGGGCTGCGGGCCGTCTTCGGTGAGTCGTACCCCGACCCCGTCCGCGTGGTCTCCATCGGCATTGAGGTCAGCCAGCTGATCAGCAATCCGGGCAACGACGCGTGGACCAACGCCTCGATCGAGTTCTGCGGCGGCACGCACCTCGAAACCACATCACAGGCCAAGCGCTTCGCGCTGCTGAGTGAAGAGGGCATCGCCAAGGGCATCCGCCGCATCACCGCCATCACGGGCGAGGACGCGCTGCTGGCCCACGGGCTGGCCGACCAGCTCGAAGCCCGGGCCAATGCCCTGAACACGGTTGCGCCCGATGCGCTCCAGCAGGCCCACGCGGACCTCACCAAGGAGGTCGAGGTCGCGACGCTGCCCGCCCCGCGCAAGAACGCGATCCGGGCCAAGCTCGCGGAATCACAGAAGCAGCTCAAGGACATCGCCAAGGCCGCGGCCGCTGAGCAGGCTAAGAAGGCCCAGCAGCTCGCCGCCGGTATCGCCAGCAGCGCCGCCAACTCCGCCGAGGAGATCGTGGTCGCGTCGCTGGAACTCGGCAGCGACCGCAAGGCGCTCGAGGCCGCGATGGGCACCATCACCAACGCGAACCCCAACAAGGCGGTCATGCTGCTCAGCCCCGATCAGGGGGCCGGGCGGGTATCCGTCATGGCCAGCGTGCCCAAGGGCATCGTGGGGCGTGGGCTCAAGGCCGGCGACTGGGTGCGAGAGGTTACCGCGATCATGGGCGGCAAGGGCGGCGGCCGCCCCGACAATGCCCAGGGCTCGGGCTCGGACCTCTCCAAGCTCAGGGACGCCAGCGCCCACGCACGGACCTTTGCCTTCTCGCAGATCTCGTGACGCATTCCGCCCCAACTCCCGGTAGGATCTGACGATGGGTGCATCAAACAATAAAGACGACCGGGCTCGTCAGGCCAAGGCATGGGTTCTGGCCCTCGACCCGCTCTACGGCATGGTCGGGCTCGGGGCAATCGGCTTTGCCATCGATCGATGGGTGGTCGGGTCCGGGCGGACCTGGATGCTGGCACTGGGCATCACCGGGCTCGTCGTGGGGTTTTACCGCTTCATCCGCGAAGCGATGGCCCTGAATCGGGAGCAAACCGGCTCTTCATCCCGGACGGATGGCGACCCAAACACCTGACCCGGCATGGCTCGGCCCTGTTGGGTTTCTGTCACACCAAAAGTTGTGGAGAAAGGGTGCAAAACTGTCTGTTTCTGACTCGCCGTTGCGGGTAGTGACTCCTATCCTTTCCGTCCCAGCTTTCGCACCATCGGGGTGCGCCCTTATCGACTCGGGAACGCGATTCGAGCGAATGAGCAGCCAGATTGAGCACAACGAGATGGTCCGCCTTCCGGCGATGCTGATCGGTGCGATCTCACTGGTCTGCTGTGCCCTCATCGCATACGCAGGCGGCTACCTGAGCACCCAGCGTGGCGGCGAAATGAGCGACGGATTCAACACCCTGATCGCCATCGTGCCCGGCGTGCTCATCCCCACCGCCATCCTTATGATGATGCCACCCAAGCCCGCCGGGGTCTGGGCGGTTCCGGTGCTCGCACTGACGGTCCTGCGGGCCATGATCGCCCTGGCGATCGGGTTCGCGATCTTCATGCTCATCGAGCCCAATAAAACGATCTTCTTTATGACGCTGCTCACCTCGCTGCTCATCACCCTGAGCATCGATGTGGCGTCTGTCCTGTTCCTCATCCAGAAGCATGCCCCCGCGATGGACGCGGCGCATGAATCGGAGGGCGCCTGCTGATGTCAAGTTTCACCCTTGCCGCTGATCCCGTCGCGCATGTGATCAACCACCCCTGGCTGATCAGCGAGGACGGCACCTGGCTCTGGTCCAGCGCACAGACCAATATGGTCCTCTCGGCCCTGATCCTGCTCTTCGTCGGCCTGCTCGTCGCCAAGGCGGTTAGCACGGGCGATGAGTCGCAGGGCCACTGGCGCTTCGTCACCAAGTCCCGCTTCGCCCACATGGTCGAGGTGATCTGCGGCTACCTTCGCGAGAGCACGGTCCGCCCGCTGCTCCACGAGCGCACGAACAAGTTCATGCCGTTCCTGTGGACGCTGTTCTTCTTCATCCTCGTGAACAACCTGCTCGGGCTGATCCCGATCCTGGACATCCACAACATCATCGCGGGCAAGATGGCCCCCGAAGTGGTCGCCCAGCACAGGGCCTTCATCGGCGGTACCGCGACCCAGAGCATCTGGGTGACCGGCGCACTGGCGATCATCGCGGGCATCATGATCAACTGGGCGGGCGTCCGCGAGCTGGGGCTGTTTGGCTACCTCAAGCACCTGACCGCCGAGTCGCCGATCTTCGTCTGGCCGATCATCATCCCGATCGAGATCATGGGCACCTTCATCAAGCCCATCGCGCTGGCCATTCGTCTCTTCGCGAACATGACCGCGGGCCACATCCTCGTGGCGGTGCTGCTGGGCTTCGCGGCCCAGGGCTTCCTGAGCGCCGGCGACAACCCGATCCTGGGCATCTTCGTCGGGCTCGTGTCGTCGCTTGGCATCATCGCGATCTACTTCCTCGAGCTCTTCGTCGCCTTCCTGCAGGCGTTCGTGTTCATGTTCCTGACGACCGTGTTCATCTCGCTGCTCGCGCACCATGGTGACCACGATCACGAAACCGCACACGAGATCGCACACGCCGGTCTCGCGTGATTCAATGAAAGTAGGGCCTGGGGCACCGCGGGGAGGCGCCCAAGGCCATTGCGATCCGAGTTGGATCGACAGTGGATGCTCCCCGCACAACAGTGGTTCAGGCCGAAACGAGTCACACTCAAGGCCTCTGAAAGGAAACTGAGATATGAAGCTTCTCAAGAAAGTCGCTCTGGCAGCCGGCGCTGTTGCCCTCGTTGCTCCCTCGATGGCCCTCGCTCAGGACGGCGGCGCTGCCGCTGCTGCCGGCGCATCGATCGGTAAGGGTCTGGCCGTCGTCGGCGCGGGCCTCGCGGTCCTCGGTGGTGGTCTCGGCATCGGCGCAGTCGGAAAGGGTGCGCTCGAGTCGATCGCCCGCCAGCCGGAGGCATCGGGCACCATCGGTACCAACATGATCCTCGCGGCCGCACTCATCGAAGGTGCGACCCTCTTCGCGATCGTGGTTGCGTTCCTCGCCTGATCGACGCGATACGAAATCCACCGATCCGTGCCTGAAACACGGCGCGGATCGGCTTCAGACTGACTCAACCGGAGAATGCACCATGAACCGCATTGCACTTCTGATCACCGTCGCCGTCCTGGCACTCATGACCCCGCTGAGCTTCGCGGCCGCCCCCGATACCGGGCACGCTGAGGACGCGGCGCACGCTGTCGATGCACACGCCAACGATCACGGTGGCGGGCACGGTGACGCCCACGCGGCGAACCCGCTCGCGAGCGTTGATGAGGGCTTCTGGACCGGCGTCACTGCCATCGTGCTCTTCATCGTCGTCTTCGGGCTCCTGAGCACCATGGTGTGGCCCAAGATCGTGGCCGGCCTCGACGAGCGGAACAACAAGATCGTCGGCGAGATCGCCGCGGCCGAGCAGGCCCGCAAGCAGGCCAAGGAAGCCCTCGACGAGTACGAGAAGAACCTCGCCGCCGCCCGTGCCGAGTCGCAGAAGATGCTCGAAGAGACCCGCGCCCAGCAGTCGCAGCTGGCTGCCCAGCTCAAGGCCAACGCGGATATCGAGCTCGGTGCCATGCGTGAGAAGGCGCTGGCCGAGATCGAGGCCGCCAAGAAGCAGGCCTTGGGCGAGCTCTACAGCGAGTCGGTCAACCTCGCGACCACCATGGCGGGCAAGATCCTGCAGCGTCAGGTCACCGTCGACGATCAGCAGCGCCTGATGGACGAGTCGATCGCCGAGATGAAGTCGGTCAGCTGATCGCCCCTGCTACGCCCCACCACCACCGCATCTCCCGATCGGAGCAACCATGCCGCTCATCGAAGCCCAGCCCGACGCACTCGCGAAGGTGTACGCGAAGAGCCTGTTCGAGATCGCCCAGAGTCAGGGCGGTCAGCAGAACGCCGAGTCGATCCTCGGCGAGCTCGAGGACATCATCGAGATCGCCCGCAACGACCGCTCGTTCAACGAGCTGCTCGCCTCGCGTCTGATCGACGCCAAAAAGCGTGACGCCTCCCTCGTCCGCATGTTTGAGGGCAAGGTGTCCACCCTGACCCTCAACTTCATCCGCCAGCTCAACCGCAAGGGGCGCCTGGCCAACCTCTCGCAGATCGCCGTGGCGATGGACACCCTCGTCCAGGAGCAGTTCGGGCGGATTGAGGTTGATGTCTTCACGGCCTCGCCCATCAGCGCCAGCGAGCTTGAGAATGTCCGCAAGCGACTGAGCGACTCGCTGGGCAAGGATGTCATCATGCACCCCTACACCGACTCCTCGATGCTCGGGGGCATCAAGCTGCGGATGGGCGACCAGCTCATCGACGGCTCGATCCAGGCCGAGCTGCGCAAGATGCGTGATGTCCTGCTCAACAAGGGCAGCGCCGAGGTCCGCGGGCGCTCGGGCGATATCCTGGGCAACTGAGCATGACGCTCAATCAACACACACAAACGGGTCGATCTGACCCGTTTTTTTCTGCGCCCTGCGTATGATTCCACAGCACCGAAAGGACCTCAGACATGGCGAAGAAATCGATCGAGCACACCGATGTCGCGGGCAAGCGCGTTCTGATCCGTGTGGACTTCAATGTGCCGCTGGACGGCGACACCATCACCGACGATCGTCGGATCGTCTCGGCGATCCCGACCATCCGCTCCGTGATCGATCGCGGCGGCAGGGCCATCCTCATGTCACACCTCGGTCGCCCCGAGGGCAAGGGTTATGAGGCATCGCATTCGATGGCGCCCGTCGCCAAGAAACTCGGCGAGCTGCTTGGCAAGCCGGTCACCATCCCGGCGCAGACCTGCAAGGACCCCGCGGTGAAGGCGGCCGTCGATTCGATGAGCGACGGCGATGTGATCCTGCTCGAGAACCTGCGGTTCCACGGCTGCGAGAAACGCAACGACCCCGAGTTTGCGGCGCAGCTCGCTGATCTCGCCGATGTCTATGTCAACGACGCCTTCGGCACCTGCCACCGCGAGCACTGCTCGATGGTGGGCGTGCCCAAGGCGATGGGCCCCAGGCCCAAGGTCGCGGGATTCCTGGTTGAGAAGGAGATCGCGTACCTGAGCGATGCGCTCGCCGATCCGAACCGCCCGTTCACCGTCATCCTCGGCGGCGCCAAAGTCAGCGACAAGCTGCCCGCGATCGAGCACCTGCTGCCCAAGGCCGACCACATCCTTGTCGGTGGCGCGATGGCGTACACCTTCCTCAAGGCACTCGGGCACAGCATCGGCGACTCGCGTGTCGAGCAGGACATGGTCAAGGAAGCGCACCGCATCATCGAGCTCGCGGCCGAGTCCAAGACCGACCTGCACTTCCCCGAAGACCACATCTGCTCGACGATCTTCGCCGAGAAAGCTGGCGATATCGAGGTCTTCGACGACCAGATCAAGGACGGCTTCATGGGGCTCGATATCGGCCCCAAGACCGCGGCCCGCTACTCGCTGATCATTCAGAGTTCCAAGACCATCGTCTGGAACGGCCCGATGGGCGTGTTCGAGTGGATGCCCTTCAAGATGGGCACCAAGCTCGTCGCCGAGGCCGTCGCTCAGGCAACCAGCGCGGGCGCCACCTCGATCGTCGGCGGCGGGGACTCCGCGGCCGCGGCGGAGATCTTCGGGGTGGCCGACAAGCTCTCGCATGTCTCGACGGGCGGCGGGGCCAGCCTCGCGATGCTCGAGGGCAAGCGGTTCTCGGCTGTGGACCTGCTGGACGACGCATGACCCCCCCACGCCCCTTCGAACTTGCGCCGGGGCGTGTGCTGGCAAAGAACTACCTCGTAGAAGCCCTGCTCGGGCGCGGATACGAGGGAGAGGTATACCTCGTGCGTGAACGCCTGACCGGGGCGCAGCGTGCGGCCAAGATCTTCTACCCTGAGCGGAATCCCCGCAACTCCGCGGCCTCGCATTACGCCAAGAAGCTCGAGCGGTTGCGAGACTGCTCGATGGTGATCCAGTATCACCACGCGCTGGAGATCCAGCTGCGCGGGAACCCCGTGCATGTGCTGATCTCGGAGTTTGTGCAGGGCATGCTCCTGCCCGACCTGCTGAGCAAGTATCGCGGGCGGCGCATGCCCGTGCACGAGGCGTTGACACTCACCCGCACCATCGCGGCCGGGCTCGCCGAGCTGCACGAGAAGCGGGAGTATCACGGCGATCTGCACTCACAGAATGTGCTCGTGCGCCGCCGCGGCGTGCATTTCGATGTCAAGCTCGTGGATATGTACGACCGCGGGCGAGCGAACCGCTTCCACATCCAGCAGGATGTGTGCGACATCGTGCGGATCCTCTACGACCTGGTCGGCGGACGCGAGCATTACGCGGCCCAGCCGCCCGTGATCAAGCAGGTCTGCCTGGGGCTCAAGTGCTCGCTGATCGTGCAGCGTTACCCCACCGCGTGGCACCTCTGCCGGCACCTCGATACTTTCGAGTGGGCGTAAGGGCACCTGAAGAGTTGCTCCACAGCACAATGATCCTCGCGCTCGCGAGGATTTATTTGTTTTCACGCCGCATTCACCGACGGGTTATCTCGGTGTGTGATGATCACATTGATTCAGAGTTGAATCAACAAACACGGCACTGGCAACACCATTCAAAAAGCGAGGTGCATCATGAGCAAGGTCATCACAGGCATCTTTTCGAGCAACGCATCAGCGGCAGGGGCGCTGGAGACCCTTGTCGTCAACGGATTCGATAGCGGGGACATCAGCCTCGTCGCGTCGGAGGATTTCAACCGCGACAGCTTCGGGGTTGAGCAGCACAGCAAACTCGCGGAAGGCGCTGCGATCGGTGCCGGCGCGGGCGGCGCAACCGGTGCCTTGCTGGCGGGGCTGACCACCGTTGGCGCCGTCGCGACGGGCGGCGTGGGGATCGTGGCCGCGGGTCCGATCGTCGCGGCGCTGGCCGGGGCGGGCGCCGGAGCGGCAGGCGGCTCGGTGCTTGGCGGGCTGATCGGCTCGACGATCCCGGAGCACGAGATCAAGCACTACGAGAATGCCATCGACAAGGGGCATGTTCTGGTTGGCGTCAACTGCGAGAGCAGCAAGGACCGCGATAAGGCCAAGGACATCTTCAACCAGTTCAACGCCGAGCACATCTCGCACGCGTGATCCGCGCGAACCACATCAACCATGCTTCCGAGGAGGACACCATGCCGATTAAACTTGACGGACTCGAGAAAGTATTCGTTCAACAGCTCAAGGACATGTACAGCGCGGAAAACCAGCTTCTTGAGGCGCTGCCCAAGATGGCACAAGCCGCAACGAGCAGCAAGCTCGAGCAAGCATTCCGAGACCATCTCAAGGAGACGCAGGGGCAAGTGAAACGCCTGGAGAAGATCTTCAGCTCGATCGATTACAAGCCGGGCGGACACCGCTGCCGCGCCATGGAAGGACTGATCGAAGAGGGCAAGGAGATCATCGATGAGCAGGGCGAGCCAGAAGCTCGCGACGCCGCGCTCATCTGCGCCGCGCAGAAAGTCGAGCACTACGAGATGGCGACATACGGCACACTGCGGACCTACGCCCGCACGCTCGGGCTCGATGACGCCTGCGAACTGCTCACCGAGACGCTGCGCGAGGAACGCAACGCGGACTCGCTGCTGACTGATCTGGCCGAGCACTCAATCAACAAGCTCGCAATGCTCACCGCCAGCTAACAAAATCATTCTGCAGCATGACTTCGTAAGCACGCCCCGCAAGGCTCCGTGGGGCGTGCTGTTTTTATCGCCGATCGAACAGCCGCTCAAGGTCTTCGATTGAAAGCCGCACCGTCGTCGGGCGGCCGTGCGGGCACGATCCGGATCGTTCTGTTTCGTCGCGAAGCCTCATGATCGCTGCGAGCTCGTCATCGCTGAGCGAATCGCCCGCCTTGATCGCGGCCTTGCAGGCCATCATGTCGAGCACCTCGTGCAGCGCCTCTTCGGAGTCCGGCACGAAGCCGTCTCCATCGATCCGCTCGAACAGCTCACGCATGAACGATTCGGGCTCGACGTTGCGAGAGAGCAGGAAGCTGGGCACCGCGTGCACCCCAACGCTCTGGGGGCCCATGGGAGCGGCGCTGATACCGATGCGTTCGAGCAGTTCACTGAGTTCGTCGAAGACATCGACAACCGAAGCGGGAACATCGAGCACCAGCGGCATCAGCAGCGTCTGCTGCTCCAGTGCACCGTTGCCGGTCACACGCGACATGAGCTTGTTGAACATCACCCGCTCGTGCAGGGCGTGCTGGTCAATGATGAGCACGCCGCGTTCATCTTGGGCCAGAAGGTAGCTCGAGTGCACCTGCAGCACCTGATCGACCCGGCGCACTCGCGGCAGCTCCCCAGCCGCGTCTTCGATCCGTGGAACGAACGAAGGAACCGTTGCGGGCACCGGGGTTCGCTGCAGCACCTCGCGGATGGAATCGCGAACGCTCGATTCATCATCATTTGATTGTGGAGCGCGACGAATGAACTCAACCAGCTCGTTGGTCTGCTGCTCGATCGCGCGTTCACGCTCCTCGGGGTCGATTACCGGAACCAACGGGCCGCCGAATCCCTGGAGCCGCTGCGAGACGCTGGGCGTGACATCGGCCCGCTGCAGGGCATCGCGCACACCGTGGTAGATCGCCCGGTGCACCATCGACTGGTCGCGGAAGCGGACCTCGAGCTTGGCGGGATGCACATTGACATCCACGGCCGTGGGCGACATCTCGATCATCAGCACGGCCGTCGGGTGCCGTCCGGGCTCGATGAGCCCGCGGTAGGCCTCGCGGATCGCGTGCTGGACCGTCTTGTCGCGGATCGTTCGCCCGTTGAGGAACACATGCTGGGCCTTGCTGTTGGCACGCGCGATCGATGGCAGCCCGACAAGCCCCCAGACGAGGATGCCCCGTTCGTCGTCGAAGCGATCGACGCTCACCTCGAGCAGCTGATCTCCGAGCTCGCAACCGATGATCGACAACGCCCGCTCACGCGCCGACTGCCCTAAGGGCAGATCGAGCTTCACCTTGTCGTCGCACACACACCGCACCGCGACCGACGGGTTGGCCATCGCCAGATCACGCAACCATTCAAGGCATCGAGTCTGCTCGGTGGTGTTGGTGCGGAGAAACTTGCGCCGCGCCGGGGTGTTGAAGAACAGGTTGCGGACCTCGATCGTGGTCCCGACGGGGCATCCGATCGGACGCGGATCGCCGATCGTCTCGCCCTCAGCCTCGATGATCCGCCCCTCTTCCTCCCCAATCGCTCGAGAGCGGATCGTGACCCGCGCCACCGAGGTGATCGACGCGAGCGCCTCGCCCCGGAAGCCCATGGTGCCGATCCGATCGAGGTCGCGGGCCTCGCTGATCTTGCTCGTCGCGTGTGGTGTGAGGGCCAGAGTCATCTGCTCGGGAGCGATGCCGTGCCCGTCGTCGCTGATGCGGATGAGCTCAACGCCACCCTGCTCCAGCTCGACCGTGATGCGGGTCGCGCCCGCATCGATCGAGTTCTCAACGAGTTCCTTGAGCACGGACGCGGGGCGCTCGATCACCTCACCGGCCGCGATCTGGTTCACCAGCAGCGGCGAGAGCTTTCTGATCTGCACCCGGGATGTCGTCTCGGTCCCAGAAGGATTCATCTGGTGATCGTACACGCCGATCTGCCCACAATCGGGGCCCAATCACGCGAAATTGGGTGCATGAAGTCTTGCCCCGAGACCGATACCATCCAGCATGACTGACTCCATCTTCTCCAAGATCATCCGTGGCGAGATTCCGGCGCACAAGGTGTACGAGGACGACTTCGTGATTGCGATCCTCGACATCGGGCCGCTCTCAGAGGGTCACACGCTTGTGATCCCCAAGGAACCAGCCGAAACCCTCGATCAGCTCGGCGACGAGCACGCCGCGGCCGTCGGGCGGGTCCTGCCTCGCATCGCCCGGGCGATCAAGAAGGTGACCGGGGCCAGTTCCTACAACATCCTGCAGAACAACGGGCAGCCGGCTGGGCAGGCCGTGCCCCATGTGCACTTCCACATCATCCCCCGCTTCCCTGAGCGTGGCGAGGTGGTGAAGGGTGCGCCCGACAAGGAAAACGGCCCTGGGCTCCGCGTCACCTGGTCACCGGGCACATTGACGCAGGAAGAGGCGCTCGAGCTTGGCAAGCACATCAAGCGTCTGCTCTGAGCTCCGAGCCGCTCGATTCATCATTCGAGAGCCGGCGGACATGCTGCGTCTGCGCGATCGGCAGCGTGCATAGTCCTTCATCGGTTGACAGCTCGATCGAATCCAATGGGTCGATGTGCTCGACGATGCCCTCGTAGAGGCGGTTGTTGTGCCTGAAGACGCGCCGCGACCCGGCCATAGCGTTGTGCAACTCGTAGTAGCTGCGGATGGCTTCACGGTCACACGCGTGGAACCACTGGCTCATCGACTCGACGATGCGGCAGATGAGATCGAGGCGGGACACGCTGACACCCAAGCCGAGGAATGACACAGCTCGATCGGCATACTCCTGTGACCAGTCCCGCTGCGTCTGGGTGCAGTTGACCCCGATCCCCACAAGCGTGAGCCCCTGCTGCTGCTCGATGAGGATGCCGGCGATTTTGCGGTCCACCGTCTCGTCGCGGATGACCAGATCGTTGGGCCATTTGATCCCAAGCTGGATTGCCCTAGGCAGAAAGGCATTGACGGCCTCGTGCACAGCACAGGCGACGCATGCCGCGAGCATCGGCGCGTCCTTGCAGCCCGGATCGACCACGAACGTGCAGGGCAAGGTCGAGCGTTCACCATCGTGCCAACGGCGTCCGAAAGACCCTCTGCCATTCTTCTGCATCGAGGCGACAACCAGCAACCCCGGCCTTCCCTGAGCGAAGCGGATTGCGGCGTTCTGCGTGCTGTCGGTGGACTCGACCACGACCACGCGCTGGACCACCGGGTATGGTGTTCGGCCGATCACCGTGTCGATCCGAGCCGCCCAAGAGGAGATATCTTCATTCCCGAAGTGATACATCGGCACCCCTGCCTGCCGTCGGCTCGCGATGCGATCGAGGGCACTCAATCCGAATCCAGACCCAGATCAATGCTCTGGGCCTGATGTGTCAACGAACCGATGCTGATGCGTTCCACGCCGCTCTGGGCGATCGCACGCACCGTGCGCTCGTTCACGCCTCCCGATGCTTCAAGCAGCAGGCTGCTCCCGCACCGATTGCGCATCTCGACCGCCTGGCGGAGCTGCGCTGGTGTCATGTTGTCAAGAAGCACGAGACCCAAGGCGTCATGGTCAGCCTGGAGCACAACCTCAAGCTGATTGAGCGAGTCGACCTCGATCTGGACAAACCACAGACGCACCCCCTGACTATCGAGCTTGTACGCGAGCTGCGCCAGTTCGGTTGCAATCATCGACGGGTTCATCCCCGCGATGTGGTTGTCCTTGATCAGCACAGCGTCGTGCAAACCCATGCGGTGGGTCACGCCCCCGCCGCAGCGCACGGCGTATTTCTCGAACACCCGCAGCCCGGGCGTCGTCTTCCGGGTGTCGCAGATCGAGGCGTTCGTGCCTTCGATCAGATCGACATACCGTCTCGTGAGGGTGGCGATGCCGCACATCCGGGAGATCAGGTTGAGCATCGTGCGCTCCAGTCGCACGATCGCACGGGCGTTGCCCCGCAGCGTCACGATGACGCTCCCCGCTTCGACGCGGTCCCCGTCGGTCAGGTGGCATTCCCATCCGATCTCGCCTGGTTCCGCGAACGCCTCGATCAGGTCCGGCAGGAAGGCCAGCCCTGAGACGACCCCACCCTCGCGGGCACGCAGGACAACGCTGCGTGTCGCATCGGGCTCGAACATCAGCTCACCCGTCCAGTCATGCGCAGGCCTGCCCAGGTCCTCGTCGCGTGCCAGCTCGATCAGACGGCGCACAAACCCTGTTTTTCTCAGGCGTTGCGAGAACTCGCCAAGCGAGTCGGCGGAGGGGTCCAGCGATGGGTCTCGGGCATCGATCGAGTGCATATCGAATCGTACACACGCGATCGGGAGGGCCCTACCATCCTGCTCACACGAATCTCACGAAAGGACGCATCATGGGTCTTCTGGAAGGCAAAGTCGGTCTCGTTGTCGGCATCGCGAACGATCGCTCGTACGCATGGCACATCGCCAAGGCCCTGCACGAGCACGGCGCCAAGATCGCCTACGCCCACCTGCCCGGCGAGAAGAACGAACGCCGGACCGGCAAGGCCGTCGAGAAGATCCACAGTGACCCCTGGCTCTTCCCCTGCGACGCGGGCAGCGACGAATCGCTCGACGAACTCTTCAACGCATACGCCAAGGACCACGAGCGCCTGGACTTCCTCGTCCATTCCATCGCGTTCGCTGACCGCGAGTGGCTCCAGCCCGGCATGTTCGCCAAGACGCCACGCAAGGCTTACCTCGATGCCATCGATATCAGCGCCTACACCCTCAGCGCCATGGCAGGGCGGGCACAGGAGCAGATGGCCAAGAGCGGCGGCGGCTCGATTATGGCCATGTCTTACTACGGCAGTGAGAAGGTCGTCCCGGGCTACAACATCATGGGCGTCGCCAAGGCCTGCCTTGAGTCAACGGCCCGCTACCTCGCGTTCGAGCTCGGTGAGCACAACATCCGGGTGAACACCATCTCAGGGGGGTTCCTGCGGACTCTGGCCAGCTCAGCCGTGGGCGGCACCGACCAGATGGACGAGGCGGCCCGCCTCAAGGCCCCGCTGCGTCGGGGTGTCGAAGGTGGCGATGTGGGCAAAACAGCCGTCTATCTCGCCTCGGACCTGAGTTCGGGAGTGACCGGCGAGAACATCTATGTGGACTGCGGGATCAACACGATCGGGGCATAAACCAGCCTGACCCGATCACAACACGAACTTTTTGGCCTTGTGTGGATAATCTGTTGGCGACCGGTGCATCTGTATGCCGATATTTGAGATATGACCGGCGCGATCAACAACCTTGCCGCCAGCCTCGCGGGTGCCCCCGTCGCTTCGAAACAGGCCGCGAAAGCCAAGGCGAGCGAGTCCTTTGAGAAGGCGCTCCAGCGTCGTCGCATCAAGGACGAGTACAACACGCAGGTTGAGCAGACCGAGCAGATCGACGCGGTCCGCAATCTCGCCGACGCCGATCAGGAAGACGCCCGCGAAGACCGCGAGGCCCAGAACGGCAGCGACATGCCCTACGCCCCGCCGCGCCGTGGCGGGCTCGACCTGAGCGCCTGACCTAACTCAAGCACCACGAAAAAACGCGACCCATCGGGTCGCGTTTTCGATTGCTAAGCCATCGATCGATTACTTCTTGCCCTGGAAGAACTGCTTGATCGCGTGGATGGTCGTGCCGCGCCCCACGGCACCGATCGACTCGGTGAGAGGGATGCCCTTGGGGCAGACCTTGACGCAGTTCTGCGCATTGCCACAGTCGCTGACGCCGCCGGGGCCGCTGAGGGCGTCATAGCGTTCGCCCTTGAGCTGCTTGCCGGTGCCGTGCTCGTTGAAGAGGCGGGCCTGGCTGATGGCGTGGGCACCGACGAAGCTGGTATCCCACTTCTCCTCGTCCTCGACCTTGGTGTACTGCGGGCAGGCCTCGAGGCAGCAGCCGCAGCTCATGCACTCCGAGAGCGCGTATCGCATCTGCTGGTGCTCGGGGCTCTCCTTGGGGCCGGCGCCCATGTTGTATGTTCCGTCGATCGGAACCCAGGCCTTGACACGGGTCAGCGCGCTGAAGAGGCGGTCACGGTCGACCCACAGGTCGCGGATGACGGGGAACTTGCTCATGGGCTCGAGCGTGATGACATCGCCCTCCAGCGGGGCGTACTCGTCGATCAGGCACGAGCACGACTGACGCACCCGCCCGTTGATGACCATGGTGCACGCACCACAGACCTCTTCGAGGCAGCCCGAGTCCCAGACGACCGGGGTCGTCTTTGAACCTTCCGTGGTCACCGGGTTGGCGGCGATCCACTTGAGCGACGAGATAACATTGGCCCCCTCTTCGACGGGGACCTTGAACGATTCCCAGCGGGAGGGCTTGCCGGGACCGTCGCATCGCTTGATCTTGAAGATCACGCTGCGCCCGTCCACCGCCTTCCGGCGGTTGGCGCGTCGCATGTCGGCGTCGTATGCGTGTGCTTCTGCGTCACTCATGACTCGTTTCCTTTGCTCACGCGAGCATCTATCGGTTCACTCCGCTGTGGGCTTGGGTCAGCCCGCGAAGAATCAGGCATTCGCTTCCGCGACCTGCTTGGGCGGGATCTTCTCTTTGTTGGTTCCTGAATCGACCTTGCCGTAGTTGCGGGGGCGCAGCTTCACGAGCCCCGCCTTGACGGGCATGAACTCGATGTCGCTCTTGCCGGTCGACTCGTTGTACTTGGCGACGGACGCCTTCCAGAACTTCTCGTCGTCTCGCTCGGGGAAGTCGGTGCGGTAGTGCGACCCGCGTGATTCCTCACGCAGCAGCCCCGCCTTGGCGATGGCCTCGGCGAGGATGATCATGTCGCCCACGCTGCGTGCGAAGCTCAGCGACTGGTTGGTCCACATCGCGCCGTCGCCCAACTCGCAGCGGCTGTATCGCTCGCTCAGCTCATCGAGCTTGGCAAGGCACTTCTCAAGGCGTGGCCCGGTCTTGACGACCGTCGATGCCGCGTTCATCTCCTCGCCCAACTCGTTGGCGATGACATACGGGTTGAGCGAGTGATCACCCTTGCCCGAGCCGACCGAAGCCAGCAGCTTGTCCTGCTTGTCCTGCTCGATCTGGGCGGCCCGGTCATACACACTCTGACTGAGTTCCGACGCGGGAGCCGGCACACCGTCACGCACATAGTTGACGACCGAGACGCCGTTGCAAAGCCCGTCGAAGATGCAGCTGAGCAGCGCGTTAGCGCCCAGGCGCGTCGCGCCGTGGTACGCAAAGTTCACCTCACCAAAGGCGTAGAGCCCGCTGATGTTGGTCATCGCGTTGTTGTGGGCGCCGATGGTCAACCCCAGACCTGGCTCGTTGCCCACGGGGATCGGATTGCCGGGCTTGTGCTCGCCCACCGGCGACTCGGGCTGGTACTTGCCGGGGGTATAGGTTGTCCAGAGCCCACCCATCGAGTAGTGCACGGCCGGGAAGATGCGCATCGGTGTGTAGCGAGGATCGTCGCCCACGAACTTCTCGTAGATGTCCATGATGCCGCCGAGCTTCTCGGTGAGGTATTCGGGGTCGCGGTGGGTCAGGTCGAGATAGACCTGGTTGGTGCCATTGACACCCATGCCCTCGTTGACGCAGACATCGAAGATCTCTCGCGTCGCGATGTCGCGAGGGACGAGGTTCCCGTACTTGGGGTACCGCTCTTCGAGAATGTAGTAGCGTTCGTTCTCGGGGATGTCCTTGGGCTTGCGGGTGTCGCCCTTCTTCGCGGGCACCCAGACGCGTCCGCCCTCACCGCGTGCGGACTCGGACATCAGGCGGCACTTGTCGGCTCCGGGGATCGCGGTCGGGTGGACCTGGATCATCTCGGGGTTGCCATACCACGCGCCCGCCTGGTAGCAGCGGGATGCGGCGCCGCCGGTGCAGATGATCGAGTTGGTCGATTTTCCGAACACCAGCCCACAGCCGCCGGTCGCCATGACCACGGCGTCGGCGCGGAAGCTGCGGATCTGCATGGTCCGCATGTCCTGGGCCACGATGCCTACGCACCGCTTGTCCGCGCCCTCACCCTCGGTGATGGGCCATAGGAACTCCCAGAACTCCATCTTGTTGATCTTGCCCTCGGCCGCGAATCGGCGAGTCTGCTCATCCAGTGCATAGAGCAGCTGCTGCCCGGTGGTTGCGCCCGAGAAGTGGGTCCGCTTGAAGAGCGAGCCACCGAAGAGCCGCAGGTCGCGGAAGCCCTCGTGGGTGCGGTTGAAGGGCACGCCCATGCGATCGAGCAGGTCGATGATCTTGGGTGCCCAGTTCGCCATCTCAAGGACGGGGTGCTGGTCGTTGAGGAAGTCGCCGCCGATGAGTGTCTCATCGAAGTGCTGATACTCGCTGTAGCCCTGCTGGCGTGCGACCTCATTGCAGGCGTTGATGCCGCCCTGGGCGCAAACGCTGTGGGATCGTTTGACGGGGACCATCGAGAACAGATCGACCGGGACGCCTGCCTCGGCGATTCGCACCGAAGCCGCGAGCCCTGCGAGCCCCCCACCGACGACAATCACTCGTTTTTCATCAGACATGGTTCTGCCTACTTTGCTCTTCTGGTGCTGCTGAATCGATCAGCCGTCGATGTTGCTGTGCTCGGCCGTGGCGGTCTCGGTGTGGTCATCCGTCATCTGAGGCACGGGTTCATGCCCGCTCTTCATCGCCTCTTCAACTTCGCGAGCCTGGTCGTAGTCCAGTGTGGCGAAGCCGACGACCGAGGCCCAGGCCATGACCATGAGCCCCGCGCCGAGTGCGGCACAGGCGTAGCCCCACCGCTTCTGGGCGGAGCGGGAGATCGTGAAGCCCCAAGTGATCGCGGCGGTCCACAGGCCGTTGGCGAAGTGGAAGACAAGCATCGTCACCCCAACGAAGTAGAAGATCGCGACGACCAAACCCCACTCGGTAAACTGCTCGGTGCTGCCCTGCAACGCGGCCGCGAGTGTGGATGCCGCGTTCTCATGGGACCACTTGACCCCGCCCGGAACGAGCCAGGTCCAGCCCCACCGCAGCGTGGCGATGTGGTAGAAGATGAACAGGATCCCGACATACCCGGTCACGCGCTGGAGCATGTACCGCGTGTTGCCGCCGTACTTGTACGACCCATTGTTCATGTTGCCTGAAACGGCGTAGATCACGCCCAGGATCGAGTGGAACGCGATCGAAGCCCAGAGGGTGATCTCGATGAGCAGCAGCAGCGGCGTCTCATTGATGAACGAGACCTCGTGCTGGAAGGTCGCGATCGCTCGATCAAGCCAGCCATCACCGTGCGCACGACCATTGAGCCCGCCCCACGCGATGGTGGAGTTGGTCGTCAGGTGCATGATCAGGAACACGCCGATAGGCAGGATGCCCGTAAGCGAGTGCAATCGACGCAAGAGGAAGTGATGCTTCTGCATGGGTCCGTCTGGGTTGCTCACCGTGAGACTCCGGGTTCAGTTGTGTGTGCCCGAGCGGGCCAGAGCGATGACGCTCGCAAACAAGATATCAGATGTATCGGCATGATCGTCTTCGACGGCGTAACCGCAAAAGATCCGCCCAGAGCGATCAAAGCTTGAGATCCGCCCCAAAGCCGCCCCCCGGATTGATGCTCCCCGCGACGCCCGGGTCCTGCATGTGCTGCAGGGTGCCGTCGGCGGCGGCTTGCTCGACTGCCTTGGCCACCTCGACGAACTGCATCCGCAACTCGTTGAGGGTTCCGTCGAGCATCTCCTGCTCTTCATCACTCAGATTGCCCTTGGTTTTTTCCTGCACAACCGCGAGCAGATCGATGTTGAGCTTCGCGATCTCCAGCGAGACCATCGCCCGCCCGGACTGATCGGGGATCGCCCCCAGATACATCAGCGCCTGGGTAGCAAACAGGCTGATAAGCTCCTTAAAGCCCATCTTCTCGGGGAATCCGCCCTGAGCAGCGCCTTGCTGAGACTTCTCCTTTTCAGCGGCAGCGAGCTTCTCTTTTTCGGCTTTGGCGGACGATTTCCAATCGTCATCCACAATGATTTTCGGGGTGTCTGGGTCCGTCATGGCCGCCTCCGTTCGGTTAGGATTGATGATAGCGCCCGACAACGCACGAAAACACATATCATGATCTTGAATCCCATGCGACAAACCCCACAAACCCTGCTGCTCAGCGCTGGTGCGCTCGCCTTGATCATCCTCAACTCGGGCTGCAATCGCCAGAAGGTCAACGACCCTCGGACGGACAAGCCCCAGCGAGTCGCCATCAGCGACTTCACAAGCGACGACGCGAATCCGCAGCAACGACCGAGCGAGCCCGAACGGGTGAGTTCGGCGCCTACGAGCCGGGATTCGAGCCAGCCGGCTCAGCCGAGCCCGCGGGTGCAGGACAGCATGACGCTCTCGGGCTCGCAGGCTTCCGCCCGCCCGGTCCAGATCCCCAGCCCCGAGCCCATAGATCAGACGAGCGAACCGGCTCGGAACCTGCAACTGCTCGACGCCAAGGTCGGAGATGTCAACGGCAAGCCGGTCTTCACCAGCTCGTTCTTTGCCCCGATCGAGGAACGGCTCCTCGCCGAGGCGCAGCGACTCCAGCCCAACGAGTGGCGTGCAAGCGCCGGGCGGATCATCGCCCAGCGGCTCGATGGCATCATCGCAGACGAGCTGCTCCGCGCCGAGGCGCTGGCCGCCCTGACCCCCACGCAGCGTGTCGGGCTCCAGGCCTTCCTCAGCAACTTCCGCAACAACCTACTCTCGGAGAATCTTGGCAGCACGCAGCTGGCATCCAAGCGCATCCAGGAGCGCGAGGGCATCACGCTCGACGAGGCGCTCAGGCAGAAGGAAGTCGACACCCTCGTGCAGCTCACGCTGATCCGCGAGATCAACCGCCGAGTGAATGTCTCCTGGCGTGATATCAAGCAGCGTTACGAGCGTGACATCGACAAGTTCGCACCCCCGCCCAGCGTAGTGCTGCGTGTGGTCCGCGCGTTCAAGGATGACGAGGCCGTGGTCACGCAGATCGAGGAACGCCTCGCCAGCGGCGACTCGTTTGCCGAGATCGCATCGAGCGAGCTCAACAACTTCAACCGCGACACCCAAGGCCTCCAGAAGACACAGCTCGACGGGAGCTTCGAGGAGACTTCGTTCTTTGGAGCCGAAGTCCTCAACGAAGCCACCCACACGCTCTCAGAGGGTGAACACGCCGGTCCCATCGAGCTGGGCTCGAGCGTCTACTGGATCAAATACGAGGCCACAGAGCAGCAGAGCGTGTCGCTCTACGACGCCCAGCTTGCGATCCAGCGCGACCTGACCTATGAACGCCGGGAGGCCGCCAAGGAGCAATACTTCGAGCGTCTGCAGGAACGAGCCCGCGTGTCAACACGCGACGATGTGCTTGTGCGCCTCTTCGAGATCGCGGAAGAGCGATACGCGCCGGGCAACTGACCATGTGGGGCCCGAAGCCCAAGAGCGTCTGGGACCGCGGTGAACGAGCTGCCGCCCGACATATGCGCCGCGCGGGCTGCACAATCCTCGCGCGCAACTACCGGCTCCCAATCGGCGAGATCGATCTGCTCTGCTGCGAGCGATCGAGCGGCACAATCGTGATCGTCGAGGTCAAGGCTCGCGAGTACGAGCCCGAGCAAACTAAGGCGATCGATCCGACGGCCAGCATCACCAGCAAGAAACGCACAAAGCTGGTTCAGCTCGCCAAGGCACTCAAGCGGCAGCCGCAATATACCCGGAGTCCGATCCGGATCGATGTCGTGAGTGTGCGATTCGAGCGAGGATCGAAGAAGCCGCAGATCCGGCACTACCCGGGCTGCGTCAGCGATTCCTGATCGTCGGTCGAGCCGTCGAACTCGCTCGCAACGGGGATCTCGCCCTGATCGGCCTGTGGCGGCGGACGCAGCGCGCCGCGGAACTTGGCCTCCAGCTTCGCCTCCTCGAACTCCTGGCGATCGATGCTCGTGGGGATGATGAGCGAAAACATCGAGCCCGAGCCGAGCTCTGAGACCAGCAGCATCTCGCCCTGGAGCAGGCGTGTGAGTTCCATCACGATGGCCAATCCCAATCCCGTCCCGGTGTGCGAGCGGGTATGCGATGAATCGACCTGCTGGAACTTATCGAAGATCCGCTTCTGGTCCTCCGGGGCGATGCCCTCGCCGTTGTCAATCACCGAGATCCGGATGCGCTCGTCACCCGAGCCATCGTCCCGCATCAGCTCCGCCCGCAGCGTGATCTCGCCGCTGGTGCCATCGTTGCCTGTGAACTTCACCGCGTTGGAAAGCAGGTTGAAGACGATCTGCTGGAACTTCTTGGTATCTGTCTCTATCAGCGGTAGATCATGTGCGATGTCCAGGCGTACCGCGATGCCCTTCTTGCGAGCAAGCGGATGGATCAGCCCCACCAGCGCCTGGCAGGTATCACCCAGGTTCATCTGCGTGAGGTTGAGCTCCACGCGCCCGGCCTCGATCTTGGCCATCTCCAGCAGCGACTCGATCATTTCCAGCAGCGTGCGCCCGGCGCTGACGATGTTCACCAGATACCGCTCGCGTTTGTTGAGCTCGCCCGACTCCTGATTGATCTCCCGCCCCGGGCCCGGGGTGGGCACCATGTCGTCTTCCGCGGCCTCGGCGATCTCCTTGCGGGCAATCTCCAGCAGCAGCTCCGCAAAGCCGATGATCGCGTTGAGAGGCGTGCGCAGCTCGTGCGATACGCTCGCGAGGAACTCGCCCTTGAGGCGGGCGGACTCGAACAGCGCCGTGTTCGCCTCGGCCAGCTCGCTGAGCTTGATGTCCATCGCCTTGTTCGCGTCGCGCAGCTGGTCGCGCTGACGCGAGAGCGCGGCCAGCATCAGGTTGATGGTTTCTGCAAGCTCTTCGAACTCGTCACCTGTGTCGATCTGGCAACGGGTCTCCAGGTCGCCGTCGCGGACGAGCTCGGCCGTCTTCTGCAACGAGGCGACAGGGCTCAGGATCAGGCGGCTGATGATCGTGGCGTACACCACCAGCGCAACAGCGAGCACCACCGCGCCCGCGACCATCACATAGAGAAGGTTGACCACCAGCAGCCAGCCCGCACCATCGGCCCGGTGCTCCAGCAGCACCACGCCGGTCACCTGAGCGTTGTTGTCCCGCACGGCCCGGGCATACCGGTACACCCGGTTCCAGCCGTTCCAGTCCGCATCGAAGAACTCGACGCGGTTGGTTGACTGCCCGAACTTCTGCATCGCCCGGGCGAGGAACCGGTTGTCGCTCAGCTCGGCATCCGCCTGATTGCGGGTCAGCGAGCGGATTGTCGCCCCTGATGCCTTGATCTCCGGGCTCGACACCCCCGGCTCGTTGTCATTGATCCATGTCGCGTAGACCGTCCGGGCGAGCTCCAGCTCGCTGGCACCCACCAGGCCGTTCATCCGCAGCAGCGGCAGCGATAGGGCGATGACGATGACCAGGGCCGTGGCGGCACCGACAAGCAGCAGGCACTTCGTTGCCAGCGACAGCTCGCCAAACCAGTCCCGGATGTCCTCGATCGTGGTCACAGGATCGAGTCTATCCCAAGTTCGTGTCAGATGTTGGGTCTCGGCGGGATGCGGCGTACACTACCCGTCCATGCCGACCAAAACTGTCTATCTTGAGACCTTCGGGTGCCAGATGAACGAGCTCGACTCCGAGCTCGTCGCCGGCTCTCTGGGTGCCCTTGGCTACCGCTTCACCCGCGACGCCAGTGAGGCGGACATCGTCCTCTACAACACCTGCTCGGTGCGCGAGCGGGCCGAACAGAAGGTCTGGTCCCGCCTCGGCGACATGCGGACCGCCAAGCACGACAAGCCCGAGCTGGTCGTGGGCGTGCTCGGGTGCATGGCCGAGCGAGACGGCAAGGCCCTGATCGCCCGCATGCCCGTCGTGGACATCATGTGCGGCCCGGCCGAGCTCGACAAACTCCCCGAGCTGCTCGACAACGCCGTGCGGACCAAATCCTCGCTCGCGAGCGACGACCCGGATAAGGCCCGTCGGCGATCGGCCAAGCAGGTCGCCCTGCAGGGCAGCAGCTCGCGCCGATCGTCGACCCTGGCGGCCGCGGGCGACTCGCTCGAATCACTCGACCTGGGTCGCATGGTCTCGCCCATCGACAGCGACGGGCGACGCAGCGCCTATGTCCGCATCACCCGCGGCTGCAACAAGTTCTGCACCTACTGCGTCGTCCCCCACACCCGCGGGGCCGAGATCCATCGCCCGCCCCAGCACATCATCGACGAGATCAAATCGCTCGCCGACACCGGTGTCATCGAGATCACGCTGCTGGGCCAGACGGTCAACCACTACCGCTTCGAGCACGACGCGGCCGTGACGTTGGACGGCATCGTCCAGCCGCAGAAGGGGCGGACCTACAAGGGATCACACCACCGCGACGCCTTCGCCGGGGCCAACACGACCACCTTCGCCGACCTGCTCTACCGCATCCACGAAGAGGTCCCCGCGATTCAGCGACTGCGCTTCGTGACCAGCTACCCCAAGGACTTTGGCAACGATGTGCTCGAAGTCATCCGCGATTGCCCGCGCATCTGCCGCTACATCCATGTGCCCGCGCAGACCGGCTCGAACCGCATGCTCAAGATGATGAACCGCGGGTACACCATCGAGGAGTACAACGAGTTCATCGATCGCGTCCGTGAGCACCTCGACCAGCCCAAGATCGGTCGCCCGCTCATGCTCAGCGGCGACATTATCGTCGGCTTCCCCACCGAGACCGACGAGGACCACGAGCTCACCAAGCAGATGCTCGTGCGCAGCCGCTACAAGAACTGTTTCATCTTCAAGTACTCACCACGCCCGGGCACCGTCGCATACGACAAGATCCCCGACGACATCCCCGACAGCGTCAAGCGCGATCGAAACAACGAGCTGCTGGCGATGCAGACCGAGATCTCCGACTCAATTGCCCGCGAGCAGGTCGGGCGTGAGTTCGATGTCTTCGTGGAGGGCCTCAGCCGCCGCGAGCACAAGAAGCGAGGCACCGATGTCAAGCCCGGCTCGGGCATGGTCGGCATCACCATCAACGGTGCCGCCAGCAAGGCCCCCGTCGCGGTGCTGGACGAAGCGCCCGCCGGCGAGACCGTCCAGCTCTCCGGGCGGACCGACGGCGACCTGATCGTCTTCTTCGATGTGCCCAGCGATGGCCCGACCAAGCCGAGTGAGTACATCGGGCAGATGGTCCGGGCGAAGATCACCGCCGCCGACAAACTGAGTTTGTCGGGCGAGTTGGTATAACTAGGCATGTTCCGAAAACGGCGTTCAAAATCTGAGATCACCGCAGCAGAAGAAAGGCAACTTCTCGAACTCTGCCGCATCGTGGCAGAAAACTCGAAACGCCCTGCCACCTTGTTGAAACTTGGAGACCCGATCCTGGAATCAGGGCATCAAGGATCATTTTATGGCCACATCAATGCGCTCCCCACAAACACAGCTTGGCCGGTAGTCGACGAGGAGCCCATGCTCCCGTTGCTTCAACTGCATCTGACAGATCTCCATGAGCGCCCTGAGCAACTGCGGGATACCGAGTATCTACTCATTTTCTGCGGCATTGATGCACTTCCAGATATGCCGTATGAGCTTCTGGAAGAACTCTTTGTTCTTTCTCAAAAGCGTAACTCGGAAGAACACATTCGTGCCTTTCATGCTCGAAACGCGTCAAGGATCACCACGCGTTATTCGCCAAACCCTGACCAGACAAGTGTCATCGCTATCCCCAGATCTAGCCCCATCTCATTTGTGGATTCCCAAGATAAGCACTCTATCCTGAAACCACATCGAATCGAGTTTGAACAGGTAGAAGACACCGTAGATACGAGTGATCTGGAGTATGCATTGTACCTGTCGAACGAGGAGGCTGCGATTGCAACTGAACTCACCCAAAGTCGCCAATGGTCAAAGGAGTTCACTAATGAACTCGATCGGGTTTTCAATAAACATGACGACTCGAAGCTCGGCGGTTGGGCATCATTCATTCAACACAATATCGACTTCGGTGGGCATGCGGACTTTGTGCTGCAGATCTCCTCAAACAAAGAGCTTGGCCTGATGTTGGGAGACATGGGAACGCTCTACATCGGTTACAACCCTAAGAAAAAAACTTGGGTTACCGACTGGGCGTGCTACTAATCGTCGAACTGTTTCCTCGCTCGTCGCTTCGCCGCGATCAACGGGTTGTCGCTCTCGGGCTCGTCACGCGTGCCCGCTGGCTCGTCCTCTTCAACCGGCGCCGTTCGTTTCATCGGTGAGCGATCGATGTCCCGAACCTCCGGAGCCGACGCCCGCGCCTGCTGGCGGGCCGCGAACGCGTGCTGGAGCTGCTCGCCGCGCACCGAGCGTGCGGCCGCGATGGTGTCCTCGCGTGCCTGCGCCACCCAGCGATCGAACGCGACGCGACGCATCGCCAGGTCGATCAGGAAGAGCACGAACGCGATCGCGATCAGCGTCGTCCACACGGGCTGCAACGATCGGCGCACCGTCAGCCCTTCGCGTGAGAACAGATCCGTCGGCAGCGTATCGCTCAACTCGATCACTCGTCCGCCGGTGCGCTGGGCAAGTTCGATGAGCGCCTGCGGGTTGGCATCGAGGTGGGCATACTCGCTAGAGCCGCTGATTTCGAGACCGGCGATCGATGGCGCCAGCGCATCGCCGCCCAGCGTGGGCGAGGCGATCAGCACATGCACGCCCGGCGAGAGGGCCGGCGTCTGCACACTGTATCGCCCAGCCCCCACTTGTGTCAGCGACAGCTCCTGGGCTGTACCCGACTGGTCGTAGGCCCGAAGGCGGATATCGAGCCCGTCGATGGGCGCGCCCTGCTCGTCGATGGCGTCGTACTCCACGATCGCGCTGCTGCCCTCGCGTGTGATGGTCAGCTCGCCGGGCGATTCATCGCCCGCCCGCATCGCCCACGCGCCCAGCGTGCTCCAGAATCGCGCGAAGATCGGGTCCGCGATCCATGCGCTCGACCAGCTCCCGACATCCGAGGTGAACACCGCCACGCGTCCCAGCTCCTGCTGGTGGTACGCCAGCACCGGCTCGCCCTTCGGTGTCACGATCGGCGTGAGCACGCGTGGGTCATCATCAATCCGTTCCGTAAGCACCAGCCCGCCCAGCGGCGGCGGCGCAGAGATCGACCCGACCGCCGGGTTGCGTCCGTCGAGCACCACCGGGCTGAACTGGCCCTCGCGGATGTTGGGCGAACGCACCACGCGGATCGCCTTGAGGAAAATGCGCGGCAGCACGCTCGGATTGATCACCCGGTAGTACACGCCCTTGGATCGCGTCGCGATGTCGCGCATCCCCTTGTCGTCCGCGTCGTCCCCCACCGCGATCGTCGAAACCTTGATCCCCAGCGTCCCCAGCTGATCCGCGATCACCGGGAGTTCCTCGGGATTCATCGACTCGCCGTCGGAGAGCAGCACGATGTGCTTGCTGTTGGCTTCGACGCTCTCGAGCATCTCCTGGGCCATTCGGAGCCCTGCGCCGATGTTCGTGCCGCCGCCGGAGCTGATGGACTCGATGCGGGCGCGGGTGTCCTCGGGTCGATCGTTCGTGCCGATGGGCACGACCTCGCGGGCGTTGTTGCTGAAGGCGACGACGCCGATCAGGTCGCGTTCGTCAAGGATCTCGAATGCCTCGGCCGCGGACTCGTTGGCGATCTGCTGCTGCGAGCGTGACGAGCCCATGATCGTGCGGCGCATCGAGCCCGAAGAATCAAGGACCACCACCACCGCGACCTGCGGGACAACCAGATCATCGGGCACATCGAGCTTGACGGGCAGGATGTCTTCGATCTCAGACCCCTGCCAGCCGCCCGCGCCCAGCGCCTCGCGCCCGCCGACGAAAATCAGCCCGCCGCCCAGGTCCTGCGTGTACGCCACCAGCAGCTCCTCGCTGCCCGTGGGCAGCGCATCTCGCGGCGTGTTCACCAGCACCACCAGATCGAACGCCTCCAGGTCCAGCAGGTCCTGCGGGAACGCGCTGGGCAACCGCGGCTCGATCGCCCATTGCTCTTCATCCAGCACCCGCTCAAGCTCGGCGCTCTCACGCTCGCCCGATTCAAGCCGAGGCGAGACGATGAGCACACGCCCGCGTGAGCGGGTCATGGTCACGCCGCCTGCCCGATTGTTCTGCAAACTGGTATCGCCGCTGTACAGCCCACGCGAGGCGTCGACCTCATCGGGGATGTACTGGGCCTCGAAACGATGAACCCGCGCACCGCTGAGCGTCATGGGCACGAGCAGCACCCGCTGCCCGGGCGAGAGCTGGACGGGCATCGCCGTGCCGGGCTCGCCTCCGTTGAGATCGATGGGCTCGCCGTTGTCGCTGATGCGAAGCACACCGCTGGAGCTGGCGAGCGAGCGGATTACCACCCTCGCCTCGATCTCCGCACCCGGCAGCGCCCGCGTAGGGACATCGATCGATTCGACGATGACCTCCTGCGCGATGTCGTACCGGATCGGCACCACATCGATCTGCACATCACCCGGCACCGCATCGAGCCCCGGCGTGGTCGATCGACCATCGCTGAACACCACCAGGCGAGCGTTGGACTCGGCCGGCACCATCGCTCGCGCCTGGCTAATCGCCCCGATCAGGTCCGAGCCGTCGATCGGCGGCTTGGCGATGGTCCGATCCAGCACACCCGCGCGCGAGGGCACCGCGACCACCGCCGCCTGCCCGTCGAACGCGACGAGCCCGATGCGATCGTCGTCCTGTTTCCCGTCGCTCATCCGCGCGATGGTCGCCCGGGCCACCTGATCGATATCGATCCGCTGCCCCAGCTCGTCGTTTCCAAAGTTCGCGAAGCTCTGCACCGAGCCAGAGACATCCACGACGCCGATCAGCGTCAGCTCGTCGGCTTCCTGAACGCGATACACGCCGCTCATCGCCAGACCCAGCGCAACCAGCAGCAGGGCGCGAGCACCCAGCGCCAATGCACGCCGAGACTTGGGGATGCCCGACATCATCCGCCAGCCCAGCACGGCGCTGAGCACGCCCGCGAGTGCGAGCAGCATCCATTCGGGATGATCGATGTGCAGGTTCACCCCTCAGAACCCGATCCGCCGGAGCTGCTGGGCTTGGCGTCCTGACCCTGCGGGGCGACTTCGCCCGGCTTGTCGAGCTGATTCGCCCGCTCCTGGACCCGCTCGAACACCTCACGCACAAGATGACGGTATCGGCGCGGCACCTGCTGCTCCTCAACGGCCTTCTGCGCTTCCTGCGATGCACGGCGAAGACGCTGGGCCGCCTCGTTGCTCTGCCCCGGCTCCACGGGCTCACCGTCCGGCCCGTACCACTCGCCCACCGGCAGCCCGCCGCTGGCAGGCTCGTCATCGGTCGCGTCGACCGGCACCGTCGTATGCTCGGAGCTGCTCGGATCAAGCGGCTTGGCGTCCGGATTCCGCTCGCCATCACCCGCGCCGCGGACATCGGGCGGTCGGGTCTGCTCATCGCGTCGAACAGAAGGTGACTCGCCCTGCTCCTGCTGCTGTTGTTCCGGCTGCGTCAGCTCTCGCGCCTGCTCTCGCAATCGCTCGGCCCGCTCACGATCACGCTCGGCCTGGCGCTGTCGCTGCTCCAGCTCACGCAGACGCTCCTGCATCGATTCGCCGGGCTGACGCTGCTCGCGGGCCTGACCCTGCGCATTCTCATCGTCCGTTGGCTGGGCAACCTCGCGCTGCTCACCCTGTTCGCCTTGCTGCTGGCCTTCCCGCTGCTGATCGCCCTCGCCCTGCTCAGATTGCTCGGACTGCTCACCTTGCGATTCCTGCGGCTCCTTGCCTTGCTGATCTGAATCCTGCTGCTGCTGGCCCTCACGCGTGCCCTGCTCGGGCTGATCAGTCTGCTGTTCACCTTCCTGCTGGGATTCCTCGCCCGACTGTTCCTGCTCCTGCTGGCCTTGTTCATTTGCCTGCGGCTGATCGCCTTGCTCCGAGCCTTGCTGTTGGCCTTCCTTCTGTTCCTGTTCCTGGCCTTGGGTGCTTTGCTTTTCCTGACCCTCCTGAGTGCCCTTTTCATTTTCGCTCGGCTGCTCACCTTGCTCTTGGTCTCCAGACTCGGACTGCTCCTGCGATTGCTGCGAGTCCTGCTGCTGGTCGTCTCGCTTCTCATCAGACGAAGAGTTGGTCTGCTCCGACGGATCCTGATTCGACTCGGGCTGATTCTGCTGCTGATCCTCGGGCTGCGCTTCCGGTTGCGATTCCGGCGCATCGCGCGGCTGCGACTCAGGCATCTCTTCCGGCTCGATCGCGTTGGCGAGCTCTTCGAGCTGCTGATTGATCCGTTCGCGCTGCTCGGGCGGGAGCTGCTCAAGCTGCTCGCTGAGTTCCTCAAGCTGCTGCGAGGCATCGTCGAACCGCTGCTCACGCAGGGCATCCGCCAGCTCGTTCACGCTCGGGTCCCACGCCTGATCCTCGCCCATCGCCTGATTCTGAAGCTGCTCAATGGTCTCGCTAAGCTCGTTCGCCTCATCGCTCGACTGCTGAGCAGAATCGTCCATCGCGTCCGCGAGCTTGTCGAGCTGGGCGGCCGTGCGTGCCTCGGCCTCCTGCTGATCGATCACACCCTGCTCAAGCTCCTGCTGAAGCTCGGCCAGCTCATCGAACTGCTCACGAACCGACTCCGAGACCTGCTCGTCCTCACTGGTCTCCTCGGCGATCTGCTGCGCTTGCGTGATCCCGCTCAGCGCCCGTGTGGGTTGCTGCGGTTCAGGAGCATTCGACCCGAACGATCTGGCAGGCAGCCAGAGCCCGGCCGCGATCACCAACGCCAGCACACCAGCCCCCCACCACAGCCGATCGGTGCGGGCGGGCTCGAACGCGCCGTGGGTATTCACCCCAGCGGCGACCTTGGCCGCGTCTCGCATCGCCAGCTCGACGAAGCCCGGCTCGTCGTGCTCTCGCTCCAGTTCCATCGCGTTCCGCAGTCGGCTGCGGAGCCCAAGCTTCTCGTCGAGCACGCCGACGGACCGCTGCGCGTCAGGAGCATGACGCCATGCCATGACCATGCTCCACCCAACCGCACCAACAACCGCGACGACCGGCAGCAACCACCACACATCACCCAGCACGCCCAGAAGCAGGCGATCAAGAACCAGCACCATCAGGGACGCGAGCATCGCGATCAGCAGCGCGGGCACGAAACGGGACATCGCATCGCGACGCACGATCGCCCTCCGGGCTGCTTGCCCGAGCCGTCGGACCTCGTTTGGGGTGCTCAATGCGCTCATCTACTCTATTGTACGATCAACAGCTGTACGACGATGCACGATGCGTGGATCGTGTGACATAACCGTTGCGCCAAATCCGTGCTACCCTCACCCCATGACCGATACGCCCGCGCCAGTCGATCTCAGCCCGGTTTTCCGCTCTCTGCTCGATGGGCGATCACTCTCAAGCGAGCAGAGTGAGCAGGTGTTTCTTGCGCTGCTCAGCGGGCAGCTCGACCATGCCCAGATCGGTGGGCTGCTGGCGCTGATTCAGTCCATGCCGCCCAGCGCCGAGACACTGACCGGCGCCGCTCGGGCCATGCGGGCCCATGTCCAGCGCGTCCCCTACACGCCGCAACCCGGTGAGGTGCTGCTCGATACATGCGGCACGGGCGGTGCACCCAAATCATTCAATGTCTCCACCGCCGCCGCGATCGTGGCCGCGTCGGTCACGCCGCCCAGCGGCTCCGGGGTGTCTCGGATCGTTGTCGCCAAGCACGGCAACCGCTCACGCACCGGGCGCGGCTCGGCCGAGGTCCTCCAGACACTCGGCGTGCAGGTCGACGCCAGCCCTGAGCAGCAGGCCAAGTGCCTGCAGGATGCCGGCGTCTGCTTCTGCTTCGCCATCCACCACCATCCCGCCATGAAGCACGCGATGGGCCCGCGCCGATCGCTGGGGTTCCCGACCATCTTTAACGCTCTGGGGCCGCTCACCAACCCTGCCGGCGCCGATCGCCAGCTCATCGGGGTCTATGACAACGCCCTCGTCGAGCCGATGGCCCGCACACTCGCGAATCTGGGCGCGACTCGTGCGATGGTGGTGCACAGCACCGACGGGCTCGACGAGCTCTCGACCACTGCGCCCACACGCGTGATGCATGTCCAGGGTTCCGAGCTTCGTGAGGAGCAACTCGACGCAACTCAGCTCGGGCTCCCCCGCGTTTCGCTCCAACAGCTCCAGGCCAGCAGCGTCGAACACAGCGCCCAGATCATCCGAGACATCTTCGCCGGCAACCCAAGCCCTTACCGCGACATGGTCGTGCTCAGCTCCGCCGGCGCACTCGTTGTCTCGGGCGTGTGCGGCACGATCAAAGCTGGCATGCAGCTCGCCGCCGATGCGATCGACTCTGGAACAACAAACGCGACACTCGATCGCCTGATCGAAGTGTCGCGTGGTTCGTGACGCCCGATTGATCTTGTCTTAATCCTCGTCGTGCACATACCCATTCCCTGCGAGCACGCTCAGCAGGTTGGGCACCGTGCTCTCGTTGATGAGAACATCGGTGTGGAAGATATCGGTGATGAGCATCGCCCGCTGCTCGCTCCGGTTGTCCGGGCGGTTCATAAGCAGCAGCACACCGTCGATCGGGCGTGACTGGAGCCACTCCTGGACCTTGAGTGGGAAGTCCTGCGCGTCGCTGGGGGTCGAGCCGATTGCGTTGTGAAGCTCGGCCGTCATCTCGATCGAATTCTCATCGTCGCTGCCGGGCTCAAGCCCGCCAACAAAGGTCACACCCTGCTGCGCCATCGCGCGGGTCCCTTCGATGAGTTCACTCAGCAGCGCCGGCTCGATCGGTTGCGGAAGCATCGGCACCAGCAGCAGCTTGGCATGCACCTGCGGCAGCCCACTCACGCCCCAGCTAGACGCTTCCGCACGGGCGTGCTCATTCACAACCGCGACATGGTGCTCAAGCTGCTCCATCGCGTGCGAATCGGCAATCTCGGGCGGGAGCGGGGAATCGGGTGACTGCATCACCACCACGGGTCCGCTCGAATCATGCGAGATCGCGGGCATCAGCAGAGAACCACCAACAACTGCACCCGCGAAGAGAACACCAAGCCCGAGCAGCCCGGCAAAGACGACCGCGGCGCTCGGCGTGTTTGAATAGTTCGACTTACGACCAGCGCGAGCAGCACGGGCAGAACTGATCCGCTTCGCAGCGTTCGCGCGTCGCTGCTGCGCACGCTTGCGGGCCGATGCCAGCTGCTCGTGGGCAGGAAGACGGTCGCTGGGATCACGCAGCGGGCGGCGACGGGCCGGCTCGTTGTTCACTCGCATATATGGGCCGGCGTTGCCGATCCCTGCCTCAACAACCACGCCCTGCTTATGACGCTGCTTGCGCTGAGGAGTGGCCACAGATACACCCGCGACGCGGTAGCGTCCGGACCAGAAATCCGTGCTCGCCTTGGGGCGTCCCACGCGGCCACCCGCTGCCGCAGCGAAAGGCTTGGGCGGTACCGGCGTGCCTGCACGGCGTGCAAAGTCCGGCTGGACGCTGTCGTCCCACTCGGGCGCGGGGATGCTGTCGACCATGTCCTCAGCCGCCGCGTCGCCCTGGGCCACGCTGGGCAGGTCGATCGGCTTGAGCGCAAACGGGTCGCTGGCAGTCATCACGACATGCAGGTCCGCCAGCATGGCCGCAGCGCTGGGGTAACGGCGGTCATACTCGGCCATCGCCCGGCGCGTGATCCAACGGAGCGTTTCGGGGCAACGCTTGGTGATCTGGCTCAGCCCGCCGTGCGCGGGGAACGAGTTCTCAATCATCGAGAAAAGAACCGCGCCCGCGGCATAAACATCAAACTTTGAGCCGTCGATCTGATGAACCTTGACGCCGCGCAGCGCCTGACGGACCAGCTCGGGGTCACGGAAGTATTCTGTGCCGTGCGTCGTCAGCGTCATCGCGCTGCGCATCGGGGTCACGAGACCGAAGTCGACCAGGTGAGCGGTTGCGTCCTTGCCGCGACCGTCGACAATGATGTTGTCTGGCTTGACATCCTTGTGCCACAGCTCGGCGTTATGATAAGTATCCAGCGCCACCAGCAGGTCGCGCATATAGCCCATCGCCTGCGACAGCTCTTCGCCGCCCAGGCCCTCTGTCGGGCTCATGGTGTGCATGCGCTGCGTGATCACCGAGAGCGATTCGCCCGGCACATACCGCATCACATAGTAAAACCGCTCGGGCGACATCTCGTGCTCAAGCACCAGGCCAAGCTGACGTGCCGCGTCGAGCGCCCGGCTCTCACGGACGATCTGTGGGAGACTCGACCCGTCGCTGAGCGAGAAGACCTTGATCACGACCTGGTCGATTTCGCCGAGCTTTCGTTTGGCAAAGACCGCACGCTTGACCTCGTCGGGCTCGGCGATGTAGAGCTTCCCGCCAGAGCCGCCGCCCTTGAGCGAGCCGATGATCTTGTAGCCCTCGAACATGCCCACACGCTTCTTGCTGGGCTTATCGCGGGTCGGTGCGGCCGCCATCGCGTCGGGGACACGGCGCTCCACACCCTCCAGCGCCCCACCGAGCCCAAAGAGGCGTGCGGGGTTACCAATGCAAAAGCGGTAGAGACAACGCGAGGCCCCGCGCAGCTCGTCCATCAGCGAGCCGGCATAGTGCTTCGAGGCAGACCAGCGGCCGATGACGATGCTCAGCACCACCAGCGGCGCAAAGAGTACACTCGCAAATACGGAGCTCACGAAACGCAGCAGGTCGGTGATCTCGGCGCCGATGAAGCGGAAGATGTTACGGAGCACCAGGAAGGTGAAACCGAAGAGCTTCCCGATCAGGAAGATCAGCGCAGCCAGCGCTACAGCGCCGAGCACGATCGAAAGCAGGATGGTGAGCAAGGTTGACAGGCTCATGGTTCGCCGCCCCTTCAGGGCTGCGGGCTCCGATCGATCAACCCATCAGGGACTGCTCGTCTTCGGCACGCAGCTGCATCTGCCGGTGGTAGATCTCCGCGATGGCCTCATCAAACAAGGCGTCTGCGGATTTATCGGCGGGGCCGGTCTCCCCGCCGCCCTCGCTATTGGGATTCAGCGCAAGCCCATTTCGCTCGGCTTCCTCAAGTTCTTCCTTTGTGAACGAATATGTCGCGATGACCTCACCCAGGCGGGAACGAAGCACGCCGCGGATCTTGGCCAGGCGACGGCTGATGGTCGGCTCACTGACCCCGATCGCGGAGGCGACATCCTTACCAGACTGACCGTCGAGCACCCGCATGCGATAGATCGAAAAGTCCGTAAAATCGGTTTCCCGCTCCACCATTCGGATTGCGGCCTCAACCTTGGCGCAAAAGATCGAGGTCTCATACTGCTTGTCTACGCCCTGTGCCGCGTCCGCCTTCATCCATGACTCATCGAACTGGGCGTTCGCCTTGCCGCCGCCCCGCTTAAGGGCCATCCTGCGGTCGATCTCGTCGCCCAGCACATGCTTGGCGATCGCGAGCAACCAAGTACTGAATCGAGCTCCCCGGGCTGGGTCATAGCGATCGATCGAGTTCGACAGGGCTGCCAGCGTCTCTTGAGAGAGATCCCGCACGGTTTCCACGCCGATCCGCCCCCTCCCCCAGCGTGAGAGCTGGATGCGGATCACCGGCCCAAAGGTCTCCCAGAGCTCGAACCAGGCGGCTTCGTCGTTGTCACGCAGCCGGGCAATGAACCCGGTGGTCATATTTGTCATCATTCTCAAGACCCTCTCCGACGCACGTGCGGCGTCGTCTCGGCGGGTTCTTCGGAGCCCATCGCTCGCGTTTCACAATCCAACTCTAAGTGAGTTGTACCCACCGTCCCGCTTCCCGGGTTCAAATTCCCCATTTATCGGGCCCAGAGGCGGTGCTTTGGGCCCGGTGGTGAGCCGGGGCAAGATTTTTTGAACCACCCTGAAATTGCCCCGCCCGATTTCCCACTCACACTGCATCGGGCCGAGTGGCTCGAACACACTGAAACTCGCCGGCCGAAGCGGACCGGCATGAAAAATCCCGCCGAGCCAAGCAGGAAAACACGGCCCGGCACAAAGCACTTGGAGGCAATCATGGGATGCATTGGCAAGACAGTCGTTCGCGGCGTCGTGATCACCGCCCTCGCCGGTGGTGTCCTGGTCGCCGTCGCCGGGCCGCAGCGCGTTGGTGCGATGGTCCATCAGGCCCGCGGCAACATCGTGAGCGTGATCGATGACAACATCGAGGACCCCATCCTGCTGCGGGCTCAGATCAAGAAGCTCGAAGCGCAGTACCCGGGCAAGATCGCCGAGGTCCGATCGGACCTTGCCGAGGTCCAGACCCAGATCGCCCAGCTCGAGCGTGAGCTGCAGATCGCCAGCAAGGTCGTGGCACTCGCAGGCGGCGACCTTGAGGTCGTCGACGCACAGATCGCTCAGGCACGCGTGACCCAGAGCGCCAACCCCGGCGCAATCGTCCGCATCAGCTACAACAACAGGCCGGTCGATCTCGACGACGCATACGGAAAGCGTCAGGAGATCGAGAACACCCGGAATCTGTACGCATCGCGTGCCCAGGACCTCAAGGTCGATCTCGGCTACCTGCAGGATCAGGAAGCCCAGCTCGCCGACCTGCACGAGCGCCTGACCACCGAGCAGTCCGAGTTCCAGTCCAAGCTCTCGCAGCTGGACGCGCAGATCGACTCCATCGCCCGCAACGATCGACTCATCGACATGATGGAAGATCGCCAGGCGACGATCGACGAGCACAGCCGCTTCCAGGCCAACTCGCTCGATCAGCTGACCTCGCGACTGGACAACATCCGCATCGAGCAGCGCGAGCGTCTGGCTTCGATCGGCAAGCGTGAGGACATGAGGTCATACGAAGATGAAGCCAAGTACCTGATCGACCAGAACGCCCAGGTGCAGAACTTCGAGCGTCAGGACGCACCCGCCCTGCTCGAACCGACCGTGATCGATATCACCCCCGAGGAGGCTGAGCCCTCCAAGCCGGTGGCATCGAGCAACTGACCCAGACCCACACCATGGCACCCGAATAAACGGGACAACGCCGCCCGAGATGACATCCGGCATCTCGGGCGGTTGCCGTTTGGGTGTTGATCGGATCATGATTCCTCGCCCCAGATGCAAACCCAGCAGGCGGCGATGCTTGCTTTGCGAGAACTCAGGGCTATCATCGTGACCCAGCGCCCAGAGTGGGCACACTGATAGAGGTGAAGACCATGCCTTACGAATGCCATTACACCGGGAAAAAGACCACCACAGGCAATAAGAAAGCCTACGGCGGTGCCAAGATCAGCAAGGGCGGTTTCGGCCTCAAGACGACCGGTGTCACCAAGCGCACCTTCAAGCCCAACCTGCAGAAGGTCAACGCGGTCATCACCAATAGCGACGGCAGCAAGACCAGCAAGAAGGTCTATGTCTCTGCACACGCCATCCGTTCAGGGCTCCTTGAGAAGCCCCTGAAGCGGAAATACGGCTACACCCGTATGCAGAAACAGGCAGCCGAGGCCTAAGTCGATCGGTATCGATCGTTCAGAAACTTCAAATACACCCCGCCTGATTCCGAGCGGGGTGTTTCGTTTTTGACCCAAACCCTGTATACTTATGGGGTTCAGACCAAATCTGACCCAGCGGGATGGATCCGACACAGGGGAGGGCACAGGATGCTCTGCGAATGCGGTAAGCACGAAGCGACCATACACGAAGTCATCATCACAAGCGATAAGCGCAAGGTGGAAAGACACTTGTGTGAGTTCTGCGCCCGCGAGCAGGGAGTCAGCTCCGACCCCTATATCCCGATCGATCAACTCATCTCAACCACCAGCTACATCATGGGGCAGGCGCTCACCAATCTGCCCACTCCTGAATCAACACACGGCTCGCATGATCCCGGCTCGGTCGTCAAACCCCATGCGAAACAGAGCTGCCAGAACGCTCCCTCCAGTTGCGTGGGCTGTGGGCAGAGCTACGCCCAGTTCAAAAAACAAGGGCTCTTGGGCTGCCCCGCGTGCTACCAGACTTTCGAGGATCGCATCGGCCCCATGATCGAGCGTGCGCATGAGGGCGCCTGCAACCATGTGGGGAAGGTGCCCAAGCGGGCGCTCAACAACTGCAGGTCCGCCGGCGACCCCTCCCGGATCGAAACGCTTCTGGGAGATGTGCGTCAACGCGAGGAACGCCTTGAGTCGCTCCGAATGCGTCTGGCCAAATCGATCCACGACGAGGAGTACGAGAAGGCCGCGATGCTGCGTGACGAGCTCACCAGACTCACAACACTGGCTAGCACCCAGATCGAACACCGTCCTATGAGCGACCAACCGATCGGACCGGGCTGATTCTCGCCCGCGGGTCGCACGAAAAGGGACGCATCGATGCAGGAAGCTGTCTTTGCCAACAACGCGGAATGGCTCAAAGGCGTCGGAAACGCCAGCGATGTTGTGATGTCGTCGCGAGTACGCCTGGCTCGAAACATCGCCGGCTTCCCGTTCACCACACAGGCATCTCGTGCCGATCGGGCGCACATACTCGAAGCCATCCGCTCACGCATCCTCAATATGAAAACGCAGTCACCCACGCGGTTCATGTGGATCGATCTGCACAAAGTCCAGCGTGAGGATCGGGACCTGCTCGTCGAACGCCAGCTGATGTCACGCCAGCACGCGCGGGGCAAGCTCTCCAACGGGCAGGGTGGACTCGATGAGCCACGCGGCGTGGCGGTGCTCATCCCCGACGAACGCGTCAGCATCATGGTCAACGAAGAGGATCACATCCGCCTCCAAACCATGAAATGCGGGCTCGCCCTGGGCACCTGCCTGCAGGAAGCCAATGCCTACGACGACCTCGTCGAGGAGGGCATCGATTACGCTTATCACCCCCGCTTCGGCTACCTGACCGCATGTCCCACAAATGTGGGCACCGGTCTGCGTCTGAGCGTCATGCTGCACCTGCCTGGGCTCAAAATGACCGGCGAGCTCGAAAAGGTCCGACGCGCGGCTCGCGACATGGGGCTCGCCGTCCGAGGGTTCTATGGCGAGGGCAGCGAATCGCCCGGCGAGTTCTACCAGATCTCCAACCAGACCACTTTGGGTAAGTCCGACGAGATGCTGCTCCGAGAGATGGAGCAGGACATCATCCCCAAGGTGGTCGGCTACGAACGCACCGCCCGCAAAAACCTGCTTACCAATCGCCGCGAGTTGCTCGAGGATCAGGTCTGGCGTGCCTTGGGCACGCTGCGCTACGCCCGCTCGATGAAGACCGAGGAAGCCATGGAACTGCTGAGCCTTGCCCGCCTGGGTGTGATCTGCGGGCTGATCGATGACACGACGATCGAGCGTGTGCACACGCTGCTCCTGGCCGTGCAACCAACGCACCTGCAGCGGACCCTTGGCCGCGTGCTGACGCAGCAGCAGCGACGCACCGAGCGTGCCGATCTGATCCGACGCAAGCTCACCGTATCAGACGAGCCAACTCGAGATGCCGACTGATCTCGGACATCGCGACCCGATCCCGAAACGGGACCCTGCCCTCGATGGCTTCGTTTGGCCGCCCCGTGATGAGGCGAGCGGGCATCCCACCACGACGATCACTCATCCGCAGCAGGGCTCGAACCGGCTCTCAGCCATGATCGAGTCGGTCGAACTGGACCTGCTGGGGCGCACCGGGCTCGCCTTCGATCGATGGTCCCAGCGAACAAACTGGACACCCGATCCGCGGGAGGTAACCTGCTGGCGTTGTGCCGGGAGTGTGGGGCCGCACGAGCAGGACGGAGAAGGTTGCGCTGCCTGTCGCTCAAAATCGCTGCCGTGGGATCGGGCACTCCGGCTCGCTCGATACGGCAACGAGCTGCGCGATGAGATTCTCGCCCTGAAGTTTAACACCTGGCGCCCCGGTGGCAGAGCACTCGGGCGAATCTTGGGAGAACGGATCCGATCCGAGCTCGGGTATGCCCAGATCCCCTCAGAGCAGGCCTGCCTGGTCCCTGTGCCGATGCACCCTTTCCGGCGGATCTCGCGAGGCATCGACCACACACTCACACTTGCCCGCTGGGCCTCGAAGACCAGCGGCTGCCCTGTGCATGGGGTATTGCGAGCCCATTACCGCCCGGAACAGGTCGGCTTGTCCGCATCGGCACGGGCCCGCAATATGAAGGGGGCGTTCGGCTGCCGGTCTCGGGCGATGAGTCGCGTTTGCGGCTCGGGTGGACATGGAGTGCGGGTATGGATCCTGATTGATGATGTCCGGACGACCGGCGCTACCTTCGTCGCCGCGAGCAGGGTGCTCCGGAGCGGGCTAGGCTCGCTTGGATTCAAGAAGGGTGAGCATGAGATCTGGGTGTGCAGCGTGGCGGTCGCCAGCGAGCGTCTCAGGCGAGAACTGGCCTAGAATCAGTGCTTTTTTGGGTGCTGCTGTTGCACCTGACTGTTTCCGAACAGAGATTGGTTCTGTGGGCATGCCGAAACTTGAGAAATTGAACAAGATGTTTGCCCTCGCTGTTTGACAACGCGAAGGTGGGGTCTATGCTTTCCCCCGCCACCAGAAACGGCGGCAAAGACGAGAATCGAGCTTGATGCTCGAACGAGTCGGCCTCTTTGACAAGTGAACAGTTGGGTCCACCGCGAGAATGTGAGACGCCCATACCGATGCACATCGGGCTCTTGACAGAGCACTTGGTCGTCTAACAGAAATGTTGGCGGGTCAGTTTCACAGCTGAACCGTCGTTCACATTCTTGTGCTAGTGGATGCCCCAATCTTTATTGGACAATCACTAAGAGTGATGAACGCTTCCGAGATTTGCCGTCTCGGACGCATGAGAACTTGTTCTCGTGTGAAATGACCAACCCGCACCGCCTCCTTTGGAGCACGGGCGGGATAAGTCGGATCGGCTTCTTTTGATGCGAATCAGCCTTCGGGCTGTGCAACAATAAATCAACTGAAGAGTTTGATCCTGGCTCAGATTGAACGCTGGCGGCATGGCTAAAACATGCAAGTCGAACGATCCCTTCGGGGAGAGTGGCGAAAGGGCGAGGAATAGAATCGAATGTACCCCAAGGTGGGGGATAGCCTCTGGAAACGGAGGGTAATACCCCATGTGCTCTACGGAGGAAAGGTTTACCGCCTTGGGAGCAGCGATTCTCCTATCAGGTAGTTGGTGCGGTAACGGCTCACCAAGCCGAAGACGGGTAGCGGGTGTGAGAGCATGACCCGCCGCATCGGG
>JAGQON010000040.1 GCA_020427395.1 Phycisphaerales bacterium
CCCCCTCCGTTCCGCCAGAGGCGGACCATCTCGCCCGCAAGCGCGGCGGAGGCGATTGGATCCACCCGTGGATTTAGTCTGGCGGCTGGTCGAGGGGAGTGTCGGAGCCGGGGCCGTGGGCGCCGTGGCGGGGTTTGGCGCGGAGGGATGAGGCTCGGGTGATGGCGTCCTTGCCGAACTTGTCGGCGATGGTGTCGCTGATGCGGTCGACGGCTCGGCCTTTCTCGTTGGAGACGGTGTCGAAGAGGCCGGGCGCGGCGGGGGCGTCGGTGAGCTGAGAGACGCCAACACCGATGAGGCGGACGGGGCGGAACGATTGCGCCCAGGTGTCGAAGAGGTCGCGGGCGGCGTCGTGGATCACCCGTGTTTCGTCGGTCTGGTTGTCGAGCGTGTGCGATCGGGTGATGGTCTCGAAATCGCCGAAGCGGACCTTGATGGTGACGGTGCGGGCGTAGCGCTGGTGCTTGCGGAGTCGCATGGCGACATCCTGTGCCTGACGAGCGATGAGGGCGCGGACCTCGTCGGGGTGTTCGAGGTCGACGCCGAAGGTGTGCTCGTGGGAGATGGACTTGGCTTCGCGATCGATGCGGACTGGGCGGTCGTCGAGGCCGCGTGCGAGGGCGTGGAGGTGCTGGCCGAACTCGCCCATGCGGGCGCGGAGGGTCTCGATGGGCAGGTTGCGCAGGTCGCGGACGGTACGAACGCCCATGCGGTTGAGCGCGCGCTCGGCGCTGGGACCGACGCCCCAGAGCTTGGTAATGGGGAGCGGGTCGAGTGTTTCCTGGATGCGGTCGGGATCGATGACCGTGAGGCCGTCGGGCTTGTCCATGTCCGATGCGAGCTTGGCGAGGAACTTGTTGGGCGCGACACCCACGGAGCAGGTGAGCCGGGTTTCTTCGCGGACGAGTCGGCGGATCTCTTTGGCAATCTCGATTGGAGGCCCGAAGAGCTTGGTGGAGCCGGTGACATCGAGGAAGGCCTCGTCGATGGAGATGGGCTGGATGGCGGGGGAGAAGCGTTCGAGGATCTCGAAGACCTGGCGCGAGACGGCCTTGTAGTCGGAGTGCCTGCCCGAGACGATGATGGCGTGCGGGCACAGGCGTTTGGCGACGGCGGTGGGCTGGGCGGAGTGGCAGCCGAAGGTGCGTGCTTCGTACGAGGCGGCGGCGACAACGCCGCGCGGTCCGCTGCCGCCCACGAGTACGGGCTTGCCGCGGAGCCCCGGGTTGTCACGCTGCTCGACGGACGCGAAGAAGGCGTCCATGTCGACATGCAGGATGGCTCGGGATGAAGCGGACATGAATATGAGTTTAGGATTCGGTGCGCATTGGCGTTTGAGGACCGGGGCGCGTGGTTGCGGGAAGACAAAGTTTTTGTTTGGTTGATCGGCCCGAGTGTGCGAGGACAATTCGCATGATGATGAATCGATCGATATCGCTGCGGATTGTGCTAGGAGCGGTCGCCCTCGGGGCGATGGTGTCGTGCTCGAATCAGGGGGCGCGGACAGAGGAGCCCGAGGTTGTCGCAGACTCGACGGCTCAGCCGGCGGTCGAGGCGACACCCGAGGAGCAGCAGGCCAAGCAGGTGCAGGACACCATCGCGGCGGACGCGGCCCAGCAGAATGCGGCGGTCTCGCAGTTGGCCGATGCGCGTCAGGTGCAGGCGCAGGTGATGGACTTCGCGGATGAGATGACGCTGCGGCTGGCGGAGTCGATCGACCAGATCGAGACGCGTACGCAGAGCATCGAGGGGCGGACGATCGCGCACCGGCTCAAGTACACGGTGGCACACGGTGCGACGATCATCGCGTCCGCGCAGAACCCGCGGATCGCGCTGGTGGACATGTATGTGATGATCTCGCTGCAGAAGACGCTTCTGGAGCGGAAGATCGTGCCGGAGTTTTATGGGCCCGAGGCGGACCGGCTGCTGGAGACCTTCCGCGCCAGCGAGCAGGAGATCAAGGGCCTGGCGAGCAAGGCGCTGACGCCGGAGCAGATCGCGGAGATCGATCGGTTGGTTGCCCAGTGGCTAGAGAACAACCCCAGCCGGATCTATGCGGGCTATGTGCGATTCTCGGAGTTCTCCGCGGCGCGGCAGGTTTCGACGGTGCAGGCGCAGAAGGGTCGCGCGAGCAATGTGCTGGGCTTCCTGTTCATCGATCCGCTGGCGGGGCTGGACCCGACAACGCGCGAGATCGAGCAGGCGCGATTGCTGGCGGAGCGGGCGTTCTTCTATATGCAGCGGATGCCGATGCTGATCAGCTGGCAGGCGGAGCTGCTGGTGATGGACACGGTGAGCGAGCCCGAGTCGCGGCAGGTGTTGGCCAGCGTGCAATCGCTGACCAAGTCTGTCGAGCAGATCACGCAGGATGTGAACGCCCTCAACGAGCGGTTCCCCACGCTGATCAGCGAGGAACGCCAGGCGATCATGGATCAGCTTCAGGCGACGATCGACGAGCAGCGGCAGCAGGCGATCGACCAGGCGCTGGCGGGCATCAGCGCCGAGCGGCAGGCGCTGATCGAGCAGCTGTCAGCGCAGGAGGAGCAGCTGCGCCCGCTGGTGACAGATCTGCGGAACACGGTGGACTCGGCGACGGCGCTGAGCGATTCGGTGCGCTCGACGACGGAGCAGTTCGAGCAGCTGGCCAAGGTGCTGCATCTGGATGAGCCGGGCGTCACCGATCCGGACGCGGTCTCGACGGATATCACGGATGTGACCGAGGCGCTGCGTGAGACGACCCGGGCGGCCGAGGAGCTGGTGCGCCTGAGCGAGTCGATCAAGGGGACGACGGACCCGGCGGCGCTGGAAGAACGGCTGGCGATGATCGAGCAGCGCCTGGTGAGCGCGGAGCACACGGCCAACCGCCTGATCGATCGGGTGTACCGCAAGGCGATGGTCGTGGTCATCGTGCTGATCGTGGGGCTGCTGCTGGTGGTCGTTGTGGCGGCGTGGCTTCGCTCGCGGAGCGCGAAGCCAACGGCGGCTTGATCAGTTTCTGGATCTTATAAGATCCCCAGCGAGTCGCTCATGAAGTGTCCGGCCCGGTTGCTGGTGGCGCTGGGGTCGAGCATGGCGTCGAGGTCCGCCGGGAGGATCATCTTGAAGCTGGCGCCCTTGCCGGGTGTGGATTCGAGGCGGATGCGGCCCTTGTGCTCGTAGACGATGCGCTTGGTCACGGCCAGCCCGAGACCGGTGCCCTTGAGGCCCTTGGTGGTGTTGAAGGGCTCGAAGATCCAGGCGAGCTTGTCCTGCTCGACGCCCGGGCCGTTGTCGATGACATTGATGGTGACGGCCGGGCGGAGCATCGCGCCGGGCTTGTTGGGGTCGGGGCGCGATTCGTTGAATGACACACGCACGGTGATGACGCCCGTGTCGCTGGGGACGGCCTCGATCGCGTTGGCCAGCAGGTTCATCAGCGCCTGGTGGATCAGCCCGGGGTCGATCATGATCGGCGGCATCTCGGGGTCGGCATCGACGATCAGGGCGATGTGCTTCTCCTGGCACGGTGCTTCAAGAAGCTGGGCGCACTCGTCGACGACCTTGCTGATTGGGGTGAGTTCGAGTTCCAGCTGGAGCTTGCGCCCGAAGGCGAGCATGTTCATGGTAAGGGCGGCGATGCGGTCGAGGTTGCGGCGGAGGATGCCCCAGCCGTTCTTGGCGATGGCCAGATCGTTCTTGTGCAGCCCGATCTCGACGACATCGGCGCCGCCACGGAGCCCTTGGAGGATGTTCTTGATCGAGTGCGAGAGCGACGCGACGGTCTCGCCGATGGCGGCCATGCGTTCGGAGTTGACGCGTTTGAGGTGTTCCTCGGCGTTGGCCAGCGCCAGCCCGGTGTGCTGCCCGATGGCGTTGAGCAGTTCCAGCTGTTCCTTCTTGAAGGCGTGGTTCTGGGTGGAGGAGTCGATGTAGATCGCGCCGAAGACATGGTCGCCGAAGAGGATGGGCGAGCAGATGGCGGAGCGGATCTGGTACTGCTGGACCGAGTCGCCCGAGACGAAGCGTGGGTCGGTCATGGCGTTGGTGGTGAGGACGCCCTCGCCCAGCGTGGCCATGTTGAGAATGGTTCGGGAGACATGGATGGTGGGCTCGTCGTCGGGGCGGGGCGTTTTGGCGTGACGGACGACGCCGGGCACGAGGGGTTCGTCGTCGGAGACGCCTTGGATCATGATGACGCCGCGCTCGGGCTTGAACTCGTTGAAGACGAGGTCCATGACGGCCTCGAGGAGTTCGCGGTTGTTCATGATGCGCGCAGTGAGCGCGGTGAGGGTGTAGATGACGCGGAGGTGGTCGATGGCGACATCGGGCGTGTCGGGGTCCTCGGAGGCGTCGGTACCGATGTAGGAGTCGGCCTGGGTGACGATGCGTTCCTCGACCTCGGTTTCCATATCAAGCTCATCGGTGATGAGCACGGCGGGTTTCTTGCGGAGGTTGACGGGGTCACCGAAGAGGAAGACGGTGGCGCCGACGCGGATCTCGTCGCCGGGCTCGAGGCGGATGCGGTCTTTGATGGCCACGCCGTTGACCATGGTGCCGTTCTGTGACTGCAGATCGCGGAGGTACCATGTGTCGCCGTCGGGCGTGAGCTCGGCGTGTCGGCGGGAGACGGTGTTGTCAGAGATGGGCAGGGCCTCGGTGGAGCGACCGATGAGCTGGGGCTGCCCCGTGGGAAGCTGGAAGCCTTTGCCCTCGTCGGGGCCCTCGATGACGGTGAGCTTGGGCATGTGGATGGGATTCTACCACGATGTTGGTGGGTGGCCCGATGGAGACGCAGTCTCCTTCGGGTTCAGTTCAGGATGGTTGGTTTGATGAAGACCCCCTCCGTCTCCGGCTGCGCCGGATCCACCTCCCCCGCATGTGCGGGGGAGGCCGCATGACATTGGGTGCGAGTCCTCACCCCGATCCCGAAGGAGACTGCGTCTCCATCGGGCCACCCTTGGGCGGATCGGCTATCGTCTGGGCATGGCCAAGCGTCAGTCGAGCAGCTCGAAGGCCCCCTCGCGGGCACCCAACGCGGATGATCGCGTGGTGGTGCTGGCGGGCAAGGAGCTGTTCCTGCGCCAGCAGTACACGAGCATGCTGCGGGCGGCGCTGGAGCAGGTGCACGGCGAGATCGAGACCTTCAAGTTCGCGGGCGAGAGCGTGCAGATCGCGGAGGTGCTCGACGAGTGCCGCTCATTCGGGCTGATGAGCACGCACAAGCTGGTGATCGTGGACGATGCGGATGCGCTGGTTGTGGAGGCGACGCGCCCGATGCTTGAGCGGTACGCGGAGGACCCGTGCGAGCAGGCGACGCTGCTGCTGCGGGCCAGTACATGGCGGCCGGGCAATCTGGACAAGGCGATCGCGAAGGTCGGTGTGGTGACCAAGTGCGACCAGATCGAGGCGCCGATGGCTTTGAAATGGACGATGGCGCGGGCGCAGCGGGCGTACGAGTCGTCGATCGGTCAGCGTGAGGCGGCGATGCTGGTGGAGCGGCTGGGGGTCGATCTGGGCAAGATCGACGCGGAGCTGGGCAAGCTGGCGATCGCGGCGGGGGCGGGCAGCCCGATCAGCCAGGAGCTGATCATGGAGATGGTGCCGCTGACCCGCGAGGTGGACAACCCGTGGGTGATCCAGGAGCCGCTTCTGAGCGGCGACCCGGAGTACACACTGCGGCAGCTGCGGATTGTGCTGGAGAACAGCGGCAAGTCCAACGCGGTGCCGGTGTCGTACGCGTGCATGGACCTGGCGCGAAAGCTGGTCGGCGTCACCGAGGGGGCTGCCAGCGGGCAGAACCTCAACACGGTGGCCAAGGAGCTGAAGCTGTGGGGTGAATCTCGCGATGCGATCATGCGTCTGTCCAAGCGGGTCAAGCCAAGCGTGGCCCGTGAGCTGCTGGACGCGAGCGTGCGGGCGGACATGGACATCAAGCGTTCGGCGGACCCGGTCCGGACGCTGGAGGTGCTGGCGCTGCGTTTTGCGGCGGTGGTGCGATAGGCGAGAATGTGGCGATTTTTGGACGCTTTGGCCCCGGTCAGCCGATAGGGCGACTGGGTCTGAGCGTGGCATGATCGCTCGGGCAGGAGGCAGCGACCCGATGAGCAGGATGCTCACCAACCCGATCCGGATTCCGGCCTTATGCGTCTGCGCTGGCACGCTGCTGTCGCTGGCGTGCTTGGGCGGTTGTGGCGACACGGGTGCGGGCGGTTCGGTGCGCGGCAACGACCCGGGTGAGGCGGTGAACACGGGCTTGCGAACGCTCGACGATCGCCCGGCCTTGGCCTTGCCTGAGAACGATGAGCTGATGGCGGTCGATGACGATGAGGCGTCCGTGCGGGCGCAGATCGAGGAATCGGCGCGGCAGCTGAGCGTGTACTTCACGAACCTGGAGCTCGACGGCCCACCCGATGTGGTGGCAGATGAAGCGTCTGCTCCCCCGGCTTCGCCCGAACTCAAGACGCCGGGCTCGAAGCCCACGACGACGATCAGCGATCCGGTCCAAGTGGCGGAGCAGCCCAACCCGGGTGTTGGGTCGAAGGAAGATGGCGGCGTGCGCGTGTCATTGAGCGATCTGGCGGGCGAGGATCTGGGATCGGCGCGCGAGGAGACGGGGACGCGGGTCGAGCAGGAGGTGCCGGCAGCGGATCCTACCCCGAAGCCGCCGGAGTCGGTCGTGCTCGATCCTAAGGGCAAGCGTGACCAGCTGGCTATGGAGCTGGCGGGGATCCTGAGTGAGCTTGTAGAGCTGGGCGACGATCCGGGGCGATCGGCTTTGGCGTTGGCTTCATTGGAGACGCTCCTTCCTGATGATGAGACGGCGCTGGTGGATCAGGGTGTGCTTTCCGAGCCGGAGCTGGCGACGATCGGCGCGGTTCGATCGCTTCTTCGCTCGATGACGAGCGAGGGCGAGCTGGTATCGCCTGATCAGCTGCTTGGTCGGCTTGAGCAGATCCAGGAGCAGCTCAACGCGTGGGCGGGGCTGTCGATCAAGAAAGCGGCGCTGTGCACGCGGGTGGACGGCTACGGTCGGTACGAGACTTTCCCGAGCTACCGGTTTGTGGCGGGTCGGGCGCAGCAGATGATCGTGTACACCGAGCTGGATCACTTCATGCAGCGCGAGGGCACGGGCCCTGACGGGCAGACGCGGTATGAGATTGAGTTGTCGCAGCGGCTTGAGTTGTACCATGTGGCCGACGATCTGAATACCTGGAACGAGCCGGCGGATAGCGTGCTGGATGTCTCGCGGAACCGAGTGCGGGATTACTACCTGACCAACCTGGTGAAGCTGCCTGCGAACCTGGGTGTGGGGCGGTATCACCTGAAGATCGTGATGCGAGACCTGATCGGCGAGAAGGTGGCCGAGACGATCATCCCGATCGAGATCGTGGCGCAGTGAGCTTGGCGAAGGGCTTGGTCGCAAAAAAGACAGCAGCTCTGGGACCTACCTCTCTCCACAAAAGAGCCCCAAAGCTGCCATCCGTTTGAGTCGCGAGCGTAATGAATTCACCTCAACAATGCAACCCATACAGCGGGTTGGAACAGCGAAAAACAGCACGAAACGCGGCGTGCGTGATTGTCTGACAGGATCATCACAATCGTGGGCACCAAATCGGGTTGAATTGGTAAGATGGGTAGTTTTGGGAGCGGCATCAGGGTTGTGCGGCGTAAACGGGTGTTGACGGGTGCTGGGCCCTGAATGTGGATATCGCCTGTGATTTGCGGGGCTTGTGCCCGGCAAGAAACGAATAGAGTCTTTGGATGAGCAGCAATGGCAGACAACGCGGCGGCGCTGGAGGGGCGGGCAAGGGGGCCTCGGGTTACCCTGCGCCGGTGCGGGCGTTGATCGAGCGTTTCAGCGAGCTGCCGGGCATCGGGGTTCGCTCGGCCGAGCGTTTGGCGTTCCATGTGCTCAAGAGCGACGAGACGGGTGCGTTGGCGCTGGCGAACGCGATTATCGAGGTGAAGAAGAGTGTCCGGCATTGCCGGGTGTGCTTTAACCTCAGCGACAGTGACATGTGTTCGATCTGCGCCGATCCGGGTCGGGATCGGACGCGTGTGCTGGTGGTGGAGCAGCCCAAGGACCTGATCGCGCTGGAGCAGACGGGCATGTACCGGGGTTTGTACCATGTGCTGATGGGGCGGCTGTCGGCGCTGGATGGTGTGGAGCCCGAGGACCTGACGATCGGTTCGCTGCTGGCGCGTGTTCGGGATTCCAAGGGCGTGATCGAGGAGGTCGTGCTGGGGCTGAACCCGACGGTCGAGGGCGACGGGACGGGGCTGTATCTGGCGCAGGTGCTCGGCGAGCTTGGCGTGTCGGTGAGCCGTCTGGCGCGGGGGTTGCCGAGCGGGAGCTCGCTGGAGTTTGCGAACAAGGCGGTTCTCGCGGATGCGATCCTTGGACGCCAATCGATGGGGGGCGGCTCGTAAGGGCCGGTTGATCTCCCATGCGATTCCAGACCTCGCAGCAGATGAAGCTCGGTCAGCACATGAAGCTGGCGCCGCGGATGATCCAGTCGATGGAGATCCTGCAGATGCCGCTTGCCGAGCTGCGAGAGCGGATCGAGCAGGAGCTGGAATCGAACCCGACGCTGGAGATGGTGGAGATCGAGGCGGGGACGATGGACGAGCGCGACGGGGGTTCAACCCGCGAGCGAGAGCTGTCGATCGAGCCCGAGAGCGCGAGCGACTTTGCCCGTCTGGATGAGTACACCGAGAGCAACCCGGATGCGGCTGAGAACACATACAGCAGCGACGGGAAGATGTCGCGTGACTATGGCGAGCTTGCTCCGTCGCGGAGTGGGGGGGGAGATCGGGACGCGAAGTTCGAGGCGATGGCCTCGGCGCCGGCTCGGGGTGCATCGCTCAGTGAGCAGCTTGGCGATCAGTGGTCGCTGACGGATGTGAGCGATCGGGTGAAGGTGTTGGGTTGGGTGATCATCTCGAACCTCGATGAGGACGGGTACCTGCGGACGGGCTTTGAGGAGTTGGAGCTTCGGGCCGGGCAGGAGGTTTCGGCGCTGGAGCCAACCGAGGCGGACTGGGAGCTGGCGCTGCAGGCGGTGCAGCTGCTGCTTGAGCCGGCGGGCGTGGCCGCGCGTGATGCGCAGGAGTGTTTGCTGCTGCAGATCGATGCGTTGGGGGATCGGCTGGGCGAGGAGCGGGACGATCAGATGAGCGTGGACGGCGATGCGCTGGAGGTGGCGCGGACGCTGGTGAGCGAGTACTTCGAGGAGCTGATGAAGAACCGGCTTCCCAAGGTTGCGGCGCGTTCGGGGCTCACGCTGGATCAGATCAACACGGGTATCGAGCTGATGCGCCGGTTGAGCTTGTCGCCCGCGCGGCGTCTGGTGCACGACACGCCCGAGACCATCGTTCCCGACGGGATCGTGGAATACGACGAAGAGGAGGATCGTTACTTCGCGTACCTGAGCGACGGGCGACTGCCCGATGTGCGGATCAACCAGGAGTACGCGAAGATGAGCGCCGACAAGAAGGTGTCGACGCAGGACCGGACCTTCTTGAAGAAGAACCTGTCCAATGCGCAGTGGCTGATGGACGCGGTGGCCCAGCGTCAGCACACGCTGCTGCGGGTGATCAACGCGGTGCTCGACGAACAGCGCGAGTTCTTTGATTACGGGCCCGAGGCGCTCAAGCCGCTGCCGATGAAGACCATCGCGGATCGCCTGGGGATCCATGTGGCGACGGTGTCTCGCGCGGTGAGCGAGAAGTACCTGATGACGCCGCGCGGGGTCGTGCCGCTGCGGAGCTTCTTCAGTGGCGGGCTGAGCACGGACAGCGGCGAGGATGTGAGCGCCAACGCGGTGAGGGCGACGATCGAGGAGATCATCGGCGGCGAGGACAAGGCCAAGCCGCTGAGCGACGAGGCGATCGTGAAGCAGCTCAAGGACCGCGGGATCGAGATCGCACGCCGGACGGTGGCGAAGTACCGCGATCAGCTTGGTGTGCCCACGGCGCGGATGCGCAAGCAGTTCTGATCAGGCAAGGTCTTTGGATGCGCGGGCGATGCGTCGGCGCGGCAGGCGTGGCAGTGCGCGCCGCTTCCAAGGGCCGAGCCAGACAAGCGTCGCTCCGAGAAGCAGCGCGGGCGTGGCGAGGAGCATGCGGGCGCCCGGGTCGTCGAAGAACCATGCGCCGAAGACAGCGGCGGGGAGCAGAAGCAGCCCACCGAGTCGGGGCGTGGCGATCGCGAGCAGCGAGAGGATGAGGACGGGTGTTGCGAAGAGCAAGGCAGGAATGATGTCGGCGGCGGATGCGTCGTCGCCGAGGATGTGCATGAGTGCGAACCAGACCCAGAACCCGCCCCAGACGGCTGTGAGCAGCGATGCGCCCCAGCTGATGAGGGGCTCGGGGACGGCGATTCGGGGCTTGGGGAGGCGTGGGCGTCGCATGGTACGAGTGTATTGGGAATGGGCAGTGGTGGATTGCGTGCATCGGGGTTGAGGTGGCGGGCGAACCCGGATCGGACGGTCCGGCAGGTGGGCCGATTGGAGGTCGCCCATGGCACGCACGCAGCCACCCATCCGGTACGGACTGATCGCGGTGTTTCTCTCGGTGTTTGCGCTGGTCTACATCGCCTCGGCCCAGCCGTTCTCGCTGTCTTTCAAAGCGAATGAGAGCCGCTGGCAGGTGGTGCTCGACGGGGTGATGGGTGGCTTGTCGACCGGCAAGGTCGATCGGACATCGGACGGGATCGTGTTCCATGGCGATCTTTCACTCGAGAACAACGGCGGGTTCTCTCAGATCCGCACACCGATCGAGATGGGGTCGCTTGATGGAGCGGATGGGATCGAAATTGAAGTCCGGGGTGATGGGCGAGAGTACATCTTTGATGCCCGAGTCGCAAACCTGCGTGTAATGGCCGGCTCGTTCCAGCACAAGTTTGAAACGGTTGAGGGCGAGTGGACGACGATCCGTTTGCCGTTCACCGATTTTCGGTTCTTTGCGTTCGGGCAGCGGGTGCCCGGGATCGGGGCCATAGTTCCGGCGAAGGTCGATTCGCTGGGCGTAACGCTCGCGGACTACAACGAGGGCGATTTCCGGCTCGAGATCCGCTCGGTGCGCGGGTACTCGGCCCGTGATGCGTATGAGGATCGTCTGGCCAAGCTCAATGAGCAACTCGGTCTGAACATCGGCGGCGGAGCGCCGCACGACGACGAGCGTGCGGTTTATTTAGACCGCCTTGCGAAGCTGCAGCGCGACCTTGAGGCGCGTGAAGCCGAGGGGGGTGTCGTGGTTGCGGCGGATCAGTCCTTCGCGGCGCGTGTCGTGGAGCTGTGCGTGCTGGCGGTGGAGCGCGGTGCGCCGTTGTACAACAAGGGGCAGCACGAGGCGTGCGCATCGGTCTACGAACTCACGCTGGTTTCGATCTCGCACATGGGCGGGGAGTCGCTGGGTGATCACGCGAGGTCGATTATCGAAGAGGCCATCGCCGAGGGACGGCACATGCACTCGGATGAGCGGGCGTGGCGGTATCGCGCGGCGCTCGATCGGCTGGTGCAGATATTCAGCGCACACGCGTGAGGCGGGCGTACTCGAGGACCAGCGTCTTTCGCCCCACAGATTTGAACTCGACCACGACCCTCGCGTTGGCGCCGGGGGTCGTTTTCATGACGACGCCCTCGCCGAACTGCGGGTGGCGGACGGTGCAGCCTTGCGGGTATGCGGCCGCGGCGTTGCCCGTTGTGGTGGATGGCTTCGATGCGCCCGGATTGATGCTGGGTCGATCGGGGGCGCTGTGGGAGATGGTGCGGCGCGGCTGAACATTGGCGAGGCGTTGTTCGCGGGCGCGCTCGATGCGTTCGAGGTCGGCCTTGTGCTGCGGGTCCTGGCGGAAGTCCTTGAAGGCTCCGGCGCGGAACGAGCGTGAGGGGGATGGCTTGGAGGAGAAGGCGTCGTCGTAGTCGCCCATGCCCTCCTCGTCGTAGTAAGTGTCGGAATGATCGGAGAAGATGATGTGCTCGCGTCCGATTTCCTCGAGGAATCGCGAGGGGATCATGCGCTCGGACATGCCGCGGATGGTGCGTCGGTTGGCGTTAGTGATCTGCAGGTGCTGCATGGCGCGGGTGATGCCGACGAAGGCGAGACGGCGTTCTTCTTCGAGCTCGCTCTGCGATTCGTTGGCGCGCGAGTGGGGGAGCGAGCCTTCTTCGAGCCCGATCATGGCGACGGCGGGGAACTCGAGGCCCTTGGACGCGTGGAGCGTCATGAGCGTGACGGAGCCGGAGGAGGTGTCGACGGCATCGGCGTCGGCGACGAGGGCGATGGATTCGAGGTAGGCGCGGAGCATGGCGAGCAGTTCGGGGACCTGCCCGACCTGTCCCTGCTGGGCGGACTCGACATCGGTGAAGGCCGCGGGATCGTCGGCGGGGTCGTATTCGCGCTCGAAATCGCGGGCGGAGGTGACGAGCTCGCTGAGGTTGTCGAGGCGTTCCTCGTCGGACTCTGAGCCGCTGGCCTTGGCCTGCTTGGTGTAGTGCGATTCGAGGGTCGATTCGGTGATGACACGCTCGACGAGCTCGTGGAGGGTGGTGGCGACGGAGGCGCCCATAAAGGTGCCGCCGCCGGTCCAGTCGTTGATCATCTGGACGAACTTGTCGATGGAGGCGAGTGCGCGGGGGCTGAGCCCGAGCTCTTTGGCGCGGGTCAGGCCCTGCCAGAGCGAGATGTTGGCACGCACGGCCGCGCCCTGGATGATGTCGAGTGTGGACTTGCCGATGCCGCGTGTTGGGGTGTTGATGATGCGGAGCAGCGAGACGGTGTCGTCGGGGTTGGCGACGACGCGGAGGTAGGCGAGCGCGTTCTTGATCTCTTCGCGCTCGAAGAAGGCGGTGCCGCGTGCGATCTTGTAGGGGATGCCGTACTGGCGCATGGCGTCTTCCATGACGCGCGAGAAGGCGTTGATGCGGTAGAAGACGGCCATGTCCTTCCAGGCGAGGCCGTCCTCGTCGTGGAGCTTGCGGAAGTAGTCCGCGACGAGCTCGCCCTCGTGGCGTTCGTTGTTGCAGCGGATGACGGTGATGGGCTCGCCGCCCTCTTTGGAGGTGTAAAGAGGTTTGTCGCGCCGGTGCTCGTTCTTCTTGATGAGCGTGTCGGCGGCCTGAAGGATTGGGGCGTGGGAGCGGAAGTTTTCGCCCAGCAGGATGGCCTGTGCGCCGGGGAAGTGTTCCTCGAAGTCAAGGATGTTGGAGATGTCGGCGCCGCGCCAGCCGTAGATGGCTTGGTCGGGGTCGCCGACGACGCAGATGTTGGGCTGCTCGGGTGCCTGGTCCTCCATGCCGGGCAGCGGTGGGGGCGGCGCGGCGAGCAGCGAGGTGATGCGGAACTGGACGGAGTTGGTGTCCTGATACTCGTCGATCATCAGGTAGCGCCAGCGGCTGGTGAGCTCGGCGCGGATGTCCTCGTGCTGCTCAAGGAGCTTGACGGTGAAGAGGAGCAGGTCATCGAAGTCGATGGCCCCGGCCTGGCGGAGTGTCTGCTCGTAGCGGAGGTAGATCTTGGCGATCTGCTTGGAGTAGTAGTCGAAGGCGTTGGCCTCGTAGGTCTTGGCGTCCTGCAGCTCGTTCTTGGCGTTGGAGATGGCGCTGAGGACAGTGCGCGGCGGCCAGTTGGTCGCTTGCAGGTTCATCTCCTTGAGCACGCGCTTCATGGCGCTCATCTGGTCCGAGCTGTCGTAGATGGTGTAGTCGGGCTTGAGGCCCGGCAGCTGGGCGCGCTCGGCGTAGCGGCGGAGGAGTCGGGCGCAGAGCGAGTGGAAGGTGGTGATGGTGAGGCCGCGCATGCGCCGGTCGGGCGGGGCCCCCTCTTCGAGCGCCTGCTCGCCGGCGATCTGGACGGTGACGCGTTCGCGCATCTCGCCGGCGGCCTTGTTGGTGAACGTGAGTGCGAGGATGGACCACGGCGGCACGCCCTTCTCGATGAGGTGGGCGATGCGCCGGGTGATGACGCGGGTCTTGCCCGAGCCGGCGGCGGCGAGGATGAGCAGGGGGCCTTCCGTGTGGAGGACGGCCGATTTCTGGGCGTCGGTGAGCCCGTCGAGTATGGGGTTGGGCGCGCCGGAATCACCGCCCAGCTTGCTGGGGAGGTCGTCGTCGGCGAGGAAATCGGGGAGATCGTCGAGGGGCATGGTGGGCATCGCGTCGTGCTGCTCAAGGGTGGAAGATCCGTCTTGAGAAAGCGTAGGCGATCCGGGCGGATTCGATTGAGATCAGCGCGATTTGAGCGTGTTGCGGATGCGTGCTTTGACGGATGCGGGGGCGGAGTCGTCGCTGAGCGTGTCGTTGAGGAGTTTGACGGTCTTGGTGTGCTTCTTTGGCTCGTTCTGCGTGGCGCGGAAGAGGGCGGTGTAGGACCAGGCGCGGACGAAGTTCTTCTTGCTGTGCATGCAGTCGCGGGCGAAGTCCTCGACGAGCTGTGTGCATGATGGCGGGATGGGGACGACGGCGAGGATCTGCAGCGCGTGGAGCTGGGCGGGCCAGGACCTGAGCTCGCTGAGTGTCTCGCACATCGCGATGATGAGTTCGGGGTTGATTGCTTCGGGGACGAGATCGCCCTCGTCGATGGCGTGCTTGAAGAGCCAGGTCGCGCCGTCCTGGTGCTCGGGGCTGGGGAAGAGAGCGATCAGGTCGGGGTGGAAGTCTGGGTGTTGAAAATGGGACGCGTATGTACGCTTGATGTGCGTCGCGTCTTTGGAGTCCCAGCGGGCAATGTCGTCGGCGAGTGGCATGGTCTGATGAGCGTAGCAGATGAATGGAGCGGTGAAAAATCACGCTCAGTGGGCCGCAAAGGGCGATCCATCGGATTGGTTGGTTGATTCCGCATCGTTGAGCGCGTTGGGGACGAAATACAGGGCCGTCCGGGCGAGTTTCTCCCGGGCGGGCCCTATGATTTCTTCCGTTTGCCGGTGATGCGGCAGGACGCGGCGGACGCGGGCAACCCCAATCTCCACAGGCACTTGCGAGCACCATCATGAGCGAGAAAGAATCCATCAACCCGCAGGCGATGCCCGATGTACAGGCATCGAAGGACGATCGCAATGTGCACATCGATAAGGTCGGCGTCAAGGATGTCGTCTATCCGATGAAGCTGGCGACGAAAGACGGCGGCGAGCAGACCACCGTCGCGTCGATCAACATGTATGTGGCGCTGCCCAAGGAGAAGAAGGGCACACACATGTCGCGGTTCCTGGAGGTGCTCAACGAGCACGACAACCAGGCGTTCTCGCCCAGCGACATCCCTGATATTGCACGCAAGATCAAGGAGCGGCTCAACGCCCAGGAGGCGCACTTCGAGGCGAGCTTCACCTACTTCATCGCCAAGCCCGCGCCGGTGACAGGCCAGAAGGGGCTGATGAACTACGAGGTCACCTTCGAGTGCACGGCCAACTGCACGGACGACTTCGTGATCCGCGTGGCCGCGCCCGCGACGAGCCTGTGCCCGTGCTCCAAGGAGATCAGCGAGTACGGGGCGCACAACCAGCGCTGCCGCATCGAGGCGGCGGTGCGGGTGAAGGACACCATGTGGATCGAGGACCTGGTCGAGCACCTGGAGGCGGCGGCCTCGCACCCGGTGTACGCGGTGCTCAAACGCCCCGACGAGAAGTTTGTGACCGAGAAGGCGTACGAGAACCCCAAGTTCGTCGAGGACATCATCCGCGACCTGGCGGTGCTGCTCAACGAGGACGACCGGATCGTGCAGTACGACATCAGCAGCGAGAACTTCGAGTCGATCCACTCGCACAACGCGTACGCTGAGCTGTCGCGGGATAAGCGGCTGGATTAGGGGCTCACCCACCAGAGTTGACAAATGCACGGGAATGGCTTCCCGTGTTTTTTTCTTAATGACCTTCTTTGAGGTTGTGTGCATAAATCGGTGCAGTTATCTTGTGAAGATTCAGTCCGGAATTATTGAGGAGGATCTGTCATGAAGCTGCATCAATCAGTCGTTATGGGGAGTCTGCTTTCATTCCTGAGTGCGCACGCATACGGGCAGGGCGAACGCTATCCGGCGTATCAGCTCATGGAGCAGGGAGACGAGAGCGTGTTCTTCGGGTCGAATCTGCGGATCCACAATGGCCGGGTCGTGTTGAAATCGTTCGGCTTCTTTCCGAATCCATATATCACGACCGTGTCCATTTTCGATGCTCAAACGGGTGACGCGATTGATTCGATCCAGTTCGGCGGTAGTGGTCCTTCATATAACAGTGCGCGTGCGATTGAACTCGACGGCAACGAGATGCTCTTGGGCTTCGCGAATCTGGACACGCCCGATGGTGGCAACTCGGGTCAGGTGCAACTGGTCGATCTTGGCACGGCGGGCGAATCTGTGTCGTTTGCCCCGATCGTAGGGCCGGGTGAATCGCGTGCGGGTGAGCTGTTTGGTACTGCGGTGGCGCTCGCGGGAAATCGAGTAGTGGTTTCCGCTCCTGGTGATCGGGATAATGGCTTTCTCTCGGGATCAGTGTTTGTCTTTGATCGTGACTCGCAACAGCAGCTGCGAAAGATCAAACCCATGGACGGGAATCGAGAGGATCAGTTCGGTGATTCGATGGTTGTTGATAGCGGTGTGATCGCGGTCGGAGCGACGCATGCAGACAACCCACCGGTCTTCTTCTCAGGGGTTGTGTACCTCTTTAGTCTGAATACATATGAGCAACTTCACCGACTCTCGGCTCCAGAGCCGCTGTATGACGCGCACTATGGCCAATCGCTCGCCATGAGCGGGGGGTATCTGGCGGTTGGTGCTCCGAACGAGGAAGTGCCTGTCGCCGCACTCGATCACACGCGTGCCGTTGGTGCAGTGTATGTGTACGATGTGCAGAGCGGGGATCTTGTGTACAAGCTTCAGCCGCTTATCGAGATTGAGAACAGGGCGTTCGGCTCATCGGTCGCCATCTCAGGCGATCTGCTGGTTGTCGGCGCGCCGGCGGAGAATGTTGGTGCTGGTGGGGCCTATGTCTACCGCCTGAGCACGGGTGAGCTTCTCACGAGGCTGACGGCCGAGGGACTCTCTGATTACGACAACTTTGGTCTTCCGGTTGATATCGACGGGGATCTTGTTGTCGTCGGTGCTGCGTATGCAGACCATGAGGGGGAGAACAACGGGACAGTGTATGTCTTTGATCTGGGCTCATGCTCTGTGGCTGATCTTGCTGAGCCGTACTTCGAGCTCAACTTCTTCGATGTGAGCGCGTTCCTCTCTGCGTATATCGCGGAGTCGGACGAGGCGGACATCAACGGCGACGGGATGTTCGACTTCTTTGATGTGTCGCAGTTCCTGACGGCGTACAACGGCGGTTGCCCCTGAGAAATCATCATCGGTGCGCGATGGTGTACATCCACCACGCGATGATAAAGAAGCCGACGCCCGTGATGATGGGCGGGGCGATCGGTCCCATCGCACCGATGACGATCATGGCGATCCCGAGGAGCACGAGGCCCCAGACGGCGATTGATGTAGCTTTCCTGCTGCGCATGCGATGCCTTTCGATACAGGTGAGTATCGAGTGTGTGTTTCATGCGCAGGTGAGAGTGGCGTGAAATCTGGCTTATCTTGTGATGGCAGGGAGACTCACGATGCGAAAAACACCCCGGTAACTCCGGGGTGTCTTTACTGGTTGATCTGAATGGCATCAGCGCCGACGGCGTCGGGTCAGGGCGAGGCCCGCGAGCGCGAGCGTGCTCGCGGTGCCGGGGGCGGGGATGAACCGGTGGAAGGCGAAAGTTGAGCCGGGCATCAGGAATGCATCGAGCGCACCGGGGTTGTCGTCGAAGGTCTCGAAGAGCTCGATATGAAACTCGCCATCCTCGTTGAGGTGGATGTCGGTTTCGAACGAGCCGGTGAAGCGTTGAATGCCGCCGAAGTCGGCCCCGGCGCCGGGGACGAAGGTGTCGGGCCAGCTGCCGTGGAATGTGCCGTCGGAGTTGCCGAAGCGGACGGTGAGATCGCTGAACCACGAGTCGCCGAGGGTCTGAATCGTGATGTCGTAGTCGATCCGAAGGATGATGTAGCCCAGCTCGGGGTCGAGCGGGCCGGGGAAGAACACGCCGACCTGGTTCTGCAGGTCGCCGTCGAGGCCCCAGGACTCAAGCCCGGAGATATCGACGATGTCCTGTGCGAGGGCGGGTGTGGCGATTGCTGCGGCAATAAGAGCGGTTGTTCTGATCATGTGTATCTCTCCCGAATCAAGGTTGATCTGATGGTAATGCGATCCGGGCAAGGTGCATAGTGAAAACCACGATGTTGTTACTTGGTTCCGGCGAGTTTTCGGACCGTGAAGTCGAAGTTGCGGACCATCGCGGTGAGCACGCCGTAGACGATGGCGATGTAGATGCCGGCGCTGACAATGGCGCCGACGGCCATGGCGACGCGGGCGGTGGCGAGCCCGGAACCGCCGGCCTGATTGATGGTCTCATCGAGTCGGTTGACGGGTGAGATCATGGCGTCGATGAGCGATGCGGGTGAGAGGGTGGCGAGCGCGGGTCCGATGACGGGCATGTCGCTGGCGCTGGCCCAGCCGCACATGCCGAGGATGCCGGAGGTGATGAAGACGACGGCGACGGTGCCGACGACGGCGGAGAGAGTGCCCTTGCTCTTGAGCGACCAGTGGAGCCCGATCATGACGCAGAAGGCGATGAAGGGCACGAACATGATGGCGAGGACGATGCCGGCCTCGGGGACGATGACGGGGACATCTATGGTGGTGCCGCCGGGAATCTTGTAGGCGTAGCTGGCGAGTTCCTTCTTGCCCAGCCCGCCGACGAGCGTGTAGAGCCCGGCCACGAGGAGGGTGAAGACGGGGACGGCGATGAGCGGGAGCAGGTAGGCCACGAGCCCGCGCATCTTTCCGGCGAGGTAGAGCTTGGGGGTGATGGGGGTGGTGAGGATGAGGTCGAGCGTGCCGTCCTCGCGCTCGCCCGCCACGGCGGTGGCGGCCATGTTGAGGGCGACGAGCGCGATGAGGAAGACCTCGGTAAAGACAAGGGACTTGATGATGAACTGGAAATCGTTCTGGTTGAGAGTGCCGGTGTGGTAGAGGACAACGACGGCGACGGCGGTGAGTCCGCCGAGCGTGACGAACGACCAGCGGGCGAGCATGCGCCCGAGGGTGGCGTTGCGGGCGGCGGCCTCGCGCCAGGCGATGGGGTTGCTCCAGACAGTGCGAGGCGGGCGGTGCTCTTCATCGGCGCCGCGGAGCCCGAAGATTTTTCGGTACCACGGTGCGCCCGAGGCGCCCTGGGTCACCTGTCGCAGCCCGCCGGAGCGGACGGTGAGGGTGGAGAAGCCGGCGAGGACGACGGAGATGAGGATGGAGAAGGTGCTCCACGCGGCCGCGGGCGAGGCGAGCATAAATCCCGCGAGCCCGGTGTACGCGCCGGGGTCGGCGCTGGGGTAGGTGGTGGGCGAGAGCTGGGCGCGGATGGCGAGGAAGGGGTTGAGTGCGGTGACGAGCGTGACGCCGTCGCCCTTGGGGCCCATGCCCATGCCGCGCGATCCGAGCCATGCGTCGATGGCGATGGTGGTGGCGATGTAGGTGACGACGGAGACATAGAAGGTGAAGACGGCCCGCTGCCCGGCCAGGCGTGACACGGAGAGCGCGATCGCGATGGCGCCCACGAGTGTGGCGGCACCGGCGGAGACGATGTAGGCGTTGATGATGGACTTGCCGGGCACCCCGCCGAAGAACTGGGTGAGCGCGAAGAGCGGCAGCGAGGCGAAGAGCAGCGCAAGGACGAAGAAGAGCCGCCCGAAGAGGTTGCCCAGCACGATCTCGAGCTTGGACATGGGGGTGGTGAGGACGATGTCCCAGGTCTTGGGGTTGGCTTCCTGCGCGATGGCCCCGGCCATGAAGACGGGGGCGATGACGCAGATGAGCCCGACCTGGAGGTAGGCGATCCACGCGAAGCTGGTGGCCCCGGCGGAGGCGAGCTCACGGTAGCTGACGGCCGCGCCGCCGGGCGTGTTGCCGAGCATGGCCCAGAGCAGCACGAGGATGAGGACAGCGAGGTAGGCGCTGCGGACATAGAGGTGCTTGGAACGGCGCGAGGCGTTCTGCACCAATCGCACGGCGATGGGGTTGGCGGGGCCGAGTCGTAATAACCAGCGGAGGAAAATGGGCATGGTGTAAGTTTAGCGTGAGATCATGTTCCTGTTCGTCAATCATTCGTGGCGGGCGGAGCTCGGTTTCAGCCAAGAAACAGCCGCACACTCGGTATACGAGCGTGCGGGGGGATGGGTGCAGGGAAGTTGGGGCAGATCTGGATTGGGCTACCCGGAGTCGTTGAAGGATCAAAGCCGGGTGCCATGCAGGTGCCGTCTTTGGCTCCTGCATGTTCTTCGAGAGTCTATCGCATTTCGAAGGAAACCGCGAAGAACAACAAGTACATGCAGGAGACGGCGTCACCTGCATGGCACCCATCGCCCGTGGCAGTTGGTTCTTGTGAGACCCCCTCCGTCACAGCTTCGCTGTGCCACCTCCCCCGCAGGCGCGGGGGAGGCGAATGAAAAAGCCGCACGGCTTGCGTGCGGCTTGAGGGGGGTGGTTGTGGTCGCGGGTCAGGTGGACTGCGACTCGGCGGATTCGAGCTCGGACTCGTCCTTGCTCTCGGCCTTCTCGGTTTCGGGCGGGGCGACATAGGAGCTGTCGAAGCTCAGGTGGTCTTCCTCGCCCTTGCGGGTGGCCTTGAGGACATTCTTCTCGTGCAGCTCGCCTGAGAGGAGCATCTCGGAGACGGGGTCCTCGATGTAGGTGCCGATCGCTCTGCGGAGCGGGCGGGCACCGAAGTCGGGGTTGTAGCCCTTGTCGATCAGGAAGTCCTTTGCGGCCTGATCGAGCTCAAGCTTGAAGCCCTGCATGGTGAGACGCTCGGCGACCTTGCCGACTTCGAACTCGACGATCGAGACGAGGTCTTCCTTGGTCAGCGGGCGGAACACGATGACATCATCGAGGCGGTTGATGAACTCGGGGCGGAAGAACCGCTCGATTTCCTTCATCAGGACCGACTTGACCGATTCGAACTTGTCGTCGGGTGCGTGCTTGCCGAACCCGAAGCCGCCGCCGCCCTTGATAAGGTCGGCACCGATGTTCGATGTCATGATGATGATGGTGTTGCGGAAGTCGACATGACGCCCGAACGAGTCGGTGAGTCGCCCTTCTTCCATGATCTGCAGCAGCATGTTGAAGACATCGGGGTGGGCCTTCTCAACTTCGTCGAGCAGGACGACGGCGTATGGACGGCGGCGGATCTGCTCGGTGAGCTGGCCGCCCTCTTCGTACCCGACATAGCCGGGAGGGGCACCGACCAGTCGCGAGACGGTGTGCTTCTCCATGTACTCGGACATGTCGAGATGGATGAGGGCGTCGGAGTCGCCGAACATGAACTCGGCGAGCGACTTGCTCAGCAGGGTCTTACCGACGCCGGACGGGCCGACGAAGATGAAGCTGCCCATGGGTCGCTTGGGATCCTTGAGCCCGGCGCGGGCGCGGCGGATCGCCTTGGCGATGGCCTTGATCGCGTCGTTTTGGCTGATGACGGACTTGTGCAGCTCGTCCTCGAGCTTGAGCAGGCGCTGGGCCTCCTCCTTCTCGAGCTTCTGCAGGGGCACGCCGGTCATCTTGGAGACCACCTCGCGGATGATCTCTTCGTCGACGACGCCTGCGGATTCCTGCTGCTTGGCACGCCACTCGGCCTGGATGTCTTCCTTCTTCTTGCGCATCTGCTCGGCCTGATCGCGCAGCTCGGCGGCCTTCTCATAGTCGGCGCCCTTGACGGCTTCGTCCTTGGCGACGGAGAGGCGTTCGATCTCGGCTTCGATGTCGGCGAGATCCGGCGGCTTGCGCATCGACTTAATGCGGACGCGGGCACCGGCCTCATCGAGCACATCGATGGACTTGTCCGGCTGGACTCGCCCGGTGATGTATCGCCCGGAGAGCTCGACGGCGGCCTTGAGGGCGTCGTCGGTGATCTTGACCCGGTGGTGCGATTCGTACTTGTCGCGGATGCCCTTGAGGATCTCGATCGACTGTTCGGCGCTGGGCGGATCGACGGGGATCGCCTGGAAGCGCCGTGCGAGCGCGGCGTCCTTTTCGATGTACTTGCGGTACTCATCGAAGGTGGTCGCACCGATGCACTGGATCTCGCCACGTGC
>JAGQON010000041.1 GCA_020427395.1 Phycisphaerales bacterium
CGCCATGCCGCAGCTGCTCGATGCCTACCTACAGCAGAAGGACCTGGCGCTCAAGGCCCAGGTCCAGCGACTCATGGTTGACATGGGTCGTCAGGCAATCGCCCCGCTGATGACCGCCCTCCCCTCGCTCGACGCCACCAGCCAGGAGGCCGTCGCCGAGGTCCTCGGCCTCATCCCGTACCGCACCAGCTTGCCCGTGCTCGTTGATGTGTACCAGAGCACCGGCAACGACGCGGTCCGCCAGGCGACCGGCCGTGCCATCTCGCGTCTGGGCGGTAACACCGCCAGCAATGTCGCTGAGATGTACGCCCTGCTCGCCAACTCGTATTACAGCGAGCCGGCCGAGTTGACCAGCTTCCCCGGCGAGGACTACCAGCTCGTCTGGAACTTCGATCCCGGTCTCGGGCTTGTCATGGTCCCCGTGAGCACACCCGTCTACCACGAGGCGATGACCATGCGTCTGGCCGAGCGTGCGCTTGGGCTCGACCCGCAGAACGACGAGACCCTCGCCCTCTGGGTCGCCTCGAACTACTCACGCCACTTTGATACCCCCGACGCCTACGAGAACCCGATGTACGCCTCGGACCGTCGCAGCGCCGAGTACTTCGGCATCGCGGTCGGCCCCGAGATCGACCAGCTCGTGCTCCGGCGCGGCATCGATTCTCGCGATACCCCGCTGGTCCGCAGCGCCATCAGCGCCATTGCCCAGACCGCCGGCTCCCGCATGCTCTGGGGCCAGGAAGTCGACGGGCGATTCCCGCTCCTGGAAGCCCTGAACTACCAGAACCGACGCGTCCAGTTCGAGACCGCCTTGGCTCTCGGAAAGGCCCAGCCCGCTGAGTCGTTCAATGGTTCGGAGCGCGTCATCCCGCTTCTGGCCAGCGCCGTCAAGGACGCGTCAGCCCGATACGCCGTCGTGCTCACCGGCGAGGACCGCGAGTCCTACGACCAGTACCGTGTCTCGCTTGAGCGTGCCGGTTTTACTGTCCTTCCCCCGGCCCCCGAGGGGCTCGGGCAGCTTGAGGCCGCCATCGCCGAGACGCCCACGATCGATCTGATCGTCAGCGTGCAGGGTTTCGACAATACCCTCCTAAGCATCGAGACCGCCCGCAACGAGAATAAGACAAGTGTCGCTCCAGTCCTGGCGCTTATGGGCCCGGATGATGTTGTTCCGATGCAGCGTCAATACGGGCGCGACCAGAGCGTGGCCGTCCGTCGCCAGTCGATCAGCGGGTCAGCGTTCGACAACTCGGTCGAGTCGCTCCTCGAGGTCGCTTCGGGCGGCCCGATCAACTCAGACGAGGCCGAGGAATACGCGATCCGCTCAATCGATGTCCTCCGCAATCTCGCGATCTCAAACAACCAGGTGCTCAACATCTCCGATGCCGCATCGATCCTGATCGATGTCCTTGAGCAGGTCGACGGCTTCACAATGCTCGACATCGCTGAGATCATCTCTTACATGCCTCAGGACAAGGCCCAGCAGTCGATCTTCGACCGGGCGATGAGCAGCAGCGACGATCTCAAGATCGAGATGCTCACCATCGTCGCCGACTCGGGCAAGCGTTACGGCAACCAGCTCAACAACCGTCAGATCCGGCGATTGATTGAGCTCGCCCAGTCGGACAACCAGGATCTCGCTGCAACCGCAGCGGCGACCATGGGCGCCCTTGAGGTCGACAACGACACGCTGCTGCAGCTCATCTTTGAGCCGGACGCACGCTAAACGGGTTATCTGACCAATATCACGAAATCAGCGGGCTGCATGCCCGCTTTTTTTATGCGCATTCTCGGGCTTGCGATGGTCCGATTCGGTTGCCCCCGCTCCCCCAATCAGCCGCACAACCGGCAGCAGCGCGTTAATCGGCACACGACCATGCAGTTTGAAACGCCGCACACTCATGCGACTTACCCAAGATTGCTCGCATGTCGATGAGCTATTTCGCACGCTGAAGATTGCGTGGTGCGGTGCGTAGCCGCTCAGGGGGACCCCGACCCTCCGTGGAGGCAGGGGAAGGGAAACCGGCGAGGCCGGACCGGACAGCGTGCAACTCATGAGTCGTTTTCAAGGAGACAAAGCCAATGCATGCAACTCGTAAGACCGTGGCCAAGGGTTTCACCCTGGTCGAAATCCTGATCGTCGTCGTGATCCTCGGCATCCTTGCCGCGATCGTCGTTCCGCAGTTCACCAACGCGGCCAACGAAGCTCGCACCGGCAATGTCGCCACCCAGGTCTCGACCATCGAGAACCAGCTCGAACTCTGGGCCGCTCGTAACGGCGGTGTCTACCCCGACCTCGTCACCGACGGCTGGGGCGATGCTTCAACCGCCGGCACCCTCGTTGGCGATGATTACCTCAAGGAAATCCCCGTCAACCCCTTTACCAACTCGAGCAGCGTCGTTGCTTCGACCGCATTCGCGACCGACGATAGCACCTTCACGATCGCCAATAGCACCGATGGCTGGGCTTACGACCGCGCCACCGGCAACATCGTTGCGATCCAGCCGTAATCGTTCTCACACGATTTCACGGCCCAAAACTTCCGAACGGGCTCGGAAACGAGTCCGTTCGTCTTTGATGAACGGGGAAGACACACCATGAAACGCTCACACCCAATCGCACGCGCATTTACGCTTGTTGAGATCCTCATCGTCGTCGTGATCCTCGGGATCCTTGCCGCGATCGTTGTTCCGCAGTTCGTCGGCGCTGTTCAGGAGACCGCGATCACCACGACCCAGACCGAGCTTGAGAAGCTCCGTCGGGCAATGGAGGTCTTTCAGGTCCGCAACGAGAACACGCTTCCCACCGTGGCCGCGGGAAATGGAACTTGGGGTGATCTGATCGCCAACAACGGCGAGTACCTCAAGGAAGCACCCGCCAACCCATATGTGGGCGGCGCGAATGCCAAGGTGATCGTGATAGCCAACAGCCCGGATTCGTCATTCCAATCGTCCTATGGATGGATCTATAACGATGCGACTGGGGAAATCTGGGCGGGCAGCTTTGATGCCAACGACGAGCCGATCCCGGCTCCCTGATCTGTACAAAGCACCGGGGGCACGGAGATCGCTCATGCGATTCAATAAGGACAGTCGGAGCACGAGAAGCACCCGGGCGGGCTACACGCTCATCGAGGTGCTCATCGTCGTGGTCATCCTGGGTATCGCCGCGGCGATCGTGACGCCGAATCTCTCGCAGGCCGGCGTGCTCCGCATCCAGTCCGCTGTTCGCACACTCGTGGCCGATATCAGCTTCGCGCAGATGGACGCCCTTGGCTATCAGCAGCAGCGGGCGATCGTCTTCGATGTTGACAACAACATGTATACCCTCATCGAGGTCAACAGCGGCATCATCGATGTAGATAACGATGCGCTCTACGACGCCCGTGGGCCGGGTCAGCGGTACCGGGTGTCCTTCGATGCCGAGATATTCGGCGGCACCGTCATCGAATCCGCAGAGTTCGACGGCGACAACCTGCTGATCTTTGATGAGCTGGGCGGCCCCGTAGCGGCGCCCGGCTCCAACACGCTCAGCGACGGCGGGTCGATCGTCCTCGCCGGACCACTCAGCCGCTTCCGTGTTGATGTCGCCGCGTTTACCGGTCGTATCACGGTCACCCGACTGGACTGATCGGTACGACAGGCACACGCTCACGACCTTGGTCATCTTGTCACTCAAGCCATCAGGCTCGCATACCGAGTTTGATGCGGAGGAGTGTCCGATGAGCCAACACCGCGAGCATCCTGACAAGCACGCACACGCCAGCAACACGACACGCAGCGCCTCGCTGCTGCTGTCGCTTGGTGCCCTCGCGGGCGTACTGATCTGGGCCAAGTTGCGGCTCGTGACCGACATCCCTCGCAGCGCCTACGCCGAACCCCACGAGGTTGACCAGCCCGGTGCGCCAACCGAGCAACCGGGACTCGAATCTGAGTCAGATGATGCTGACCAGATTCAAGACACTGATGACCTCAAAATGCAGCCATAACCGATTGCCCCGTGATTATCGGGCCAGCCCGTGCGGGTTGTGCGGGGCATGATCGCGCGAATACACAAGGTCTGCGCAAAGTCCCAACCGGAGCAGGCCGATCGAATTGCAGCAATAGCCCGGACGGATCGGGACAACAAGCAGGCATACAGCCGCAAACGCTGAGGATCAACACAATGAGCACCACCGAGACTAACCGTACCTTCAAGGCCAGCCTCCTCGGTCTGAGCCTCCGTAACGGCATCATGCCTGCGCTCACGCTCTCGCTGCTTGCGGGAACGGTATCGGCGCAGGACTCCGGCGGTTTCGGTCTGCTGGCCGCGCTCAAGAGCCAGGCCAAGGCGGCCTCGGCCGAGCCCGAAGATGACTTCGGTATGTCCGAAGACGAGTACCTCCCCGATCCCTACGCAGAAGATGTCGACGCCTCGACCGACACCGTGGGCGAGATCGATGATCTGGACGGTGCCGTTGAAGTCAGCAGCTACGATCTCGTTGATCTCCATGTGAACAACGAGGACCTGGGCAACATCCTGCAGCTGCTCTCGATCCAGTCCCAGCGGAACATCATCAGCTCGAACAATGTCCAGGCGACCGTGACCGCCGACCTCTACGGCGTCACCTTCTACGAAGCGCTCGACGCCATTCTTCATGTCAACGGCTACGGCTACATCGAGAAGGGCAACTTCATCTATGTCTACACCGCCGAGGAGCTCGCCGAGTTCGAGGCACTCTCGCGTCAGCCGGTCACACGGATCATCGACCTTGATTACCTGAATGCAACCGATGCGGCCGAGTTCGCAAAGATGCTGCTCTCGGAGTCTGGCTCGATCACCGCTAATGCGGCCACCGAAGCGTTCACCATCACCGACGGCGTGCCCAACGGTGCTGACAACTACGCCAACACCGCAACCATCGTCATCCATGACTACGAAGAGAATGTCGAAGAGATCCAGGCACTCATCGACGAGCTTGACACCAAGCCCGCCCAGATCCTGATCGAAGCGACCATCCTCCAGACGACCCTCAACGAGGCCAACGCGTTCGGTGTCGACTTTGCACTCATCCAGAACCTCGACTTCACCGACTTCGTCGGTACCGGCGGCCCGCTCAGCGTCGTCGACGGCCTGATCAACGGGCAGGGCGAGACCGTGGACGGCACCGCCGTTGATATTCCCGGTGGGCACGGCACCGGCCTCCAGTCGACACCGGGCAACACCAGCGGCCCCGCGACACTCAAGGCCGGCTTCGTCAACGGCGATGTGGGCGTCTTCATGCGGGTCCTCGACGAGATCACCGACGTGACCGTCGTCTCGAACCCCAAGCTGCTCACCCTCAACCGCCAGCCCGCACGCGTGCTCGTCGGTACCCGAGTCGGCTACCTCAACTCGACCACCACCGATACATCAACCACCCAGAGCGTCGAGTTCCTCGATGTTGGCACCCAGCTCGCCGTCCGCCCGTTCGTCTCCAAGAACGGCCTGATCCGCCTCGAGCTCCGCCCGCAAGTCTCGAACTTCACCCTCCGCCAGGTCGCTGACGGTGCGGGCAACAATGTCACCATCCCCGACGAAGACACCACCGAGATGAACACCAATGTCATGGTGCGTGACGGCCAGACCGTCGTCCTCGGCGGGCTCTTCACCGAGACCACCGCGAGCAGCCGCTCGCAGGTCCCCCTTCTGGGCGACATCCCGCTCGTGGGATCGGCCTTCAAGGGCCACGACGACTCGACCCGTCGCAGCGAGATCATCTTCCTGATCACCCCCTCGCTGATCAACGACACCGTCCTCGCCGAGGTCGGCGATATGGGCAACCAGTACCTCGAGCACGCCCGCTACGGCGCTCGTGCCGGGCTGCTCCCCTGGTCGCGTGAACGCCGCGTGGGTCAGCTGCTGATCGACGCCCGCGAGCTCGCAGACAACGGCGAGATCGAATCCGCGCTCGGCAAGGTCGATCGCGCACTCCGCCTCATGCCCATGTCACCCGACGCACGGGCACTCCGCTCAGAGCTCACCGGCAAGGTCCGCACCATGCCGTCACGCTCGCTTATCGAGGGCATGCTCCACAGCGAGCTGCATTACGGCGGACGCTCGGCCGAGGTCGGCGTGAACGCTGAAACCAACCCGTTCATTGAGTCATACCTCAACTCGAACAACACCGATACGGCCGAGGCTCAGAATAGCGGCGATGACTCGTTCGAGCAGGGTTTCGACCAGCAGAGCGAAGAAACCTACGCCGAAGTGCCCACCGGCCCTGTTTCCTACGAGAACCAGGACTTCGATTACGAGGGCGGCTTCGAGTCGGACTCCGAGCCTGAGTTCGCGCAGGTTGCTGAGAACGCAGATTCGGGCAGCGATTATGCTCCCGAGCAGTACAGCAGCTTCGACAACAACCAGTTCGCTCAGGGCGACGGTTACTACGAGATTCCCGCCAACAACTTCGACCAGATGAAGGCCGTCGTGACGGGTGAGCAGACCACCGTTGCCCAGAACACCGAGAGCCCGGCGTTCGACCAGGACCCCAGCTTCGAGAACGGCTACGCCTACGACGAGTCGGAATCGTTCGTCAGCGTCGCGGATGGCTTCTCGGGCCAGCTCATCATCCCGCTCCCTACGGGTGGTGCGCTGCGTCTGGATTGGCCGCTCGGCTTTGATTATGTCGTCGGGAACAACGAATCGGAAGCGACCTTCACCGAGGTCCCGACCGAAGGCGATGATTTTGCGGATTTCAATGACTAAGCGGGTCAAACCGGTCGATCTGTACCGCGTCAAAACCCCAGAGTCAGGAGTCTAAGAATGATGAACGCCAAGCGCACGCTCCCAGCCGTCCTTTCCACCGCGGTACTGCTTTCCCTCGTCGGCTGCACCGGGCAGGGTAACTACACCCGCGAGGGCGTCTCGATGGCCAAGGAGCGGATGAGCTTCCTCAAAAGTGCCACCGAGTGGGAGCTCGCACGCCAGGCGTTCCTCGCCGGGGATCTTGAGAAGGCCCTCCGCAAGGTTGATACCTCGCTCGAGATCAATGACACCGTCGTCAAGTCGCATGTGCTCAAGGGCCGAATCCTGATCGAGATGGGCAATCTTGGCACCGCGCTCGAATCGCTCAAAACCGCGGCCGCCCTCGACCCCGAGGAGCCCGATGCACAGTACTACCTGGGTATCGTCTACGAGCGAATCAACGAGCCCGAGCTTGCTCGTGAAAGCTTCGAGCGAGCCTGCGATCTGGATGACTACAACCCCGTCTACGCTGTGGCTGCAGCGGAAATGATGATCGACCTCGACCGCGTCGAGGAAGCCAAGGTGTACCTCGGCTCGATCCCCATGGCCGAGAACAACGCCGGCATCCGTCAGTCGCTCGGGCACATCGCCCTGATCGAGCAGGACCCGGCCAAGGCTGTTCAGTACTTCCAGCAGGCACGCCTGCTCGCGCCGGATGATGCCGGCATTGCTGAAGACCTGATCCACGCGCAGATCCTCGCCGGCAAGTGGCGCGAGGCTGAACGAAACATTGCGTTGCTGCTGAAGAAGCCGGAGAACAAAGATCGACAGGACCTCATGATCCTGCACGCCAAGGCGTTGATGAACACCGGACGCGCTGTCGAGGCACGCACGATCTATCAGGAGATGGTCAGCCAGGCAGAGGGGCGTAGCGATGTCGAGGGATGGATCGGATTGGCCAACGCCTCGCTGATGGTCGGGGATATGCGGACCGTCCGCAAAGCCGCGACCCGTGTTGTACAGCTCGCGCCCGATTCTCACGAGGGATACGCCATCTACGCGATGTACCACCGTGAGGCAAAGGATTACAAGAGCGCATACAGCTCAATCGAAACCGCCATCGAGAAGCTCCCCAACGACGCGGGCCTTTATGCCCTCCGAGCCGTCATCCTCGGTGATATGGGCAACAACAAGGCCGCACTTGCGAGCATCACCCACGCCGCCAAGCTCGATCCAACGAATGCCCAGTATGCTCGGATGCTGACCGATTTCACACGCGGCGCTTACGCGGCGGGCAACGCGACCAGCGAGTGATCGCTCAGCAGAGTCGCAGGTCCACCAGCACCGGCTCGACACTCGTGCGACCGTTCCAGCGGCTCAGCTTCGGCTCAACAATCAGTTCAATCGGGGCACCGCGAGGAATCTCCTCGCGGTGCTTTGCCCAGTTCCATCCAACAACACGCACGGCCGCGCCCGTGCCGCTGCGATCGCATACCCGCAACGACAGGTGACTGCCGTTGCGACCGAAGGGGCTCGGTTCGCCGTTGAGCTTCGCGTCAACGATCCGAAGCTGCACCCTCGGGTTGCCCGCGCCGAAGGGGGCGAGCCGTTCGAGTGATTCGATCGCGTGGGTGCTCAGCTCAGAGATGGTTGCCTGAGCATCGTAACGGGCGGTATTGACAAGATCCTCGACGCGCAGGCGTTCATTCGCGTGCGAGATAAACGACTCGGCGAATACATCGAACTGGTCGGATCTGCACCGCATCCCCGCGGCCATATCGTGTCCGCCATACCCACTGAGCAGCGTTTGGCAAGCATCGAGCCCGGCGTGAAGATTGAAGCCATCAATACTGCGTCCGGATCCCTTGCAGACATCACCATCCCTCTGCATGAGGATCACCGGGCGGGCAAACCGCTCAACAAGCCGCGAGCACACGATCCCGACCACGCCCGGGTGCCACTCCTCGTGGGCGAGCACGATGGCTCTTCGGTCATCGCCACACATCCCGGCTGCCAGGGCCATCTCAAGGGCCTGGGCATAGATCGCCTCGCCGACCGATTTCCGCTCGTCGTTTACCCGCGAGAGGCGCTCGGCGAGCTCGATCGCTTCGTGCCCACGAGCATCGACCATGAGCCGCAGCGCATCGCGTGCGTGCCCGAGCCGACCGATCGCGTTAAGTCGCGGCGCGAGCCGGAACCCAACATCCTCGGTATCGATCTTGTCCGAATCCAGTCCGGATGCCCGGATGAGCGCCCGGAGCCCCTCGTTACGAGCGTGGGGGATCTGGCGCAGCCCGTGCTTGACGATGACGCGGTTCTCATCGATCAGGGGTACCACATCCGCGATCGATCCCAGCGCCGCAAAGCCCAGCATCTCGACCAAGACTGATCGCAGCTCGGGGTGTACACGCTCGCTCCCGCTGTGCAGCACGCATAGCCGCCAAGCGAGTTTGTAGGCAACGCCTGCGCCGCACAGCTCGCCAAACGGGTAGCCCGAGTCGGGGCGCCTTGGATGCACAACGGCGAAGGCGTCGGGAAGCTCGGCCATGCTCGCGGGTGGGTTGTGATGGTCGGTGATGATCAGATCAAGTCCGAGCGACCTGGCCGTGCGTGCCGGCTCGATGCCGGTAATCCCGCAGTCCACCGAGACAACAAGCCCGGCACCATCACGATGGAGCGACTCGATCGCCTCGCAGTTGATGCCGTACCCTTCGTCGATGCGGTGGGGGATATACGAATCGACGATCGCGCTGGGATCAATCGCCCGGATGGTGTGGATCAGGATTGCCGAGGCGGTGACCCCATCGACATCGTAATCGCCGTAGATGACGATGCGTTCTCCGCGACGGATCCCTTCGATGATCCGGTGGGCCGCGCGATCGAGGTCGGGAATCAGCGTTGGCTCATGGAGCATGCTGAGCGAGGGATTCAAAAACCCATCAGCCGCATCGCCCAGTCCCCGGGCCGTGAGCACACGCTCAACAAGCCCGCCTGCGTTCGGCAGTTCGTACCGCGGTGCCCAGACCCGCTGCAGCCCCTGTGCCCGCTGATGCTCTATCGACAACCCGCTCAATACACCCTCCTTGGCTCAAGCCATACCTTACCCGCCCTCACCCCCCCCGGGCAGGGTACACTCTCTGAGCATGGTCAAACTCACGAAAATCTACACACGCTCGGGTGACAAAGGCGATACCTCGCTGGGCACCGGAAAACGCGTGCCCAAGCACGACCTCCGGGTCGATGCCTACGGCTGCGTTGACGAAGCCAACGCCACGCTCGGGATCGCCGTCCACACCGCTCAGACCCAGGCCCCATCGCTCGTGCCGGTCCTCCAGAGCATCCAGCAGGACCTCTTCGATGTCGGTGCTGATCTCTGCATCCCTCAAACGCCCGATGAGCAGCCCGGCGCAGCTTTGCGCGTTCTTCCGGAGCGTATCGAGGCTCTCGAGTCGATCATTGACGAGCATAATGAGCACCTGCAGCCCCTCAACAGCTTTGTGCTCCCGGGTGGCTCACGCCTGGCGGCCGAGTTCCATGTGGCCCGTACCGTCTGCCGTCGAGCCGAGCGTGTGGTCTCCTTGCTCCACGAACGCGAGCCCGAAGCGACCTCGCTGACCGTGCTGCAGTACCTCAACCGCCTCTCCGACCTGCTCTTCGTGCTTTCACGAGTCGCCAACGACAACGGCAAGAGCGATGTCCTCTGGGTTCCAGGCAAGAACCGCAAACAGGAATGAAAATAACAGATATAGGCGTCTGTACGATCCTTGAGATACTCGGATCGCATAACATGTTTGCGTGCACCAACAACTGCACAACCTGATCCACGCGCTCCGCGATTTCGAATCGAACCGCCTACTCGACAATATGTCGGAGTCGGAGGTGCGTCGGAATACCGCGCAGTTTCTGGGGATCTTGTCGCTGCTCGGTATCGCGATGATCCTCATCCAACTGATGGGCGAACAGTCGCTGGGAATTCACCACATTGCGCTCAGTCTCGCTTGGGCAGGGTTCTATCTCGCCGCCGCGATCACGATCTACTTCGTTGATCTTGAGAAGATCTGGTGCGTGCGACTCTCGCTGTTCATCATCATCGTCGAGGGGCTCATCGCCATTGCTCGCTGGGCCTTGGCTATCGACGCCAGCCCTGGCGAAGGGGCGTTGGTCGGCGTGCTCGTCGGGCTCACTATGGGGGCAGCGCTGCTCCCGTGGAGCCCGCGCCAGACGCTCACGCTCAGCGCAATGTGGATCATCGCGTCGATCGGCAGTCTTTTTATCACCGAGCACCCAGAGGGCTTCTCTGTCCCAGCGGCCATCTTTGCCTATGTCGCTGTAACGATCCCCGGCACCATGATCTCGTTCTTCCGGATGTCGCGATTCCAGGACCAGTTTGAGCTCCATTTCATCCAGAGCAAGTACGACGAGGTCCGAGAGGACCTGCAGGCCGCCAAGGCGATCCATGAGCGAGGCTTCCCGAAACCCAAGTCTTCAGGCGAGGTACGATTCACCTACACCTACCAGCCCATGAGCCAGATCGGCGGCGATTCGGTCTTTGCTTCCATCGAGCATCCAGGCGAGCATGATTCACCGGTGACGCTCGTCATTTTCGATGTCACCGGGCACGGTATCACTGCCGCGCTCACCGCCAACCGACTCCAGGGCGAGCTCATGCGGCTCACGGGCGAGAATCCCTCCATCGCGCCGGGCGAACTGCTCAGCGCCGTGGATCGATATGTTTGCCTCACACTCGCAGACAGTGCCGTGCTCGTCTCGGCCGTCGCCGTTCGGGTCGATCCAAAGGCAGAAATCATCAGCGTCGCCAACGCCGGGCACCCGGCCCCGATCCTCCGCAACGAGCGGGGACAGCTCACCCGCATACGCCCTTCAGGTGCCGTCCTCGGGGTCGGTGTCGAGCAGATCATCCAGTCGCAGGTCGAGGAGCACCCATTCAAGGCCGGGGACTGCTTCATCGCCTACACCGATGGGGTGAGCGAGGCACGGATCAGCTCCAGCGCGATGTACAGCACCGAGGGCGTCGAGGCCGTCCTGGAGCGTAACTGGGTCGAACAAGCCAAACGCTGGCCCCTGCAGATTCTCGAAGATGTGGAAAAACGGCGTGCAGGAGCGGCATCGGACGATATCCTGATACTGGAAATCTATCGCGCCTGACCCGATGACCGGGAGTACACGACCTTGACCACCGCGTCGTTTGAAACAACCGAGTTCCGCCGCACATTCCGTCAGGAAACCGACGACCTGCTGCGCACCCGCCTGATCTGGTTCATCTCGATCTGGGGGGGGCTCGGTTTCGTCCTGACCACCATCATGATCATCATGCTCGTTCAGGGCGTGGATCTCTCCAAGATCATGCAGAACGGTGGGCAGAAGGCCTTCTTCATCCTGACCACCATCATCTGGTTCGGTGCCTACCTCGGCTCGCTCCTGCTGGTGCTCAGCAAGCGCGTAGAGAGCCAGACCATCATCCGCATCACGATGGGGCTTGTGATGCTCGACGGCGTCCAGGGAATCGGCACGCGTGTGATGGACATGGCAAGCGGCCCGTCGCTCGCTGGCTTCGTCCTCGCCCATTTCATCGCCTGCTGCCTGTTCCCGTGGACAGTCAAGCAAGCGATTATCCCGGTTATCAGCATCCTGGCCGCCAGCATGTTCTCGGCCATCGTGATCGAATCGCACAGCGTCGTGCCGACCATCATCACCACGCTGGTCTACGCAGCCTTCATGACTCCGGGCGTATTTATCACTGGTGTCAAACACTCGCAGCGCGTCCAGAAAGCCACCAACAAGTTCCTCAATCAGCGATACGGCATGCTCCGTCAGGAACTGGCATACGCACGCCAGGTTCATGAGGCACTCTTCCCAGCACCCATCGCCTCGGGCGAGCTCTGCTATAGCTATCGATATGAGCCCATGCGGCAGATCGGCGGCGACTACCTCTACACCAAGCAGAGTGAGGACCGCACCAAGCTCTCCGTCGTGATCGTTGATGTCACCGGGCATGGCATCCCCGCCGCCCTGACCGTCAACCGCCTGCACGGCGAGATCGATATCGCATTCGCCGAAGATCCAGATATCACGCCCGGCCAGATGCTCGAACGGCTCAACCGCTATGTGCATCTCACGCTCGCCAAGCACTCGATCTACGCGACGGCCGTCTGCATCCGTGTCAACCACGACACGGGCAAGGTCGAATACGCCTCCGGCGGGCACCCGCCAGCATTCATCCGCGGCATCGACGGCTCGCTCAACGATCTCGATCCCACAACCTTCGTCCTTGGTGCCTGCTCCGAACAGGACTTCGAGTCAGGGCAGATCGAGATCGACTTCGCGCCCGGCGATTCGCTCATCGCCTACACGGACGGGGCGATCGAGGCCCGAAGCCTCGAGGGCAAGATGTTCCAGATCGACGGGCTCCGCCGATTGCTCGCCTCGCCCGCGATGCCGGGGGTCAGCAACGCCGGGCAGGGCCAGTGGGCCGAGAAAATTCTCGAAGAAGTCGCCGCATTCCGTGGCGGGCTCCCGCCCGAAGATGACACCCTCGCCATTGAGATCTACCGCCCGATCAGCCCGAACACATCATCCATTGGCGTGAGGCAGGAACGCGTAACCGAAGCTGAGCCGGTTCAGATCAGCTGAATACCGCTCAGTCCTTGATCCCCTGCACCCGGTCGGGGTCGGTGTATTTCACCAGCGTATCAGCCAGATCTACGCCGTTGATGTTGGCCAAAGTTGCCAGCCAAGCGAGCACATCGGCGAACTCTTCCTCCAGGTTCGCTCGCTCTTCCTGCGTTGCGGGCTTGTTGGGGCGGTTGCAGTTCGCCAAGGCCGTGGCCAACTCGCCAAACTCCTCGGTGAGGTACAGGAATGTCCCCGCGGTTCCCCGGGCGTTGTCCGAGGCGAAGTATCGCCTGTAGATCAACTCCTGAAAGCCTCGCACGGTCATGCCCGCAGCCAACTGCTCGGGGCTGAGGGTCTGATTTTGTTCGGGCGAGGGGTCGGTGTGGTTGTGGCTGCTCATGGGAGCGATCCTAGCCCCGTTCCAGCCTGACTTTGGTTCGGGTCGTGCATGGGTTTTCTGTGCCTTACCCGCTTGCTTCAAGGGGCCTGAGCGCTACACTTCCTGCCCGACCTGAAGAGGTCATCGGCTTGATTGCGCGTCGCAGCAAGCCCATTGAACGAACGGGATAGTACGCATGCCGACGATTAATCAGCTCATCCGCAAACCACGCAAGTCACCGGTTGTGAAATCCAAGACCCGTGATATGGACAGCTGTCCCCAGCGTCGCGGCGTCTGTCTCACCGTGAAGACGACGACCCCCAAGAAGCCCAACTCGGCGCTCCGGAAGATCGCCCGTGTGCGTCTTTCCAACGGCAAGGAAGTCACCGCCTACATCGGCGGCGAAGGCCACAACCTGCAGGAGCACTCGATTGTGCTCGTCCGCGGTGGTCGTGTGCGTGACCTTCCCGGTGTGCGTTACCATGTCGTCCGCGGTGCGCTTGACTCGCTCGGCGTCGACGATCGTAAGCAGGGCCGTTCGAAGTACGGCGCCAAGAAGAGCAAGGGCTAAAACACATCACGCTCCCGTCAACGCATCACACGCGTGATGCGTTTTTTGATCAAGGCAAGTAATCCCGGTTCGATCCGGGGTGAACAGCGCCCGTTCAGGGCAGATGAGCCGAAAGGACAAAGACAATGGCAGGCCGCATTACCGCATCGCAGGATCAGCTCCGTCCCGATCCCAAGTTCAACGACAAGGTGCTCTCCAAGTTCATCAACTGCCTCATGCTTGATGGCCGTAAGACCTCTGCCCAGCGCGTGGTCTACAACGCCCTCGATGCCATTCAGGGCAAGCTCAAAGGCAACGCCGAGGCCGAGGCCGAGGGCATCACCGAATCGATCGAGATCTTCCATCGTGCCATCGAAAATGTGAAGCCCTATGTCGAAGTCCGCTCGAAGCGAATCGGCGGTGCCAACTACCAGGTACCCATGCAGGTCAAGCAGAACCGCCAGCAGTCGCTCGCGTTCCGCTGGATCATCACCGCCGTCCGCTCCGAGAAGGGGCGTCCGACCCACCTGAAGCTCGCCGACGAGCTCTGGGCAGCCGCACGCGGCGAGGGCAAGGCGATGGCCACCCGTGACCAGACCCACCGCATGGCCGAGGCCAACAAGGCATTCGCCCACTTCGCGCGATAACCGAACATCAAACAGCCGATATCAGACCCGGGAGCCGCAGGATCTCTCGGGTTTTTTTACGCCTGCTAAGAACCCATCCATCAGCCGTGGTGTACCCAGTCAACATGAACATGACCCCGCGCCAGACCAAGCTACTCATCGCACTCTGGTGTCTCGGCGTGCTCCTCGGCTCATCCACGTCGATCGCGACTTGGACCCTCAGCAGCGATGGCTGGATCCAGGGCACCTCCAACTTCTTTTACCTGCTCGCCCTGCCGGGCTGGTTCCCGCTCTACATCCTCGGCTTCTCCGGGATGCGGAGCGACCCCATCGCCATCATCGTCGCCAATGCGATCGCCTGGACCGGCTGGTGCATGCTCATCGCGATTGTCGCACAGATCGCATCTCGATCACAGGCAGAATCGGACGACGCGCAGCAGCCGCTCCCGGACCCGTCTCGGAGATCATTTCTTGCCAAGGGCCTGCTGGGGGCTGGCACCATCGGAGCAGTCGTCTCACCCGGCTACGCCACACTCATCGAGCCATGGTCGCTCAAGGTCCGCCGATACACGCTCCCCATCCGCGATCTGCCCGCGTCGTTGGAGGGGCTGCGTGTCGTGCAGTTCTCTGACCCGCACCTCGGGCCGCGCGTGCCGTCGTCGTTCTACAGCTACGCGGTTCAAGTCGTCGCCGATCTCCGCCCTGACCTGCTGTTGCTTACCGGTGACTATGTCCACGATGGCACCGATGATATCGAAGAAGCAGCCCGGCTCTGCAAGCCCATGATTGAGGCGACACGAATCGGGGCGGTGGGGGTGCTGGGCAACCACGACTGGTGGGGCGATGGGCCGCGCATATCCCAGGCCCTGCGCGATCAGGGCGTGAGCATGATCGACAACGATCGCGTCTGGCTCGATCCGCGAACCCAGCAACTCGCTTCAAGTCGCACGCCCGGCGCGATGGCGATCGTTGGGCTGGGCGACCTCACCGAGGACACGCTCGATTTCAGCAAAGCGTTCCGGGCAGTAGATGACGAATACCCGTGCATCGTGCTCGCGCACCAGCCGGATACCGCGGAGATCTCGGTGTTCACGACCCCGCACGCCCCGCGTGTTGATGCCATGTTCTCCGGGCACACGCACGGCGGGCAGGTCCGGATCCCACTCATCGGCACGCCGCTCGTCCCGAGCAACTACGGCTCAAAGTACGCAGGCGGTGTGGTCCAGGGGCCCGCGTTCCCCGTTGTCGTTTCGCGGGGTGTGGGCATGTCGCTGCTGCCCGTGCGATTCGGTGTGCCGCCCGAGATCGTTGAAGTCACCCTCACGCGGGCGTGATCGCGCAGTGCTTCTCGCAGTCCCACTCGTCCGACAACACACCCCAGCCGAGCCGATCCGTGAGCCCGATTGTTTCGATGTAGTAGTCATCCCGCTGGTGAACTTCCTCGCGGATTCCGAGCTGTTCGATGAGCCGCTTGGAATGCGTATTGGAAGCCGAGCAGTAGATGCGGACCCGGCGCAGCCCGAGCCCTCCGCGATCCTGCGGAGCGAGGGCCCACGAAATCGTTCTCGCGCACGCCTCGCGGGCATACCCGTGCCCGATCTCGCTCTTGCGGATCCAGTAGCCGGTCTCACACGAGGCCGTGTCTCTGCGGACATCATGCACACCAGAGCCGCCGATGAATCGCCCTGTCCGCTTGCAGAAGATACCGGTTCCCACATTGTTGAAGGTCGCGGGGTTCTGCATCGCGAGCATCTGATCGCAGACATACTTCATCGAGGATTCGAGGGTGTGGTGGTTCTCCTTGCACCAGACCATCCAAGGCAGCAGGTGCCCCTCACGGGACTCTGTAATCGCGTCGAACAGGGCCTGCGCATCGTCCATCGTGTACCCACGCACGATCAGCCGCTCGGACTCGAGCTCGCATCGGAGCGGGTTCGGAGGGTTCCAGCCCATCCCCTCGATCGGATAGTTGATCTCGCTCGAACACCGTGTCATCGCTTCCCCTCCGCTGACTACGATCATGCGTGACCGAAGCACACCCAAACCCACGCTACGCTCGCCAACGCCGGCTGACGTTCTGGGATGATACCGCGCAATCCAAGCTCGGTTCCGCGCACGCCTTGATCGTTGGTGTCGGGGCACTTGGCTGCCCCTGCGCCGATTTGCTCGCACGGGCCGGTGTCGGGCGGATCACGCTGATCGATCGCGACCTTGTCGACATCACCAACCTGCACCGCCAGACGCTCTTCTGCGATCAGGACGCGAAGCAGCAGCGCCCCAAGGCCCTCGCCGCAGGCGACCGCCTGCGGGCGGTAAACCCGGAGATCGAGATCAACCCGATCGTCGCCGATTTCAACGCCTTCGACGCCGAGCACTTCATGCTCCGCGAGCGGTTCGGCAAGCCGGACATTCTGATCGACGGCACCGACAACTTCGAGACCCGTTACATCCTCAACGACCTGAGCGTGAAGCACGCCATCCCGTATGTCTACGCCGGCGCGGTCGCCACAAAGGGCATGGCTACGGTCTTCCTCCCACCCGAGTCCCCCTGCCTGCGGTGCATCTTCCCGGCGCCGCCCCCTGTGGGCTCGCAGCCCACCTGCGAGAGCGTGGGGGTCTTCTCGCCCGTATCCTCGATCATCGCCTCCTATCAGGCCAGCGAGGCCCTCAAGATCCTCATGGGCCACGCCGACCACGCCATGCGTTCGCTGCTTGAGTTCGACCTCTGGGAAGGCCATCGTCGCCGTATCGATCTCAGCGATGCCAAGGACCCCGACTGTCCGTGCTGCGGGCAACACCACTTCGAGTTCCTCGATCGCGATGATGAAGATACCGTCAGCATCTGCGGCAAGGACGCCATCCAGGTCAACCCACATCGGCGCGAACGAGTCGATCTCGATCAGATGCAGCGTCACCTCAGCGAGCACGGACACTTTGAGCATACAGGGGTGCTTGTCAAAGGGGTGCTGCGGGATGAGCCGTACACCGTCAGCGTCTTTCACGATGGGCGGGCGATCATCGAGGGAATCAGCGACCCCGCGCTTGCTCGGGCCATCTACGCACGCTACATTGGTAGCTGACCACTCAGTTGGAAACGGACAAGCCGAAAGGACCCAACCATGACCGCCACGATAGGACACACCGCACGATTAATCCTCACCATGAGCGAGCGCACCGCCGGGCTGGCCGCTGGCCTGGCTGATGGGATTGACCCCAAGCAGGCTGCCTCAATGCCCAGCAATGAGTCGGGCGTGATCAACTGCAACCATCCAACCTTCATCTTCGGACACCTCGCGATCTATCCGCAGATGATCCTCGGTGCGCTGGGTCAGGAACTTGGCGATGCCGAGATGCCCGCCTCGTACAAGGAGCACTTCCAGGCAGGCGTCGAGTGTAAGCACGACCCCGAGGGCACCATCTACCCGGCGTTCAGCGAAGTCTTCGCCAACTTCCAGAAGGCGCACAAGGCCGTGCACGAACGCCTTGCCACTCTCGATGACGAGACGCTCTCCAAGCCGATCACCGGCAAGGATTACGAGCGGGCCGCGGAGTTCTTCGGGACCACCGACGCGATGGCGCTCTTCATGCTCCACGACCACTACATGTTTCACCTCGGGCAGCTCTCGACCTGGCGTCGCTGCTTCGGGCTTGGCAGTGTGATGGGCTGATCACGCACCGCTGACAAACGGGTTGGTCATCATCTCACGCCCGATCGTGGTGGTCGGCCCATGCCCCGGGTAGACACGCGTCTCTGGATCGAGCGTGTAGAGCTTTGTACGGATGGAGTCCGCGAGCGTCTCGAAACTCGATCCGGGGAAGTCTGTCCGCCCGATCGAGCCGTTGAAGAGCGAATCTCCCACGATCGCCGTCTTTGAGTCCTGATGAATCAGCGTGATCCCGCCCGGCGAATGCCCGGGCGTTTCTCTTATGTCGAATACCACCCCGCCGATGCCGACTGTGTCGCCCTCGCGTAGAAACTCGCTCGCGCCGGGTGCGGTGATGTTGAGCCCAAGGGCTGCAGAAAGGTTCAGCATGGGGTCACTGAGCCAATCCTCCTCATGATGATGCATCGCGATCGGCACCGGTCCCAGGCGGCGGTGCAGTTCGCTGAGCCCCGCGATATGGTCCGCGTGGGCGTGGGTCAGCACCACGCGCTCGGGTTTGAGTTGCTGGTGCTCCACATAGGAGAGCAACTCATCTGGCTCGTAGCCGCAATCGACGATCAGGCAGGGCTTTCCGGGTTCGGGAGGCCCATCCGTGACCACCATGCAGTTCGTTTGGTACATCCCCAGGGCAAAGACCTTGATCACCGGACACGATGTGTGCTTCGATTCACTCATGTTCTATGGTAAACTCAAGACAGAGGGATGCCCATCCCAAAGAACAAGAACAGGAGCCGGTGCATGCCGTTGATTCGAAATATCCACGAGGCCCAGATGTCACCCGTCCAGATGGACGGCGTGCAGGGTGCGTCTATGGCCGTCATGATCGGGCGAAACGATAACGCCCCGCACTTCGCGATGCGATCGTTCGCTGTCGAGCCCGGCGGACACACGCCAAAGCATCAGCACGACTATGAGCATGAGGTTTTCGTGGTCGCGGGGAACGCAAAGGTGCTGCTCGAAGGCGAACTGCACGAGCTCAAAGCGGGTGACACGGTGCTCGTCCCGGCCAACGAGCTCCACCAGTTCACCGTCCCTCATGACGCTACGGAGCCGTTCCGTTTCCTCTGTTTCGTGCCCGTCGAGCAGAACTGCGGCGGGCCGGTGCCCGGCAGCTAAACCCGGCGCATCCTCACCGGTATACCCAACGGAGAACATCATGGACGAGCACGGCAGACTCTCACCCGCATGGATCATCACCATCTACGGAAGCGCCGCGGTGCTGTCCATCGCCGCAGCGATGCAGGGCTTTACCAACAACGACGATCTCTACCTGATCGCAGGTCTCATCGCCTTTGTCCTTACACTCACCACCCTGCCTATCTGCCTGGCCAATCGCGCCAAGCAGGACCCGGGCGAGACACAGACCATCGAGCTCGATCGCATCCGAGCCCAAATCCGCTCGCTCAGCGACACCATGAGCACGCTCAATGAGACGATCATCCTCTCTGATGATGCCCGGCGAGTGCTCAACCGTCGCAAGGAACGGGACCTTCTGTGCAAGGCGATCGAGGAGGATATCAAGGAACACGATTGGGACGCTGCGATGGTGCTCGTGCGTGAGCTCGCGGAGCGGTTCGGCTATCGCGTGGAGGCGGAGCAGTTCCGGACCCGTATCGAGAGCGCCCGGGCCCAGACCCACGACCGGGCGGTCCACGAGGCCATCCGAGGGCTTGACGAGCTGATCGCAGCCCACAAGTGGGAGCCCGCCCTGAGCGAGGCCGCCCGGATCTCACGGGTGTTCCATGATGCGCCACAGGTCGACGGGCTCCGACACCGTGTCATCAGCGCCCGCGACCGCCACAAGCAGGCGATCGAACGCCGTTTCCTTGAGGCCGCTCGCAATGAGAATATCGAGGACGCGATGGACCTGCTCCACGAGATGGACCACCTGCTCAGCGAGCACGAGGCCGAGCAGTTCCGTGAGGTCGCCCGTGGCGTGATCGGCAAGGCCCGAGAGAACCTCGGTGTCGAGTTCAAGCTCGCGGTCCAGGACAAGGCGTGGAATCAGGCCGCCAGCGTCGGCGAACGCATCATCAAGGAGTTCCCTAACTCACGCATGGCCAATGAAGTCCGATCCATGATCGATCAGATCCGGGACAGGGCCAGCACCATGAGATCCTGATTGTGACTCATTCCGCCTGTTTCGCGGGGGTATCGTCGCTTGCTTCGGAAGTGGGTTCTGCCGAGTCGGGCATCCGCCAGGCGTGCAGCATCAGCATCCCGATCCCCACGATCAGGAACGCGTCGGCGATATTCGAAACATAAGGCCAAACCTCGCCATTCCCGCCAGGCCAGCTGAGCCCGAAGGGCAGTTTCACGCCCGGCAGCGGGTGGATGAAATCTCGCACGCACGCAAAGACAAGGCGGTCATAGAGATTGCCGATACCGCCCGAGATGATCAGCCCGAAGCCAGCGTGGGCCACCCAATCGTGAGCCCGAGTCCATTTGATAAACAGCGTGAGGGCTACTACGCAGGCGATGATCGTGAAAATCACAAAGAACCACCGCTGCCCGGCACCAATCCCGAAGACGGCGCCGGGATTCAACACCAGCGTGAACTCGAGCACATGATCCATCACCGTTACCGGATCATGATCCGGGATCAGCATGCCCAGATTGTCGACTGAGAGCACATCACGCCGTGAGATCGCGACCGGGAATCCGGCGACATGCTCGAATGCGTACCACTTGCTCCAGAGATCCAAGACCAGCCCGATGACCGTGGTCAGGATCAGGATCAGCCAGGCCCGCGTGCTTCGTGATGCAGGGGTGTGCTTCTTGGGCTCACCAGCGCTCAACGCTTCCCGCCCCGACGATCAAGCTCACGCGCGGCCGCGATTGTGTAACGCGTCCAGGGGATCTCTTCGAGACGCTCTCGCTTGATGGGCTCGAATGTCATCTCGCAAAGACCGTAGGTGCGGTCCTTGATGCGCTGAAGCGCCGCTTCAATCTCATTCAGACGCTCACGGTCAGATGCCGCGAGGTTGAGATTGAGCGACTGCTCGTAGCTCTCTGAGCCGGCGTCGTCACTGTTCTGCGTGTTG
>JAGQON010000042.1 GCA_020427395.1 Phycisphaerales bacterium
GACCTCGTCGGCGTTGTTGACATCCTCGATGCCGAAGAGCTTCTCTTCGACCGGGATGTTGAGCATGGGGCACAGCTCGTCCTTCACGAAGCGACGGGTGATGCCCTCAAGGATGCCGACATCGCTGGGCGGGGTGTACACGACGCCGTCCTTGATGATGAAGATGTTGTCGCCCGAGCCCTCGCTGACCTGCCCGTCGGTGCTGAGCATGATGACCTCGAGGAGCTTGTCCTTGGGGTCGGTGATGCCAAGCTTGTTGCTCAGGTGGATGGCCTCGCACTTGGCCATGATGTTGTTGAGGTAGTTGAGCGTCTTGACGCGCGGATCGAGGCACGCGATGGGGGTCTTGGGGCGGTTGGCCAGGGCGACACGCATGCCGGCCTCGTACATCTCGGGCGGGAAGAGCGAGATGGTGTCGGCGATGCAGATGACGCCGGCCTTGGGGCACTGGTAGGGGTTGAGCCCGAGCGAGCCCTCGCCGCGGGTGACCACGAGGCGGATGTAGCCGTTCTTGATGCCGTTGGTTTCAACGCACTTGCGCTGGATGTCGATCATCTCCTCGCGGGAGACGCCGATGTCGAGGAAGATCTTGTCGGCACACTGGTAGAGCCGGTCCATGTGCTGACCGAGCTTGAAGATCTTGCCATTGTAGATGCGGATGCCCTCGAAGATCCCGTCGCCGTAGAGCAGCCCGTGGTCGAACACGCTGACGGCGGCCTGGGACTTGGGAAGCATCTTCCCGTTGACCCAGATCATGGGCTCGCGGGCCTTGGAAGTCTCGGCGGAGACGGGGCTGGCACTGGTCGAGACCGGCGGGGCGCTGGTGATGGATGTCATGTTGTCCTCCATGATGTACGCACTCCGTTGAGCGGTATGTATTCTAGCTTTCAGGGCGAATCCCGACCCGCTACGGTGGAGATCTTGGGTCAGCTATACCCGCACATGTTCCTATCAGATGCGGATTATCGGCAGATTCGTGGCTGTGATTCTATGCGAATGACAAAACAAATGTTGCGATTTGCGTCCGAAACCGTACTGATCGTTCGCGAAACCGCTTGCTTCTCGCAAATCAATCTCCCCACTGATCCTTAGACGCTCGGGGCTACCCGATGGTTCGCGCAGAACGATTTCAAACCGCAGTTCGGATCTCGGCGCCAAGGTCCGATATCGCTTGCGTGGTGAGGTGCTCCATCTGTGGGTCAACCTCATCATGACGGAGCGTGCGTTCATCGTCGCGGAAGTGCAGGCGCATCGTGACCGATTTTCTGCCGTCCCCGAGCTGCTTGCCCCGGAAGATCCCAACCAGCTCCCAGCCGACACACTTGTCGAGCTTGAGTCCGCGGGCGAGGGTCTCGATGGCACTCCAGCTGGTCGATTCGGGGACGATGAGCGAGAGATCGCGATCGATGCCAGGGAACTGCGGCAGCAGCTCCGCACGCGAGCGGGGCGGATAGGCGTCGATGAGCGCCTGCAGCAGCAGCTCGGCCCCGACGAGCGGGTGATCCAGCTCGTGGGCCCGCAGCGCAGCGTCGGAGATCAGCCCGTACCCACCGATCGGGGTGGTGCCGGCGTCGTGCTCCACACTGATGGTCGCATAGGCATCGGCATCGAACCCGCTGTGCTCGGGCTTTGCGGCCGTGATGACGGTGCGGGCCAGAGGGCCGAAGACCGATTTCACCACGGTGTCGATCGACCCACGCATCACGCGCAGGGCGTGCTGGGTGTCCTCGTGGGTTGGCTTCTTGCCCTCGAAGGGGACATCACTCAGCAACGCGAGCGATCGGTGCTCGAGGGTATCGCGTGTGCCGGCCTTCTGTGCGAAGCACTCGGCGTGCTCGTAGAGGCGGATACCGCCGGGCGCGCTGGTGCGGGCGCTCTGGTTGGCGAGGCGGGTCGCCAGCAGCCCAAGCAGGACGCTGGGACGCAGCGTGGGCTCGGCCTTGCGTCGGTCGTCATCGACAGACACCAGATCAGTCCCCGATCGCTTGAAGAGCTCGCCCTTCTTGGGGGCCGTGAACGAGAAGGTGATCGTCTCGTAGAAGCCCAGCCCGGTCAGCGCCCGCGCGATGGTCTGCATCGCACGCTCACTCGTCTGCGGCTCGCGCGTGCGCACGGGCAGGGTCTCCTGCACCGGGATGACCGCGAGCGATCGCGCCCGCGCGACCTCCTCGATCAGGTCGATCTCGCGGGTGACATCGTGCGATCGGTGCGGCGGGATGATGCACCGGAGCGTGCCGTTGGATTCAACGGTGGTCTTGAACGAGAGCGCGTTGAGCAGATCGGCCATCTCCGCCGGCTCGGTGCGCACGCCCAGCAGCAAATCGCAGCGGTCTGGGCGCAGGATGATCGCCTTGTCCTCTGGGAGCGGTGCGCCCTCGCTGAGCACGCCCTCGGCGAGCTGCCCGCCACTGACCTGGCAGATCAAGGCCGCGGCCCGCCGGGCCGCGAAGTCGATGGTGCGCGGGTCGATGCCGCGCTCGAAGCGGAAGGCCGCGTCGGTGCGGATCTGCAGACGCCGCCCCGTGTTGCGCACACTCACGGTGTCCCAGGTCGCCATCTCAAAGACCACGGTGGTGGTGTTCTCGTCCACCTGAGAGTCGTGCCCGCCGATGATGCCCGCCAGCGACTGCGGTCGTTCGCTGTCGGCGACCACCAGGTCCGTTGAGCGCAGCTCGTGCTCGCCGGCATAGAGGGTCTTGACCTTCTCGCCGGGCTGGGCCTCACGGACGATCAGCGTGCCGCCCGCGAGCTTGTTGTAGTCGAACACATGGCACGGATTGCCCAGCTCGAGCGTGATGTAGTTGGTGACATCGACGACATTGTTGATGGATCGCTGCCCGAACGACTCGATGGCCTTGCGGAGCCAGTCGGGCGAGGGGCCGATCTTCACATTGCGGATCAGGCGTGCGGTGAACAGCGGGCACCGATCAGGAACCCGGTTCTCCAGCTTCAGCTCGTCGCCGATCGGGGCACCCAACGCGGGCTGCTCAATCACCGGCATCGTCAGCACGCGTGGCTTGTCGGCGTAGCGGGCGGCCGCGATCTCACGGGCGATCCCCACATGCCCGAGGCAGTCGCCGCGGTTGCTGGTGACCTCGACATCGAGGATCGTGTCGCCATCGAGCCCGGGCTTGTGCTCCTCGATGGGCATCCCGGCCTCGGTCATGATGTGATCGACCTGCTGTGCGGTCACATCGCCCGGGGTGAGGTATTGATTGAGCCAACGCAGTGAAATATCCATGGGAGCAAAGGATAGCCGGGCAATACCCGTAAGTGCGGGCGCTGATAGACTCTATAGATGATGCGAATGATGACATCGTGCGTGCTGACGCTGCTGCTGATCGCCGGGCTTGGGTGCTCGCGCCAGCGGGTGGGCGATCCGAGCGAAATGCACTCCAAGGGAGGGCGGACGCTGGGGCTGGTGGTGTTCGGCAGCGATGAGGCCGAGTCGCCCGCGGATCGCTCGGCCCGCTACATCATCGAGCCCGGCGGCGTGTTCCGCGCTTCCTTCGGGGCTGGTTCTGATGCCCTGACCTACCCGCCGATCACCCGCCGGCTGTCTGCATCCCAGCTCGATGCGGTCTGGGCAATGGTCGACACGCTGGAACTGCAAGCATCTCCCTGGTACATCGTCACCGCACCCGAGTTGCTGGTTCCAAACGAGGATTCTCACCGCTCGATCCTGATCGAGCTCGGGGATGCGGATTCGAGCGAGGCCTGGGGCGTTGATATTGAGAACACCAATGCCCGGGAACTGGCGACCATGCTGGGCGAGCTGGCTTGGGTGGGCGGCTGAGCATCCGCCCCCGTGGGTCTACGCTTCCTTATCTATGAGTGATTCCAAGACATCGACGATCGTCGGCATCGATCTGGGCACGACCAACTCGCTGGTGGCCGTGGTCGATGAGCAAGGCCCACGCGTGCTCGGCGATGATTCCGCGCAGGTCATGCCCTCGGTTGTCCGCATCGAGCCCGACGGATCCTTCGTCGTCGGCCAAGCTGCCGCCGATCGCCTCGTCGAACTGCCCGAGCGCACCATCAACTCCGTCAAGCGCCTGATGGGCCGATCGCTCAGCGATGCCCAAAGCGATCTGGCCTACCTCGGCTACGAGGTCGTCGAGGGCGAGCACCACACCGCCCGCGTTCGGGTGACCACCGATGCCGGGCCCCGCGTCTATTCGCCGCAGGAACTCAGCGCGGCCATCCTGCGCGAACTCAGGAAACGGGCCGAAACAGCGTTGGGCAAGCCGGTCGAGAAGGCCGTCGTCACCGTCCCCGCCTACTTCGACGATGCCCAGCGTCAGGCCACCCGCGACGCGGGACGCCTCGCGGGCATCGAGGTCGTTCGCATTGTCAACGAACCCACTGCGGCCGCCCTCGCCTACGGCATCGGCACCCGCGCTGGTGGGCAACCCCAGACCATCGCCGTCTACGACCTCGGCGGCGGCACTTTCGATATCTCCATCCTGCGCCTCGTGCCCGCCGAGTCCGAGGGCGACACCGATTTCTTCCAGGTCCTCTCCACCGCCGGCGACACGCACCTCGGCGGCGACGATGTCGACCACATGCTCGTCAAGCTCTTCACCGCCGAGATCGCCCAGCAGCTGGGGCTCAGCGAAGCGCAGCCCATGGACAGCTTCGATGCGTCAACGCGCCGGGCACTGGTTGGATTCGCCCAGGCGGTAAAACACAAGCTCAGTGAGGATGATGCCGCCCAGATCGCCATCGATCTCGGCAACGGCAACCAGTATGCACGCACGGTCACCCGCGACGAGTTCGAGGGCATGATCGAGGCATGGGTGCAGCGTTCGCTCGATGCCTGCAAACGGGCGCTGCGCGATGCTCGCAAGGCCAACGGCAACGAGCCGGTCGAGATCGACGCGGTGGTGATGGTGGGGGGAAGCACACGCATCCCGATGGTGCGCCAGCGCGTCGGTGAGTTCTTCAATACCGAGCCCTACACGGCGCTGGACCCGGACCGCGTGGTGGCGCTGGGTGCGGCGATGCAGGCGTCGATCATCTCGGGTGCGCGATCGGGTCAAGGCTCGTCGTCGCTGCTGGTGGATGTCATCCCCCTCTCGCTGGGCATCGAGACCGCCGGGGGCGCGATGGCCAAGCTCATCATGCGCAACTCCAGTGTGCCGGCCCGGGCGGTCGAGCGTTTCAGCACGAGCGTGGACGGGCAGGTCAATGTCAAGATCCATGTGGTCCAGGGCGAGCGGGAGATGGTCGAGGACTGCCGCTCACTGGGCGTGTTCGACCTGCGCGGCATCCCGCCCATGCCCGCGGGCGTGCCCAAGCTCGTCGTCGAGTTCCTGGTCGACGCCAACGGCGTGCTCAGCGTGTCCGCCATCGAGGAACGCTCGGGCAAGCGGGCCCGGATCCAGATCGTGCCCAACCACGGGCTCTCGCGCGACGAGGTCGATCGCATCGAGCAGGAAAGCTTCACCCATGCCCGTGAGGACATGAACCGCCACCGGGTCGTGGACCTGATCACCAACTCCAAGCTCGACATCAAGTGGATCAGCGAGCGCTTCGAGCGCTACGGCGACTTGCTCAACCCTGACGAGCATGCGACACTGGAGCACGCGCTCGACGAGCTGCGGGGCTATGTGTCAAGAGGGGAACAAGACTGGACAAGCGTCGATCCCAACGCCTTCTACGCGGCCAAGGATGCCCTCGATCGTGCGAGCGTGCGCTTGCAGGAGATCGGCATCACCCAGTCATTACGCGATGACGCGGACGAAGCGGGCACATGAACGAGGACACCCACAGCATCAGCATGCGTGACGAGCACCTCCGCCTCGGCGGGCTCTTCCTCGGGCTCATGGCAGCGATGGGGGTCTATGCCGCGCTCGGCGGGGCCGTCGAGCTGAGCGAGCCGGGGCGACGCCTCGCCGGTGTCGCGGTGCTCATGGCGTGCTGGTGGATCACCGAGGCGATCCCGCTGGCGGCCACGGCGTTGGTGCCTGTCATCGCGTTCCCCGTGCTGGGCATCCACCCGCTCAAGGGCACAACCAGCAGCTACGGGCACCCGCTGATCTTCCTGTTCATGGGCGGGCTGATGCTGGGCAAGGGGCTCGAGCTCTGGGGCGCTCATAAACGAATGGCCCTGCTCATCATCCGCGTGGTGGGAACCAGCCCAAAGCGGGTGGTCGCCAGCGTGCTGCTGTGCGGGGCGGTCCTCAGCGCCTTCATCAGTAACACCGCCACGGCCATGATGATGCTGCCCATCGTTGCCTCGGTGGCCTCGCTCACGACCGATTCGTGCCGGGAAGACGACACGGCCAAGGCCCGCTTCCACACCTGTCTGCTGCTCGCCCTGGCGTACGGGTGCTCGATCGGCGGGATCTCGACGCTCATGGGCACGCCGCCCAACGGGTTCATGGCGGGCTTTGTCGATGAGCAACTCGGCGTCAAGATCACCTACGCGCGCTGGCTGTGGATCGGCGTGCCCGTAACCGCGATCATGCTGCCGCTGTGCTGGGCGTACATGGTCTTCGTCGCGCTGCCTGTCCGCGTCCAGAAGGTCCAAGGCGGTCCGAGCCAGATCCGCGCCCTGCTCCGTGAGCTGGGCCCGATGTCTCGCCCCGAGCTGAGCGCGGTGCTGATCTTCACCCTCACCGCCGTGCTGTGGGTCTCGCACGCGTGGATCGAGAATCGCTTCGATCTGCCCAAGGTAGACGACGCGTCGATCGCCATCTTCGGCGCCCTGCTGATGTTCATCGTCCCAAGCGGCAAACAGCAACCCCGGCGCGTGCTCGCCTGGGAGCAGGCCCAGCAGATCCCCTGGGGCATCCTGCTGCTCTTCGGCGGCGGGCTGGCGCTGGCGTCCGCGGTCTCGGGCACGGGGCTCGATGTCTGGATCGGGCAGCAGGTCGCCAACATGGGCACCCCCGGCGAGCTGCCGCTGCTGGGCGGCGTGTGCACACTCATCGTCTTCCTCACCGAGATGACCTCCAACACCGCGACGACCAGCACGATGCTGCCGGTTTTCACGGCGTTGGCGGAGGGCTTGGGCGTCGCACCGATGAAGCTGGTGCTGGTCGCGACGATCGGCGCATCGTGCGCCTTCATGCTCCCGGTCGCGACGCCGCCCAACGCGATCGTCTTCGCCTCGGGCAAGGTCAGCATCCGCCAGATGGCGACGGTGGGCTTCGGGCTCAACCTCATCGCCATCGTGGTGATCACGCTGCTTGTGTGGCTCTTGGCCGACTCACTCTTGGGTCTCGACGCTGTCTCGGGTGTTTGAGCCGCCGTTATCAGACGCCCTGTATCGATCGAGATCGCGCACTCGCGCGCTGTGATGTATTACGCATCATCTTTCTCAACAGCGATTTGGGTCCTGCCGACGCTGAGAACGGTCTCAGTGTGCCCGCTCCGCGGGCGGGAGCAAGCCCATGTCTTCACGATCCAATCTGCTCCGAGCGATCGCGACGCTCCTGATGCTCGCGGCGTGTGCGCAGCCCGCGCGGTCGGACGATGTCAGCCCGAGCCTGAGCCAGTACGCAGTGTACTCAGGCGGGAAGATCTCAATGAACGGACGCGCGATCGTGACCGGCAACCTCGGCGCGGGCGGCACGCTTACGCTGCAGGACGACACGCAGGTCAGCGACGGCCTGTTCTCGGGCGGCGCGATGTCATTGCGCTACCGTGTGCAGATCGGCGGTCTGGTGCACAGCGATGCAACGCTGATTGTCTACGAGGATTCGATCCTGCGAGATTCGGTGCAATCCGCGGGAAACATGACGCTTCGCTACCGCGTGGGGATCAAAGGCGATGCGACTTCCGAGGGCTCGATTACGAGCATGGACGCAGTCAGTGTGAGCGGAACTGTCAGCCAGTACACACCACTGCCGCACACCTGGATTGCGCCCAGCGTCGTCGAGCCGGCGTACAAACCCGGCAGCACGGCGGTGAGCTTGAACTACAGCGAATCGCGGGTCCTGAATCCGGGGTCGTATGGCGCGCTGAACATGCGTGCGGGCTCCACGGTATCGCTGAGCGCGGGCGTGTACCGTTTCAGCAGCATCAGATCCGAATCGGATGTGCGTTTTCTGATTGATGACTCGGATGGGCCCGTGTCGGTCTATGTCGAGCAGACGATGCTCGTCGGCTACAGGTCCAAAGTGGTGCTCGATTCGGGCGACGGCGGGAGCTTGTCCTGGTTTGTGGGAGGCGATCTCACGGTTCAGGCTGATACGCAGTTCGTCGGGCAGGTTCAGTGCTTCTCGGGCGTGACACTCCAGGACCGGATCACAACCAACGGCAGCATCTACGCCAAGGACGGCTTTACATGCGGCTGGGACTGCGTGTTCGGGGTGGCAATCAGCAGGGTGTACTATGTCGCCACCAACGGCAACGACGCCAACAGCGGCACAAGCATGTCGGCACCGCTGCGAACGATCCAGGCCGCGGTCAACAAGTGCACCGAGGCGGGCAGCGTGATCTACATCGCGCCGGGCACCTACAAGGAACGCCTGCAGATCGGCATGGGCTCCGGCAGTGGCGTTGCCACCGGCACGGAGAAAGAACCGGTCCGCGTGATCGGCGATGTTGACGGAACGAACACCAATCGGAAGCCAGGCAGCGTGGTGCTTGATGGCGGCGGGAAGCAGCAGCGCGGCATCGAGCTCAAATATGTCGACTTCTGGCAGTTCGACGGCCTGAGCATCACCGGCTTCACCCAGTACGGGATATACGCGCTCGACAGCGGTTTCGCCTACGAGAACGCGACAATCGATGTCCCGAGCAGCTACGGGATCTACGCGACGATCGATGCCGAGTGCGTGATCCGCTCCATCCGTTTCGACAGAGGCGGCGCGTCGGGGCATGTCGCATGGATCCAGCCGAAGAGCGGCGTCTCAGGCGTGGACCTCGATTTCAGCAACAACGACATGTCGCTCCGCGACAAGGAGTATCTCAGCAGGGGCTACGCGACCGGATTCGACTCCAGCTACTGGTACGGATCGGGATACCAGCTCACATACGGGCTCATCGCGTACGGCTACAACAACGGGAAGTGGCGGAACCTGAACATCTCAAACAATCAGATGAGCGATCTGTATCTCCCGATCTACTCATACGCCTACCAGAGCACCGGGGATGTCAGTATCTCCAACAACACGATTAGCGGATGCCTCTACAGCATCTATTCGTACGCGTACTACGGGGCCACCGATGTGTTTGTCATGAACAACATCATCGATCAGTGCTACTACGGGCTCATCGGCTATACCTACCAGAACTCTACGATGACCGTGTCCGGACTGATCGAGCACGCCGTCACCTACAACATGGGTGCGTTCGGGCGAGCATACGAGTTCGAAGTCATCACCGAGGACCCGCTCTTCAACGACCCCGCCGCGGGAGACTTCTCGCTCTGCACACGATCGCCCGGTGTCGACGCGGGCACGATGAAGCACGCGCCCTCGACGGATATCGATGGGTATCCACGCCCGCTCGATGGCGATGGGGACGGGGTCGCTCAGATCGATCTGGGGGCGTATGAGCAGGTGGGCACCTGCGACGCCCGCGTTCGAGTCGTGCAATGGCGCGAGATCGGCGCAGAGACCAACGATTGATATCGGACTGCGAAAGAATCATGCCGCGTGTTATCGGCGGTTCAAGCATGCGCTCTGTGTGGGATGGACCGGACTCCCATTGCCAGAAGCCAAACACGGAATCATCTGTTCCCACTCCGGGTTGACACGATCTTGTGGCGGGTCGATCGAGAGATGATGGCGTTCTACCGATCGAGCTTGGTGACGATGGCCCTACTCGTGCTGCTGGCACTCGGCGGTCGTGCGCAGGGCGAGGTCCACGCTACGGATCCGGATGCCAGCCCCCTCTCGCCGGGGTTGCGGGCCTACTGGGCTTGGAACACCAGCGGCGTGCAGCACATCGGGCACATCGACTGGGAGCTCTACGACGAGACCTCGATCGTCGAGCAGATCAACTGGCCCTCGGCCAACAAGCAGGCGTTCTATCAGGACGGGCCGACGGATAACTTCGCCGTCCGCTTCGTCGGGCTCATCGAGATCCCCCAGGATGGCGTCTGGAGCTTCTATCTTGGCAGCGACGACGGCAGCGTGCTGCTGATCGATGGCGAGCCGGTCATCGAGATGCCTTACCTGCAGTCGTTCCGCACCAGAACCAACTTCCTCACCCTCACCGCGGGGGTCCACGAGATCGAGGTCCGCTACTTCCAGGGCCCTGGGTATACCGGGCTGACGCTCGAATGGGACGGCCCGGGCAGCGACGGGCGAGAGATCGTGCCCGCCAGTGCACTGTGGTACCCAAGCGACGAGCCCGTCTACGACCCGGGGGGCGACGGAATCTGGGCGTACTGGTACGACAACGCCCGCCACGCGAGCAATGTCGGACAGATCGACTGGACCCAGCCCACAAGCGTCGAAACCGTGCAGCGGCCCAGCTTCCGCAGAACAAACGGCGCGTTCCGGGTCGACGGGCCGACGGATTACTTCGGTGCACGATTCATGGGCGTGATCGAGGTCGATGAAGCGGGGGAGTGGACCTTCGAGCTCGGCAGCGATCAGAGCGCCATCCTGTTCATCGATGGCGACCCGGTCGTTGTGGACGATGAGAGCCATTCGTACCGATGGCGATCCGGCACCACGGTCCTCGGGCTGGGCGAGCACACGATCGAGGTACGCTACTGGGAGGGCTGGAGCAGCGCCGGGCTCGGTGTTGCGTGGAAAGCACCCAGCTCGACCTACGCGAGCATCATCCCATCAAGCGCCTTCCGACCCGGCACCGGCGCAAGCAACCCCACATCGGGCGGCGGGCTGCATGTCTACAACCACGACAACGCCCGCCACGCAGGCAGTGTGGGGCAGGTGGACTGGGCAGATCACGACTCGATCGACAGCGTGCAGAAGATCTACTACCCAAGGACCAGCGGCAGCTTCGAGGTAGGCGGCCCAGCCGACTACTTTGCCAAGCGCTATATCGGCAAGATCGACATCCCCCGTTCGGGGAGCTGGACCTTCGGGCTGGGCAGCGATCAGTCGGCGCGATTGATCATCGATGGCGTCGCCGTCATCAATGATGCCAGCGGGCACTCGTTCCGCTGGCAATACGGCAGCAAATCACTCAGCGCCGGGCTGCACGATATCGAGGTGCTCTACTGGGAGGGCTGGTCCGACGCCGGGCTGGTGCTGACCTGGCAGGGTCCCGGCGATGACTTCGAGCAGGTCGTGCCCGCCAGCGCCCTCTCGGAAAACGACGAGGACCCGGCGCTCAATGTCGGCGGCGAGGGGCTGCGCGTCTACTGGGTCGACAACGCAAGGCACGCCGAGCATACCGGTCACATCGACTGGCAGAACTATGACCGCATGACCTTCGAGGCGAACATCGCCTGGGAACTAACCAACGACGCGTTTGCGGGCACCACGATCACCAACGAAGACGGCGTATCGACATCCGCCGGCGGAACGCAAACCGATTACTTCGGGCTCCGCGCAGAGGGCCTGATCCAGATCCCCAGCGAGGGCGAGTGGACCTTCGGGTTGGGCAGCGATCAATCGGCCCAACTGCTTATCAACGGGCAAGTGGTTGTCAGCGATCTCAGCGGGCACTCTTTCCGATGGCGATCGGGCACGATCGAGCTTGAGCCCGGGCTGTACCCCTTCGAGGTTCGATACTGGGAGGGCTGGAGCAGCGCCGGGCTGCTCGTCAGCTGGACCCCGCCGGGCGGAGCCGAAGAGGTCATCCCCCCAAGCGCCTTCTCCCACAGCGAGATCGAGACACCATTCGACAGCGGCGGTGGGGGCGTTCGCGCTTACTGGACGACAAACGCCCGCCACGCGGGCAACGCGGGACAGATCGACTGGGACCGCCACGACCACGCCACCACCATCCCCAACATCGCCTACCAAAGAACCAGCGACGCCTTCGACGACCAGACGCCCAGCGATTACTTCGGACTGCGCGTGATGGGACAGGTGGATATCCCCGCCAGCGGCTCGTGGACCTTCGGGCTCGGCAGCGATCAATCCGGCATGCTGCTGATCGACGGCGAGGCGGTGGTCGTGGACACCAGCGGGCACTCGTACCGCTGGCGCCGTGGCAGCGTGCAGCTCGAGGCCGGGCTGCATGACATCGAGATCCGCTACTGGGAGGGCTGGTCCGAGGCTGGGCTGCACCTGAGTTGGCAGGGCCCGACGGTGCCCTACGAGACCCTCGTGCCACGCTCGGCGCTGGCGCTGCCCGAGACCGAAACCCCGACAGCCACCGGCGGCGGCTTGAGGGCGTACTGGACCAGCAACGCGAGACACGCGAGCAACGCCGGGCAGATCGATTACGCCGAGCATTCAAGCACAAGCATCGTCGACAATGTCTCATGGCAGCGAACCAGCGGCGCGTTCTTTACGGACGGCCCAACAGACTACTTCGGGCTGCGACTGATCAGCCGACTGACGATCCCCGAGGATGAGGGCGGCACCTGGACCTTCGGGCTCGGCAGCGATCAGAGCGCCATCCTGCTTATCGACGACGAGCCGGTCGTGGTCGATACCAGCGGGCACTCCTACCGATGGCGTTCAGGCACGATCGATCTGACGCCCGGCGAGCACAAGTTTGAGGTCCGCTACTGGGAGGGCTGGTCCGACGCCGGGCTGCATGTCAGCTGGCAGGGACCAAACGACGCCTTTGAGGAGATCATCCCCGCCAGTGCATTCAACGCCTACGAGACCGACCCGGTCTACGACCCCGGCGAGGCGGCGATCCTCGCCCAGTGGTTCTACAGCATGCGTGATCAGAGCATTACCAGCTACGCCTGGGAGGACCCGATCAAGACCACGACCGAGCCACGCATCAGCTGGAATCGCACCAGCGGCGCCTTCAGCCCCGATGTCCCCAGCGATTACTTCGGGCTCCGCGCCACGGGCACGCTGATCGTGCCGCAGTCGGGAACCTGGACCTTCAATCTCGGCTCGGACCAGTACGCACGCCTGATGATCAACGACTCAACGGTGGTTGAAGACCTTGGCGGGCACTCGTTCCGCTGGCGATCAGGGCAGATCGACCTCGAGGCCGGCGAACATCAGCTCGTGCTGGAGTTCATGGAGGGCTGGTCCGATGCGGGGCTGTTCCTGACCTGGCAGGGCCCGGATGACCAGTTCGAGACGGTCATCCCCGCAAGCGCCTTTATGCCCCGAAGCGATCGTGTCCGCGTCGTGCAGTGGCGCGAGGTCGGCGACGCGTCAAACCGCTGAGCCGGCAATCAGACCGCCACCGCGGCCGGGCGCTGGATCTCGATGAACCGCTCTGCGCCCTCGCCGGCGATAAAGAAGTGCTCGGTATTCCGCACACGCCCGACGCGACCAACCTTCTCGCCGCGTTGGTTGTGGATGCCGATGCGGCAGCCCACATAGCGGGGATGATCGTGATCAATGATCGCCACGGGACCGAAGGCGTCCAGCATCTCACCGATCTGTTCGCGGCTCAGGTACCCCTCGTCGTTGAACGACAGGATGAGCGTCCTGGCATCGACCGCGTCGATCACCTCGCGCATCGCACGCTCGATCCTGGGCTTGGAGTTGAAGTCGCTCTTACGCTGCCTGCAATCGATGCGCTTGCAGGCCACGCCGTAGGTCTCGGGCAGGTCCCAGCGGACGAGCGTCTCCCAGACATGATAGTTGCCGAGATACGAATGCTGGTTGTACGGCGGGTCGAGATAGGCAATGTCCGCGCTGATTCCGTGGGCCGCGTCGATCGCTTCGAGGTTGAACGCCCGGCAGGGCTGACCCTCGGGGTGGGGCAGGATGGCGGGCAGACGCAACTCGATCGGACGAAGCGCCCGCGGCGCCCATGATTTGAGATACGCCATCTGCACACCCGTGGTCGAGTCGACCCGGTCGGCACCCTCAAGCAGGCTGGTCAGCACGACCGCGCGGAGCTCCGGACTCAGGTCCAGCGTTTCGATATGCTCACGCATCGCCTCGATCCGCGCGCCGTTCTCGGGCGTGAAGTAGCGTGATTGTCGGCAATAAGTCTCTGTGAAGGCACCATCGCGGGGGGATATCGCGTTGAGCTGATCAATGATCGACAGCGCATCACGCTCAATCTCCGGTGCGTGGGCCTGGATATAGCACATCGCCAGGGTGTGGGCGTAACTGTTGTGATCGTTCGCGTACACCCCGAACCCCGCCCGCTTGAGGGCGTGCCCGACCCGGGATGTGCCAGAGAACAGGTCCAGCACGCTCCCACCCTGCGGGCGCAGGGCGGTACACAGCGAGACGATGTGTTCCACGAGCAGACGCTTTGATCCCAGATACTTGATCACTGGGGCAACATCGGTCACACGCCCTGTATCCGGCCAGATTGTACGAGCGAATGCCTACCATAGAGGTCGCGGACGCGTTGTGCCCCAACGGGCGCACAGGAGGAGACGCCCGCGCAAGACATCACACAACGAGGCCGTGATCGTGCAAGCGAAATCGAACCGTGACTCATCCGCCAAGCTCCTGATGGTGTTCCTTCCAAGAGCACTGGCGGTCGTCATCCTGATCGCCGTCGCCGCCGGCATCGTCACCCTGCTGATCAAGACCCGCGCCGAGTCGGAAAAGCGTCCACCCGAGGTCGCGTCCGTCGTCGTGCACGCGATCGACTCGGACCACCACCCCACCGACCGGATCTGGACGGGATACGGCACCGTCCAGTCCATGCGCAGCGCTGAGATCGTCGCGGAGGTCGCCGGGCGTGTCGTCGAACGCCCGAGAGACATCGAAGCGGGTCAGCGGGTCAAGAAGGGCGAGCTGATCGTTCGCCTGGAGGACACCGACTATGTCAACCAGCTCGACGCATCGCAGCAGGCTCTCAACTCCATCGAGGCGCAGATCGATGGTCTCGATGTCGAGGAAGAACAGACCCGCCTGCAGGTGCAGTACGCGAGCGAAGAAATAGAAGCCGCCAAGCGGGACCTGGGACGGATCGACGAGGCAATCGCCGCCGGAGCCGGGAACGCCGGCGAACGCGACAGCGTCTACGCGGCCCTGCTCCGCACCCAGCGCCAGCTGGCCACCCTGCAGCAGCAGCTCGACCTCATCCCCTCGCGACGGCTCAACCTCAAAGCGCAGCTGGCCTCGCAGCGGGCCAGCGCACGCATGGCGCAGCTTAATGTCGAACGATCATCCATCCGGGCACCATTCGACGCCGAACTCCAGAGCGTCATGCCACGCGAAGGCGACTGGGTCGCGCTGGGCATGAGCGTGGCCCGCGTCGTGGATCTCTCGCGACTCGAGATCCCGCTCAAGCTGCCCGCGTCCGCTTCCGCGTGGGTCCGCGTGGGCGATGAGGCCCAGTTCTGGGTTCGCGAGCCCGTCGCCAGCCCGGACTGGGTGGGCGAGATTGTCCGTGTCTCGCCCGAGGCCGACACATCAAGCCGCACCATCACGGTCTTCGCGGAAGTCAGACAGGACCCCGCCAACCCCGATCGCCTGCTCCCCGGGCAGTTCGTGCACGGGCGTGTGCTGACGCACGACGAGCACGACCGTGTGATCCTCCCTCGCCGCGCGGTGCAGTCGGGCACGGTCTTCGTCGCCGGGCCCATGCAGGATCAGTACCGCGTGATCGAGAAGGTTCCCGTCCGCGTCGCCTACAGCTTCGAGGGGCAGCGCCCGGAGATCGATCCCAACGAGAACCAGTGGGTGGCGCTCGAGCTGGGCTACGAGCCGGTCGAGGGCTCGCATGTTGTCGTATCGCTGCTCGATCAGATCGTCACGGGCATGCGCGTGCGTCTGGACCGTGACCCGAAGCTGGAACCGGATCCGGTGCAGGCAAGGCCACTCAATAAGGAACCCGCGCCGGGCGAGGACGAGGGAGGAACACCGTGAGTCTCGCACGATTCGGAGTCCGCAAACCCGTCGTCGCCAATCTGGTGATGTTCGCGATCATCGGCGCGGGCATCATCTTCGGCGTGGGGCTGCGCCGTGAGTTCTTCCCCTTCGTCGAGTCGCGCATCATCACCATCGCCGCGCCATACCCCGGCGCCGCGCCCGAGGAGGTCGAGGACGCGCTGGCCACCAAGATCGAAGACCGCGTGTCCGATCTGACGGGCGTCAAAGAGATCAACACGGTCGTGGCGGAGGGCGCTGCGAGCGTGACGGTGGAGTTCGAGGAGGGCTACTCGATCCAGGAAGCGCTGCTCGAAGTCAAACGCGAGATGGACGCGATCCAGGACCTGCCCGACGATGTGGACAACATCGTCGTCGACATCCTCGAGCCCAACATGCCCGCGATCATCGTCGCCCTCTACGGCAGCGCCGACGAACGATCGATGAAGAACTTCATCATCCAGACCCGCGACGACCTGCTCACCCTGCCCGAGATCACCGATGTTCAGCCCGGCGGCTATCGACGCGACGAGCTGCGCGTCGAGGTCTCGCCCGAAATGGCGATCGAGCACGGGCTCTCGCTGCCCATGATCGCCGACCGCATCCGCGCCGCCATGATCGAGCTGCCCGGCGGCACCGTCAAAACCGACACCAGCACCATCTCGGTCCGCTCCATCGGCGTCGATGAGGGCGCGGACACCGTGCGTGACATCATCATCAAGGCCACGGGCGACGGCGGCGTCGTCCGCGTCGGCGATGTTGCCGAGGTCTTCGACGGTTTCGTCGATACCGACCTCGTCACACGCTACGAGGGCGAGCCCACCATGACGCTCACGATCTTCCGCGTGGGGGATCAGGATGTCATCAAGATCGCCAATCAGGTCAAGGCGTATGTCGCCGGTCGCAATGGCGAGCCCAACACCTACGGGCCGACCAAGCCAGACCTCAACACCGCGTGGCAGCTCGGAAGCGACCGGTTCAGCGTCGCCGCCCCGCCCGGCACGCTGATGACGACCACCGACCTCGCCCGGTTCGTCGAGGGACGCCTGGACCTGCTGCTGCGAAACGCGCTGCAGGGCGGTGTGCTTGTGTTCATCACGCTGGTGCTCCTGCTCAACTGGCGCATTTCGTTCTGGGTTGCCGCAGGGCTGGTGGTGTCGCTGCTGGGCACCCTGACCATGATGGCCGCCCTGGACATCTCGCTGAACTTCCTCACGATGTTCGGCCTGATCATCGTGATCGGCATCCTCGTCGACGACGCGATCGTCGTCGCCGAGAACATCACAACACGCCACGAGAACGGCGAGCCCGCGCTGGTCGCGGCCGTACACGGCGCCGATCAGGTCGCATGGCCCGTGGTCTCCACGGTGCTGACAACCGTCTTCGCGTTCCTCCCGCTGGGGCTTATGGACGGCCAAATCGGCGACTTCATGAATGTCATGCCCTGGGTGGTGGGTTGTGCGCTGGGCGTGTCGCTGATCGAATCGCTGTTCATCCTCCCGGTCCATATGGGTCACTCGCTCCGCAAGGTCGACGAGATCCGTGAGAACGGGCGCAAGGAACACCGGTTCTACCTTTTCCGCAAGCTCTCCAGCATCGAGCAGCGCTACGACGAATGGCGCGATCACATCATCACCAGGAAAGTCCTGCCCGCCTACGAGCGACTGCTCCGCAAATCAGTCAGTTATCGCTATGTCACCCTCGCGGTGGTCAGCGCGGTCCTGATCGTCTCGCTGGGCATGGTCGCCTCGGGGCGACTGCAGTTCATCCTCTTCGAGACCGACGACGCCGAGACGGTCAACATCACCGTCACCATGCCTATCGGCACCCCGCTCGAGCAGACCGCCGATGTGGTCAAACGCTACGAGCAGGTCTGCCTCGATATCCCCGAGATCAACTCCACCTTCGCCATGGCGGGCGCGGTGAGCGATCTGGAGGGTGCCGGCGGCGACAACTCATCCTCACATGTCGGGCAGCTGATCCTTGAGCTCAAAAGCGCCGAGGACCGCGACCGAACAAGCGTCCAGATCCAGGACGAGATCCGCGAGCGCGTCGGACCGATCCCAAGTGTCAAAAATGTCCGAATGGAGGGCATGAGCGGCGGCCCGTCAGGCCCGGCCCTCACCTTCACCGTCGTAGGCGACTCCATCGAGCAGCTCGATATCGCCGTGGCACGCATCAAGGATGTTCTCGACGACTACGAAGCAATCTACGGCATCAGCGACGACTCGGACCGCGGGCAGCGCGAGCTGCGCTTCACACTCCGCGATGGCGCGAGCGAGCTGGGCTTCACACGGGCGGACCTGGGCCGCCAGATTCAGGCGGCCGTGTTCGGCCTCGAGGCGTTCACCTTCGCCGGTAACCGAGAGGACATCGATGTCCGCGTGACGGTCCCGCCACGCATCCGTCGATCGAGCGCCCAGATCGAGAACATGTATGTCTTCACCCCAGACGGCACGCCCGTGCCGCTGACCGAAGTGGCAACCATCGAAGAATCGCAGGCCTACGCGACCATCCGCCGCCTCGATCGCAAGCGGGCAATCTCCGTGCAGGCGGATGTCTACCGCGAGCTGGAGAACCCCGACCAGCTGGCCGCCAAGCTCCGCCCGATCCTGGCCGAGGAGATCAGCGACCTGCACGGCATCCGCATGGTTCAGCGCGGGCGACAGAAGGACTTCGCAGACTCGATGCAGTCGCTGCCGGTGGGCATGCTCGTCGCATCGGGTCTGATCTATGTGGTGCTCGCGTGGCTCTTCGCCAGCTTCATCCAGCCCATCGTGGTGATGCTCGCCATCCCCTTCGCCATGATCGGCATGATCTGGGGGCACATCGTCATGGGCTCTTCCATGACCTTCCTCTCCATGATCGGGTTCATCGCACTGGCGGGTATCGTCGTCAATGACTCGATTTTGCTGGTGATGTTCGTCAAGCGACATATCGAGGAAGGGCTGACGTTTCATGATGCCGCCAGTCAGGCCGTGCGGGATCGTTTCCGCGCAATCCTCCTGACATCGGCGACAACCGTTGCAGGCATGACCCCTTTGCTGTTCGAAACCAGTACCCAGGCGCTGGTGCTGATTCCGCTGGTTACCAGTATTATTTTCGGCATGCTGACCTCGACCCTGTTGATTCTGCTGGTGCTGCCGTCGGTCTACGCGATCATGGAGGATTTCGGCGCGTTTGGCGGGTTGATGAAAAAACCGCAGGAGGCGGAGGTGTTGAATGTCTGAAAGCAATCGGGAATGACGGCAGAGCAACGCACTCCAAGCAACCACTCGTAATCCCCGAATGCTTTAGTCGGGGATCCAGTGTTGTCACCGGATAGTCCGCAGCTGGATTCCCGCCTGCGCGGGAGTGACGGCGGAGTGACAATGCTTATCGAAGGGGGATTACCGATGGCATCAACTATTCCAGGCAGGCTTTAACGGACCAGCGTCCATTGCCGGACATTGGCGATAACGCCCTGGACGTAAAGGCATTCGGTAATGTTGATACCGCGCGCCTGTTTTTCCAGCGAGCGGTAGCTCAGGTGATGAACGCTGTGTCCGGGGTTGCCGAAACGGCGGTAGCTGCGGACGATTTCAAGCGTGTTCGTGTCGGCTCTCAGGACTCGATGATCCCATTGCCGGTTCTTATGGCCGGCCGGCCGATCGTCACCGCTTTGCACGTTGTTGCGGCCGACTGAAAACCACAGGGCTTCACTGCGGCTTGTCTGATCGTTATTTCTTCCATCCAGTTCCAGATCGAGCCTCACCAGGCCCGGCTCCATTTGTCTGAGCGCTGCGTTGACCAGAAATTCCCGTTTGTCGCTGTGGCTCGACTGGCCGCCCATCAGAAACCGCGTTTCGCTGAGGCTGCCGTGCCACAGGCCATCGAGGCTTTGCAGCAAGGCTTTGATCTTGTCGTTGCTTGCCTGGGCAAGGTTTTGTCCGGCGGTCGGCTGCAGGAGTCTATCCCAGTCGGGTTCCTGCATTGCATCGGGCGAGCTGTGGCACTGGCCGCGACTCAAGGGCGGGTTCAGGCCGAGTTCCGGATAAGTGACCGACTCATCTACAATACGCAGGCCGGCGTTCAAGGCGGTCTGATCAGCGGCTTCGGCTGTCTGTCGTGGCGTCGGTGCGGGGGTTAGCGGTTCGCTGTGCAGAATCACCAGGGGCTCCAGATCGACTTTTACCGAGCCGCATTTGGCCGGCGGGCAATCGCCGAATTGACTGATGCCCTGATCGTCAGCCCATTGATAGATGGTCGCCTCAACGGGCAGAATGGCGAACAGGCCGGTCAGCAGGAGCAGTTTTTTCACGGCGAATCCTTTGAGTAATGTGATTCGGCTAAAATATATCGAACTTCGTCGGCGTTGATTTTGAACTGACGCGCAAAGCAGGGATTTATCGCTAAAGGAAAGCCGCGCTGTTCCGCGCCGGATCTGAACGCGCAGCTGCGGCCGATGATTGTCTATAAAACCACCTGACCGGACAGACGTCCGACGGGGTGTTTGCACGGTCGGAGAGGCCGGGGATTACCATGCAGAACCTGAATGAGTTACTGGAAATCATGCGCCGTCTGCGCGATCCGCAACACGGCTGCCCGTGGGATGTCAAACAGGATTTCGCCAGCATCGCTCCGTACACGATCGAAGAGGCCTACGAAGTGGCGGACG
>JAGQON010000043.1 GCA_020427395.1 Phycisphaerales bacterium
CCACCGAAGTTGACATCGTCGAGCGTGGTATTGACCACCTCGACCAGGGCGCCGTTCGTCGTCATCAGATCGCCACCGAGGATCGTGGCCGTGTTGAGATCGATCCCCGATCCCGCCCCGTCCGCGAGGATCTCCCCGCCGCCGGTCTGATCAACGGTGATGCTCGCGAAATCCAGACCCGCCCCGTTGATCGCTTCCATCGTGGCGTTGTTCACCTTGTTGTCGATGTTCAGGAAGATTTCGTTCCCGGGGTTGTCGGCCCGCACGAGCCCGTCGTTGATGAGCGCCGCCTCGATCCGTCCCCAGCCCCGGATGGTGTGGTTTGCAGAGTTCGTCATCGTCGCCCCCGGACCCGTCCGAATCCGGGCACGCGCGTCGAAGCTGTTGAGCACCACCTCGCCGTTCCCGAGCAACGAGCCGGTATTCTCAAAGTCGAGCTGCGTCGCGCTTCCTGCGGAGCTTGGGTTGATCGTGATGACTCCGTTGTTCACGAGCGAGTTGAACACATCGAGTGTCAGGGCATTGGAAACATTGTGCGGGCCCGACACAGTCACGCCATCGTATGATGCGTTGATGATCTCAACGCTCGCTCCGCCGCTCGCGTTGATCTGTCCGCCGGTCACGCTGGTCCCGTTGAAATCGATGCGCGACCCAGCACCGTCCGCACTGATCTCGCCTGATGGTGATTGTGTCACCGCGATGGATCCGAAGTCCAGGATCCCGCCACCCGTCGCCAACATCATCGCGTTGTTCGTCTTCGGGTTGAAGTTCAACAGGAGTTCTTGCGAGGCAACATTCGCATTGACGACCCCGTCGTTGATGAGGTTCGCCTCGATCTGACCAAACCCGCGGATCGTGTGCATCGCAGAGTTGGTCATGGTGACGCCCGCACCTGTCCGCAGCCGTGCACGAGCACCGATACTGTCGAGCACGACTTCTCCAGACCCAAAGAACGAACCCGAGTTCTCAAAGTCCAACTGGGTCGCGCTCGTCGCACCTCCCGGGTTGACGGTGATCACCCCGTCGTTCGTGATGGAGTTGAGGACATCGAGTGTGCGTGCGTTGAGGATGTGCATCTGACCCTGCAGGAAATCAACGCCATCAAAGGTCGCGATAGTAGAAATCGTCAGCAACCCGCCATTGGTGGACTGAACATTCCCGTTGTTGATGGTCGCGCCGCTGAAATCCACCACCGAACTCGCCCCGTCCGCACCGATCGTCCCGTTGGTCCCCTGGTTGATCGTGATACTCGAGATCTGAAGGCGCCCGCCGTTGCTGGCGCGCATGATCGAGTTGTTTGCTTTGTCCGCAGAGAACAGGTCCATGGTCTGCGTCGCGACATTCGCATCGACCGTCCCGTTGTTGAGCATCGATCCGGCGATCTGGCCGTACCCCTCGATCGTGTGTTGCAATCCCTGGGTAAATGTCGCGCCCGTCCCCGTTCGGATCTGTGCGCGTGATGCAATCGAGTTGAGCAGGATCGTGCCCGTCCCCGTCAGCATCGCGTCGGCTTCGAAGTCGAGGTGGGTCGCGCTGATCGATGCGGTCGGGTTGACAATGATCAGCCCGTCGTTGTGGAGATCGCCGAACAGGTTGAAGGTTCGTGCGTTATCAATCTCGAGGATCGCGTTGGTATTGGAGATGCTCAGGCTCATCGCGTCCCCGCCCAAGGGCATCGAAACGGTGTACCCCCCGATGAGACCGAGTTCGACAATGCTCGACGCACCAGGCACCGTCCCCGCGTCCCAGTTCGCGCCCAGGGTCCAGTCCCCGCTCGCGGACATCAGCCAGCTGTGTGTGGGCGCTCCTGCGTTGGCGATGAGTGCCGAAATCGAAACCGTAGCGATCGCGCCCAAAGTGCGGTTCTGTGAGTTCAACATTGAAGTGCCCCTTCTCTTCTCTCTTTATAGATAACCGGCGACGAACCCCGTACATCGTGAGGGTATCTCCCAAGCCACCGCTACCAGAGTCTACCGGTATCTGGGGCGTTTGCCTCATGAAAAATGGGTGAATCGCCAATCTGCTGGGTGCTGGGCTGGCAGGATGTCAATCTAGGCAAGCAGGAATGCGCAACTCGTATTCAATCCAAACGCGTCGCATTGTGGCATACTCACGGGATGAAACTTATTACAACACTCGGGGTGCTTTCGACCTTGTCAAGCTCGGTGGCTTACGCCGGGGTGGTTTATGCCCAACCCACGGCCAGCAGCGATGCGGATGTTGGATTCGGGTGGTACAGCGCCAGTGAGCCGCGCCCGACACGGAGCTTCAAGCACGCGGACAACTTCGTGCTCGGGGCTGACAGCTCGATCACCGCCGTGCGCTGGTGGGGACTCAGCGAGGGCGTAACGCACACGGACCTGGGCAACTTCGACTCCTTCACGGTTGAGTTCTACACCAATCGCACGCTGCCCAACGGGAACATCCGCCCGATGGAGCTGATCGCGAGCACGATCGCGGGGATCGATGCAACGAACGCGACGGCGACGGGGCGCAGCGCCCCCAGCGGGGCGATGGAGTATGTGCACGAGCTGGAGCTGGGCACACCGGTTGATCTGCTGGCGGGCGAGACCTACTGGATCGCCATCAGCGCCCGCTCGATCGATCCGGGCGGCGACGCGTGGCAGTGGCAGGACAGCGACGACTTTGACACGCTGTCGAGCAGCTTCGATTACAACCAGAACCGCTGGGTGGTGCTGCAGGACACGGACAGCGCTTTTGAGCTGATTTCGGTGCCCGCGCCATCGACGGGGGTGGTGCTGCTTCTGGGCTGTGTTGGCGTTCAGCGTCGAGCGAGGCGTTGACGGTAGCACGCGGGGGTCACACCGAGCTGATCGCGGAAGATGCGCGTCAGGTGCGCCTGGTCCGCGAAGCCCAGCTCGTTGGCGATGCGGGCGATGGACACATCCGACCCAGCCAGCCGCTGGGCGGCCCGCTGCACACGCATCGCGCGGTGGTACGCCCCCACGCTCATGCCCAGCTTCCCCTTGAACACACGCGAGAGGTGCGCGCGGTGGACGCCGGCGTGCTCGCTCAGCTCATCGAGCGACACGGGTCGGTCGTGCACCGCGTGGAGCAGGTCGCGGACAGTGCCGATCCAGCCGGCACGCACACTCGGCTGGCACGCGGCCCGCGTCACCTCGTCCACCAGCTCCTGCACGAGCGATTCGATCTCCAGCGGAGAGGAACAATCTGGCAGATGCAGCTCGCTGAGGATTGCCAACGCGATCGCGTGGGCCCGGGTGTGCGTCAGCGTCTCGATGGAGATATCGCGAAGCTCGGGCATGCACCGCAGTGTCTCGGCGGGGATGAGGACATGCATGGTGCGGATGCCGCGCCCGTGGCCACCGAGATACTTGTGCCGGATGCCCTCGCGGAAGAACTCGACCATGCCGGGCATGGAGACGATCTCGCGGCCGCTGTATACCCCGCGCCCGCCGCCCTCGAGCACGAAGTCGATGCTGCCCTGCTCGTGCTCGTGGTACTGCTGGGCAAAGTCATGGGTGTACCGCTTGTGCGTGACGCGGTACGGCCCGGCGCGCAGATCATCCAGCAGCTCGGCGTTGCCTGAAAAATCATGGCTGGCGGGGGTGAGGATCACGCCCAACCATTCGCGATGAGGCCGGTGGCGGTTCCGCCCGGGTTACTGCTGCTTGACCCACGAATCCTTGAGCGTCACCGTGCGGTTGAAGACCAGCTTCTGGGGTGTGCTGTCCTGATCGATGCAGAAATAGCCCTGTCGCTCGAACTGGAAGCGGCGGATGGCGTCCTCCCACGCGGGCTCATCGCCGGTCGTGCTCGCCAGCGATGGTTCGACCTTGGCGCCGGTGAGCACCTGCAGCGAATCAGGGTTGATGTCGTCGAGGTGGTTGCCGGTCTTCTTGCCCGGGCGTTCGGCCATGTACAGGCGATCGAACTGGCGGACCTCGGCGTCGAGCGCGCTGGGTGCGTGGACCCAGTGCAGCGTGCCCTTGACTTTGCGGACATGGCCCTCCGCATCGGGCGGCGGGTTGTTGCCGCCCTTGGTGTCTGGGTCGTAGGTGCAGAAGATTTCCGTGATATTGCCGTCGCTGTCTTTCGTGAAATCGGTACAGGTCACCCAGTAGCCGGCCCGCAGACGCACCTCGCGCCCCGGCCCGAGGCGGAAGAACTTCTTGGGCGGGTCCTCCATGAAGTCCTCGCGTTCGATATAGAGCTCCTTGCCGAATGGGATCTCGCGCTGGCCGTACGACTCATCCTGCGGGTGGTTGGCGACGGACATCATCTCGACGCGATCGGCATCCCCGTGTTCACCCCAGTTGGTGATGGTGAGCTTGACCGGATCGAGCACGGCCATGCGCCGGGGGGCCCGCTCGTTGAGGTCCTCGCGGATCATGTTCTCGACGCGCCCCATGTCGACGAGCGCGTTGAACTTGGTGATACCCACATCCTCGACCATCATCTGGAGTGATCGCGCGGTGTAACCACGCCGGCGGAAGCCGGCGATGGTGATCATGCGTGGGTCGTCCCAGCCGCTGACATGGTGCTCGTCGACGAGCTGCTTCATGTAGCGTTTGGACATGTTGGTGTAGCTGATGGCCAAACGCGAGAACTCGGTCTGTCGGGGGTGGTGGATCTTCTCGCCCCACTGGCCGCCCGGGCCGCGGTCTTTGTTGATGGCCTCGATGAACCAGTCGTAGAGCGGGCGGTGATCCTCGAACTCGAGGGTGCACAGCGAGTTGGTGATGCCCTCGATCGAGTCCTCAAGCCCGTGGGCCCAGTCGTACATGGGGTAGATGTGCCAGGTCGAGCCCGTGCGGTGGTGCGGGGCGTTGACGATGCGGTACATCAGCGGGTCGCGGAGGTTCATGTTGGGCGACGCCATGTCGATCTTGGCGCGGAGGACCTTGGCCCCGTTGGGGAACTCGCCGTTCTTCATCCGCTCGAACAGGTCCAGATTCTCCTCAACCGGTCGGTCACGGTCGGGTGAGGGTTTGCCGGGTTCCTTGAGGTTGCCCCGCTGGGCACGGATGTCGTCTACGGGCTGCTCGTCGACATAGGCCAGGCCCTTCTTGATCAGCTCGACGGCCCAATCGTACATCTGCTCGAAGTAGTCCGACGCGAAGCGGACCTCGCCGTCCCACGCGGCCCCGAGCCACTCAACATCGTGCTTGATGGAGTCGACGAAGGCCTGCTCCTCCTTGGCGGGGTTGGTGTCATCGAAGCGCAGGATGAACCGCCCGCCGTACTCCTGGGCGATGCCGTAGTTGAGCAGGATCGACTTGGCGTGCCCGATGTGCAGGAAGCCGTTGGGCTCGGGCGGAAATCGCGTGGTGATCACGGAGCGATCGCCCGGCTGCCCCCACTGCCCGCGCTCGATGTCGGCATCGATCATCTGCTGGATGAAATGGCGGGTCTCGGTGGCTTCGGGCATGGCGGTATCTCCTATGGGGGAGATAGTACGCATCGGCTTGGAATTGTGGGCCCAGCGGGCTTACCAGATCGCGGGAAACTCGACCCCGCACTCGGGGCAGGTCGCGGGCCCCACAGGGATCTGTGGCCCGAACGGCGACTCAAGCCCCTCGAGGTGGTAGCCGCACTTGCAGCAGCTCAGGTGGACGCTCGCGTCCGTGGGCTGATCCGCCTTGCGCCGCCCGGCGATGAACCGAGCCCAGAGCGAACGGTCCCGCAGGCCATGCCTGGGCGACCACATCAGGCGCAGCTGCTCGACAAGCTTGTACCGCAGTAGCCCAGGAGGGAGCGACTGGATCTTCTGCAGGATGTCGAGGACGCCTTCACGATTCACACCCAGATTCTACGCGACTTTGAGAAATGAAAAACCCGCCGAAGATCGGCGGGTTGTGAGGGAGAAAAGAATCAATCGAGCTCAGTCCTCGTCCCCATGCCCCGCAAAGGCCGCGATGACCTCCTGCTGGATATGCGGCGGGGTGCTCTCGTCGTGCGAGTAGTCCATCGTGTAGGTGCCCGAGCCACCCGTGATCGATTTGAGCTCGGTCGAGAAGTTCTGCAACTCGCTGGCCGGGGCCTGGGCGACCACGGTGCACAGATCGCCCGGGAGCATGCGGGTGTCTTGGACACGCCCACGCTTGGTCGAGAGATCGCCCGCGATATCGCCCATGCGATCGGCGGGGACGGTCACCTGCAGCTCAACGATGGGCTCGAGCAGCACGGGCTTGGCCTTCTGGACGGCGTCGATGAAGGCCCGCTTGCCGGCGGTGATGAACGCGATCTCCTTGGAGTCGACATCGTGGTACTTGCCGTCGTAGACCTCGACGCGGATGCCGTGCATGGGGTAGCCGGCGATGGCGCCGTGCTCGAGGGCCTGACGCACGCCCTTCTCGATGGCGGGCATGAACCCGCGCGGGATCGAGCCGCCCACGGTGGCGTTGACGAACTCGAAGCCGGTCTCATGATCGGCAGGCAGCGGCTCAACCCGCAGGTAGACCTCGCCGAACTGCCCGGCGCCGCCGGTCTGTTTCTTGTGGCGATGGTGCCCCTCGGCCTTGGCGGTGATGGTCTCCTTGTAGGCCACCTTGGGCACCTGCGTAAGCAGCTCGATGCCCATGCTGTCCTTGAGGCGTTCCATCACGACCCGCAGGTGCAGCTCGCCCAGGCCGCGCATGACGGTCTGTTTGGTTGCCGCGATGCGTTCGATGACCAGCGAGGGGTCCTCGGCGGTGAGTTTGTGGATCGCGGAGGAGAACTTGGTCTCGTCGGCGTGGTTCTTGAGCTCGATCGCCAACCCGTACATGGGCTTGGGCAACGGCAGTGGCTTGAGGTGGACCGAGTCCAGGTCGTGCCCCTCATGGAGCACGGCGTCGAAGTGGACCTCGTCGACCTTGCCGATGGCGCCGATGTCGCCCGGGCCCAGTTCGTCGACCTCATGGGACTGTTTGCCCTGGCGCTTGAGCAGGTGCCCGATGCGGACGGGTTTCTTGGCGTCGCCGATGATGACCTCGGACTTGGATTTGAGCGTGCCCTGGTGGACACGGAAGACACCCAGCTTGCCAACGAACGGGTCGGTGGTGCATTTGAAGACATGGGCGAGAACGGGCTTGGACGCGTCGGGCTCGGCGTGGAACTCGACCTCATCGCCGCCGGTTTCGTCTCGCTTGAGGAACGGGCGCGGGTTGCCCTCGAGCGGGCTGGGCAGCAGCGAGGCGATGACATGCAGCAGCTGTTCGATCCCCGCGCCGGACTTGGCGCTGCAGAACGCGATGGGGACGAGATGGGCCTCGCGCAGGGCCTTCTCGAACACATCGTGGAGCTGTTCCTTGCTGATGTTGTGCTCGTCGCCGTCCTCAAGATACTTGTCCATGAGGTCGTCCTGGACCTCGACGATCTGCTCGACGATGGCCTGATGCGCCTCGGCTTCCGATGAGAAGAGCGTGTCGCCGTCGCCCTCGTCGTCGAAGACCGAAATCGCGCCGGCGCGATCGGGTGTGGGCAGGCTGATGGGCAGACACTCCGAGCCGAACTCCTCCTTGATCTGCTCCACAAGCGCTTCGAGATCCGCCTGCTCATGATCGATCTTGTTCACGATGATCATGCGTGGCAGGTTGCGGTCCTTGGCGATCTTCATCATGCGCCGGGTCATGGGTGCGATGCCGTCATGGGCATCGATGACCACGCAGACGGTCTCGACGGCCGGGAAGACCGAGATGGCCATGCCCGAAAAATCCGCGAGCCCCGGGGTGTCGATCATGTTGACCATGTGGCCCTCGTGATCGAAGTGGAGCATGCTGGTGCGCAGCGAGTGCTTGTGGTGCTTTTCTTCGTCCGACCAGTCGGAGAAGGTGGTGCCGTCCTCGATCGAGCCCATGCGGTCGATGGTGCCGGTCGTGAACAGGAGGCGCTCGGCCAGGAGTGTCTTTCCCGACCCTGTTTGTCCTACGAGTGCGATGTTTCTGATATCCGCCGGGGATCTTTGAGCCATGGCTGCCGCCTCCTTTCGGGCGGGCGTGTCGGCTCTTCGGTGCGACTGCCTGAACGCCAGTCGTCGCATCGCGGGCCGGCGGCGCCCGCGGGTTTCGAGTTGTCTTTGGACCCGTGTGCGTGAGTCCAACGAGAAGTGTAGCAAGCCACGCGGATTCTGGGAAGCCCCATTCTGCTTTGATTCAATGCTGTTATGCTGTGTGCAGATGTGCGAACAGGCAGCGAACCCGGAGCGGATCGAACACCCGTGCCCCGAATGCGGTGGTGACACCGCCGTGCACCGATATCGCCCTAGCTCTTGGCACGAACGGGCGATGCGTATCCCCCTCGTACTCTGGCTGCTGCTGCTGATGTCGCTGTGCGTGCTCGTCTCGCCGTGGGTGCAGGCGCGACTGGGTCAGCCGTGGGCGGTCTACACATCGAGCATGCCCACGATCACTGAGCCATCGTCCAGCGCTCCGATGCCCGTGGTCAGCGCCGGATCGATCATCGACGACCCCGCAGCGAGCATCGAAACACTCAACGGTGCCTATCACCCCATGCGTAAGCACCTCGGCCCCTGGTGGTCCGGCCTTCAGGTTCGCTTCGTGTTTGTCGAACCCCGAGGCATGATTCAGGATACACACACGCGCGGGCTCATCGGGAACTGGCACTCCATCTCCGCGAACACCATGGCGAGCGATCTCACCCTGATCCCGCCTGACCACCGCGGGCTCGACTATCCCATTGAAGCACTCGAAGTCGATTACTACACGCAGTCCTACTACATCCCATCGGAATGGGAGTTCGATTACCTCATCGCGCGGCTCAACGGCGCTCAGAACTACTGGCGGCAGCTCAATGCGCTCAACATCCTGAGCACCGTGATGGTGCTCTGGGTGCTGATCCGGATCATCAACTGGGCACAGCGGCGCAGAGGGCGCAGGCACATGCGTCGGAAGAGCACGATCCTCCTAGTCAACTTCTCCGCGGCCGCGCTGCTCATTTATCTCGGCTGGCATCTGCAAACGAGCGATCACCTCGTCTCATTCACTGGACCGACCGCGACCACCCCGGTCCCATCGATCACTGGCGATTGGATGGATGGTGAGGACTGGGTCGAGCTGGTCAGTGACCCGATGGTCGGCGATCGGCTGATCGAGCTGATGGCACCGCTCGCAGAACAGTCACCACCCCATCATGTGCTTGGCTATCAATACACACGCGAAACCGATGCAGAGTTCACGCAGTACACCGCGGATATGTTCGGTCAGCTGCCCCTCATCTCCTACTCGAATCAGCACTTCTACACCCTCGACCAGTATGGGCAGGCCCAGCCCACTGATCGACCCGGTGGCTATATGAACGGGATTCAGATTCGCTGGCCGATCACGAGCGAGTGGATGTCGATCTCGTGGGGCACACAGCGATCGCTCCTGGGCCTGATGATCGTGCCGACTCATCTGGTGCTGTTCGGGGCCGTGCTCTGGTCGCTGCTGCAATACGCGAAGCTCATCGGGCGCCGCTTCGCCTATCGCACCCAGAAAAAGCGTGTGAAGAAAGACCAGTGCATCTTCTGTGGCTATCCGCTCTCGCCCGAGGCCCTCTCCGCTCGCTCAGGCGGTTCGGGCTCCTAAACTCTCATCCCATGAGTGCTTCCGACCCAAACACCGTCATCACCCGCTTCGCACCCTCGCCCACCGGGCATCTGCACATTGGCGGGGCACGCACGGCCCTGCTGTGCTGGGCCTACGCCCAGCGCGCTCTGAAAGAGGGCAGGAACGGGCGATTCCTGCTCCGCATCGAGGACACCGATCAGGCCCGATCGTCCGAGTCCTCCACCCGCGGCATCCTTGAGGACCTCGCCTGGCTGGGCATTGACTGGGCCGACGGGCCCACGGTCGAGTACAACGGGCACACCATCGGCGGCGACGAGCGCGGTGTCGGGCCATACTACCAATCGCAGCGCCTCGACCTCTACAACCAGCACATCGACAAGCTCATCGAGTCCGACCACGCCTACCCCGCCTTCGAGACCCCCGAGGAGCTTGAGGCCAAGCGCAAGGAGGCCATCGAAGCCAAGGTCGGCTACAAGTACGACCGCGAGGCGCTCCAGATCCCGCGCGAAGAGCGAATGAAGCGGATGGCCGCCGGCGAGCCGCATGTCGTGCGCCTCAAGATGCCCGACGAGCCCATCGCCGTACACGATCAGATCCTGGGCGATGTGACGGTCGGCCCCGATGAGTTCGACGACTTCATCATCCGCAAACGCGACGGCTTCCCCACCTACCACCTCGCGGTAGTCGTTGACGATGCGCTCATGGGCGTCACCCATGTCCTGCGCGGCCAGGAGCATCTCATCAACACCCCCCGCCACATCGCCATCCAGCAGGCGCTGGGATTCAGCTCACCCACATACGCGCACTTGCCGCTGATCTTCAATGCCGACGGCTCGAAGATGAGCAAGCGTGACAAGGACAAGACCGCCAAGAAAGCAGTCAAGGACGCGAACCTGAGCACCTCGCCCATCGAGGGGCTCAGCGACGCCGACTTCGCCAAGTGGCTCAAGGACAAGACCCGCCAGCTTCCCAGCGATCAGCTCCTGACGCTCGCGGGGATGCTCCGGGTACACCTGCCCGAAATCGATGTCGAGGACTTCCGCCGGGCCGGCTACCTCCCCGAAGCGCTGAACAACTACCTCGCCCTGCTCGGCTGGAACCCCAAGGCCAAGAACGACGACGGCACCGATGTCGAACGATTCGACATGGACTACCTCGCGGCCAACTACAGCTTCGAGGGTATGGGCAAGGGGCAGGCCAAGTTTGACCGCGTCAAGCTCCTGAGCTTCAACGGCGACGCGATCGCCCAGCTCAGCGACGAGGAGTTCGCCAAACGCTGGCACCAGTGGGCCACCAGCTACGATGCGGCGCTTTGCGCACGCTTCAGCGCCGCCGATATGCTCATGCTCGCCCCGGCCGTCAAGACCCGCTGCAAGACACTCGCCGATGGTCGCGATGTTGTTGGCTTTGCTTTCATTGCCGACGACGCCATCGAGTACGATGGCAAGGCCCTGCACAAGGCCCTGCTCAAGGGCGACGCCAAGGGCCTCGAGATGCTCAAGCTCTTCGTGGACGAACTCGATTCCATCGACCCGTTCACGCCCGAGGCCATCGAGCAGGGCGTAGCCGCCTTCTGCGAGAAGCACGAGGTCGGCATGGGCAAGGTCGCCCAGCCCATCCGCGTCGCCGTCACCGGCGGCCCGGTATCCCCCCCTTTGGGGCAGACGCTTGCCATCATCGGCAAGGACGCCACCCGAAACCGCATCGACTCGTGCATCAGAAACGCCGAATCGCCCTCGCAAGCGACCTGAATCTGTGTCATCCCCACTGACCGCTTGATCCAGCGCCCGATCGAGCCGAATGGTGCTGCGCGCGTCGAGGCCGCAGGTTCTTCGGTGCGCTGTTCATACACGCACCACACAGAGGGACCACCATGCTCAAGACCACGCCCCTGATCACCCGCATCCTCGCGATGGGCATCATCTGCTCCGCAGGCACGCTCGCGATGGGCACGTCGCCTGATTCGGGCACACGCCTCGTGCGTGGCAAGCCCGTCAAGCAGACAAGCACCTCGCATACTCAAACACAGACCACCGACACCCATTCCGGCACCGCGGCAACCACCAGCGAGCCCGCCAAGCACAGCAGCGCCAACAAAGGCGATAGCTCGCACTGGGGCTACGAGGGCGAGACCGGCCCGGAGAACTGGGGCTCGTTCAGCAACTGCGAAACCTGCGATGAGGGCATGGAACAGTCGCCCGTCGATATCCCCGCAGGAATGCCCACGCACGAGGCCGACATCGAGTTCAGCTACGCGCCCATGTCGCTCACCGTGCTCAACAACGGGCACACCATCCAGGTCAACTCCGCACGCGACTGCTTCATCGATGTCGAGGGCAAGCAGTATCAGCTGCTGCAGTTCCACTTCCACGCGCTGAGCGAGCACACCGTCAACGGGCAGCACAGCGACATGGAGGTCCACTTCGTGCACAAGAGCGACGACGGCGAATACGCCGTGGTCGGCGTCCTCCTCAACAAGGGCGAGCACAACACCGCGTTCGCCCCGGTCTTCGAGAACATCCCCACCACCGCCGGGCAGAGCATCTACGCCAAGGGTGTCGCCATCAACACCATCGATCTCATGCCGGTGCAGCGCGAGTACTACCGCTACAACGGCTCGTTCACCACCCCGCCGTGCACCGAGGGTGTGAAGTGGTTCGTGATGGAGCAGCCTGTCGAGCTCTCGCCCGAGCAGGTGTCGGCCTTCACGGCGCTCTACGACAACAACTACCGCCCCGTGCAGCCGATCGGCAATCGCAAGTTCATCGCCGGCTCATCCAACTGCGAGTGCTGCCAAGCACGCAAGATCATCTCCAGCTATAACGGCGCCGGCCTGAGCGAATAAGCCAGAACCCAACCGTGCATCCTCTCGGCCCGGCGGTGGAAACCGCCGGGTTTTTGATTTGTCTGATCCTTAGCCAGGGAATATAACGGAATGATTGGTTGGTTATCAATGCTCCTGCGGCTACCATCCCCAAGATCAGGAGCACCACCATGCACGACGCACTCTTCAACCCGCTCACCGTCGGTTCAATCGAGGCACCCAACCGCATCTTCATGGCCCCGCTCACCCGCTCGCGCTCATCGATGCCGGGCAATGTGCCCAACGACATCATGGCCGACTACTACGCCCAGCGGGCTGGCTCCGGGCTGATCATCGCCGAGGCCACGCCGGTCTCGCCCCGCGGGCACGGCTACTACGCCACGCCTGGCGTGCACACCGATGCGCAGGAGGCCGCCTGGAAGAAGGTCACCGATGCCGTCCACGCCAAGGGCGGGCGCATCGTGCTCCAGCTCTGGCATGTTGGGCGCGTCTCGCACAGCGCGCTGCAGCCCAACAACGAGCCGCCCGTGAGCAGCACCAACGCCCCCTCGCTCTCCAAGACCTACATCGACAGCACCTTCGAGCGGTACGAGAACACCCCGCCGCGCATACTGGAGACCGATGAGATCCCGGGCGTGATCCAAGAGTTCGCCGACGCCACCGCCCGGGCCAAGCGGGCCGGCTTCGACGGCGTCGAGATCCACGGGGCCAATACCTACCTCCTCGATCAGTTCACCCGCGACGGCGTGAACAAGCGCACCGACCACTACGGCGGCTCACTTGAGAACCGCCTCCGCCTGCCGCTTGAGGTCGCACGCGCCGTGGTGGACGCATGGGGCGATGCGGGCAGGGTCGGCTACCGCATCTCGCCGCTGAGCGAGCACCGCGATGTGGTGGACAGCGACCCCAGGGCGACCTTCTCGGCGCTGGCCAAAGGTCTGGGCGAGCTGGGGCTGGCGTACCTGCACGCCGTGGAGACCTGGGACCGCTCGAACCTCGACCCGCGCGTGAAATCGGTCATCCCCGCGATCGTCGAATCGTTCAAAAACGCCGGCGGCGGCGTCTATATCGGCAACGGCGACTACTCGCCCGAGCAGGCGGCGCAGGCCGTCGAGTCCGGCTGGGTGGACGCGATCGCGTTCGGCCGCCTGTGGATCCCCAACCCGGACCTCGAAACCCGAATCAAACTCGGCGGCCCCTACCGCGAGCCGGACCAGTCGACCTTCTACGGCGGAGGCGCGGAGGGGTACAACGACTTTGAGCCGCTCAATGCGGGCGAAGAAGCAAACGCGTAGGGTGGCGTGGAGGTGGCGCAGTCTCCTCCACGAACGGGAGTCGTCCAAGAACATGCAGGAGCCGAAGACGGCACCTGCATGACACCCGGCAATTATGTTGACTCTGTAAGTCGCTTAGTCATCTGATCAACAAGATCTGACTGGCGATATAAATCGTCAAACAATAACTCTAGAACGAAAAGTGTATAGACCGCTTCTTCTTCACTGACTCGAACAAGAAGTCCCGACTGATCAATGTCTGGATGAGCACCAAAATTCCCAATCTGTCGAACATGATCCAAGGCGTCTCGTGTTTTTTTGGATAACTCATCTGATTTGAGCGCCTCGTTTATTTCATCGAATAATATACGTTTTCAAATGCCTAGCTTAGTTCGAATCACATACTGCAAGCATCTTCTTGCAAGTGTTGCCGATGCCGCAGGAGATGAATGAAGTACCATCCTCGCTTCGTCGTAATCCTGCTTCGCCTCAGCTTCCAAGGAAGCTGGGGCCTGATTTGGAGGTACTTCTTTAGGCCACAAGAGTTCCAAGAGCAACTTTTGATTTGAATCAGCATCCCGCTCATAGGCGCTCGCAACCAATGAAACTCCACGACAAGATGGATTTGTGCAAACCAACTGATGAATGTACCGATCCGCAATCAAGTTATGTGATTGACTTGAATTTGCAAACCGGAGAATAGACCCAAGACTCTTGTCTACTTTGACAACGCCAAAAGAGACGAACGCGCCGCAATGTGGACAGCACGCAGAAGTCCCATCTAGCTCTTCCTGATTTCTAGTATTAAAGTCGCTCGCTAGACGAAACAGTGCTTCTGAAAGCGTGGGATTCCTGTTCATTTGTGCTCCAAATCGATCAATGCTTCATGACGATCAAACAGCAATATTTCTTAAATGCACAACCCTATTATACTACAGAGGAAGTGATTCCAATTCCTGCCTTCTTTGACTTCGCCAGAGCGTAAGCAGGGCACCCAATAACATCACTCACAGTCCATACGCCGGCTTCACCCGAGACTCCAGATGCCGCATCAGCGGGTCCGCGCTCAGGGGCTTGCCAGTCGAACGCTCGCACAGCTCCGCCGCCGAGTAGCGCCGTCCGTGCTGGTGGATATTCACCCGCAGCCAGTCCAGCAACGCGCTGAACTCGCCCTTGCTCATCTGCTCGTCCAGGTCCGGGATCTGCTCGTTGATCGTCTCCCACATCTGCGCGGCGTACAGGTTCCCCAGCGTGTAGGTCGGGAAGTAGCCGATGAGCCCGAAGCTCCAGTGCACATCCTGCAGGCAGCCCTTGGCGTCGCTGGGGACATCGAGCCCGAGCATGGACTTGAACTTCTCGTTCCACGCGCCGGGCAGGTCCTTGATGGCCAGATCGCCGGAGATCATCGCCCGCTCGAGCTCGAAGCGGAGCATGACATGGAGGTTGTAGGTGCTCTCGTCGCTCTCGACGCGGATGAAGCTGGGCGTGCAGGTGTTCATCGCCTTGGTGAAGGTCTCCAGGTCGATGTCCTTGAACGCGCCGTCGAAGTGCTCGTTGGCGACCGGCAGCGCCCAGGTCCAGAACGCCTTGCTGCGCCCGACCATGTTCTCCCACATGCGTGACTGCGATTCGTGGATGCCCAGCGAGACCGCATCGGTCAGCGGCGTGCCGAACAGCTCGCCCTCCTTGGGCAGCCCCTGCTCGTACAGCCCGTGCCCGCACTCGTGCATGGTCGAGCTGATGGCATCGGGGAAGTTGTCGAGCGCGTAGCGCGTCGTCATGCGTGTGTCGCCGGGACCAAAGCCCGAGCAGAACGGGTGCGTCGTGGTGTCCAGGCGTCCCTTCTTGTAGTCGAAGCCAAGCGCCGCGGTGACGGCCTCGCCGAACGCGTGCTGCTTGTCGGTGGCGATCTCGCGGTGGAGGAAATCGACCTTGGGCGCGGTGCCGGTATCCATCACCTCGGCGATGAAGGCGCTCAGTCGCTCGCGCAGCGGGGTGAAGACGGTCTCGATGTCCCGGGCCGTCGTGTGGGGCTCGTACTCCTGCAGCAGCGCGTCGTACAACTCGCCGCCTTCTTCCACGCCGTAGCACTCGCCCTTGCGTTTGGTGAGGTTGAGTACCTCGGTCAGCGCGGGCACGAAGGCTGGGAAGTCGTTATTCTTGCGGGCCTGCTTCCAGCACTCCTGGGCCTCGGACTGCGCTTTGGCCAGCGACTCGACCAGATCGTTGGGCAGCTTGGTGGCGAGGTCGTAATCGCGGCGCATCTCGCGGATGTTGGCGGCCTCGGCGCTGCCGGGCTGGCTCAGCTCCGGGTCCTGCTCGCACTGGGCGATCAGGTCGCCGATCTTCTTGCTCGTCCTCCGCTCGTGGATGATCCCCGCCAGCAGCGATGCCTGCTCGGCCCGGGCCTTGGCCCCCGCGGGCGGCATGTAGGTCTCCTGATCCCAGCTCACCAGCGCACTGATCGAGCCGAGCGTCCCGACCTGCCGCTTGAGGGTGATGAGTTCGCTGTAGTGCTTGGGCAGGGTCGCGGTGGTGGTCATGGCAAAGATCCTTTATTCACAATGAGTATGGTTCGTGAACAATGTTAGCGCGTTCGTCCCAGCCGGAATTCGCCGTAGAGTACAGAGGCAACGACACACAGGAGGCCCCTCATGCTCGCGCAAACCATCTTTTTCAATAGCTGGGAAAACCTCGCCAAGGTGCTGATCGTCACGCCGATCCTCTATATCAGCGTGATCATCTTCGTACGCCTCACCGGCAAACGCTCGACCTCCCAGATGAACAACTTCGATTGGGTCGTGACCGTCGCGATCGGCAGCATCATCGCCTCGCCCATCCTGCTCAAGGATGTCAGCGTCGCCCAAGGCGTGCTGGCGGTCGGGCTGCTCTTCCTGCTGCAATGGATACTGACAAGCCTAACAGTCAGGTCGGAAGTCGTCTCCGAGGTTGTCAGGGACTCACCGAGCATCCTGGTGTACCGCGGCGCACTCCAGAGATCAGAAATGAAACGAACGCGTGTCACCGAGTCCGAGATCATGTCAGCAGTGCGTGAAAACGGCTACGCCGAGCTTGGGAGCATCGCGCTCGTTGTGCTTGAGTCTGACGCGAACCTGAGCGTCATACCGAATGATGCGATCGAGGGAAGATTAAATCACCAAGTCAGCGGCCTGGATCTCAGCGCTGCTCAGGAAGGCACAAGCGATCCGAACACCTGAACTGATCACCGCAGCTTCAGCGTCGCCAGCGCCACCACACTGAAGAGGATCGCGATCAGCCAGAGCCGCACCACGACCTGATTCTCGGCCCAGCCGCCCTGATGCAGATGGTGGTGGTACGGCGCGATGCGGAAGATCCGCCGCCCGGTGCCGGTCTTGATGCGGGTGTACTTGAACCAGCCGACTTGCAGCATGACCGAGCCGATTTCCATCAGGAACACGCCGCACATGAGCAGGACGACGAACTCCTGGCGGGTCATGACGGCGATATAGCCGATGCAGCCGCCCAGCGCCAGCGAGCCGGTATCGCCCATGAACACCTGCGCGGGCTTGCAGTTCCACCAAAGGAACCCCAGGCACGCCCCAGCCATCGCGCCGGCCATTACGGCCAGCTCGTCGGTGAACGGCACATAAGGCACCAGCAGGTACTGGGCCGCGCTCTGGGTGCCGGCGATCAACGCCAGCAGGATGAGCCCAAAGCTCACGATCGCCGACGAGCCGGCCGCGAGCCCGTCCATGCCGTCGGTGATGTTCACGGCGTTGGAGATCCCCGCGACAACCAATGTCGAGAAGATCACAAAGATCGGCATGCCCAGGTACAGGAGGGCCGAGTTCGCCAGCCCGCTCTGCGGGTCGTAGGTGCGCTGGAACGGCAGGTTGAGCACATGCGCCAGCGATTCGGCACCGTCGGGCGTCACGCCGTAGCGATAGCCGAAATAGCCCACGATCGCGCCGATGCCCAGCTGGAACACCAGCTTCTCCCACGAGAACAGCCCCTGACGACCGGTGCCCCGACGCGAAGCGGTCAGCTTGAGCCAGTCGTCCGCGCCGCCGACACCGGCCATCCACAGCAGCGTGAAGAGCCCGAAATACACACGGTTCACCCGGATATCCGAGAGGAAGAAGGTCGAGATGAAGATCGCGCCGACGATCAGGATGCCGCCCATCGTGGGCACATTGGCCTTGCTCGCGGCGTGCTCACGCAGCAGCTCCGCATCGGTCTCGCCCGCGTCGCCGATCTTCATCGAGACCAGGAAGCGGATCACCCGCTT
>JAGQON010000044.1 GCA_020427395.1 Phycisphaerales bacterium
GACGCGCGGCGAGTCGGTCGTGGTTTGGACGACGCCGACGGGCTTGCCGGACTGGACGAGCAGGGTCTGGTCGGGCTCGAGGCGTTGGAGGGTTTCAACGATGGCGTCGAAGGCGGCCCATGATCGGGCGGCCTGGCCGCGTCCGCCGTAGACGATGAGCGATTCGGGGTGCTCAGCGACCTCAGGGTCCAGATTGTTCATGAGCATGCGGAGGGCGGCTTCGGCCTGCCAGGTCTTGCAGGTCTTCTCAGTGCCCCGGGGTGCCCGGACCACGCGGTCCTGAGGCTCTGGGATGTACTTGGAAACGCCGGGCTTGGTCGTGGTGCTCATGGTGTGTATCCTCTATAAGAGTTCAACTATATCGAATGATGACTCGGGCGACCCCGATCGCCTCAGAAAACGCCGCTTGTGGGCGGCGAGGAGGGAACAGGATGAAACTTCGAACGATGAATCAGCTTTCGCTCGGTCTGGCGTGCGCGTCGCTGGGTGTGGCGGCGATCACTGCTGGTCCGGCGATGGGTGCCGAGCCGGTGCTTGAGTTGCACAGCGTCGGCTTGTACGACTGGCCCGGCAACGAGAAGGACGAGGCGTTCATGGACGCCTTCAAGCTTCTTCGCGAGCGGATGGGCGATCTGGTCGCTGAGCTCGACATGGAGCCCATGCAGGGCGAGATGATGAGGCTGGGCTGGGACCTGCTCACGGCCCGCTCGTCGCTCTATATCGCCTCCAGCGATCAGGGGCTCGATGCTTCCTTCGTGCTCGCGCCGGGCAACGGCAGCACGGAGGCGATGCACCAGCAGCTGAGCGGGCTAGCGATGATGGGCGGCTTTGAGTTCGCCGATCAGGGCAATGGGATCTCGGAGGCCATGGGGCCGATGGGTCCGATGACGCTGGGCTTCGACGAGCAGCGGCTCTGGCTCGCGATGGGCGAATCGAAGCCCGCGAGCCTTGAGATTCAGCGGTACGCGTTGCCCAAGGGTGTTGCGCCGATCATGTCGGGTCGTGTTGATATCAATGGGCTGATCGAGATGTTCGCACCGGGGATGGGCGCTGAACTCGAGGCCCAGGCGGGCATGATGCCCGGCAACCCGATGGGTATGTTCGTTGGCGAGAACGCGGTCATCGTCGAGTTCGCCGCGGGTGTTGATACGAAGCAGATGCATGTCGTGTCCCGTCTGGTAGGAGCCAGGCAGGCTATGCAGCTTGACGGCGATCAGACGAACATGTTCACGCAGGCGGACTTCGCGCATGTGCCGGTCGATGCGGTCCGCGTGAGCGCGTTCCAGACCAACATCAGTGCGACCCTCGAAGGCCTGGAGCAGGCGATGATGATGTCGGGCGATCCGACACTTGAAGAGATCAACGAGGAACTTGGCTTCGATATCGTCAATGACATGCTGGCGAACTTCGGAGAGCGGGCGATCTACTACCAGTCTGACACGACCGGTGGCGGCGGGCTGACTTCAGCGGTCGCTCTGGTTGATCTGCGTGATCCGGACGCGATGGGGCGGGCTCACCGCAAGCTGGTGGACCGGCTCAATGAGCTGGCCGTGGACGAGGCGAGCGGCTATGTGCGTGTGGAGAGCCGAGACATTGGCGCAGTCGAGGTGTTCTCGATGAACTTCCCCGGTTTGCCGATCCCGTTCGAGCCCTGCTGGGCGATCAATGGTGGCAAGCTGGTGCTGGCGGTGACACCAACTTCGATGGAGGCGGCTCTTATCCAGATGAGCCCGCGTGCGTCGACGAGTATCGTGCAGAACGAGGGCTTCCGGTCGGCGATTGTGTCCAAGATGCCCAAGGAAGGTGCTGCGATGGTCAGCTACACCGATACCCCCCGCATGGTGGCCAAGGGCTATGGCATGACTAACATGCTCACGAGTGCCATTGCCAACGCCGCACGCTCGCCTGAGCATCCTGATCGGGTTCGCGGTGCCCTGCTTCCCGGCTACAGCATGTTCACCAAGGATGTGCAGTTCAGCGGCGGTATTTCCAAGTGGGAAGGCGACGACCTTGTTTCGCACTACTTCGGCGACCGCTCAATGCTGGTGCAGCTTTCCGCGGGGCTTGGAACGCTTTCTGATGTGCAGGGGATCATCGCTCCGGCGTTCGCGGCTGGTGTGATGATGCCTGCGCTGGGTCAGGCCCGCTACCGAGCCAATACGCTGAAGTCTGCGACTCAGCTCCGCACCATCGTGCAGGGCATGGTGATCTACGGCTCGAATAATAACGATCAGCCGCCAGCTACGATCGATGTGCTCGTTGAGCAGGGCATCATTTCCAGCGACATGCTCGTTTCACCGATGGGCTCGGCGTACGACGGTGGTCCTGACTACACCGTTCGCCTGACCGAGGACGCGGTCTCGTCATTCAACTGGGAGTACATCGTCGCGATCGATCGCGCGGCCTATGTCAATGGGAACTGGGAGGTCTATGTGGGCTTCGCGGATGCCCATGTCGAGATGGTCGATCTTGAGCGCCTTGAGGAGTTGCTGAATATGCCTCTTAACAAGGGGGCTCGTGAGGAACTGCAGCTCGACGATTTCTGAACCCCACATTCAACCTGAATGAAGGACGCGTTCAGCTCAGCAGTGGGCCGAACGCGTCTTTTTCAATGAGCTTCTCGATCGCGGCGATGTCGGGCGATGGCGAACGATCGGCTTCGAGCGGCTCGACGACCTCACGGATGATCGAGATGGCTTTCTCGACGGGCTCGCCGGAGCGGTGGGGGCGGTGGGCCTCCACGCCCTCGGCCGCGCAGAGCAGCTCGGTGGCGATGATCGATCGGGCAAGCTGGACCCCTCGCGCAGCCTTGGCCGCAGAACGGGGTCCGAAGCTGTTGTAGTCTTCCATGTTGGCGCAGGTTGAGAGATTGGCGACGCTAGCGGGGGTGGCGAGCCCGATGAGCTCGTTGCACATGGCGGCGGCCGCGTACTGGACGATCATGAACCCGGACATCACGCCGGGCTTGGGGCTCATGAACGCGGTCAGCTGGCTTTCGGGATCGAAAACGCTGAGCATGTGGTAGACCCGACGCTCGGCAATGCCGGCGAGGTGGGAGATGCCGATCGCGAGGGTGTCCAGGGGCAACGCGACCGGCATGCCGTGGAAGCACCCGGCGCTGACGATGTCGGGGACATCGGTGCCGGTATCGAAGATCAGCGGGTTGTCGGTGACGGCGCCGAGCTCATCGCGGAGGCGGGCGTAGCAGGAATCGAACGAGTCGAGGGCCGCGCCGAGCACGAGCGGGGCGCAGCGGAAGGAGTAGGGGTCCTGAACGCGAGGGTCGTCGGCCGCGTGCGATTCAACGATCGAGCTGCCCGCGAGGAGCTTGCGGAGTGTGTCGGCGACGAACCCCGCGCCGGGCTGCTTGCGTACAAGGTAGACGCGGGGATCGAGGTATGCGTGTGAGGCCCGGGCCGCGTCGATAGACATGGCGTTGGCGATCAGGGCTGCGTTGACGACGCGTTGGAGGTCCTGAGCGACGAGGGCGAACCGCCCGGTCATCAGGTGGGTGCCATTGATCAGCGCGAGCCCCTCCTTGGCGACGAGGGCCACCGGTCTGATGCCCGCCTCGCGGAGTGCCGCGGCGGCTGGTCGGCGACGGCCGTTCTGTATGACTTCGCCCTCGCCGATCATGGCGAGCACGCAGTGCGACAGGGGAGCGAGGTCTCCCGAGGCCCCGACTGAGCCAGACTCTGGTACTACGGGGGTGATGCCGCTGTTGAGCAGGGCGAGGATCTGCTCGACGATCTCGATTCTCACGCCTGAGTGCCCCCGGCTGAGCGACGCGGCGAGCACGAGCATCATGGCCCGGACGACATCGCAGGGAAGCGGGTCGCCGACACCGGCGGCGTGGGATCGGATGAGGTTGAGTTGGAGCTGCTCAAGCTCGCTGGGATCGATCTGCTTGCGGGAGAGCGAACCGAATCCGGTATTGATGCCGTAGTGGGGCAGCCTGTCGTCGAGAACCGATTCGAGGCGTGCTCGGCAGGCGATGATCGATTCGCGGGCATCGTCGCTTAGGCGGACCTGATTGCCGGATCGTGCGATCGATTCGATCTGCACGGGGCTCAGCGGGGCGTCGGGGAAGAGGGTGACGGATGATTGATCGGTCATAGATGGCTCGATGTGTGGGGTTGTTTGAGCCGATATGATAGAACAATGAGCACCGAACGCGCCCAGACCGCCTCACGAGTGTTGATGATTCGTCCGACCCGATTCGCCCATGATGGCGAGTCGGCGGAGACGAATAAGTTCATGAATGTCCCGTCGGATTCGGCGACCAAGGTCCAGAGCCAGGCCCAGAAGGAGTTCGATACGCTGGTCTCGGGCCTCAAGCAGGCCGGGGTCTCGGTGCTCGTGTTTGAGGATGATCTGGGGCTCCCAGATTCGGTCTTTCCCAACAACTGGGTGTCGTATCACGAGTTCAAGAGCGTGAAATCGAACCCGCTGCTCGTGACCTATCCGATGCTCGCCGAGGCACGCCGGCGCGAGCGCCGCGTCGAGGTGCTCGACGCGATCACTCGTTTCACGCATTCGACTTTGGATCATATTGATCTGAGTCAGCTGGAGAACGATGGCGAGTTCCTTGAGGGTACGGGTTCTCTCGTGCTCGATCGGATCAATGGCATCGCGTACGCATGTCTGTCGGGGCGGACGACGGATCAGGCCCTCGATGCGTGGGCGGACGAAACCGGATACAGCGTCGTGCGGTTCCACGCGGCCGATGGCGAGGGGAACCCGATCTATCACACCAATGTCATCATGAGCATTGGGAACAAGCTCTCGGTGGCTTGCCTGTCTTCCATCGTCGATCCAGACGAATACGACATCGTGGAGGCCTCACTGCGCCAGAGCGGTCGAGAGATCATGGCGATCACCCTCGATCAGGTGTCGCACTTCTGCGGCAATATCTTGGAACTCAAGAACAGCAAGGGCGAGCCGGTGTTCGCGATGTCGAAGGCGGCTTGGGAGCACTTCACTCCTGCCCAGCAGGATCGGCTGAGCTCACTGGGGCAGGTGGTGGCGATTCCGATCCCCACGATCGAGTATGTTGCTGGCGGGAGCGTACGCTGTATGATTGCTGAACTTGGCACCGGGGGCTGATTCGAGACCAGGACGGCCCTTTCGTCGCATCTTTCTGGGATTCTGACCGGTATCATTGTTTCCCGCCGCGTTGTGTGGTGGTGAGCATCGATTTCAGATCGAGGAGTCCCCATGAGATTGCCCAAGGCCGCCCTTCTGGCGGCGAGCACCGTTCTCGTGATGCCCGCGAGCAGCGTCATCGCGCAGAATGTCGAACCGATCGAGTACACGCTCGATAACGGCATGAAGTTCCTGCTCATGCCCCGCGACGAGCAACCCAACATCATCACCGCCGGCTGGATCGCTCCTGTCGGCTCCGCAAACGAACGCCCCGGCATCACCGGCGTGTCACACCTTCTGGAGCACCTGCTCTTCAAGGGGACTGACGTGATCGGCACCAGCGATCCGGAACTGGATGCCCAGTATCGCGAGGAGCTCACCGAGATCCGCGAGAAGATGCGTGCCTACACGCTCGATGTGCAGTATAAGCGTATGTACGCGGGCGAGATCGACAACCCATGGGACCCGGCCAACGACACCGATGAGCTGCGAGCCATGCGGTCAGAGATGACCGCGATCCAGGACAAGCAGGCCGAGATTACGATCAAGAACGAGTTTGATTCGATCTACACCGGCAACGGTGCCTCGGGCATGAACGCGGGCACGAGCAACGATTTCACGGTGTTCTATATCAACATCCCGAGCAACAAGCTGGAGCTGTGGTCGTGGATGGAGAGCGATCGCCTGATGAACCCGTCGTACCGCGAGCTTGATGCCGAGCGGTTCGTTGTGATCGAGGAGCGTCGCCAGCGTCTGGAGGCGACGGCAACGGGCAAGCTCGACGAGCAGTTCGATTCGATGTTCTGGGTTGCCTCGCCGTACAACTGGCCGGTGATCGGCTGGATGAGCGACCTGATGGCCTACACCGAGGACGAGATCAAGCAGTACTTTGAGACCTACTACCAGCCGGCAAACCTGACCGGGGTCATCGTGGGTGACTTCGATGTCGAGGAGGCCGAGCAGCTTGTCGAATCGTACTTCGGGCGCATCCCCAACAAACGCCCCAAGGCGGCCCCGCTGGTCACGCACTCGGTCCCGTTGCTTGGTGAGCTTCGATTCAGCGGCGAGTGTGACTGCCAGGATCAGGTTGAGGTTCGTTATCGCAGCGTGCCCTTTGGGCACCCGGACGAGGCCGTCTTCGATGTGATCGCGGCGCTGCTTAACGGTCGGACCGGGCGGCTCTACAAGTCAATGGTGGAGGGTGATGACATCGCGGCTCAGGCCAGCGCGGGAAACCGCTCGATGCGTTACGCGGGCAGCTTCTCTTTCAACGCGTTGCCTAAGGGCGATGCGGAGCTGAGCGAGCTTGAGGCGGCCTGGTACGAGCAGATCGATCGACTCAAGAATGAACCGGTCGATCCGCGTGAGCTGCAGAAAGTGAAGAATCAGAACGCGGCGGACACCTTCCGCGGGCTTCAGGATAACTCGTCGCTGTTCTTCCAGCTGGCGATCACCGAGGCATACGGTGGCTATGAGTACCTGAATCAGCAGCCTGAGCGGGTTGCCAATGTGACTCCGGAGGACATCATGCGTGTCGCCAAGGAGTACTTCGGCGCCAACGAACGAGCGGTGTCGTTCTACACCCGCAAGGGCGGTGGCGAGGTTGTGGAACTGACTATCGAGGATGTGCGGGCTTCGCTGCCCGAGGATATGGCGGGGATGCTGATCCCGCAGCTGGAGATGCAGATCGAGGCGCTTCAGCAGGAGACCGATGCCTCGGCGCTGCAGGCGCAGGTTGAGGAAATGGACGCACAGGCGGGCATGGTCCCGCCGGACTTCCAGACCGCCATGAAGTACATCAAGCAGGAAATTCTCAAGCGGATCGCCGAGATCGAATCGGGCGAGACCGGCAACGAAGGCACCGAGGGAGGTGACCAATGAAGACCATGATGACCATTGCGTGCGCGGCCATCGCGATCACCGGCACGACGCTGACCTTCGCGGATGACATCCCGGCGCACCCCAGCGATCTGGACTTTGCGCCACTTGAGTTCACCCCGCCCGAGGCCTCGGACTACCGCCATGAGCTTTCCAATGGCGTGCCTGTGTATATGGCACCCAGCGATGAGTTCCCGCTGGTTCAGATCCGCTTCAGCTTCAAGGGCGGCGGGTATCTCGAACCCGAGGACAAGGCCGGGCTTGCGGCGATGACGGGTCAGATGATCCGCACCGGCGGCTCATCAATGATGGACCCGAGTGAGCTCGACGAGGAGTTCGATTTCCTGGCGGCCGATGTGAGTGTCGGGGTCGGTGGGCGATCGTCGAGCGCCAGCATCGACACGCTGACGAGCAACCTCGATCGCTCGTTCGAGCTGTTCATGGACATGATCCGCAACCCGCGGTTCGACCAGGCACGCCTGGAGGTGCTCCGCGGGCAGGCGCTCGAAGGGCTCAAGGCTCGTGACGACAACGGGCTGGCGATCGCGCTACGTGAGTTCAACTACCTGATGTGGGGCGAGGATCACTTCGAATCGATTCAGCCGACCCGCGAATCACTCGAGTCGATCACGGTTGAGGATCTCAAGGCGATCCACGATCGGATCTTTGATCCCGCAAACCTGATGATTTCGGTCACGGGCGACTTCGAAGAGCAGCAGATGCTCGCGTTCCTTGAGGAGCAGCTCAGCGGCTGGGAGATGGGGGAGGAAGTCCCCGATGTTCCTGCCCCGACGCATGCGTTCAAGCCGGGCGTGTACTACTACGAGAAGGAGCAGCCGCAGGTACAGGTTCTCATCGGTCACCGCTCGATGACTCGCGACGATGAGAACGCGATCGAGGCCGATGTCATGAACCAGATCCTGGGTGGTTCGGGATTCACATCGCGGATCACCAACTCTGTGCGTACGCGTGAGGGGCTGGCGTACACGGCCGGCTCGTTCATGCAGACACGTGTTGAGTACCCCGGCATCTTCGCCTCGTACTTCTTTACCAAGACCCCTTCGACGGCGCTTGCCAGCCGGCTGGTCTTCGATGAGTTCGAGAAGATTCAGACCGAACCGGTCTCGACTGAGGAACTGGAGACCATCCAGAACAACCTCATCGAGACTTTCCCGCGGAACTTTGAGTCCAAGGGGGCCATGCTGGGTATTTTCATGAACGACGAGCGTACGGATCGCCCTGAGGGGTATTGGCAGAGCTACCGCGATAAGGTTCGCTCGGTCACCCCCGAGGATGTTCAGCGTGCTGCTAATGAGTATCTGCACCCGCGTGACGCGGTGATCCTCGTGGTCGGGCCATGGGAAGAGATCAAGAAGGGGAACGCCGACAGTGAGGCGGATCCCAACCGGGTCGCGACCATGGACGAGTTCTTCGGTGGGAAGGCGACCGAGATCCCGCAGCGGGACCCGGAATCGCTTGAGCCGATCAAGGAGTGAGATCCCTGAAATGCGGTCTTTGAGCCGCATTTCGGGTCAGAATCGAGTATATTCACAGGCCCGGTCGTGTCCGATCGGGCCTGTTTCTATCTGCGGTGTGCCGCGTGTTCCATCCCCATCTACACGCCATCATCGCGTTCATCCACGGAGGAAACCCGCATGTCTATTCGTTCTCGTATCACCGCCATCTTGGCGTTGTCCGGTGCCTGCGCCGCGACAGCGCTCTCGCAGGAGTCCCGCCAGGGGCTGATCCAGTACCCGAGTATCTCCCCGGACGCAAGCCAGATCGTGTTTTCGGCGGCGGGTGATCTCTGGTCGGTCCCCGTCGGCGGCGGCGTGGCCGAACGGCTGACAGTGCACCCGGGTATCGAGGGGCAATCACGGTTCTCGCACGACGGATCGAAGCTCGTGTTCGAGTCGAACCGCGACGGCGCTCAGAACCTGTACTTGCTGGACCTTGTCTCCGCATCGGATCGGCTGAGCGCTGGCGATATCACACGGGTGACGACCTCGGACCGGGCCCAGCAACTTGGCGGCTTCAGCCAGGACGGCAAGCGGGTGCTCTTCTCGGCGTATATGTACCGCGAGATCTACCGGCACCCGCGGATGTACAGCGCGGCCCTCGATGGCGGGCCCATGGAGCGTGTGACCGATGCATTTGGTCGCGGCCCGGAAACCCGATCGGATTCGGAGGATATCTACTTCAACCGCGGGTATTACTACCCGCACCGGGTCGCGTACCGCGGCCCCGGGAACATGGACATCTGGCGTTACCGCCCCAGCGATGGCAGCTTTCTGCAGCTGACGCAGTTCGATGGGAACGACTTCGAGCCCAACTTGCTCCCGGATGGATCGATGGTGTATGTGTCCAGCCGGGATGGACAGTACAACATTGTGCGTCTGGAAGCGGGCAAGACCGATCAGGATCCGGGCTCGGTGCGCCAGCTGACGCATTTTAAACCCGATGCGAACAACCCGGAGACAATCGCTCATGGCGTGCGTGATCTTCAGGTTTCGGAAGACGGTTCGACGGCGGTCTTCGTGGTCTGGAACACGCTGTATACGCTCGATCTCACCGACAGTCGGGCAAAGCCGGTGGCGGTCGATGTTCAACTCGCCGATGACATGGCTGGGGATCGCATGTACCGCAACAACATCTCACGCAATGTGAGTGAGGCGGCTGTGCATCCATCGGGCAAGGCCGTGGCGGAGATTGCACGCGGCGAGCTCTTTGTGCGTTCGACGAGTGAGGATCGCCCAACGATCCGGGTCACGGACACACCGTTCCGTGAGCGGGACATATCATGGTCGCCAGATGGGACCCGCCTGTACTTCGCGGCGGATGATGGTGAGTCGCTGGGGAATATCTACTCGGTGACGGTGACGCTGGCGAGAGAGGACCTCGAGCCCAAGCCAGAACCGGAAGCGGAGGAGCCCGAGGCCGAGACGACCGAAGAGGAAGCCGCCTCGAGCGAAGAGAACGCGGATGCCGGGGAGGGCGATACGCCAGAATCTGAACCCGCGGAAGGCGATGAAGCATTAGACGATGAAGATGCCTCGGACAAGAAGGATAAGAAGGACGAGGAGCCGAAGATCGATTACGCCAAGCGCTGGAGCGAAGCACTGCGGTTTGAGATCGAGACGGTGGTCGAGTCGGATTCGCTGGACTTCAACCCGATCCCATCGCCCGATGGCATGAAGCTGCTTTATCTGAAGGATCGCGGCGATATCGTGATCCGCGATCTGGAGACGGGTGAGGACCGCGTCATTATGGAGTTGTGGTCCGACCCGGATGTGCAGTGGGCATCGGATTCACGGCACCTGGTCGTCGCGGCGCAGGACCTTGACTTCAACTCGGATGTGTTCATCGTGGACACCGAGCCGGGAGACGACGGGAGTCTGCCCGAGCCGATGAATATCACCCGTCACCCTGATATCGATCACTCTCCTCGGCTTTCGCACGACGGCAAGGTGTTGACCTTCCTGTCGGATCGTGACAATGAGAACTGGGAGTTCGATGTCTACGCGGTGTACCTTGACAAGTCACTCGAAGGTCTTGCTGGGTACGAACTCGATGAGTACTTCAAGGAGGCCTCCGAAGCGGCGGGCAAGCTCAAGCCGATCGATCCGGTGAGTTCTGGGGAAACAGAGCAGGACGACGAGGAAGAGAAGAAGGAGCCGGAAGCGCTCACTTTCGACACCGAAGACGCGTACCTGCGAGTGCGACGAATCACCTCGACGCCTGAGACAGAATCGGACCTGGTGATGACACCCGGCGGTGATCGGATCGTCTTCTCGACGGTCATCGACGGCGAGCGCAACTATGTGAGTGTCGATCACCGCGGGCGAGATCGGAAGACGATCAAGTCCGGCGGCGTTGGCGACCCCCGGATCTCGCTCGATGGCAAGACGCTGAGCTTTGTCTCGGGCGGGCAGGCCGCGACGACCAGCCCAAGCGGCGGCAAGACGACCAACCTTCCGATCGACGCGACGATTACGATCGATCGCGAGGCGGAGCTGGCACAGAAGTTTCATGAGGCGGCCGGGATGTTCGGGCTCTACTTCTATCACCCGACGATGAAGGGGTTGGATTGGGATGCAATCAGCGAGCGATACCGCCAACTCGTGATGCAGACCCGCACGCAGGACGCGTTCACGCGACTCTTGAACCTGATGTGGGGCGAGGTGGACGGTTCGCACACCGGCACCGGTGGCGGCGACGCGTTCTCTGCGAGTTCGCCGAATAACGGCTACCTCGGCATCGATTTCAGTGTCGTCCCCAGCGGCTACCGGATCGATGCGATCATCGAGGGCGGACCCATCGCGGAGATGAAGCACCCGCCGAGCGTTGGTGACATCATCGTCGGCATCGGCGGCATGAAGCTGACCGGCGCGAACACCGAGTCGGGCCTGCACGACCTGCACACCGCCATGGAGCACATGGCCCGTGAAGAGATCCTGCTCGAGTACCTGCCAGCGGACAGCGCGGACGGAACAACCAAGCTTGCGCTGGTGACGCCGACGACTTTCAACACCGTTTCGGTGCTCCGCTATGAGGACGAAGTCGCCAAGCGTCGTGCGGAGGTCGATGAGCTATCCAACGGTCGCCTTGGGTATCTGCACATTCGTGGCATGGGCCTTGCGGAGGTTCGTGATTACGAGCGTGACCTGTACGCCGCGGCACACGGGAAAGAAGGATTGATCATCGATGTTCGTGACAACGGGGGCGGATGGACGACCGACATCCTGCTCGCCTCGTTGACGGCTCCTGCACACGCGTACACCATCCCGCGGGGTGCGAACCCGGATGAGGTGACCAAGGACAACTATCCTCGTGATCGGCGTCTGATCTATGCCTACTCACGCCCGATCAATGTGCTGATCAATCAGCACTCGTTCTCCAACGCGGAAATCTTCGCCCACTCGATCCGAACCGCGAACCGTGGCAAGCTGATCGGGACGCAGACCTTCGGTGGCGTGATATCAACCGGATCGTTCTCGCTGATCGACGGTACCACAATCCGTCGCCCGTTCCGTGGGTGGTACCTGCCGGACGGGACCGACATGGAGAACAATGGAGCCAAGCCGGATATTGACGTGCCGCAGACGCCGACCGACGAGGCGGCTGGGCGCGATCCGCAGCTTGAAGCAGCGGTAAACGAGCTGCTGGGCCGAATCGACAGCTGAGCATACATCCTGAGAACGCAGGAAAAAGCCCCGCGATCGAGTGATCGCGGGGCTTTGCATTGCAGCATTTCAGTCAGGACTTACTTGTCCTGATCGGTGATGCCGATACCAGTACGGACAGGTGGCTCGGGGCGGTTGGGTGCCTTGTAGCCGTTCGTCTTGATCTCGCTGAGGAGTTGCTCGATTGCGGCGTCGATCTGTGGATCGCGGCCTTCAAGGGAGGCGGTGGGATCGATGTCGACCTCGATGTCGGGGTCAACGCCGTGGCCCTCGATGCCCCATGTGCCGTCGAGCTCGTAGAACCCGAAGTTTGGGACTGTGACATTGCCGCCGTCGATGAGCGACGGGACGCCCGAGATGCCCACGAGCCCGCCCCATGTGCGGGTGCCGATGAGCTTGCCGAGCTCGTGGTGCTTGAAGAGCCAGGGGAACATGTCGCCACCGGAGCCGGCGTTGCCGTTGATCAGCATTGCCTTGGGGCCCTGGTGTGAGTCGTAAGGCCAGGGCCAATCGGCACCGTCGCGGCGGTACCAGTAGTTGGTCCGGGGACGGTTGAGCAGCTCGATGAAGCGGTTGGGGATCTGCCCGCCGCCGTTCCAACGCTCATCGATCATGAGGGCCTGCTTGCCGATCTGCCCGTAGAACTGGCGGAACAGCTCGTTCTGGCCCTGCACGCCGGTGTTGGGGACATAGATGTAGCCGATCTTGCCGTCGGAGTGTTCCTCGACATACTTGCGGTTGGCTTCGACCCATGAGCGGTAGCGCAGGTTGGTCTCAGAGCCCATCGGGCGGACGGTGACATCGCGCTCGTTGACGGTCTCCTCGTCGCCCTCAAGGGCGGAGATGATCGTCAGGACAGTGGGTTTGCCTGCCAGCCCGATGAACGAGGCCCAGACATCCTTGCTGGTGTCGACGGCCGCGCCGTTGATGGCGGTAATAATGTCGCCCTCGCTGACGCCGAGCCCGTTTTGAGACAGCGGGCCTATTGCGTCGGTGTCCCAAGGGGCGCCGCGGTAAATCTTGGTGATCCGGAAGCCGCTGTGCTCGCCTCCTTCGGCGATCTCGAACTCCGCACCGAGCAGTCCGACATTCTCGCCGGGTTCGTTCTCGCCGTCACCACCGCTGTAGTAGGCGTGCCCGACATTGAGCTCAGAGATCAGTTCACCGATGATGTAGGAGACATCCTCGCGCGACACGGCGTCGTCGACCATGGGGAGGTAGTGCGCGAGCACCGCGTCCCAGTCCACGCCGTGCATGTTTTCGACATAGAAGAAGTCACGCTGACGACGCCATGCGTCGGTGACGAGTTCCTTCCACTCCTCACGCAGATTGATGGTGTTGCGGAGTGTGAAGTTGAGGGGCTTGGCTGTCTGCCCGGGCTTGGTGTCCACGACGGCGAAACCGCCGGGGGTTTGGGCGACGAGTTTCTTGCCATCGCCTGAGACGCTGAAGCCGAAGGCCATGCCGAGCACAGTCTTCTCACTCGGCTCGTCGGCCCGCGGGTCGATGAGCTTGAGCGAAGCGCCGCTATCGCCTGCGCGGATGTAGAGCAGCTCGCCCTTGTCATTGCTGGCAAGGTTGGCGAAGTTGCCCGATGCTACGCCGAGGTCGTAGGCGCGGGCCTCGAAGTTTTCAAAGTCGATCTCAACGGTCTCAGCCGCCTCGCTCGATTCCTTGGCGACCTCTTTGAGTTCCTCTTCGCTGATGTCGCGGCTGGTGCGGGAGCCCTTCCAGCTGCCCGACATGCCCATACCCTTGAGCTCCCAGGTGCCGGTCATCTCGTCGCCGTTGATAGTGCCCTTCTGGATCACGGTCATGCCCTGATCGGTGGACTCCATGTAGAGCTCATTCGTCTCGGCGTTCCATTTGACGACATCACCGAGATCATCGGTCTCGCCCATGGATTCGGACTTGCCAGAGATATTGCCCTCGTCATCGACGATGATCATCAGCGAGAAGGAGATCTCGTCGGTGGGCATTCCCAGGGCCGCGAAGCCCGAGGCGGTGCCTTCCCACTTGCCCCAGAGGGGGTGCTCGGTGTCGTAGCCATCGAGGTAGGCGGGGGTGTCAGAATCCTTCTTCGCGTCACCCTCGTCGGCCTTGTCTTCGTCAGCGTTCTCCGCGTCGCTGGCTTCGGCGTCGTCGCCTTCGTCGGCCTTCTCCTCTTCCCAGGTCTCATCATCAGACTTGAGCAGCTGGGCGTTCTCCACATCGCCGTTCAGGGGAACAGCAATGAGGCGTCCGGTGCCTGAGTAGACGAAGGTCGACCCGATGTCCTCATACTGCGGCGAGGTGAAGTCGCGGTTGGAGGCATAGAAGAGGTAGTCGCCCTTGCTGGAGAACGCGGGGCTGGAGTCATTGAAGAAGCCCGAGGTCGCCTGGTGCTTGTCACCGGTTTCGGTGTCGTAGATCCAGACGGTCGTGCTGAACGATTCGCCCGTGGCACGGGCGTAGGTGACCCAGCGGGAATCGTGCGACCACGACACCATGACCGCTTGCTGCGCGATCGGGTCGGTGTCGAAGTGGGTCATCTCGCCGGTCTCAACATCAACCAGATACATCTTGCCGGCCTTATCGACGACATAGATGGTCTTGGAATCGGGCGACCATGATGAGCCCATGAAGTAGGTCTTGTTGCCGTCGGTGAGCTGGCGGGTTTCGCCCTTGCCGTCCGACTGGGTGATGTACAGCTCGTATTCGCCGTCGGCATCGGAGAAGTAGGAGACCCAGCGGCCGTCTGGGCTCCATGAGGGGAGTCGGTCCGAAGCGCCGGATGAGTTGGTGAGCTGGCGAGGGGCGCCGTTCTCAACCGGAGCGGTCCAGATGTCGCCGCGTGCTTCAGCGACGACTCGCTTGCCGGTCGAGGAGATATCGCCTGACATAATCAGGTTACTTGAGTCAACGACCTTGGGTCGCAGAGTCTCGCGTGCGCCAGGGACTGTGATATCTACGGGTTTGGACTTGCCCGAGCTGGCGTTGAGCAGATGAATCCGTGAGCCGAGCTGGAACACGATTTCGGCCCGTCCCTGATCGCTCACACCCATCGAGGGGAACTTGACATCGTCATCCGTGAACTTGGTGACCTGCTCGTGCTGGTCTTTGGCGGGGTTGTACTTCCAGATGTTCAGGCGGCCCTCGGGGCCGTTGTCTGAGAGGTAGTACAGGGTGTCCTTGTGCCACATTGGTATGGTGTCGGTGCCCTCCCAGTCGGTGATCTTGCGTGACTCATTGGTCTTAAGATTGAAGAGCCAGATATCGGTTGCCAGTCCGCCGCGGTAACGCTTCCAAGTGCGGAAGTCGCGCGAGTTGGGGGTGTAGGCGAGCCAATCTCCATCGGGGCTGATGCTTCCGGTCGCGCCGTAGGGGACTGGTAGTGCCTCGGGCATGCCGCCGTCCGCGCTCACTGTGAAGAGTTTCTGGTGAGCC
>JAGQON010000045.1 GCA_020427395.1 Phycisphaerales bacterium
CATGGGGTAGCGGTAGAACTCGCCCCGGTTGGCGGCGACGGCGGCCTGGATCATGCCGATGACACCGATGACATAGGGGAGCAGTGCGGCTGGCACGAGGAGGATGAGCCCGACGCCGCATGTCAGCAGCCCGATGAGGGCGGCGATGATGGGAAGGGCGATAGACCAGATGATGAGTGAGATCTGGAAGTTGACGGCTTCGCGCCCGTGGTCATCGAGGAAGGGGGACTGTTCTTTTTTCACCTGCCACATGATGATGGGGATGGCGAGCGCAATGAAGGTCAGGACGGCGTGGGCGAGCAGGGAGAGGTGGAGCATGAGCGCGTAGGTGCGTTCATCGTCGGTGACATCGGGGTCGTAAGCACGCCCTCGTTCGTTGACGGGTGGTGTTCGGTACTGCTCTGTGTGTGCGGCTTGCGGCATACCCAATCATTCCATGACGGGACCATCCCCGCAAGGGGTGTTTGGGAGAAGCCGGGCGGGGATTTCATCGCCGGCGGCGGGCGGTGAGCATGAGCCCGGTGAGGGGGAGCAGGGCCGTGGCGGGGGCGGGGACGATGGCCCAGGCGGCGTCGAAGCTGGCGTAGCCGGTTTCGTCGGCGGGCGAGTAGAGCTCAAGGTGGGATTCGGCTCGGAACTCGAGGTAGTAGGTCCCGGCGTCAAGGGTGATCTGCTCGTCGATCCTGACGGAGCCGTCGGTCATTGCGTGCTCGTGGAGGAGGTTGCCGAACTGGCTGTCCTGTCGGACGGTGATGAATGATTCGGCGGTGCCGGTCGCCACGAGGTCGACGATCAGCGCGAAGGAGGTTGTTTCGCTGATATTGAAGCCGATGATGTGGCGTGAGGTGCCGAATGCGATTGTGAAGACACTGGAGTCCACATCGTGGACGGCGTGTGCGTCGGCGCTGCCGGATGTGAGCATGGTGCCCTGGGTGAGGATGGAGCTCATGGAAGCGTTGGCGTTGGCGCGGACGATGTCCACGCCGACATTGTCGCCCCAGATTTCGAAGGGTTGGGTGGGGGTGCTATCGCGGGTGTCGAAGCCGAACTGATCGTCCTGCGTCTGGTATTCCGCGAGGGCTTCGATGACGCGTTGGTCGTCGGTGAGCGTCATGGTCTGGGCGTGCAGGGCGGCGGTGCACGCGGCGATCACTATGGTCGCTGCGGTGTGGTTCGCGTTCATGATCGTCTCCTTCGAGCGGTGAGTGCGAGCCCGAGTATGACGAGGGAAGATGATGCGGGGGCTGGGACGAGGTTGAACTGGGCGTCGAAGCTGGCTTCGAGCTCGCGCATGCCTTCGCCAAAGAGCTGGGCGTAGACGCTTGCGGTGACGGTGAGTGTGTAGTCGCCGCTCTCGAGGTTGATCTGTTCGTTGATGACGGAGTTGGTGGAGGTGAAGAGGATGTTGCCGCCGGGGTTGAGTCCCTGGGAGAGCGTGACCTGCGCGACGCCGCCGCTGTCGGCCATGAGTGTGGCGATGATCTCCCATGTTGAGGCCTGGTCGAGTGTGAAGCCGACCTGCATGACGGCGGCGGTTCCGCCGCCCGCGTCGTAGCCGGTCTCGTCGAGGATCTGTGAGAAGCCGTAGACAGAGGCGCTGCCGCGTATGGAGGTCGCGGTGATGACGGTGTCCATGGTGCCGTTGGTGTTGGCACTGGCGGACTGGTAGTTGGCGCTCAGGCCGTAGGTGTAGGACCAGGGGTCGAATGGGATCTCGAGCAGGTCGCTGGCGTGGTACTCGTCCTGGCTCTGGTCAGCACCGAAATCGGTGTTGGCCTGCGCCTCGAAGGTCATGTAGCGGTAGTCGTTGACGGGGGTGATCTGCTGGGCCAGCGTGGTGGCGACGAGGAGTGCGGGCAGGGTGCAGGCGAGCTTCTTGGTGGTGTGCATCGGATATCCCCATGCGGTGCGTGCGGAAGGTACACGAGACAACCTACACCGTGGTGGGGGATATGCCCCACAAAGTGGCGATTTAATCTTTCGTTGCAGAGTAAGAAAGCAGTTGCGTGCGTTGAGACGCGTCTTGGCGGGTTGGGGGGTGTTCAGTTGCCGAAGAGGTTCTTCTCGGCGAACATGCCCTTCTCTTCGAAGTAGGTCAGTGCGTCGTCGACGGAATCGAAGACCTTGGTCGCCGTTTCGGTGATGAAGGGCGAGGGGTTCTTGCTGGGCTTCCAGACGACATAGACCTCTTTGGCGTGCTCCCAGGCGTGCTGGAGTTCGCGTTCGACACCCGACGAGAGGCCGGGGATGATCTTGCCGGACTCGGATTTGAGCTCGGGGACGAAGGAGACGATCATGTCGGCCTGGTCGATGAGCTTGAAGTCGCGCATATAGATCTGGCCGTCGATGTCGCCGGCGATGTCGAGGACCTCGCGTGTGCGCATCTTGATGGGCTCGGCACCCTTGTCGAGGCCACCGAGCTGCAGCGGCTTGTGGTCGAAGAAGTCCTTGCCTTCCTTGACGGCTTCGACGGCGCGATCGAGGAGGAGCTTCTCGTCGACATCGCCGGGGTCGAAGCAGATGAAGTGCTCGGCGAGCTTCATGCGGAAGGCGTCGATCTCTTCCATGACCTCGGGCATGTCGATGACATGGCTCATGGGGAAGGAGGGGTAGACCTTCTTCATGTCGGGGCGGCACATGAGCTGGAAGAGGGTCTTGGAGGTCTGTGAGAAGCGCCCGCGGGAGACGATGTAGAACTTTGAGCCGGGGATGGCCTGGGACATGAGCTCGGTGGCGAGGATTTCCTCTTCGCGCCAGACCATGCAGTCCTTGAGGGTGGCGTCGATGTCGTGCTCGGCGTGGAGGCGCTGGTGCACGACCTCGATGTTGTCGACGAGGCAGACGAAGATGTCGGGGGCGAGCTTGGTGATCTGGTCGAAGTCGAAGGCGGAGAAGAGCCCGTGGCGCCAGCGGAAGGTGGCGTGGGTGTTGACAAGCGAGTGCTCGTGGTTGGGCGAATCGGCGATGATGTCCTTGAAGGCGGCCCGCCGGAGCGAGGAGAGGCGGGAGATGGGGAGGTCGAGGATGCGTCCGTTGCGGATGTCGGGCGCTTCGTCGTACATCATGTTGCCGACATGGTACATCTGGATGGGTTCGCCCTGGGCGGCGGCGAAATCGGCGACCTCCTTGAGGTACGACTTCTTATCCATCCCGACCTGACCTGTGACGATTGCGCGCATGGTGTGCCTCTCCGAGCTTTGGGGGGGAATGATAGCCGCAAGTCGTGGTTGGATCGGGGGTTGGTGCGATCGAGATGGTGCGGTTTGCCCAGCTTCACGGGCGGCATTCGGGGGCTTTGCTGGCTCGTGGCGCTACAATGCACGCGATTCACAGGCACCATCACACCGGGAGTTTCGCATGGCCATTCTCGTCGACAAGGACACCAAAGTCATCTGTCAGGGCATCACGGGCAGCTTCGGCGCGCTGCACACCAAGGGGTGCTTCAACTATGGCACGCGGATGGTCGGCGGCGTGACCCCGGGCAAGGGTGGGACCAAAGACGACAACGGGCTGCCGATCTATAACACCGTGCGGGACGCGGTGGAGGCGACTGGGGCCGACGCGACCATGATCTTCGTGCCGCCTGCGTTCTGCGCGGACGCGATCCTGGAGGCGATGGACGCGGGGATCCGGTTGATCTGCTGCATTACCGAGGGTGTGCCGGTTAATGACATGATCATGGTTCGGCGGGTGATGGACGATCGCAACGCGGCCGCGCGTGGGGCGGACTCGGGGCACAACCGCGAGCTGTTCACGCTGATCGGGCCCAACTGCCCGGGCGTGATCACGCCGGGGCCCAAGACGGGCGACGACACGGCCGAGTCGCATTACACGAACGCGGGTTGCAAGATCGGCATTATGCCGGGCTACATCCACACGCACATCAGCGAGGCGAGCACGGGCAAGGCCGTGGGCATCGTGTCGCGCTCGGGTACGCTGACCTACGAGGCGGTGTGGCAGACCTCGCAGCTGGGGATCGCGCAGTCGACCTGCGTCGGCATCGGCGGCGATCCGGTGCGCGGGCTGAACCACATCGACTGCATCCGCATGTTCGAGGCGGACCCGGACACGCACGGCATCCTGATGATCGGCGAGATCGGCGGCGAGGACGAGGAAGCGGCGGCCGAGTTCATCAAGAAGCATGTGACCAAGCCGGTGGCCGCGTTTATTGCTGGGCGCACGGCGCCTCCCGGCAAGCGGATGGGTCACGCGGGCGCGATTATCAGCAGCGGCGCGGGCGGTAAGCCGACAGGCACGGCGGATAGCAAGATCGCTGCCCTGCGTGAGGCGGGCGCGGAGATCGCGCTGAACCCGAGCGAGATGGGGCTGGCGATGGCGAAGGCGATGGGGCTTGCGGCGGTGACGGCGTGAGTTGATCGGTTGAAGTGAGATACGGCACCCCGCGCGAGCGGGGTGTTTTCTTGGAGTTAATCGGTGCGACTTTTTAAAGATACAAATGATCCCGATGCGTGGGTTGATGCGGCATTTCAAGTTGCTGGCAGGGATCGCGAGGGTGAGGGTATTGTGTACCGGCTCGTTTCCAAGCACGGATTTCGTCGTGTAGGTTTGGATGTATGGTTGCGGGATGGGATGGAGCCGCTCTCATGGGACGGTGAGAAGCCAGTGTTCTCTGCTTACCGGGGTGGCGTGGTCTTGCGCTCTCAGGGGGGTCGGTCGGATCGATTCCTGGAGGCCCTAGCAATAAGGTATGGTCATCAAGGTGCGGTCGGTTCGATGCGGTCTGAGGTTTCAGCTACAGCGATCGTGCTTGAGGGAGAGGGCGAGCCGACGAAGATCAAGCTTTTTTTCAATGACGGTGAAGAAGATAATCACCTCCTTTACGCAGAGCTCTTTTTGAACATTGATGCGATTCGCAACTGTGTTGAGTTTGCAGAAAAGGATCCCGAGTATCGGAGAGGTGTGATAGTGTCACTTGGGATGACCGAAGCTGGAACGCGCTGACGGAGCACCGGCGCGGGTACTTGGCATTTCGCATCTGACTCTCAGATAATCGGCCTCGCGATTTGTATACGACTCTGTTTTTCTCAACACTTAGGTATTGACCTAAGTGATTATGGCGGGTATGGTGTGCCCATGCAATCGACCGAGGCACTCGACCGGACTTTTCAGGCGCTCTCGAATCCAACGCGGCGGGCGGTGGTGGAGCGGCTGGGGCGGGGGGCGTGCTCGGTGAGTGAGCTGGCTGAGCCGTTCGGTATGGCGTTGCCGTCGTTCATGCAGCACCTGGAGGTGCTGGAGGAATGCGGGCTGGTGCGTTCGTACAAGCGTGGGCGGGTGCGGACGGTGGAGGTTCGCCCGGCGCAGCTCAAGCGGGCGAGCCGGTGGCTGGAGAAGCAGCAGCAGCTGTGGGCGCGCCGGCTGGATCAGCTGGATGACTATCTGACCAAGATGGATAAGGAGAGTGAATGATGAACCGACCTGAGATCAACCCGGAGCTGGATCTGATTCTGGAGCGTGTGGTGCCGGTGAAGCCGGCGCAGGTGTGGAAGGCGTGGACGACGCCCGAGCACCTGATGAAGTGGTTCACGCCGGTGCCGTGGGAGACGGTGGCGTGCGAGATCGATCTTCGCCCGGGTGGGGTGTTCAGCACGACGATGAAGTCGCCCGAGGGCGATGTGATGCCGGCGAGCGCGGGGTGCTATCTGGAGGTTGTTGAGAACGAGCGGTTGGTGTTTACCGATGCGCTGGGGCCGGGGTATCGGCCCAATGCCGAGCCGTTCATGACGGCGTTCGTGCTCATGGAGCCCGAGGGCGAGGGCACGCGGTATGTGGCGATCGCCAAGCACGCGGATGCGGAGAAGCGCAAGAAGCATGAGGAGATGGGGTTTGAGAGCGGGTGGGGGACGGTGCTGGATCAGCTGGTGGCGTATGTGCAGGGGTTAGGTGAGTGAGGGGTGGGTGCCATGCAGGTGCCGTCTTCGGCTCCTGCATGTTCTTGCTGGTTCAGTTCAAGATCAGAATCCCACGACAGAATGAAGGACATGCAGGAGACTTCGTCACCTGCATGGCACCCTTTGTTGTGTGTCTCTGTACACTGGTTGGGCATGTCGCTTCGACGCTATAACAACCCGAATCACGCTCGATATCTCACATTCTCGACTTTTCGGCGGAGCGGGATGTTTGACTCAGCGCAGATCAGGGACGAGTTTGCGGAGCAGTTACGATGTGCTCGACTCAAGCATGAGGTCTTGCTGTACGCGTGGGTTGTGATGCCTAACCATGTGCACCTGCTCGTGCGCGAGCCCGGGGCGGGTGTCCTGGAACCCTTCTTGCGATCGCTCAAGACTGGCTTTGCGAAGCGGAAGCTTGCGCAATGGAGGGAGGAGAACCCATTGTTGATCGCGGAGCTGACGAGCCCGACAGGGCAGGTCCGGTTCTGGCAGCGCGGGGGTGGGTATGACCGGAATGTGTTCTCAGAGGCGGAGATTCGTGAGAAGATCGACTACATCCACATGAACCCGGTGCGTGCAGGGCTTGTGGAGCGGCCGTGCAATTGGGCGTGGAGTTCGGCCCGGTTCTGGTACGGTGAGCGGGATGGGGAGATCGAGTGTAACCATTTCTGATCTGGGTGCCATGCAGGTGACGCAGTCTCCTGCATGTTCTTGTTGTATTACGAGATTTCATGCCGGGTGTGAGGTGTGGTAGACTCTTGAAGGACATGCAGGAGCCGAAGACGGCACCTGCATGGCACCCGGCGGGTGTTTCAGAGTATAAAAATATTAGAGTAATACCCCAGGATGAGTTTATCATGCTTGGAGTTGCTGAACCGAATGTGGTAGTTCCATGATGTTTAAATCAAAAATAAAAACGGACGGGTCAGTGTCAAGCCGGCATAAAAATGTGGCTGTTCGTCTCCTAGGTTCTGATCCAAGATTAGCTCATACGCCAGTATGCTGCGGATTGTCTAGTCCGAGTTTGGGTGGTGCGTACATCATCACATGGCTGTACATTGCTCCTGGTGAGGATTGGCGTGCAGTGGCTTCAGAAATGATACCGAGATTACTTCGAGAGTTTATCAAGACGAAAAACAGGCAAGGGTTGAAAGGCTTCGAGTTTGTAGTTGCTTCCCATCATGTTGACCAAAATGATACGAGACATCTTCGTGTTGGCTGTAGTATTAAGCGGTGCAGCGAGATGGCAAGCCGGATTTCAGCGTCGGTTGCGCCGTTCAGCTCTGAAGACGCTTTTGTTTCAATTTACGATTCATGAGTTTTTGACGATGTCGAGTCAGGATAATATACAGATAGGTTGGTCATATCGAAAATATTACCCGGTGCCATGCAGGTGACACAGTCTCCTGCATGTTCTTGTTCTTCGCGATATCGATGCTGATGTGGTCGACTCATGAAGGACATGCAGGAGCCGGGGACGGCACCTGCATGGCACCCGGCACCCTGCAATGTTTGATCAGTGCGTGAAGTACACCTCGCCGCCCTTCATGACGAAGTCGACGAACTGGTAGGCCTCGACATTGTCCATTGGGTCGAAGGGGACGGCGATGAGGTCGGCGTACTTGCCTTCTTCGAGGGTGCCGAGCTGGTCTTCCACCCCGATGAGCGTTGCGGCGTTGATGGTGGCGGAGATGAGGCAGTCTTCGGGGCTCATGCCGGCTTCGTGCATGTAGACGAACTCGAGTGCGTTGGTGCCGTGGGCGCCGACGCCGACATCGGTGCCGAATGCGATGTTGACGCCGGCCTTGTAGGCGCGTCCGAAGGCGTCCTGGATGATGGGGCCGACGGCGGCGGCCTTCTCGCGGACGGCGGGTGGGAAGTAGCCGTCGATTTTGGCTTTCTCTTCGACGAACTTGCCGGCGTGGATGGTGGGGACGAGGTAGGCGCCGGTCTTCTTGAAGAGGTCGATGGATTCGTCGTTGAGGTATGAGCCGTGCTCGATGGAGTCGACGCCGGCGCGGAGTGCGGCGTTGATGCCCTCTGAGCCGTGGGCGTGGGCGGCGACCTTGCGGCCCATCATGCGTGCGGCCTGCACGATGGATTCGAGCTCGTCGTCGAAGAACTGCTGCTCGACCCCAGCGGCGGTGGGTGAGAGCACGCCGCCTGTTGCGGTGATCTTGATGAGGTCGACGCCTTCGCGCACGCGGGCACGGACGGCCTTGCGTGCTTCGGCTGGGCCGTCTGCGGGGGCGAGTTGCTCGCTGAGTTCGGGTCGCAAGGCGGGGGAGAGCGAGTTGGTTGGGTCGCCGTGGCCGCCGGTGACGGAGACGGCTGGGCCGGAGACGAACATGCGTGGGCCGGGCACGACGCCCTGGTTGATGCGGTCTCGGAGCGCGAGGCCGACGGAGCCGGGGGAGCCGACATTGCGGACGGTGGTGAAGCCGGCCATGATGGTTTTGCGTGCGTTGGCGACGCCGTCTATTGCGGAGTGTGCTTCGGTCTCGGTCAGGCGTCGGCGCATACGCTCGGCGGCGTCGTGGTTGTCGCCGGTGAGGTGGGTGTGGCAGTCGATGAGCCCGGGGACGACCCATTTGTCCTTGAGGTCGATGGTGTGGGTGTCGGCGTCGAGGTTGAGCTGGGCAGGGGTGGCGTAGCCGGCGACGATGCGGTCGATGGTGTCGTTGGTGACGACGATGGTCATCTGGGATTGGGTGGGTTGGCCGGGTATGGCGATGAGGTGCCCGCAGTGTATGAGGGTGGTTTGGGCGTAGGCGGCGGTGCTGGTGATGAGGGCGAGCACCATGATCAGGGTGCGTTTGAGGGCGGCTCGGGGCGTGCTCATATGGGGTTTCCTTGCGAGATACGCGGTTGGGTATTTTGCAGTAGGGTAACCGATTTGGGGGCAGGTCCGAGAACAGCGATTGTATGGTGGGGCAGGAAATTCGCATTTGTGCCGAGACGACAGCGACTTAGGCAGATCAACCCACTGGATGGTCTGCTTTTCGTTGCGCGTTCGGGGTGGTGTGGGATAAGGAAATTTCCCAATTGGTGCGTGAGTTTTGCCCTTGGTTGCATGGGTTTGGGGATCGGGTCGATCTGAATCTTCTCGGGAGGCGGCACTTTGTCTATCGCTCCCGGCATGATGCGCGGAGCCTATGCAGAACACCCAGGGTCACAACTCGAGCAAACAGATGACGCCGATCGGCGCGAACTGGAGCCGGCTGATTGACGGGTATCTTCCCGTTGCGTTGGTGCTGGGTATCTCGCTGATCGTGTGGACGGTGGCGATGGTGCTGGTTTCGCGGGCCTCGTATGAGCGTCGTGTTGAATGGCTGCAGGGTCAGGCGAACGACCTTCACCGTCATCTTGAGGATGAGCTGAACGATTACGCGGCGGCATTGGAGCTTGCGCGTGCGTTGATGCTCGCGAGCGATGTGGTGACGCATGAGGAGTGGGTGTCGTACTGCGATCAGGCGGACATCGACCGGTACTACCCTGGCGTGTGGGGTTTCTGCTATGTGCAGCGTGTGCGTGCCGATGAGCTCGAAGAGTTTGAGCGTTCGGTTCGGGTAGACGAGAACCCCGGCTTCACGATCAAGGATCACCCGCTAGCGGATGAAGTTGATCCTGCACGGGATCGGTACATCGTTCGGTACTATGGGCCAGAGGATCGGAACCGCTCGGTGCTGGGGACGGATGTCGGCAGCTATTCGTTGAACCGGGATGTGTACGACGCGGCGATGCTGAGCGGTGAGCTTCGGGCTTCGGTGCCGCTGCAGCTGGTGCAGCAGCGTCCCGAGTCGAGCGCGTTCATCATCGCGTTGCCGGTGTATGCCAAGGGCATGCCGGTTGACACGGAGGAGGGGCGTCGGTCGGCGTTGGTCGGCTGGGTCGCAGCCCCGATCGATCTTGCCCGTCTATTCTCGACGGAGCTCGATGGGTATTTCAACGAGTTTGATATTGCGCTGAGCTATCAGGACGGTCTTGGCGGATCGGACACGCTGTTCTACAGCTCGTCTTCGTCTGCGTTGGAAGCTCACGCGCTGAGCGTGAACCGTTCGATCGATGTGATCGGTCAGTCGTTCATGCTCCGGCTTTCCCCGAAGAGCACGGCGAGCATGATCTTCGCCTCGCGCCCCTCGATTGCGGTGCTGATCTCGGGCGGTCTGATTACCGCGCTGCTGACCTCGATCACCTGGTCGATGACGCGGACGCGTCGTCGGGCGGTGGATATGGCTCGGGCGATGACGAGCTCGATCCGCCAGAGCGAGCAGCGTCAGCGGGTGCTGGCGTTGCAGGCGGCGAGCGCGAGCAAGGCCAAGAGCGCATTCCTCGCGAACATGAGCCACGAGATCCGCACGCCCATGACGGCGATCCTCGGGTACGCGGACCTGCTGGGCGATCTGATCCGACTGAACAACGAGGGCGAGGAGTACAGCGAGGCGGTGCAGGCGATCCAGCGGAGCGGCAAGCACCTGACGATGATTATCAACGATGTGCTGGATCTCTCGAAGATCGAGTCGGGCAAGCTCGAGGTCGAGCACGAGGAGTTCCCGGTCGTTGATATGGTGCGTGAGGTCTACACCACGCTTCGGATGAACGCTCAGCGGAAGGGTATCGAGCTGCGGGTGCGGTTTGAGACACCGTTCCCGACGCAGCTCTACGGCGACGCGTACCGCATCCGTCAGATCCTGATCAATCTCGTGGGCAACGCGATCAAGTTCACGCGGGCCGGGTCGGTGACGATCTCGCTCAAGCGGGCCGGCGGCTATGTGTGCTTCGGCATTGTGGACACGGGTGTGGGCATCGCAGAGCAGGATCAGGAGTTGCTGTTCGAGGCGTTCACGCAGCTGGATAACTCGCACACGCGTTCGCACGAGGGGACGGGCCTTGGGCTGACGATCAGCCAGCACCTGGCACACCTCATGGGCGGCTCGATCAGTGTGGAATCGGAGCTGGGCAGGGGCTCGGTGTTTACGCTGAGCATCCCGGGTGATTGTCCCGGCGGGGTGCGTGAGATCACGAGTCTCGACGAGGACGACACGATCGATTCTCTGGATGCTGAGGCGTTGTTGGCGGACCGCGGCAGCGGTCAGCGGCGCCCTGCGGTGGTGCTGTTGGCCGAGGACGGGGTGGACAATCAGCGGATCATTGCGCATCTGATCCGCAAGGCCGGCTACGAGATCGAGATCGTGAATAATGGTCAGGAGGCGCTCGATCAGTTCGAGCGCGAGCCAGATCGCTACGGCGTGATCCTGATGGACATGCAGATGCCGTTGCTCGACGGGTATGAGGCGACGCGTCTGCTGCGTGATCGCGGTCACTCGGTGCCGATCGTTGCGTTGACGGCCCACGCGTTGCAGGGCTCGCGTGAGGCATGTCTGGAGGCGGGCTGCGACGAGTATGTGTCCAAGCCGATCGATCGCGTGCGTCTGTATGCGGTGATCGAGCAGCTGATCTCCGGTTCGCGCAAGCGGGCCGCGTGATCGCGGGCGGTTTGTTTGTGAGAACAAATACTCGGTGCGGTGTGCTATGATTGGGCATGCCCGGTTCGCTGCGTGAGCAGATCAACAAGCAGAGCGCGTTTGTGTCTCCTGAGGAGGAGGCGATGCTAAATGTGGCGCGCACGGCCGCCCAGCTGGGGGGGATCGAGCGGGCTTTCTTCAAGAGGTACGAGCTCTCCCCCGCGTCGTACAACCTGCTGCGGATCCTGCGTGGGCACCACAATAAGGGGCTGAGCGAGGGCGTTCGTGCGTCGGAGATCGGCTGCCAGATGGTGGTGCGGATGCCCGATGTGACGCGACTGGTCGACCGGCTCGAATCGCGCGGTCTGGTGGTTCGGGGTGAATGCGCTCAGGACAAGCGGGTGAAGTATGTGCGGATCAGCGAGGATGGGCTCAAGCTGCTGTCGCGGATCGATCCGGCGATCCCCGAGCTGGGTCGCTCGGCGCTTGGGCACCTGAGCAAGAGCGAGCTTGGCACGCTTTCGCGTCTGCTTGAAAAGGCACGCGATGAGCAGGCGGGATCGGGGGCGTGATGGCGCGGGTGGAGATCGTGTTCTACAGCGCCATGGGGCACACGGAGGCGATCGCGCAATCGGTGCGGGTGGGGCTGGAGTCGGTCGATGGTGTCGAGGTCGGGTTGCTGCGTGTCGATGAGCTTGCTGATGACGATGCGTGGGCGCGACTCGATCGCGCGGACGCGATCGTGCTGGGATCCCCGACCTACATGGGTGGGGTTTCGGCGGACTTCAAGCGGTTTATGGATCAGACCGGATCGCGGTGGTACGAGCGGACCTGGATGGACAAGCTGTGCGCCGGTTTCACGGTGGGCGGCGGGCTCAGCGGCGACAAGCAGAGCGCGTTGCAGGCGATGCATGTGTTCGCGTGCCAGCACGGGATGATCTGGATATCGATGGGTGTGGGTGTTCGCGAGCCGGGGCTGGATCGGTTGTCGAGTTCGATCGGGATGATGGCGCAGGCGGGCAACGCGCCTGTGGCGGAGACGCCACCGGCGGAGGATCACGCGACGGCGGAGGCGTTCGGGGCTCGTATCGCTCGGGCCACGCTGCGTTGGGGTCTGGGTCGAGCGTGATGAACAGTCGCCTGCGAGTGTGCCGCTGAGCTGATATGCCGGGGTACTCAGTGAGTCGTGTGTGTCTGTATCTCTTTGACATACACGAGCCGCTGCGAAGATTGGTTGATCTGGTTGGATGACGACACCGAGAAATCTCGATCCGGGAGGCGCACGAATCCGCATCGCTCATAGAGGCGCTGCGCGGCTTTCATGCTTGGTTGTGTACAGATGATCATGCGCTGTGCAGATTGGGGCGGCTTGCTGGCTCTGTCGATGCATTCCATCACCAGTCTTTCGCCGACACCCCGACCTCGGCTTTCCGGCGCGACAGCGAGGAGCCGGAACTCGGCCTCGGATTCTCCCGCGAGCTGGGAGAGTGGGCTGCCCGAGGAGACCAAGACCACGATGCCGAGGATTGTCGTCGTGTCGTGGGCAACGAGCACCAGCCCGCCGGCGGAAAGCTGTTGTTGTGTGTACGCCTGCGTGGCGCGGGACGCCGAGGTGTAGCCGTCTTGCACATACACACGACGGACCAGCGAGAGTGCGACGTCCCAATCCGCGTCGGTACACGGGCGAACCATGACATCTCGTGGCTGGGTTGGCGAATCCGTGGCGTTCATGGGGACATGCTAAGAGTGATCCCGGGGTTGGACTCGGTCTGAAAACGCCGTTTGGGCTCGCGGAGCGGCTTTGTCGCCCAGATATTTGTTTCAACAAATAATTTTTGATCTGGGGTGGAATAGGGGGCTGGTGGGTGGTATTTATTTGTTGTAACAACTATTGCAGGAAAGGACAACGACATGGGCACGCAGGGAACGATTCAGGACACACTCACCAGCACCGGGCTGCTGATCGCACGATCGATGGTCGGCGTGGTGGGCATCTACCACGGCGGGCAGAAGCTCTTTGGGCTCTTCGGCGGCGGCGGGTTCTCGTCGACGGTGGAGGCGATGGGCGGGATGGGGATGCCGCTGCCGACGCTCAGCGCGGCGGCCGCGGGCTCGGCGGAGTTCTTTGGCGGGATCGCGCTGATCCTGGGGCTGCTCACACGCTTCGCCGGCGCGAACTTGGCGTTCACGATGCTGGTGGCGAGCTTCGCGGTGCACGGCGGCGCGTTCGGCGCGCAGAACGGCGGGATGGAGTATCCGCTGACGCTGGCGATGGTGTCGCTGGCGATCGTGCTGACTGGGCCGGGCGAGTTCGCGCTCGATCGCGTGCTGTTCGGCAAGCTGCGTGGGCGCTTCGGTGCCCCGTCGCCGGAGCTCGCGGCGTAATGGTTTGAACCACACTTGTTCCTGAAAGGGGGAACACGATGACACAGGCAACACAGCAACAGGTCCGCAAGAGCGATCAGCGTGGGCATATCGATCACGGCTGGCTCGATGCGAGGCACACCTTCAGCTTCGGGCGGTTCATGGATCCGCACTGGATGGGTTTCCGCTCGCTGCGGGTGATCAACGAAGATGTGATCGCACCCAAGATGGGCTTTGGCGAGCATCCGCACCGGGACATGGAGATCATCACCTACCCGGTCTCGGGCGCGGTGCGTCATCGCGATTCGCTGGGGCATGAGGAGGACATCGTGCCGGGCATGATCCAGCACATGAGCGCGGGTTCGGGGATCCGCCACAGCGAGTTCAACCCGCTTGGTGAGCAGACGCACCTGCTGCAGATCTGGATCGAGCCGCGTGAGCAGGGGATCGAGCCGGGGCATCAGTCCAAGGCGTTCCCGATCTTTGAAGAGACCGGCACGCTGCATCTGCTTGCTTCGCCCGATGGCGAGGGCGGCTCGCTGACGATTCAGGCGGATGCTCGGGTGTACGCTGGCGTCCTGAGCGCAGGCGAACGCTTTGAGCACACGATGCGTGATCTTCGTCACGCCTGGGTGCAGGTGGTGCGCGGCAGCGTTCGTGTGAACGGGAGCGAGCTCGGGGCGGGTGATGGGCTTGCGCTGAGCGAGGTCGGTTCGATCGGGTTCGAAGCGGATGAGGAGAGCGAGCTGCTTGTCTTTGAGCTTGCGTGAGAACGAACGAAACACAGCACGGGGAAACCCCAAGGAGATTCAGATGACCACGACTGTCAGCATTTCGGAGCGTCTTGAGCAGCTCAAGGACTACATCAACAACGGGCGGATCCTGGAGGCGATGGAGGAGTTTTATGCGGACGATGTCGTCATGCAGGAAAACTCGGAATCCCCCACAAAGGGGTTGGCGGCGAATGTCGAGCGTGAGAAGCAGTTCCTGTCGATCGTGAAGCAGTGGAACTGGACGAAGTGGCACGGAACGGCGGTGAATGATGGGGTGAATCTCTCATTCGTCGAATACAGCTTCGAGTTTGTGAACACGGAAGGCGAAACGGTCGTATATGAACAGGCAGCCGTCCAACGCTGGCGCGACGGCAAGATCGTTTCAGAACGGTTCTACCACGGCTAAGGCATCGGCTGCCAAGGACAACCCAACCAAGCCCCCTCTCAGGGCCCGGCGTGCAGATTGTGTGTGCGGCGCCGGGCCTTTTTTCTGCGCGCTTCGCATTGGGACGGTTTGAAGAGAGTCAGTTGTCGGCCCAGGCCTCGCACTCGATCTCGACGACGAACTCGGGGGCGATGAGTTCGCTGGTGCCAACCTGTGTGAGGGCGGGGGTGTGGGTTGGGCGATGGGCGGCGAAGAAGGCGTGGTGCGCGAGCCCGACGGCCTCGGCCTGTGCCATGTCAGTAGAGAAGACCCGGCAGCGCATGATGGCGAAGCGGTCGATGCCGGTCTGGCGGAGTGCGCCCTCGATGATCTCGTAGCAGCGTGTGGTCTGGGCGCCGGCGTCGCCGGGGGCGAAGG
>JAGQON010000046.1 GCA_020427395.1 Phycisphaerales bacterium
AGGGCGACAGGTCCTTGTAGATCTTTTTCAGCGTCTTCTCACGCTCCTTGAGCAGCTTTTCAAGATCACCGCCAGATGCTGCGGCATTGCCAGCCTGCTCCGCGACACCCCCAAGTGCCGGGATCTCGGCCCCGCTCGATTGGCGGGCCTGGGCGATCCGCTCATCAAGCTCGACGATGGGTTTCTCGAACGCAAGCTGGTAAAAACTCGACATACACACCTCGATCCGTGATCGTTGGGAGTCTGGGGACGCGAATTGTACCATCCCGACACCGCCAAGGGTACAGTCTCTCATGAAGACGCTCGATGCCCCGATTCTCGCACTCGGCGGGGGGAACATGGCTCACGCCATCCTCGCTGGAGCCATCCAGGCCCAACAACTCACCGATGGGCAGGTCGCTGTGATCGATCCCAACGAGGAACGCAGATCCCTCTTCGCCAATGCTTTCCAAGGCCCCGGCGACGCGTCCGCGTGGCTCGCTTCTCAGCCTGATCACCGCCCGCTTGTGCTGCTGGCCGTCAAGCCTCAGATGCTACGGGAGGCACTGCCGCCGCTGATCGAGGCGATGCAAGTTGCTCAGGTCCGACCCTGCACCTTCGTCTCGATCCTCGCCGGCTCGCGAATCGAGACCATCGGCTCCATGCTCCGCGAGGGCGACCGGGTCATCCGTGTCATGACCAACACCCCCGCGCAGATCGGACAGGGCATGACCGCGATCGCTAATGACAACCAGCCAGATCCCGACGATCTATGCCAGGTGCGGGCGCTCTTCGAGGCGGTGGGGGAAGTCATCGTGATCCCCGAGTCGCTCCTCGATGCCTTCACTGCCGTTGCCGGTTCGGGCCCCGCGTACCTGTTCTACCTCGCCGAGGGCATGATGCGTGCGGCCGAGTCGATCGGCTTCACCGCTGAGCAGGCAAGCACCATCGTTCGCCAGACACTGCTTGGCTCATCAGGGTTGCTGGCTCGATCGATGGACACGCCGGGTGAGCTGCGTTCAAAGGTCACGAGCAAGAACGGGACGACCTACGCCGCCACGACGACCCTCGATGATCACAAGGTGATGGACGCGATCGTGGCGGCATTGACGGCGGCGCGAGATCGGGGTGTCGAACTTGCGTCTGAGGCCTGATGTCAGAAATCACGTCGATTGAATCGCCAGAGGCAGAAACTCAGCAGGACACCTTCGAAGAGGAATGAGGTGCCGAGAATCCATGTGAGGGATCGGTTATTCAGAACTTCCTGCATCCGTTGCTCGGTTTCGGCCTGATTGATTGTGAATGTATTGGGGTCCTCAGATTCCTCGAACTCGTCTTGGCGTTCGGGGAACTTGGAAGGGTCGACGAGATATCGGGCGAGCAGGTCGGTTGTCTCGCCGGTTTTGGGGAGCACGGTTTTCATCCCGAAGACGAGGTCGTGCCAGAAGGTGAGTTGTTTCAGATCAGAGCGGTCATTTTCTAGGCCCTCGATGATCTGGGGCAGGAACTGGTTGCGCTCGGCGATTTCCTGTTCGGTGGGCTGATAGCCGTCGCCCGAGCCGGGCTCGTCGCGGTTGCGTTCAGACCTGATCAGCCGTGTGGTGTTGCTCTTGATCATTTCGATCCGCTCTTCTCGCTGCTCGATCAGGATCTGGCTATTGATCTTGAACATGAGAAGCGTTCCGTCGGCCATGTTCATGAGGAAGATGACCGACCAGAGGAGACAGGTGAGCAGCAGGGCGGGCATCGCGGCTTTGGTGAGCATGCCGATGGTCGCCGAGACTGAGAACAGGAAACTGAAGAAGGCGAGCACGATTGGGATGGCGAGGAAGATGCCCGGTTCCCAGACTCCGCTGCGGACTCCGATGGCAAGAAATGAGCCGATTGAGAATGCGCCGACCTGGAGCCCGACGAAGAGCAGCCCGGTGCTGTACTTGGTCAGGAATAGGCGGGAGCGGGAGATCGGCTTGGACAGGGTTGTTTCAATGGTTCCACTCGCGATGAGATCGGGAATGATACTTGCGGTTGAAACCAGCGCGAGGATCGAGATCACCCAGGTCAGCCAGAGCTTGATTCCCAGAGAGGTGAAGAGAATGTTGAGGTAAAAGAACTCCTTGCTGATCATGTCGGGGCGGATAGGGAGGAAGCCGATATTCATCCAGAGGAAATGGACGCCGTCATCGTCGTAGCCGATCATGGCGAGCAGCAGCACCATAATCATGGATAGTGCCAGCGAGAGCCAGAACAGCTTCTTTGCGTTCAGCTCGCGATAGGCATCAACAAAGATCGCTTTGGTTTGCATAATAATCATCGGCGTGCTCCCTTCTGCTCACGGCGAGCACCGGGGCGAGCCCCATCCGGTTGCTCCTGCACCGCCTTGACGAACAGCTCCTCGAGTGAGGGTCGTCGGAATCCGAACTGATGGATGGCCAGGCCGTTCGCTCGGAGCGTGTCGATTACTGGCTGAACCTGCACCGCATCGCCTGTCGCGAACACCAACTCCGCGGGATCATCGGTTGCGATTGGATCGATTCCAATCAGCTTGGAACTGATCTGGGCACGGACCTCGTCGCTGATCGGGGCGGTCGCTCGGACCGCGAAGCCGCTCTGGCCGTCCGTGAGTTCTTCGATCGTCCCCTGCTGACGCATCAGCCCGTGGACCATGATCGCGACGCGGTCGCACACCATCTCCAGCTCGCTGAGCAGGTGGGAGTTGAGGAACACCGTCCGTCCCTCGTCCTTGAGGCGGACAAGGATCTCACGGATGTCCTTACGCCCGATCGGGTCCACGCCGTCGGTCGGCTCGTCGAGGATGACCAGTTTCGGGTCGTTCATGAGGGCCTGGGCGAGACCAACACGCTGACGCATGCCCTTGGAGTAGCTCCCCAGCTTGCTGTTTGCCCAGTCCCGCATGCCGACCAGCTCAAGCAGCTCGTCGGCCTTGCGATTCCGGGTTGGGCGATCCACGCCGGACATGGCACCGAAGTGGCGGAGCAGCTGCCGGCTGGTGAGGTACTTGGGGAAGTTGTGGTGCTCGGGGAGGTAGCCGACCTCTCGCAGGCGGCTCTTGTCGCCAACCTTGGAGCCCAGCAGCGTCCCATCGCACTTACTTGCACGGATGACCGTCAGCAGGACTTTGACGAGCGTCGACTTCCCGGCCCCGTTGGGCCCGAGCAGCCCGAAGATCTCACCCGAGCCGACTCGCAGGTCCACGCCCCGAAGCGCGTGCACCCGTCCCTTGTAGACCTTCTCAACACCCCTGACATCGATTACCGCTTCCATGCACTTCTCCCGCTGGTGGTCACCATCACTCTACCGGCTTATGAGCGATGATGTGATAAACATGCCAGTGCTTGCTGGTCCCGCTGCAGTCTTGGCCTTCCCGTTCTTCTTCTTTCAGCATTTCGACCTCGAACGGGGCCAAGAGCTGCTCGACCCGCTCACGGGTGTGGTGCGAGCGGTCCGGGATCGAGGCCCACGAGTCCCGATCGCCGAACAACTGCCCTGCGAACCGCCCACCCGGCTCGATCGACTCCACGATCCGAGCCCACAACGCATCGAAGCAGTCTGGCTCGCAGAAAGGGAGCGAGAAGCTGGCGTTCAGGAGATCGCAGCGGGGGAGCTGGACCCGCTCAAAGGGTGCCAGCTGCATCGTCAATCGTTCCGGCGCGTCGTGGTCGTCACGCTCCATGAGCCGGCGTAGCCCGTCCGGGTGCCCGTCAATTGCCAGCACGCGCCAGCCGCGACGGAGCAGTTCGGCCGTGTCTCGGCCCTCGCCGCATCCAAAGTCGATCGCGAAGCGAACTCGCTCGCTGGGAGTCAGCTCAATCAACTCGAGTGCTCTCAGAAGGGTTTCGCGCGGCTCGCGTCCCTTGGTGGCCTCAAAGTATCCGGGCCAGTCCCGGCTCGTGGCGTATACGAACGCGGGCTTGAGCTCGCACGATTGATCTGTCGGCTTTGCTTCGTTTGTGGTCATATCCTTGAGCATGTTTCGCGACCTGCACCAGTTTGTCGAGGCCCTCACCCAGCAAGGTGAGCTCAAACACATTCGCGAGCCAGTTGACCCGGTGCTTGACATCGCGAAGCAGACCGACGCCGAGTCCAAATCAAAGGCACCCGCTTCCCCCTCCGCGTCATCGCAACGCAACGACCCCGAGTTTGCTCACCTCGGTGGTGCAGCCCTGTTCTATGAACAGCCAGTCGGCAGCGACTTTCCCCTCCTGATCAACGCATTCGGCTCATATCGACGCATGGAGATGGCCCTTGGGGACCGGGCGCTGGACGACATCGCCGAGCAAATCGGCTCGCTCGTCAAGCCCGAGCCGCCACGATCACTTTCAGAGGCCATTGCCAAGGCCAGGCAGTTCGCACCGCTGCTCAAGATCGGCCCCAAGCGTCTCAAGTCCTCTGGGCTTTGTCAGCAGGTCGTACTGACCGGGGAACAGATTGATCTCACCCGTTTGCCGATTTTGCGATGCTGGCCACTCGACGGTGATTTTGAATCGGTCGGGTATCCGGCCGGGATCAACGAGGGCATTCCCGGTCTCGGGCATCCCGAGATCAGTGACGGCGAATGGGACGCCCGGTTCCGAGGGCGGTTCATCACGCTGGCGGGGATCCACACGATCCACGCCGACGATCGCGACGATCCCAAGCCAAAGTCGCACAATATCGGGATGTACCGCATCCAGCTGCTGGGCAAGAACCGACTCGCGATGCACTGGCACATGCACCACGACGGCGCGACACACTGGCGGTCGTGGAAGAAGCTCGGGCAGCCGATGCCCGTCGCCATCGCACTTGGGGGGCCGTCCGTTCTCCCCTACGCTGCGACCTGTCCACTCCCGCCTGGCATCTCAGAACTGCTCATGGCGGGCTTCCTGCAGGGCAAGGGCATCCGTCTGTGCCGAGCAAAGACAGTCCCGCTCTGGGTGCCCGCGGATGCCGAGATGATCATCGAAGGCTTTGTTCGCACCGACGCCGGCTTCCCCGGCTGGGACCCGCGAGAGGAGAATTGCGACCCGCTCGGCGACGGAGCTGTGTTTGAGGGCCCTTTCGGTGATCACACCGGTTTTTATTCGATGCCGGATCGCTATCCGATCGTCGAGGTCAGTGCCTTCACGCACCGCGAGAACGCGATCTACCCGACCACGATCGTGGGGCTCCCGCCGCAGGAGGACTACTTCCTCGGTAAGGCAACCGAGCGCATCATGCGTCCGTTGCTCAAGACGATCCTGCCCGATCTTGAGGACTACGACCTGCCGATGTACGGCGCGTTCCACAATGTCGCCAACCTCCAGATCACCAAGCACTACCCACTGCACGCCCGCAAGGTCATGCACGCCGTCTGGGGGGCGGGTCAGATGGCATGGACCAAGAACCTCTTCGTGGTTGATCACGATGTCGATGTCCACGACCTGACCGCGGTCATGACCGCTCTGTATCACAACTGCAACCCTTCGCGCGATATCGAGCGTGTGAATGGGGCCCTGGACATCCTCGATCACGCCGCCCCGAGACTCAGCTCAGGCATGAAGTTGGGCTTCGACGCCACCCGCAAGATCCCCGGCGAAGACCTCGACGACAAGCCCATCACGATCACGCACACGCTCCCAACCGATCCCCAGCGAGAGAAGGCCACCGCACAGGCCCGCGCTATCCCCGGCGTCCTCGACGCCTCGGCACCACTCGCAACACCCGGCTGGCTGTTTATCCAGGCGGATCGCGATGTCGATGAGCCGTCCATGGCTGGGCTTGGGCAGAGTATTCTTGAGCAGGTCTTCGAACATGCCTCGCCCATGAAGTTCATCGTGGTGCTTGGGCGCAGCGTGGACATCCACGACCATCACCGGGCGCTCTTTCACTGGGTCGCCAACTGCGATGCCTCGCGCGATGCGCTCTGGGACCGCTCGCACAAGCTCGACCGTGTTGGGTTCGATGCAACGCCAAAGACCCCCCAGGACAAACACAATAACCAGCCCGTTCGGGCGTGGCCGCCAGTGCTGCCGGGGTTGTGATCAGCCGCCCATCGCCGGTTCGCCCGCTCGCTCACTCATGAAGTCGTCGATCTCCTCCACGATGTTATCGATGAGCGGCTTGGCGTTACGCGATGGTGTGCCGGCCTTCACCTCATTGAGCATGATCGAGAACGCAACTCGCTGCCCGCTGCGGGGATGTTCGAGCACGCCCGCGAGCGCGTAGGTGCCGGTCAGGTAGCCGCTCTTGGCGTGCAGCTTTGATTTCAGTTCACCCTCATCAAACCGGTTGCGGAGTGTCCCCTCGCCGGGGGTTGCGAGCGATCCTTCGAACGCTTCCCAGTGGTCGGAGCGGGACAGCGATCGCATCCATTTCACGAAGGTCATCGCAGTCACACGGTTGTCGCGCGACATGCCGGAACCGTCAGAGATCACTGTTGTTTCGGCGGCCTCGGGTCCCAGGTGCTCCGAGAGCGACATACGCAAGACCGCCGCGCCATTCTCCCACGAGCCCGGGTCCGAGGTAATCTCATGCCCCATGCGTTTGAGCAGCGCCTCGGCGTACAGGTTGTACGAGTTCGTGTTGACTCGATGAAGCACATCCTCGATTGGGGTTGTAATGACCGCCAGCACCCGAGATTCGACAAGCTCATCACCGGGGGACCACAGTCTCACCTGATCGATCGCGCTTTCGCTGCCAGAGCCGATCTGGACGCCGCGGGCCTGCATCGCTGTAGCCAGCACACGCCCGGCGAAGAGCGGGGGGGTATCGATCGCGACCGGGATCTCGGATTGGGCGCTGACATTACCGTGCACCGTGAACTCGTTGCTCTTGGTCGGTCGTGAAACCCAAGCCGTATCCCGTGCGCCCGAGTTGGACTTGGCCCGGACCTCCATCTGTACCCAGTAGGCATCGGGCTCGAGTCGGATGATCGGTGCACCGCTCTGCGAGGGCTGGGTGTAGACATTGATGACATTGGTATGGAAGTTGAGTCCGCCGACCTGAGCGCAGTACCAGCGGTTGAGCTGGTCCTCTGGCCACGCGTCGTGGGTGTAGTTGCGATCGAAAACCCGATCATCGACCACGATGCCGCCGAGCGACTCGACTCCTGAATCCTTGAGCACACCGGCGATCTGGTCGAAGAGCACGCCCAGTGTGGTGCCCGGGTTCTCATCGATAAATATTGCGGGGTCGCCCAGTGCAGGATCGCCATCACCACGCACGATCAGCAGCGGGGGCGAGACGGACTCGTCCAGAATGAGCTGGGTGCGGAAAGTGAAATCATCACCGAGCACCCGCAGCGCCGCCCCGGTGGTCAGCAGCTTCATTGTCGAAGCGGGGACCATCTGCGCATCTGCCCGGTAGCTGGCGAGCTCTTCGCCAGTGTCCAGGTCCATGATATAGACACCGGCGCTGCCGCCACCAAGGTTCGTCCCGCGGACCATCCGCTCGGTCTCCCGATCCAGCGGTCCGGCGACGACTGTCTGTACCAGCACCGCCAGCACCACCAGCGTGCTCCAGACCGGCATCGTGACCTGAATCTTGGGGGCCAGAACTCGTGAATGAATCGATCGCATGCGTTCCTCCAATCAAGAACCCATACGCCTATCGGCAGATCCTGCGCCAGCGCTCCACTACACCTGCTCAAGACCCATGATGATCCTCAGCAGGTCGCACACGCCCTGCGCTTCTGTCGCAGATCCGACACCGCACTCCGTCCATGCCAGGTGCCCCACGCATACGCCCTCACCCAGTTCGGCCTGCACAGACCGGGGCAGGGATCGCATGTCGTGCTTTTCGAAGAAGTGCCGCTGGCAGGAGATCCCCACGCGAGCCCGCTCGGGGTCCGGGATCAGGCAGACCTCGCACAGATCACCTACGCCTGGCTCCTTGAGGACATACCGCTCGCACCAGCACCAGGAGGAATCGACATACGCGAGCTCCGGGCGAGTCTTTGTGTGCTCAGCCAGCCACGCTCGGACCGTCTCCATGCCCGCCTGACGATCCTTGGGGAGTGCCCCGATCAGTGCCTCCATCGTGGGGGATGCGAACTGTCGTTTCCAGATAGCCAAGCTGCTCTCCCGATCCGATGCCTGCGTTGGCGAGGGTCGCCTTCCGCCGGGGAAACCGTGTGTCAAAGATTAGGCACAGACACCGCCGGGCGTGCACGAAACGCCAAACGGGGCTATGCTCAAAGCAGGCACCACCATGACCGATACACACGCAAACATCCCGATCGACGACACCCCGGTCCAGCATAAGGGCGTGCTCGTCGTGGACGACAACGAGCAGAACCTCGAGCTCCTTCAGGCCTATCTCGACGACCTCGGCGGCTCGATCCGAATTGCCCGAGACGGACTTCAGGCGATCGAATCGGTCAAACAGGACGCCCCTGACATCATCCTCCTGGACATCATGATGCCCCGGATGAGCGGCTATCAGGTCTGCGAAACACTCAAGAAGTCACCCGACACCCGCGACATCCCCATCATCATGGTGACCGCCCTCAACGAGGTCGGCGATGTCGAGCGGGCCATCGACGCCGGGGCCGACGATTTTCTTACCAAGCCGGTCAACAAACTCGAACTGATTACCCGCGTCAAGTCACTCCTGCGTGTCCGACAGCTCAAGCGTGAGCTGGACTCGGCGGTGAGCGAAGTCCGAGCGATGCGCGATAAGCAAGGCGACTGAATGCTCCCGACCGGCCAAGCCGATCAGGGGCAGCCAGCGTTGTACAGGTTCAGGAACGCCGACACATCAAAGAAATCGTGGGCGCCGTCGCCGTTGATGTCCGCGCTCGGGTCGCCGATCGAAAAGGCGCCCAGGAACACCGACACATCGAAGAAATTGAGAACGTCGTCGTCCGTGTAATCTGGCGGCGCCGGGCACGGGTCGTTCGTGGGCGCGGGCAGGATGAAGTCCACGATCACCGGGCGGTGGTCCGATGCCAGCGATGAGATCGAGAGCGGGTTGACCGGGAAGGTGCTCGCCGGGAACGGCAGTCGGCTGATATTCATATTCGAGCCCGACGAGCGGAAGATGAACTGCCTACGGACTTGGGCGATCGAGTCCTGCCAGCAGATGTAGTCCAGTCGGCTCGAGCTTCCCTGCGTGCTCGTGTCGCCCGAGACGGGCTGGGAAGCATTCGAGAACGACGAGTCGCTCCGGTCGCGATCGGTGCCGTCGGTGCCGCCAAGCATGGCCGCCTGAGTCATGATCGCGCTCGGGCTTGTCGAACTCGGGTTCTGGTTGAAGTCCCCGCCCCAGATGACAGGGGTGTTGTCGTCGAGCACCGAGCCGACACTCGGCACCGCGACCCGATTGTTCGGATCGCTCGTGCCCGTGCCAGCGCCGTTGAAGTAGAAATCAATGAAGTAGGCCGTGTTGAGAGACGCGGTCTCGCGGTCTTCGAAATCCCCGCTAGCACCGCCGGCCTTGAGGTGCGCGTTGCCGATGACGACATCGCCCGCGTACAGCTCGTCAGGGAGATCGATCTCACCAAACATAAACCCGCGGATGCCGCCGTTGCCGCCGCTCTGGTACTCGTCGGGCAGCACCACAAAGTTGCTCAGCTCCGCACCGCCGCCGTTGAGGTCCGCGAAGGGATAGCGTGACATGATGATGTTTCGGTTGAAACTGTCAGTGTTCGTCGACACGAATACATACGGCAGGTCGTAATCAGGCACGAAGAGCTTGATGTACGATCCCACGCTCCCGCCCTCGAACGGGTCGGTTCCACCGTTGACGAAGAGGTCCACGACGGTTTCCATCGTGCTGACCGAATCAACACCGGACCCGGACCCGTTGCCGCTGTTATCGCCGCATTCCTGAAGGATGAGCACATCGGGCTGCAATGACGCCACGATGCGAACGAGCCCGTTCCAGTCGCTGAAGGTATCGCCCTTGTCGTTTGTCGAGCAGATGCCGTCCTCGATGTTCCAGGTCATGACGCGCAGGTCGCGCGGGTCCTCTTTGCCCCAGTCACCGTTGAACGGATCCCACTGTGCTTGAACCAAGCCGCTGCACAGCGCCAGCGACACGGCGAACGAATAACCGAACTTGCTCATCTTCTCTTCTCCTATCCAAACCCATTGTATCACAGGGGTTGCGTCGGATGGGGCGTTTCTTCACAATTCCCAGGTGGCAGCACCGAAGCGTTATGGGATGTAAAAAACGGCCGCGCCCAGAAGGGCGCGGCCGTGATAGATCTCAGATTCGTACTATCGGATTACGGGCAGCCGGCGTTGTATGCCTGCAGGAATGCCGAAACATCGAAGAAGTTGAACATGCCGTCGCCATTGAAGTCGGCGATCGGGTTCATGGTGTTGTAGGCGGTGAGGAATGCCGAGACATCGAAGAAGTTCAGCATCATGTCGCCGTTGAGGTCGGCTGGGCAGGGGGCTGGGCCGTCCTGGTAGTAGCCGATGTACAGAGCAACGCTGTAAGACTCGTCGGCCGGGGCATCGGGGTTGAAGTTGCCGCTGGTCGGGTCGTTGAAGATGCCGTCGCCATCGATGTCGTAGGTGATCGAGGTGTTGACGATCACGCCACCGTTGGCCATTTCATCGCCGGGCTCGGTGCCCGAGATGTCCGAACCGTTCCACGACGATGCCGAGACATTGTTCGACCAGAACGAACCGGGGTTCGCGCCGCCGCCGCTGTTCGCGGTGCCGAGGAAGTCGATGGAGTACTCGACGCCCGAGTTTTGGCCCATCAGACGCGAGCCGTTCTCGAGAACGAGCTCGAGGCGGTACGAGAAGGTGTCGGGGTCAAGGACCGCACGCAGCAGCGCGCCGTCAAAGTCCGAGCCGCCGTCCATGAATCGGTCGTAGAGCTCGACCGCACCGACGAACCAGACATTGCCGGCCGCGTCGAATGCGGGGGCCGAGATCGACGGGCCGAGCGGCGAGCCGCCGGTGACCGCGTCGAGGTTCACAAGCTGCCCGATCTCAACACCCATGGCGTCGTAGATCGGCTTGCCGGCGTCCTGCGTGAACAGGTTGAACTGGTCGATGTAGGCCGCGAAGGTAAAGTCCGTCGCGCCGGTGGTGGGGTTGTAACGACCGACGATGATCTGGTTCGAGAAGTCGTCGCTGAAGCCGTTCTCTGAGACCGTCGCGGCGAACAACGCGTTGCCATTGAGGTCGCGGCCCACGGCGACATTGCCCACACCGCCACGGAAGGCGACCGAGCCGAGGTAGTTCACGAACTCCTCGAAACCCGAGTAGGTCAGGTTGAAGCCGTCGTCGTTGTCGGTGATGCTGGCGGGGATGTCCCAGCCCTTATTGCCAACAACAGCGCCGGTCGCGTTGACACCCCAGACATTCATGGTCTTGGTGTCGTTGGCCGCGTCCTTGGCGTAGACGCCGTAGGTGTACACGCCGCCGAAGCCGAACGGGTCACCGATGGTGCTGCCCATATTGCCGCGCTGATCGCCTGTGCGACCGCCGGTCAGGTCGTAGTGAGCCGTGGTCGCGGTGGTCATGCCGAGCGAGGGGCCGTAGACATACTCGCTGTTGAAGTTGGGACCGCCGTAGAGACCGTTGCCGCCTGCGATCGAGGCGGGCATGTTGTTGGGCACGCCGTGCGTCGTTGCATTGCCCTGGATGATGAAATCAGCGGCGTCGAGTGTGCCGCCGGTCGAGACATAGTTCTGGACGCCGCAGTCGCGGTCCGCCAGGCGGGTGCGCAGGATGTTGGCGCCCGAGACCTGATTGGGGCCGCTGGAGCCGAAGTTGTCGGCGCGGTAGTACATGTTTCCGTTCGCGTCGACCGAGGGGCCGCCGAACTGCGACGAATCACCAACGAGGCCCGAGGCGCTGTTGACGGCCGCCATGCGGCGATCAACGAACAGGCGGTTTGAGTCGCTGGGGTCGTAGTTGACGATCGCACCGATGATGCCGTTGTAGCTCGCACCCGAAACCGAGGTGCCGAACTCCGACCAGCCCACCGAGAACTGCGAGGCGTTGCCGCTCACGCTGACGGAGCTGCCCGCGGTATTGTTCTGTGCGTTGACACCTGCACCAGCGGTATCCCATGCGAGGTAGCTCATCTGCGAGAAGGGCACATCGCTGAGCACATCCGGGCTGATGGTTGCCATCGAGCCCAGATTGTTGAAGAACGCAGCATCGATCTGCGAGCTCTTGAGCAGCGGCGCGACACCGAAGGTGTGACCACCCGAGGTGATGAGCGGTGCAAGATCAACGACATACGCGGCACAGTGATCCGACCAAGGATCGAGCGCATCGCCGGGAAGCCCGCCGAGGTTGCTGCTGACGCTGTCTTGTGCGATCGCGCTGCCGCACATACCTGCTGTCGCGATAAGCATCGCGATACCAAACTGATGACGCATCTTCTCTACTCCTTTGAAAGGGCTCGACACCCCAGCAACGCAACGATTGGGCGACTCACCCTCGCATCGCGATGCGATCTCTCGAATCCAGGCCGCTTGGGCACGAAGTACCCCGGGCGGAAACACCGGATGATAGCACAAAAGCCCGTCGGCAAGGGAGTTTTGCCGCCAAGCATCCGTCAAAGTTGTGTCAAGCCAAACCCGATAATCGGGCAGAAACACGATTCGCCGACCGGAAGATCGGCACCTGTTCGCCTTACAGGCGTGACTCGATCATGGCCGCCACCCGAGCGTTGGATTTCACAAGCTCTATGTTGGCCGCCAGCGTGCGTCCGCCGGATACCTCGTGCAAGCCGCCAAGCACTGCCGGAGTCACGCCCCGCCCCGAAGCGCCGCGGGCCTCTGCCTGAGCGGTTGCCTCCCGCAACCAGGACTCCCAATCATGCTGACCAATCTCATGCTCTGCCGGGATCGGGTTGGCGATCACGATCCCGCGTCCCGTCCGTGCCAGCTCCCAACGTACAAAGTCAGCCAGGTCGCCGGCATCGTCAAAGCGGACATCCACGCCGCACCCACCATCACGGAGGTAGAAGGCAGGGAACGCGTCCGTCCCGAACCCCACGACCGTGACACCGAGCGATTCGAGCGCCTCCCGTGTCGAGATCACATCGAGGATCGACTTCACGCCACTCGTGACCACCGCGATCGGGAACCGTGTGAACGCGAGCAGGTCAGCTGAAATATCCAAGCGTTCGCCGTAGCCCTTGTGGACACCGCCGATCCCGCCTGTTGCAAAGACCCGCAGCCCGGCGAACGAGGCAATCTCCATCGTACTGCTCACCGTTGTCGCGGCACTCCGTCCGGCATGCAACGCCAACCCAAGGTTCGCCGTATTGACCTTCTCAACGGACTCCGCCTCGAGCATCGCCGCAAGCTCGTCCCGGTCCATCCCGGCAATGGCTCGCCCTTCGACTACGCCCACCAGCGCCGGCGTCGATCCCTCAGATCGAACGATCTCGTCCAACTCGCCCGCCAACCCAAGGCTCGCCTCACGCGGGACCCCGTGCACCAGCAGCGTCGTCTCCAGTGCCACAGCCCTCGATGTCACCCGCTTGCTCAATCGCACGTTCGCCGCCCTTCTGCACGCATCCGGTTTCTGATATGCTCGCGTGATCCAAGCACCCGCAGATCCGCTTGTCCACACCAAAGCGACACCGCATGCAAACAGTTCTCATTGTCATCGCCAGCTTCGTATTCTATGTGATCGCATACCACACCTACGGGCGGTACCTCGCCAGCAGGATCTTCCGGCTCGACCCGGACCGTATGACCCCAGCCAATGAGATCAACGATGGCGTTGATTTCGTCCCCTCCCACAAGTCGCTCGTCTTCGGGCACCACTTCACCTCGATCGCTGGCACCGGCCCCATCGTCGGCCCGGCTATCGCTGTCGTCTGGGGCTGGGTTCCGGCTCTGATCTGGGTGCTTGTTGGCTCAGTCGTAATGGGGGCCGTTCACGATTTCGGGTCGCTTGTGATCTCCATGCGTCACAAAGGCCGCACGATCGCCGATCTCTCGGGTGATGTCGTCAACCCTCGCGTCCGCCTGCTTTTCATGATTGTCTGCGTCATCGGGCTCTGGATCGTTCTGGCGATCTTCGGGCTTGTCATCGCCACCATCTTCAAGCTCTACCCCCAGAGCGTGCTCCCGGTTTTCGCCCAGATACCGATCGCCATCGCGTTGGGCCTCTGGGTTCGGCGGGGAGGTTCAATCCTGCCCGCCTCGATCGTGGCCGTCATCCTGATGTACGCCTCCATCGCATGGAGCGCCTCGCTCGATTGGTCCACGATCGACATCTTCCCCCCGGCCCTAACCGCCCACATCTCCGTCAACGCGCTGTGGACCATCATCCTCATGGTCTATGTCTTTATCGCCTCGGTCCTGCCCGTGCAGGTGCTCCTCCAGCCCAGGGACTTCATCAACGCCTGGCAACTGCTGGTCGCCATGGCTCTGCTGCTCGTGGCCATTCTCTTCGTCCACCCGCCGATCGTCGCCGACGCTGTTCGCATGCACCCTGAGCCATCTCGACTCGGCACACCCGCCCCGCCGATGATCCCATTCCTCTTCATCACCATTGCCTGCGGCGCGATCTCAGGTTTCCACTGCCTTGTCTCCTCGGGCTGCTCCAGCCGTCAGCTCAAGACGGAAGCCGACGCCAAGCCCATCGGATACGGCTCCATGCTCACTGAGGGCTTCCTTGCCACGCTCGTTATCATCGCCTGTGTCGCCGGCGTGGGCCTCGGGGCCAGCGGTACTGAACTCACCGGACGCGCCCTCTGGTCGCAGTACTACGCCCAGTGG
>JAGQON010000047.1 GCA_020427395.1 Phycisphaerales bacterium
ACAAGACCGGCACGCTGACCTACGGCACGCCGATCATCACCGACATCCTGACCGCGCCGGGCATCGACGAACGCAAGCTGCTCTCGCAGATCGTCTCGCTGGAGCGTTACTCCAAGCACCCGCTCGCGGACGCGGTCGTGAACCTCGGCGAGGAGCGCGGCGTCTCGATCTCCGAACCATCCGAGGTCTCCGAGAAGCCCGGGCAGGGGCTGCGGGGCATCATCGCAGAACAGGAGATCCTGATCACCGGGCGCAAGGCCCTGCTGCAAATCGATCCGGAGGGAGCCGATCTCCTGCCCGAACGCACGGCCGGGCTTGAGTGCGTCGTCGCGATCGACGGCAAGTACGCGGCCACGATCCAGTTCCGCGATGAGCCCCGCAAGGACGGCAAGCTCTTCATTGAGCACCTCTCCAGAAAGCATGGCTACGAGAAGGTCATGCTGGTCTCGGGCGATCGCCAGAGCGAGGCAGAGTATCTGGGGCAGAAGGTCGGCATCAAGGAAATCATCGCCGAGCAGACGCCGGAGCAGAAGGTCGAGATCGTGCGGCGCGAGTCGGAGCACGCCCGGACCTGTTTCGTGGGCGACGGGATCAACGACGCCCCGGCGCTCTCGCTGGCGACGGTGGGCATCGCCTTCGGGCAAGCCTCTGACATCACGACCGAGGCGGCGGGCGTGGTCGTGATGGACTCGGCACTGGAACGGGTGGACGAGTTCTTCCACATCTCCAAGCACATGCGCCGCATCGCGTTACAGTCGGCCGTGGGCGGAATGATCCTCAGCGTTGTGGGCATGATCCTGGCGGCGATGGGCTACCTTCCTCCCGTTGCCGGGGCGATCACGCAGGAGATCATCGATGTGCTCGCGGTGGTCAATGCGCTGCGGGCCGCCTGGCCTCCGCGGGTGATCTCTGATATCCGTGATCGCTGACACGAACATGACACGACGCGCGGGAAGATCCGTTTGGATCGACCTAGGATGCGCCTAGGCAAGTTCTTTCGGGCTCCGAGAGCCCCATCACCGACCCAACTTTCAGTCAGGACGGAACCAGATATGAGCGTGAAAATCGGAATCAACGGCTTCGGTCGCATCGGCCGTCTCGTCTACCGCATCGCCGCCAACACCCCCGGCATCGATGTTGTCGCCATCAACGACCTCGTCCCAGCAGACAACCTCGCGTATCTGCTCAAGTACGACACGATGCATGGGCGTTTCATGATCAACGGCAAGCCCGCCGAGATCAGCGCCACCGAGGACTCGTTCACCGTCAATGGTCAGGTCACCAGGACCACCGCCGAGCGTGACCCCGCCAAGCTCCCCTGGGGCGACATGGGCGTGGACTATGTCCTCGAATCCACCGGCCTCTTCACGACCTACGACGATGCCCACAAGCACATCGAGAACAACGGCTGCAAGCGTGTCATGATCTCGGCACCGACCAAGACTCCCGATACTGTCAAGACCATGTGCCACAAGGTCAACTGTGGGCAGTACGACCCCAAGACCGACCTGATCATCTCCAACGCCAGCTGCACGACCAACTGCCTGGCACCCATCACCAAGGTCATCCTCGAGAACTTTGGCCTCGTCGAGGGCCTGATGACCACGATCCACGCCGCGACCGCGACCCAGCCCACCCAGGACGGCCCGTCCAAGAAGGACTGGCGTGGCGGACGCAACGCCTACATGAACATCATCCCCGCGAGCACCGGCGCGGCCAAGGCCGTGGGCCTGTGCCTGCCCGCGACCAAGGGCAAGCTGACAGGGATGTCGTTCCGCGTCCCCACCGCCGATGTCTCGTGCGTGGACCTGACCTTCCGCACGGAGAAGGCCACGACGCTCAAGGACATCAACGCCGCGATGAAAGCCGCCGCCGAGGGCCCCATGAAGGGCGTGCTCGGCTACACCGAGGAAGAGGTCGTCTCGAGCGACTTCATCAGCGACCCCCACTCGTCGATCTACGACGCCAATGCCGGCATCGAGCTCAACAGCAACTTCTTCAAGGTCGTTTCGTGGTACGACAACGAAGCGGGCTACGCGAACCGTTGCGTTGACATGCTCCGGATGATGGCGGAGAAGGACGGGCTCTGAATCCCAAACAGCACTGAACGCAAAGGGCTCCCACATGGGAGCCCTTTTTTATGCATGGCTTCGCTGGATCAGGCGTCGATGCGCTGCGTGAGCTCATCAGAGTTAGGCACGAAGTTGCCGCTCGTCGCCGAGCTCTTGAAGTTGATCGTCGGGCGGGTCGGGTCGTAGCTCGCCTTGACCCACCCGTCGTTGACCATTGATTCAAGGCACTGGAAGCAGAGCATCATGTGCAGCGGCGCGCTCTGCCCGTAGTGCTTCTGGCACACCTTCGTGATCGCGGTCCGGATCTCGGTGATGTCGCTCTTCTTGTTGAGGATCTGGTGCACGATGTTGAACATGCCGACCGTGGGCAGTCGCTTGCCGTCGCGCTGATACTCGAGCGATGCACGGATCGTGCCATTGTGCAGAAACGCCGCGGGCGACTTCTTGGACCCCTCAAGGTCCGGGACAAAGGTGTTGAACTGGCTGATCTCCCACTGCAGTTCATCCTCGCCGCCGAAGCGTGCAGCGAGGGCCTTCACGCCACCCAGATCAACGCCGCCGAGCCCGACCGCGCCCTGGAGATCGTCGGTAAAGCCGCCGGTTGACAGCCACCGGAAGGCATCCTTGGGGTCCATCTTGAGCCCGGCATCCTGCGCAATGCGAGCTGAGTGCTCCTCAAGATCCGTAAACTGACCGTTGCCCGCGTACCAGAAATCTGCAAACCGGATGTGTTGGCGGATGCGCCGTGTCTGAGTCGCCTCGTAATCGCTCCTCAGCCAGTTTGCGTTGTGCTTGCCGCGTTCCAGCTCGAGAACTACATACGCGGCATGCCTTGCGCAGGTGTGTGTGAGCATCATGCCACCGGCGAGGATCGGGTCCGCAAAGCCGGCGCACTCACCCACCAGCATCCAGTTCGCACCCACCATGCGTTGTGCCAGGAACGACCAGTCTTTGGTTCCCTCGACCTCGCCGCGCTGCGTGGCGTTCTTCGTAAGTTCGCGCACGCGGGGCTGCTGTGCGATCGCCCAGCTGTAGATCTCGTCAGGTGATTTGCCCGAGTCCTTGTAGAACGACGCCGGGCAGACAAAGCCGATGCTTGTGCGGGTCGGTCCAAGCGGGATAAACCACAGCCAGCCGGCACCGATCGAGAGCACCTGAACGCGCGTGCCCCCGACACCGATCTCAACCGCCCACTCTGCGTTGTCCCAGTAATCCCAGAAGGCGACATTCTGCAGGCTCGCAGGCTGGTCCAGCGGGACCTGCATCGCCTTGCGGATGATCGCGGCGTTGCCCGACGCGTCGAGGTAATGACGCGCCCGCAGCTCATGCTCGTTTCCAGCAGCGTCACGCACCACGACATGATCGATGCGATCCGGGTCCTGCTCATCGCGCACGACGCGAACGACCTGTGATTCCTGATGTACTACGCAGCCCAGTGACTCGGCATGATCGAGCAGGATCTGGTCGTACACGGCCCGGTCGACCTGCCAGGCGGTGTTCATCCGAATACCCTGATAGCTGCCCGGGCGAGTCTGCCCCTCAACCTGCATGGGATCGACAAAGTTGAAGTCCCAGAGCTTGTCAGAGTTGCCCCAGCGGTAGGTCGCCCCGACCTTGATCGGGAACCCCGCGGCCTCGCACTTCTCCCAGCATCCCATCTCATCGAGGATCCGCCCAATCAGCGGCAGCTGGCTCTCGCCGACATGGTCGCGCGGGAACCTGGATTTCTCCAGGATCTGCACGCTGAGTTCCGGCATGTATTTTTTGAGCAGCGATCCCGATGTCGAGCCCGCAGGACCTCCACCGATGATCAGCACATCGCACGATTCAAGCATAGTTAAAACCCACAAGAGCCCCCAAAGACTGCCTGATCAGCGTATCGGATTGTTGCTCAGAGCACAAGCCTGCTTCGATCAAAGCCGCTCAGGAGCCAAAGGAATCTACCCTGCCGGGCTTGACGCACCAGACATCCCGCTGGGACTCGATCGAATCGATCCGGATCGGATGGGGCTGACCACTTGCACAGGCACCGAGGATCTCGAACCCGCAGCGGGTCAGCAGTTCCTGCATCTGCTTCATCTTCTCTATGCCCAGCCACTCGGGCGAGATCTCGATCTGGGCGGCCTTTACCTGATCTCGGAGCACCGGCTCCAGCCCCCGGAGCACCTCGAGTTCAGCCCCCTCAACATCGAGCTTGATGACAAGGTCATCTGCCGCAACGGATGCCAGCTCGTTCGATCCGATCCGCATGGGAACCGCGACCCGCTCATCTTCCACGCCAGCCCCACGGTTGGTGATCTCGGAGACGAATGAGCTCCCGACCGCGCCCCCCGGGATAGTCAGCGTGACGCTCCCCTCCTCCGGCCCAAGGGCGCAGTTGCGGATATCAACCCATGTAAGCCCCTGCGACCGCAGGTGCCCCCCCACCAGCTCGCAGAGCTTGGGGTTGGGTTCGAACGCGATCACGCGACCGCCAGAACCAACCAGCTCGGCCCCGAGCGTGCTGAAATGACCGAGGTTCATGCCAATGTCGATCAGCGTCCCTCCGGGCTTGAGTGTGCTTCGCAGAAAGCGGGTGGTGTGCGATTCATAGAACCGCCTGAACCAGAAGATCGTGTGGTGGGCGTAGACATAGGGGTTGGCGAGCAGCAGCGAGCGGCACTCACGCGTACGCATGGGCTGATAGGTGTTAGGAACGACCCGCTTGTCCATGAGCATCGGAAACACACGCCGACGGAGCATCGATCGGCAGGCACGCCCCGGGATCAATGGTCCCAGCGTCCGGAAGAACTTGATGCCAAGTGCTTTGAGCCAGCGTTTCATCGCGTGATTCCCTCTCGAGTGGACTCAGGAACATCGGTCGCCGGGCAGGGGTGGCTCCACTCTCCAAGAGCATCGTGGGCAACACCCAGCGTTCGCCCGGGCACAGGTCTACCGTTGGGCATGCGATACAAATGGACCCTCCTCCGTGCCAGCCAGTTCCTTCTCGATGGCGGCGGCATGTTCGGCATCATCCCCCGCGTTGTCTGGGAGCGCTCGGTCACCCCCGACGACAAGCACCGGATCCGCCTCATGCACAACTGCCTGCTGCTCGAGTCCGTCGATCCGGACCCCGAGACCGGCAAGCCCCACCGCTACCTCATCGAGGCGGGCACGGGTGACAAGCTCGACGAGAAGATGAGTTCCATCTTCGGGCTCGATGGACGCACCGTCGAGAGCGAGGTCGTGCGCGCCGGGGTCGACGTGGGCGAGATCGAGGCCACGATCGTCACCCACCTGCACTTTGATCATGCGGGGGGACTGACCCGGCGGGCCCGCGAGGGTGAAACACCGGATTGGGTCGCCAGCAAGCCCGGTGCCGCCTCCGGGGATAGCAATGATGTCTGCTTCACCTTCCCCAACGCCGAGCTGATCGTGCAACGCCGAGAGTGGGTCGATGCCCGCAACAACGACGCGGTGATGACCCGGACCTACTACCGAGATCACCTACTCCCGTTCGAGGATGAACGGATGCCGCTGGCGGACGGTCGTGCTCGGCTTCGGGTAGTCGACTCGGCACGCCCCTTCCCGCTGAACCGAAAACCGTCCAAGGGTGAGATGCCCAAGAGCCCGGTCGAGGAACGCACCACGCAGGTGCTGCCGGGCATTCATGTCTTCCTGGTCCCGGGACATACCTGGGGGCAGCAGGCCGTGCAGTTTGAGGACGATCAGGGGCGGACGATCGTGTTCACCCCCGATGTATTGCCCACGCATTACCACATCGGGCAGCCCTACTCGCTGTCGTACGATGTCGAGCCCTACACCTCGATGATTACCAAGCAATGGTTCCTGCACGAAGCGAGCGAGCGGGGCTGGGTGCTCGTGCTTGACCACGAGCCCGGGAACCCCTGCTACAGCGTAAAGAGCAACGACAAGGGCTGGTACGATCTGGAACCGGTCGACTGCGGCATCGAACCAGCCTGAGCCCCGGGATCGCGGCGTGATTGCCTATACTTCCGTGCCCATGAGCACCGACGCCAAGCCCATCTCAGCAAGCGAGCATGACGCCCCGGAATCGGGTTCGGAAGCTCGCGCTCATGAGGCGTCACCTGTCGGGGCTGCGAGCTCACAATCGGAACCCAAGCCATCGCCCCAGAAGCACAAGGCCACCCCCAAGCCGCCACGCAAGTCGCTCTTCGAGCGGGTCGAGGCCTTCGTCTCCAAGCTCAGCACCCGGAACAAGTTCTGGAACCGGGTCTGCTCCATGATCTGGCTCCCCTACGCCTACCGCTCAGGCATCACCATGAGCGGCGACCAAAACACCTACCGGGCGACCCTCCCATTCCGTCGGTTCAACAAGAACTGGTACAACGCGATGGCCGGAGCCGCACTCCTGGGCAACTCTGAGATCGCTGGCGGAAACTATGTCTTCAGTGTGTGCGGCGGCGACTACACCGTGGTCTGCAAGCACCTTGAGTATAAGTTTCTCCGCCCCTGCCACGGCCCAGCCGAGTACCGAATGACCCCGCTCGACGACATCCACGCTCTGGTTGCCACGGGTGAGGAGTTCAATATTGCCATCCGCATGGACATCGTGCAGGTGCTCGTGCCCATGAGCGAGCAGCGCCTGCAGGAAGAGGTCGAGGACGCTGGCACCGGTGCCCCGAAGCCCAAGCGGGTCGGGCGATGCACGGCCACTTTCCATGTGACGCCCAAGGCCCACCATAAGGCCAAGAAGCAGCGCGGGAACTCGACGGCATGAACGCCCACGAGCACGCGACCGCACCCGATCATAAACCCTCTAACCCGATCGTCTGGGGCGCGTACCTCGCGTGCTCATGGACCTGGTGCATCGGCATGTTCCTGCCCGCTCTGCTGCTGCGGGACATGGGCTGGCTGGGCTTCGCGGTCTTCGCCGTTCCCAATGTGCTCGGCGCTGCCGCGATGGGATGGGTGCTCAAATCGAGGGCTGATTCCGAAGCGTTCGTGCTCAGGCACCCCAGAGCGATCTGGTGGTTCAGCGTCGTCACGATCTCGTTCCATGTGTTCTGGGCCATCTGGGTCTTCCGCTTCCTGCGAATGGCGCTGCCCATGTCGCAGAACGCGAGCTACGGCGTGATCGCCGCATTCATCGCGTTCTGGCTGGTCTCCAAGCGTTCGAGCTACTTCAACCGCATGCCACAGCTGGGTACCGCGCTCTGGGTCTTCAGCTTCGCGGTGCTGATCGCAACCTTTGTGCTCCCGGATCTCAGTCCGATCAGAAGCACCTTTACCGAAACCCACCCGAGCCGCCTCGACGCCTTCGCCCTTGCGCCGATCAGCGTCTTCGGGTTCCTGCTGTGCCCTTACCTCGACATCACCTTCCACCACGCTCGCCAGCAGCTGGCGACCAGGCAGCGTGGACGGATCGGGTTCACGCTCGGCTTCGGGGTCATGTTCGCCCTGATGATCGTGCTGACCACCCAGTATGCCCCGATGCTCATCGACGCCATGGAGGGGAAGATTGCCAACGCCACCCAGACCCGATGGCTCGGGGGCGTGCTGCTGGCCCACATCCTGTTCCAGTGGGTCTTTACGGTGCAGATCCACCTCGACCGAGTCAAGTCGCTCCCGATCGAGCGGGTCCCCGCCTACCGGGTGCTCACCGGCATCGGGATGCTGGCGGGTCTCATCGGCTTCTTTGCCAACAAGCTTCCCGAGCACGCGGGCATGCTTGGTGGCGAAATCGTCTACCGCTGCTTCATTGGTGCCTACGGGCTTGTCTTCCCCAGCTACATGCTCTACCGCGTGCTCCTCGCACGCAATGGCACCAAGCCCATGTCGTATACGGCGATGTGGGGCGCGATCATCCTCGCGACACCGATGTTCTGGATGGGCTTCATCGAGGGTGAGTCGATCTGGCTCGTCACCGGCATGTGCGTGGTGCTCATGATTGCCGGGATCGGGCTGGTGAACCGCAGACAGACTGCGAATGCCTAACTCTTCAGATTCCTGAGCACGATCGCCGCGTTTCGTTGCATCATGCCCAGCTTCGCCCGTTTCATGGCCGAGCCCTCGAACGCTTCGCGCCTGGCGAGTTCGTCCCAGCCAAGTATCTCGAGCAGATCGAAGCTGTCGCGATCGGATCGGTACTCCGGGTTCGCTGTTTCGCTCAAAAGTTCAGCGGGCTTGGATGAGTTATGCGGGCAGACCTCCTGGCAGATATCGCAGCCGTATACCCATTCGCCCATCTTCGAGGCCAGCCCGGACTCGATATCGCTTCGGTGCTCGATCGTCAGGTAGCTGATGCATCGCCGGGCATCGACCCGGTGCGGGGTGATCGCGTCCGTCGGGCACGCGTCGATGCAGCGGGTGCAGGTGCCGCAGTGGTCACTGACGGGCTCGATGCCCGCCGGGTTGCTCGCGTCGAGCGTCATGACGATACCGCCGAGGAAGAGATAACTGCCCAGACGCGGGTGGATGATCAGCGTGTGCTTGCCGACCCAGCCGATCCCGGCCCGCTGTGCGAGATCTCGCTCAGGGAGGGGGGCGGTGTCGACGAACGCTTTGAACTCCGCGTCCGGGTGCTCTTGCTGCAACTCCAGCAGCAGCTTCACAAGGCGTTTCTTGATCAGCTTGTGATAATCCCGCCCGCGAGCGTAGCGTGCGATCCGCCCGTGCCCGGGCTTGAGCGGCTCGTCGATGTTGTCATCTCGAGAGGCGTAGAGGTCCCCCACGACCAACGCACAGCGGGCGTGCTCCATGATCGTGCTGGGATATGCTCGTTTGTCGTTGTTCTGGGCGAGGTAGTCCATCTCGCCGTGCATGCCAACGTCGACCCACTCTTGGAGTTTGTCCGCGTGGTCGATGGGCTCGAGCGACGCGATACCGGCGCAGGCAAATCCGAGCGAGCGGGCACGCTCAATCAGATACGCGCCGAGATCCTGTTGTGGGGTTGCCTGAGACACGCTCGATCGTAGGGATCGATCAGGCGTGGGCGGGCTGGGCCATCCAGCGGTACATCAGGTCCGCTCCGTCCTGCAGGACCCGCTCGCATTCGCCGCCGAGCTCGGGGTACCAGCGCTTGGGGTATTCGTACACGACCCAGCCGTCGAATCCGATATCGCGGAGCTTGGTGAAGAACTTCTCAAGCGGGTAGACACCCTTGCCCAACTCGACAGGGTTGCCGTCGTCGTCTGCGTCCATGACACGAACGACCTTGAGGGTGTCGCCGAGCGTTTCCACGGCGTGCAACGGGCACTCGCCGGCGTTGACTGCGGCCTGGATGTTGTACGACGCACCCAGCCACTGCGAGTTCACCTGTTCGATTAGCTCACCTAGGGCCTCGGCCTGCGAGAACGATCCCGCGTTCTCCACGAGCAGGCGGACATCGGTGTTGCGGCATGTCTGGGCCGCGAGCGTGAGACGCTCAACCACGCGGCGCATGCTCCAGGTGCGGGGCTCTGCGGCGGGCAGTTGATAGCCGAACACGCGGACGAACTTGACGCCGGCCCGGTCGGCCATGTCCACGAAGGACTTGGTCTCGGGGACACCCGCCTCTTCATTCACCCAGACGCGTCCGATGACCGGCGGGTCGATCGGGGCGTCGTAGCGGACGCTCGTCGAGAGGCACAGCGGGATGATGCCCGCGTCGTCGAAGATCGAATCAACCTGTGCCGGATCGAGCGACATCGGGTCGTTTGCCATCCGCTCGCCCTCGTCGATGAAGCTGCGCATATCCACACCGAGGTAGCCGCAACGCGACGCGAGCGAGACGACGCGGTCGAGGGGCATGTCCGGGCAGGCGAGGGTCGAGAATGCGATCTTCATGGGCGGGTCCTGTGATCGTGATTCGGTCGTTGTCGGGCCCGCGATCGGGCATCCCCAAGTGTATGTCACGCGGGCCCGCCCCGCACACCCGATCGGCGGGCGTAGACTCACCAAGGCAATTTCCCGCCACTTTGGAGCACACGATGAGCTGCCCACGCCAGATCGAATCGAGCATCCACACCGACCTGGGTGACAAGATGACCTACACGAGTTTCCTGCGCCTCGACAAGCTGCTTGATTGCCAGGAGATCCACTCGAACCCACCCCACCACGACGAGATGCTCTTCATCATCCAGCACCAGACGAGCGAGCTCTGGCTCAAGCTGGTGATCCACGAGCTGCGAGAGGCCCTGAGCTACATCAACGCCGACACCCTCTCCCCGGCCTTCAAAATCATGAGCCGGATCAAGCATATCCAGGCCCAGCTGCTGCACCAGTGGGATGTTCTGGCGACGCTCACGCCCAGTGAGTACACGCAGTTCCGCTATGCCCTCGGGCCCGCCTCGGGCTTCCAGAGCGTGCAGTACCGGATCGTGGAGTTCCTCATGGGTAACAAGGACGCCAAGATGATCCCGGTGCATGCTCATGATGAGCAGGCCGTCAAGGACCTCAACGAAGCCCTGAACACCCCGAGCATCTACGACGCGTTCATCCGCCTTCTCGCGCGCCGTGGCTTCGATATCCCCAAGGAAGTCCTGGAGCGGGATATCACCGTCCCGCATACCTCAAACCCCGGCGTGGTCGAGGCGTTCAAGAAGATCTACCAGCACCCCAAGGAATACTGGGACCTGTACGAGATGGCCGAGAAGCTGGTGGACATCGAGGAGCAGTTCGCCCACTGGCGCTTCCGACACATGAAGGTCGTTGAGCGCGTGATCGGCTACAAAACAGGAACGGGCGGCTCGTCGGGTGTCGACTTCCTGCGAAAGATGATCGACCATCGGTTCTTCCCCGAGCTCTGGGAAGTTCGCACCCACCTCTGAGTGATCAAATGAATATCAACGAAGCACAGCGTGTCATCACCGACGCCGTCGGTCGCATGGGTCCGGGCGCCCTGAGCGAGGAAGCCCTCGTCCAGCACATCCACCCTCTGTTCTCCCGCGTGCTTGCTCGGAACGAGAAATCGAGCGAGATCTACCTCGCGAACCATTCGCTGGGCCGCCCGATGGATATGGTGAGCGATCTGGTGCAGGGGGCGCTCGACGGCTGGTACGAGCAGCTCGACGGCGTGTGGAACGCATGGCTTGACGCACGCGATCGCTACCGAGCAGAGATCGCCGCGATGCTGTGCTGGCCCGACGAGCGGGCCGTGGTGCCCAAGACCAGCGCCGCGCAGGGTCTTCGGGCGGTCCTTAACGCCGTGCCTGTCCAAATGCCATCGATCGTGAGCACCGAGTGCGAGTTCGACTCGATCGACTTTGTGCTCAAGGCGTACCACGACAAGGAGCGGGCGTTCGTGCGTTGGGTCAAGCCCGACAAGAACGGGCTGATGCAGCCCGAGACGATCATCAAGGCCATCAGCAGTAACACCGATGTCGTGGTGCTCTCGGCCGTCTGCTTCGCGACAGGGCAGGTTGTCCAGTCACTCAAGGAGATCATCGACGAGGCGCATGAGAAGGGCGCGATCGTGGTGCTCGACGCGTATCACGCGTTCGGCGTGCTCCCGCTCGACTTTGCGGCGCTGGGCGCGGACTTCATCATCGGCGGCAACTACAAGTACACCCGGGGCGGGGCGGGGGCCTGCTACTTGGCCGTGCATCCCAGGCACTTGGACTCGAGCGGCGGGCAGTCCGCACCGGATTCAATCTCACCGATCGACACAGGATGGTTCGCCAAACGCGAGCCGTTCTCGTACAAGCGATCCGGTAACTCGCTCTTCGCGCCCGGCGGTGACGCCTGGCTCGAGGCCACGCCACCGGTGCTGACCTACTACCAGGCGCTGCCGGGGCTGATGCTGACCAATACGATCGGTGTGGATCGCCTGCGTGCGTACTCACGCACCCAGCAGAAGCTGCTCGCCGATCAGCTGGAAGCCAATGGCGTGACCCCACTGCTGCTCAAGAACCGCGGTGCCTACATCCTGATCGAACACCATGACGGGCGCGAAGCCGTCAATCGACTCAAGGCCAGCGGTATCAATGCAGATGCTCGCCCGCTGCCGGGGACCGATCGATGGGTCGTCCGCCTGTGCCCCGATCTGCTCAACACCAACGCGGAACTCGAAGAAAGCGCCCGCAGGATCGCCAAAGCCCTCGCCTAAGCTGAACCCGCGTGTGCCCAGGGCAGCACGATAACGAAATCACTGCCCTTGCCCGGTTCGCTGTGCAGTTCCAACTGCCCGTGGTGCGCCTCGATAATCCGGCGCGCCGTCGGGAGCCCAAGCCCCGTTCCGCCCGAACGAGTCGTGAAATAGGGCCGGAAGATCTTTGAGCGGGTCTCCTCGTCGATGCCCGGCCCGGTATCTGTCACATGCACACGAAGGCATCGGTGCCCGTGCTCGTCCTCGCCTGTCGCGACGCGCAGGATCAGGTCCTTGGTGCCTGCTGATTGCTGCTCCATCGCGTTGATCGCATTGAGCATGAGGTTCAGCAGGGCCTGCTTCATGTGGTACTCATCGATCTCCAACCGAGGCGAAAGGGGCGAGGTTTCGACACGCAGGCGGACACCCGCACCCTCCGCGGTCGGGACCATGAAGTCGGACAGTTCCTCAACAAGCTGGTTGATCGAGGTTGCTGAAACACTCAAACGGAGCTCACCGGCGTACTCAAGGAAGTCCTCCAGGATGCCCCGCAGCCGCTCGGTTTCGCGGGCGAGCGCGGCGATACGGCGTACGAGCCGCTGCTTCTCGGCGTCCTCGATCGAGGAGTCCTCTATGGCCTCCTTGAGCAGTTGGGCGTTGAGCCCGATCGTTGAAAGTGGGTTCTTGATCTCATGCGCCAGCCCCCCGGTCATGGAGCCGATCTCCGCAAGGTGTTCGGCGGCCTGAGCCCGTCGCTGCGCGTGCTGTGCACGGGCGCTGGAGACCCTGACACGGCGGGCACCAACCACATAGGCGATCGAGCCACCGAGGAACGCGCCAAGCAGGATGAGTGCGGTGCCCATGATCCCGTTCATCCGGTAGACCCATTCACGGCGTGGAAAGAAAGAGGACGCGAGCGACACCGCCCGCGTCCTGAGATTTTACGCTCATTGTGCACTGAGAATCAGCGTCTGGGTGTACGCGAGTAGGTCCGCCTGGGCACGACAACCTCGGGCGCGTCGCTCTCGGCTTCCTGTGTCTGCTCGCGATGGACGCGTGTTGCACGCCAGCCCTTGTCGTTGTGTTCGGCATCGTACACGACGGATGAGCCGTCCTTGAGGACACGGAAACCATCACCCTCGATCACAGTGAAGTGCACGAAGATGTCCTGCCCGTCGGGGCCCACGATGAAACCAAACCCCTTGCGTGGGTCGAACCATTTGACGGTGCCTGTAATCTCGGTGAGCTTGTTGGCACCTGAAGCGGCGCTGTGCTCGGCTGATTCATGATCCGGCATGTCGAGTTCCCCCAGGGTATCCCTGACCCTTCGCAAAAACCCAGCACTACCCCGCTACGGGCAACACACGCCAACACCTGTGGCGTGATTCGCGGGAGCGTCAGAAAACGCGCCGCGTTGTGCACGCGTGGCTCGTCTGGGTCCCCCGAGCAACACATGCAAATCGAATACATCGCGTGTGCGATCGGATGCCGCACACGAAGAAGACTCCGACAAGCTAGGGAAATCTTCGCTTTACAGCATACCAAAAACGTACTGCGCGTCAAATAGCCCACCCCTCGGTATATGAGAGGTGGGCTCAATATTCGTCTCAAGCGATGAAAACGACCTGAAAACGGCGATTTTACTCTGCCGAGGTGGCTTCCGCCTTGTCCTCGCTGCGACGGGGCTTACGCCGGCGACGCTTCTTCTTGCCCTCACCGTCTCCATCGCTGCTATCGCTGTCCCGATCGCGTTCGCCGCCGCGGTCCTCTGACCGGTTCTCGCGGCGTGGCCTGTCCTCGCTCGCCTTTGAGTCGTCCCAGTTGGGGTCGGCACGCTTGATCGAGAGCTTGATGCGTCCCTGATCATCGACGAGCATGACCTTGACCTTGACGATGTCGCCGACCTTGACGACCTGGTTCACATTCTCGACATAGCCGTCGGCCAGTTCCGAGATGTGGCACATGCCGTCGGTGCCGGGTGCGATCTCGATGAATGCGCCGAAGTCCTTGGTCGAGACAACCTTGCCCTCGTAGATGGTGCCGGGACGGACATCCTCACACAAGGCGCTGATCTCGGCTTCGGCGTTCTCTACATTCTCGCGGTTGGTCGACGAGACCATGACGGTGCCGTCGTCCTCAACATCGATGTTGACGCTGTACTTGTCCTGCAGGGCGCGGATGGTCTTGCCGCCGGGGCCGATGAGCTTGCCGATCTTGTCAACATCGATGTTGAGCTGGATCATCATCGGGGCGTACTTGCTGGTCTGCTCGCGTGGCGCGGGGATGACCTTCTCCATCGCCTCGATGAGCTCGATGCGCCCGGTGTTGGCCTGCTC
>JAGQON010000048.1 GCA_020427395.1 Phycisphaerales bacterium
CTGACTTGACGACTGGGGGCGGGGATATCGGTGCGGGCGGTGGTCGTACGCGTCTGCGCCGCATGCGTCCGTGGTTCATATGGGTCGCGTGCTTTCTTCTGACTTGGGTGTTGCTAGTGATCACCCAGGGTTGGTGGGAGCGGATCGCAGAGCACTGGCCGATCGCGGTGGCGATGGCGATTGGCTCCTATGTCGCGGGCTCGACGCCGATGGGCGGCGGGACGATCGGATTCCCGGTGCTGGTGCTGCTGTTCGACCAGCCGGCGGACTTTGGTCGCCAGTTCAGCTTCCTCATCCAGTCGATTGGCATGACGAGCGCGGCGATCTACATCATCTGCACAGGGCGAGCACTGGCGTGGCGGGTCATGCTCTGGGCGGGGGGGGCGTCATGCGTCTCGCTTACGCTCACGCATTACCTGTTGTACCCGCACATCGCGGGGACGGCGGTAAAGATCACCTTCGCGTGCATCTGGGGCGGGTTCGGGCTGGTCACACTGGTGAAGCTGCGTGAGCTGCTGGCACACCATCATGCGCCAACACTGAACCCGAAGTGCGATGCGGTCCTCGGTCTGATTGCGGGTCTGATCGGGGGAGTTGCCTCCGGGCTGACCGGCGTGGGGATCGACATGGTGATCTACACGGCGCTGGTGATGGTGTACCGCGCGGACCTTCGTCCGGCGATCGCGACGAGCGTGATCCTTATGGCATGGAACTCGATCGTGGGCACGACGCTGTGCGTGATTGATGGATCGGTGGAGCAGGAAGTGTTCAGCAACTGGCTGGCGGCTTCGCCGGTGGTGCTGTTCGGGGCCCCGATCGGTGCGTACATGGTTTCGCGGATCCCGCGTGGTCCGACGCTGGTGTTCGTTTCGCTGCTGTGTGTGCTGCAGCTGTTCTGGACAATCTCACGCGTAGGCGCAACGACAAAGCTGTTGCTGATTGTCACAGCGGCGGTCGCGGGGATGAACCTTGTCTTCCACCTGATGCACGCGTTCGGTCGGCGATTCCGCCCCGATCCGGGGGAAGAGGGCAAATCGCTGCTCGAACCATGATGGATCCAAGCTTACTTAGGTGCTTTGTAGAACGGGAGCTGGACGACCTTCGCAGGCAGCGTGGCACGGCCCGCGTCAATCTCAAAGGCGGTGCCGAGCTCGGATTTGTCGCTGGGAACGAATCCCATGGCGATGGACTTGCCGAGCGTGGGCGATGCGCAGCCTGATGTGACGATGCCGACCTCGGTGCCGTTGAGCAGGATGGGCATGCCTTGGCGGGCGGTGCGTTTGGAGTCGATCTCGAATCCGACGAGCTTCTGGGCCGGGCCGCCCTGAGCCTGGATCTTCAGGAGGGCTTCCTGCCCGATGAAGGTCTCGCCGTCGGCTTCGACGGATTTATCGAGTGCGATGGCGAAGTCGATGCCGCAGGAGAGGGCGTTGATGTCCTCGCCGAGCTCATGGCCGTAGAGGGGCATGCCGGCCTCGAGGCGGAGGGTGTCGCGGGCACCCAGGCCGCAGGGCTTGAGCAGGTCGTGTGCCTCCTCGCTGCCCATCTCCTTCATGAGCATGGAGATCGCCATCTTGACGATGGAGGAGGGCATGATGACCTCGACGCCGTCCTCACCGGTGTAGCCGGTTCTGGCGACGATCACCTTGGCAATCATCAGGTTCTTCGTGAGGAAGCGATAGCGTTTGAGCTGAGGGATCTCGGAGGATACCTTGCCGATGAGGTCCATGACCTTGGGACCCTGGATGGCGATCATGGCCGTCTTCTCGGTGCGGTCTTCCATCTTGACATCGAAGCCGCGTGACGCGATGACTGAATCCAGATGGGCGATGATCTTTTCGCGGTTGGCCGCGTTGACGACGACGAGGAGTTCCTTCTCGCCCATGCGATTGACGATGACATCGTCCTTCACGCCGCCGTGCTCATTGCAGATGAGCCCGTAGCGGCACTGGCCCTCCTGCATCGAGCCAATTTTGCGTGTGCAGGTGTGCTCGAGCAGGCGGATCGCGTCCTTGCCCTTGAAGCTCAGGCGTCCCATGTGGGATACATCGAAGATGCCGCCGCTGTTGCGGGTCTGCTCGTGCTCGTCCTTGATCGAGGTGTCGTACTTGATAGGCATTTCCCAGCCGGCGTACTCGACCATCTGGGCGTGGTAGTCGCTGTGGTACTGCGCGAGCGGGGAGGGCTTGAGCGTGGCGTTGTCGGTCATTCTGGCCTCAGGAAACTGGAGGGGTGAAGTTCTGATCAAGCGTATGCGACGGGGGTCCACGGGGCGTTGTCGATCAGGCGGACGCCCCCCACTTTCGCGGCGATCAGGGCCCGGCATGGGACATATGGGTTGCGGCTCGGATCAGGCAGTGGCATGAGTGAATCGGCGGGACGGATCGCGGCGTACTCAGGGGTGATGCCGCCCTTGATCAGGATCTCGTGCATCAGCGATTCGCCCATTTCGGGGGTGGGCATATTGGAGGCCGCGAAGAGGGCTTGGCTGATCGCGACAGCCTGGATCCGGGCCTCGGGAGTGAGGTTGAGGTTACGGGAGCTCATGGCCAGACCCGAGTCTTCACGGACGGTTTCGGCGGGGATTATCTGGAGATCGCGACCTTGGAGCCGGCTCATGGTTCGGACGCACTGGAGCTGCTGCCAGTCCTTCTCGCCAAAGACCGCGGCCGAGGGGGCGCAGAGGTCAAAGAGTCGGGACACGACCTGACAGACGCCAGCAAAGTGGCCGGGTCGGTAGGTATCCTCTAGCCCGGGCTTGCTGGCGACATCGGGGATGATGACATCGCTGGAGACATCCTCGCCGGGTGGGTAGACGACATCGACGCTGGGATGGAAAACGATGTCGACACCGGCATCGCGGCACATGGCGAGGTCGTCGTCCATGCGGTCTGGGTAGGAATCGAAGTCCGTGGGATCGTTGAACTGCTTGGGGTTGACAAAGATCGAGACGGCGGATGGCACGCCCTCGATGCGGGCACGACGGACCGCGGCCTGGATAAGCGAGGCGTGCCCGCCGTGGAGAGCGCCCATGGTGGGCACGAGCACGCAGCGCTGGGTGAGATCGTGATCGGGTGTGTGCAGGACGCGCATAGGCCTGAGTGTAGCGCTCGTCGGGGAGACTACGATCGGTGATGCCAAAGGCACGCCATGAACGAACCCGCTGGATCTCTCACTTCGAATCGCTGATCAGGGAGGTGCTTGGCGGCGTTCCGCTGGATGCCGACGAGTCCACAAAGGTCGCGTATATCGAGGGGTTCCGAGACGAGTTCGGGAACCGCCGTGCGAGCGATCGGGCGTTCCTGTGCCATCTGCTCGGGGTTGAACTTCAGCCCGAACGGGATGCGTCCTCGATGGCGCTCGATGAGCGGCTGTGGTGGTGCGTTGCTCGCCGTGAGCCCCTGCCGACGGGTCTGATCGCCCCCACTGATGGGCTACTCCCGAATCCCGACGAGTTGGCGATCGAGTACCGCACGATGATCGAACTCTGCGCGATGCATGCGTTCTGGTCGATCGCTCTGCGGCACAGCGACGATTCGCTCCGCACCCGGGCGATGGAGGCGGCCGGATGGCACGCCAGCGAGTTGCAGCCGGACAATGCGATCAACCGGCCCTGGGGGATCGCGGTGTATCTGGAGTTGGCGATCAGGACCGATGACGATGAGCTTGCGATGGTCACGGATATGTACGCTCAGACGCTGCTGCACAACGCGTGCATCAACTTTGGAAGGCCTGATCTGCTCAGCGCGTTGATCCTCAAAAACGCGATCTGGCAACTCCGGGTCGGGGATCAGTGAGCGGATTTCTGGGGCTTCCCGTTCTTCTTATGGAAGAGCCATGTCCGTAGTGCCGGGTTGCTGTTGTAAAGGGCGTTCCATGCGGATTCGTCGCTCTGGTACTTATGCGCCAGTGCGGCCGCGACGAGCCCCATGAACATGGGCTGTGGCGTGAGGGGGCGTGATGTCAGCTCGGGGTGGAACTGGGCACCGATGAAGTACGGGTGGGTGATGGTGTCCTCGTCGCCGCTGCAGGGGAGCTCAAGGATCTGCATGATGGGCTGCTCTGGGTGACGCCCTGAGAAGATCAGCCCGCCTTCTTCGAGCTGATCGATAAAGCGGGGATCAACCTCGTAGCGGTGGCGGAAGCGTTCGTGGATGGATGTCTTGCCGCCGGCGAGGAAGTGGGCGAGGGTGTCTGGCTTGATCTGGACATCCTGAGCACCCAGACGCATGGTGCCGCCGAGCCCTTCGATTTTTTTCTGCTCGGGGAGCTCAGAGATGAGGGGTGAGCCGCACATTGGGTCAAACTCGGTGGAGTAGGCGTCCTTGATTCCCAGCACATTGCGTGCGAACTCGATGACAGCGACCTGGAAGCCGAGGCATATGCCGAGGTAGGGCATCCCGGTCTCGCGGGCGTGCTTGACGACGCTGATCTTGCCCTCGACGCCGCGTGAGCCGAAGCCGCCCGGGACGATGACTGCGTCGATGTTGCGAAGACGATCGGCGACATTGGCGTCGGAGATGTTGGTTGTGTCGATCCAGTCCTGCTCGATGACGGCCTTGAAGTGGGCGCCGCAGTGCTCGAGCGATTTCTGGATGGATGCGTAGGCATCCATGAGCTCGGCGTACTTACCGGTGATGGCGATGCGGACTTTCTCGCTGCGCGGGGCAACAAGACCATCGACGAAGGTGCTCCACCGCTTGCGCATCTCGTCTTCCATGCGGGCGTCGACGCGGTTGTGTAGGTCGAGGATGGAGAGAATTTCGCGGTCGAGGCCCTCGGCCCGCATCTCGTCGGGGATCTTGTAGATCGAGTCGCGGTCGTGCATCGAGAACACGCGGTTCATCGGCACATTCGAGAACATCGCGATCTTTTCCATGACCTTGGGATCGGCGGGATTCTCGGCGCGGCAGGCGATCAGGTGGGGCTGGATGCCCGACTCCATGAGACGCTTGATGCCCAACTGGGCGGCCTTGGATTTCTGCTCACCCAGTGCACGCGGCTCAATGACATAGGTCAGGGCGACGAAGCAGACGCTTCCAGGGCCTTCCTCGAAGGCGAGTTCGCGGAGGGCTTCGATGTAGAAGCCGTTCTCGTAGTCGCCGACTGTGCCGCCGATTTCCACGAAGACGATGTCCGCGGGGCCCTCGCCGTCGCCACGGAGGGCGAGCTCGCGGAGCTTGCGTTTCACCTCGCCGGTGACATGGGGGATCATCTGGACATCGCGTCCGAGGTAGACGCCTTGACGTTCGCGATCGAGGATCTCGGAGTAGATCTGGCCCGAGGTGACAAAGTTGCGCTTCGTCAGATTCTGGTTGAGCATGCGCTCGTAGGTGCCCAGGTCCATATCGCACTCGGTTCCGTCTTCGAGGACGAAGACCTCGCCGTGGCGGTATGGGTTGAGGGTGCCCGAGTCGATGTTGAGGTAGCCCTCACACTTGATGGGGGCCACGCGCAGGCCCTTGTCCTTGAGGACCTTGGCCATTGATGAAGAAAAGATGCCCTTGCCGAGCCCCGACATGACAGTGCCCAGGATCACGACATACTTGTGGTTGCCCTTTTTGTACCCGTCCGGGATGGGCGAGTAGTACTCCGATGTCGCCATCGAGCGTTCGTTTGCAGAGGCGAGCAGATCGGTGCCGCTATCGGGAGCGGCTTTTTTTGGAGTGCGGAGCGAGGGGTTCGATTGGTCGGCTGCGTCGCTCTGGGTGGGCATCCCTGATCGTACCAACTCCGGCGCGGGGAGTGCAACCGGGCGCGGGGTTGGGGCATCAAATCGACGGATTTTTTTGCGTGTAGCGGTCCACGAAGGCCCGGTATTGCTCCGGGGTGTCGATGCCGGTGTGGGAAGATTCCACAATCGCGGCCTGAACGCGATATCCGTGCGCAAGCCAGCGGAGCTGCTCGAGCGATTCGGTTGATTCGAGGGCGGTTGGCTTGAGCTTCAGGTACGCGCGGATGGCATTGACGCTGTAAGCGTAGATCCCGACATGGCGAAACGGCGGATCCTCGGGCGTGTTTCGCGGGTATGGGACTGGAGATCGCGAGAAGTAAATCGCGGGACGGATCTCGCCTTCATCCTCGCCCAGAACGGCCTTGACGATGTTGGGATTCTGGAAATCGGCATCCGTGTAGATCCGGGTTACTACGGTGCCCGCACCGAAGCCGTCGATACGGGCCCCTGCCTGGGCCGCGGCATCGATCACCTCGGGCTCGATCTCTGGTTCATCACCCTGGACATTGATGACCAGTTGATCGCCGGTGAGTTCGAGCAAGTCGCTTGCTTCGCCGAGGCGGCTGGTGCCGTTGGGATGCTCGATCGAGGTTATCACGGTCTCGAAGCCGTGGGATTCAACGGCGTCTTTGATCTCCACGGCGTCCGTGGCGACGACAACTCGACTGACGGAGCGGGCCTTGCTGGCCTGCTCGCAGACATGGACGACCAATGGCTTCCCGGTCTCGGCGGCGAGGGCCTTTGCGGGGAAGCGGGTGGAGCCCAGGCGGGCGGGGATGATGGCGACGGCATTGGCCGGCATTGGCATCAGGCCTTGAGTTCTGTGAGCATGGCTTTGATCTGTTCGCGTTTCTCACGCACATCGCGGTAGCTGAACTGCTGGATGGCGATGCCTGCGGCGATCTTGTCGGCTTCCTGGGCCGCGGAGGCGTCGTTGTCCTTCTGGGCCTTGGCCATTAGGGCCTCCATAAGCCCGTAACGGATGTCCATGCCCAGTTCGGAGTTCTCATCGGTGATGCCGTCGAGGGCCTGCCCGAAGGTGGTAATGGCCGCGTCTTCCCAGCCGCCGAGGGCGAGGAAGGATTTGCCCATGAGGTTGAGGACATCTCGACGGATTTTGGGGTCGCTCTGGGCCTGCTGGAACTGCTCGATGGCGCCGTCGTAATCGCCCCGCTCAAACTGGATCTTACCCAGCTTGTACTTGAGCGAGAGATCGGTCGGGTAGTGTTCGACCTGGAGCTTGAGCTCATCCGTGTGCTGTTTGTTGAACTGCTCGGTCGCCTTGGCGAGCTTTTCCTGGGCTTCGGTATCGGTTGGATTCGCCTGGGCGGCAGTTCTGAGCTTGTCGAGGGCTCGTCGCATTCGCATGAGGTTGATTTCGCCGGCCTGCTTTCGGAAGCGGAAGGAGTTGGTCTGCTTGTAGGCCTGGTTGAGCAGCGTCATGGCCTTGAGCTCGTCGGTGCCCTTGCCGCGGGTGATCAGGGCCTTGGCGTACTTTTCGAGCGTGGGGATATCGTCGGGGCGTTGCTCGTGCTCCTGCTGTGTGCGGATGACCATCGAGTCCTTGGTTGAATCGGTCTTGGCGACCGAGTCTTCCTGCTCGAGCTGGAGCTGCTTGTCGGCGTCGCGGATGTTCTTGCGGAAGCCGCCGGATTCTTTGTCGTCGTAGCCGCCCGAGGTCATGGTGCTCTGGGCGAGCATGTTGCGGACCTGGTGCTGGAGGTCGGCGTCTGAAGGATCCATGCGGCAGGCGTTCTCGCCGGCGACGGCGGCGAGCTTGTAGGAGCCGGCGGCCGCGAACGCCTCCAGCAGTTTGACGAACATGTCTTTCTTCTGCTTGGGGTCGTTCAGGGCGAGCTTGAGGGCGTGCTCGCCGAGCAGTTTGACGGGCTCGTTCAGTCCTAAGGCGGCGGCGGCGCTGGTGACTTTGATCGCGGTACCGGTGTCCATTCTTTTGAGACCGAAATCCAGCAGTGCCCCGCTGTACTTTCCGATTGGTCCCTTGGCGGAGACGACGCTCTTGGTTTCCTTGGAGACGCCTTTTTTATTGGAGACTGAGAAGACCTCGGCTGACTTGAGGAAGCCGTGCAGGCCATCCATTGAGGAGGGGTCCCACTGGAGGCCCTTGAGCCACATCTGCATCGCGTACTCGTAGTTCTCCGACTGGTGCGAAGTGACAGCGTGCGCGAAGAAGGCCTTGGCCTTCTTGGGGGAGAACGACTCGGGCCCGAAATCGGGCTGGTCGTTGTTGTCGTCGTTGTTGTTGTTCTTTTTGCCAAACAATGCCACAGTCGTCGCTCCTGATGCACTCTGATCGGGCGGGGACCCGGTCGGGCAAGTGTATACGGAAAAGGGCCTTCACGCGTCGGAATCCGGCACAAGTTCGGGTGAGAGCCGTATGATGGTGTGATGCCGACTGAACTGAGCCAGGTAGACCCCAGCAAGCTGCGAATCGACCTCTATCCCACCGATGTGCTTCGCATGAAAGCAAGCCCGGTTGCGGTCGAAGAGGGTATCGATGAGTCACTGCGAGCGATCGCGGAACGGATGATCGTGCTGATGCGAAGCGCACAGGGTATCGGACTGGCGGCCCCGCAGGTCGGACTACCGATCCGGCTCTTCGTAGCGCATGTTCCTCACGATCCGGAGGCAGAACCGGATGAGTCTGGGTTGCCTGTGAGCACGGATGACGCTCAGGTCTTCTTCAACCCCGAGATCGTTGAGTTTTCGAGGGACCTAGAGCCGTATGAGGAGGGGTGCCTGTCGCTGCCGGGCATCAACGGCGAGGTGAACCGCCCCAGCACGGTGACGATGCGGGCGTTTGACCTCGCCGGCAACGAGATTGAGCTCCGAGCGACGGGGCTGCTTGCCCGCTGCTGGCAGCACGAGATCGACCACCTGGACGGTGTCCTGATTATCGACAAGATGTCGCAGATGTCGCGTCTGAAGAACCGGGCGCGGATCAAGTCGATGGAGAAGGCCGCGAAGCGATGAACAAGGGAGGGAAGGGCATGGATGTCGTCTTCCTTGGTTCCGGGGCGTTTGGTGTGCCAACGCTGGAGATGCTCGCCCGTGAGCACCGGGTGACGGGGATCGTGACGCAGCCGGACCGCAAGGCCGGGCGGGGCGGGAAGCTGACGCCGACGCCGGTTGGCGAGTGGGCGGCGGCGAACCTGCCCAATATACCCATCATCAAGCCGGAGAAGATCAATACCGACGAGGCCCGAGGCGTTGTGCGGGGCTGGAAGAGTGATGCGTGGGTGGTGATCGCATATGGGCAATATCTGGGACAGAAGCTGCTGGCGGATCGCTGGGCAATCAACCTGCATGCGAGCCGACTCCCCCGCTGGCGAGGGGCGGCCCCAATCAACGCCGCCATTGTTGCGGGCGATCGCGTGACGGGGAACAGCGTGATCACGATCGATCGGGAGATGGATGCCGGGGCGGTCCTGGCGCAGTCTGAGCGAGCGATCGAAGCGGATCAGACGGCGGCGATGCTCCATGACGCATTGTCGCATGACGGGCCGGAGCTTGTGCGACGGGTACTTCGGGAGCGGGCGGAGAAATGCGAGCGGTACACGACGCAGGATCCGACCCAGGTGACGATCGCGCCCAAGATGAGCAAATCAGACGGCGTTGTCGATTTTTCGATGCCGGCTCGGCTGGTTGCGGCTCGGATCAATGGGCTCAATCCGTGGCCGAGTATCAGCGTTGGGTTCCGGGAAGAGACGATCAAGATCAACCGGTCTGAACCTGGGACGGTGAGTTCCCAAGAAGCGTCTGGTACAGTGGTCGATGCTCAGGAAGGGCTGGTCGTGTGTGGCGATGGCGGCACGGTTCGGCTCCTGGAAGTTCAGCCGCTGGGAAAGCGCGGGATGGACTGGAAAGCGTTCGCCAACGGGCGTTCGATTGTGCGTGGCGAGAAACTGATCGGTGATCGAATCCCTCATGGGAGTGATGGATCATGAATGCGTTGACACTGTGGGATCTGTTGCCCAAGCGGCGTGCGAAGCGTGTCGTGGTGTCTCGACCTCCTGCGAAGCGAGTTGCACCGAGTGCCAAGAAGGCACCATCGGGTATGCAGCTTCGCTATGAGCAGATCACGCGAGAGATGTTGACCCTGCACGGCGTGCGTGTGCGTAAATGGCGTAGCTCGATGTCCGGTGTCGCGTGGCAGGTGACCTACCGGGATGGGACGGTCTCCAGGCTCATCGAATCGCCCAAGCCAAAGGGCCCCATGTCCGCCGCGATCTTCCTGCACGAGATTGGGCACCATGCGATCGGGTTCGGGACTTACAAGCCCCGTTGTCTTGAGGAGTACTACGCGTGGAAGTTTTCGGTGGACACCATGCACGAGCTCGGGCTCAATGTGACCGATCGGGTGCTTGAGCGGATGCACGACTCGCTGCATTATGCCATCGAGAAAGCTGCGCGGCGCGGCCTCAAGCGGCTCCCGAGTGAGCTGCTGCCCTATGTTGAGCCCCGTCGGCGGGCTTCGTAGTCCAGTTTTCAAAGATTTGATCGGGCTGTGAATCGGATCAATGCCCCGATCGAACAGCATAGTGGCGGAATATTTGTGGACACCCCGGCGTTCGCATCTCCAGCGACACCGGGGGAATGGAGTACACTCATGTTCATGACAAAGCTGCACGCGCTGTTTGGGTTCATACTGATTGGGCTGTCGACGCTGCTTGTCCTTAAGCTCAACGGTATTGTCAGATTGCCGACAATCAATCTCGCGCACAACATGACACTGGAGAACAATCTCGATATGCCAGGGCAGGTTACACCCATGATTTCCGCGACAGGTTACGACATCACGCCGCTCACTCAAGAGAAAATCGACAAACTAGCGACCAAACTCAATGAGGAAGAGGCCCGTGTGATCCTCAATCAGGGCACCGAGCCGGCGTTCTGTGGCAACCTGACGGACAACAAGAAGGACGGCACCTATGTCTGCCGTCTGTGCGAGTTGCCGCTGTTCAAGAGTGACGCGAAGTTCACTTCGGGCACGGGCTGGCCGAGCTTTTTTCAACCCGTTGACGAGGACCATGTACTCACTCGCAGAGACGAGTCTTACGGGATGGTCCGCGACGAGATTGTGTGTGCGCGATGCGGTGGGCATCTGGGACATGTGTTTACCGATGGCCCCAAGCCGACGGGACTGCGGTTCTGTGTGAACTCCGTCTCGCTTGAGTTTGTTGAAAAGGGCGACACCCTGCCGCTCAAGCCTGTCGCGGAGAGGGTTGAGACTGCATACTTCGCGGGCGGCTGTTTCTGGGGTGTCGAGGATCGCTTCGCGCAGCTCGATGGTGTGCTCGATGCCGTCTCGGGCTACATGGGCGGTGATACGCAGAATCCGAACTACAAGGAAGTGTGCTACGGCAACACCGGGCACGCCGAGACGGTCATGCTCCGCTATGACCCGAGCAAGGTGAGCTACAAAGAGTTGCTGGAGTTCTTCTTCAAGATCCACAACCCCACGCAGGGCAATCGCCAGGGCCCCGATGTCGGGACGCAGTACCGCTCCGCGATCTACACGGCTAACGCCGAGCAGGAGCAAGCCGCCAAGCAGTTTGTGGCGGATCAGCAGCGGGAAGGCAAGTGGTCGAGCAAAACCATTACGACAGAGCTGGCGCCTGCGGGCGTGTTCTACGCGGCCGAGGAGTATCACCAGGACTACCACCTGAAGAACGGCGGCCATTGCGCCATCCCGGACTAAATCGAACCTTCAATCAACGAGAAAAGGGCGGCCATGAGCTGCCCTTTTTCATTCGATTATCGCATGGTTTAGCCGAGTGCCTGATCGAGGTCGGCGATGAGGTCTTCGACGCCCTCGATGCCGACGCTGAGGCGGATGAGGTTGTCGCTGATGCCCAGCTTCGCACGCTGATCGGCGGGGACTGACGCGTGGGTCATGATGGCGGGGTGCTCGATAAGTGATTCGACGCCGCCGAGCGATTCGGCGCAGGCGAAGAGATGGGTCTTTTCGAGCATCTTGCGAGATTCTTCAAGCCCGCCCTTGATGTAGATGGTGATCATGCCGCCGAAGCCGCACATCTGCTTCTTGGCGAGCTCGTGCTGCGGGTGAGACTCAAGCCCGGGATAGATGACCTTCTCGACCTTAGGATGGTTGTTGAGATGATCGGCGATCCTGGCGGCGTTCTCGCAGTGGCGCTCCATGCGGACATGGAGCGTCTTGGTGGAGCGGAGCAGCAGGAAGCACTCCATGATGCCGGGGACGGCACCCTCGGAGAGCTGGATGAACTTCAGTTTCTGGTGGAGGTCTGCGTTGTTGGTGAGCAGTGCACCGCCAATCGAGTCGCTGTGCCCGCCGATGTACTTGGTCGTGGAATGGCAAACGATGTCTGCGCCGAGCGACAGGGGGTTCTGTAGGAACGGCGTCGCGAAGGTATTGTCGACGGCGAGGATGACGCCGTGCTGCTTGGCGATATTCGCAACGGCCTGTATGTCGGCGATCTTGAGTGTCGGATTCGTGGGAGTTTCGAGCCAGATGAGCTTGGTGCGATCGTCGATGGCCTCGTTGACAGCGTCGAGGTCGGTCATGTCGACCATGACGGTTTCGATGCCCATCTGGTTGAAGACTCGGTTGAAGAGCCGGTTGGTGCCGCCGTACACATCGTCGCCAAGCAGAACCTTGTCGCCCGAGCTGAGCAGGTGGAGCACCGCGCCGGTCGCGGCGACGCCCGATGAGAAGCAGAGCCCGTACTTGGCGCCCTCGAGGTTGGCAAGGTTGGCTTCAAGCGCCGCTCGGGTGGGATTGGCGGCCCGGGAGTAGTCGTACTCGCCGATGATCTTGCCGGGCGACTGCTGAACGAATGTTGAGGTCTGGTAGATCGGCGTCATGATCGCGCCGGTGCTGGGGTCGGGGCGTTGCCCGGCATGAAT
>JAGQON010000049.1 GCA_020427395.1 Phycisphaerales bacterium
TGATTGAGGAGCGTGATCTGGCTTCGTACGCAAAGGTGCGCGCGAGTATGTTTGATGAGGTGCCGTGCGCGTTCGCCTCGAGCCCGTACGAGCGGATGGCGAGCCATCCGTCTGCGGTGGCGGTGTGGCTCAAGGAGCGGGAGCACGACATCATCGTGATCGATCACCCCGCCCGAAAGGGTGAGCTGGCGACGATCGTGGGTGTGCGTCGTGAGTCGCGGCGGTATCTGCGGCACAAGGCCCACGCGTGGGGGGTGTACACGATACCCGAGCTGCGCGGGCAGGGCTTTGGGTTCAAGGCCATGTCAGCGGCCATCGGGCTGGTCCGCTCGTGGGGCGGGGTGAGCGTGCTGCATGTGCGGGTCTCGGGCGAGTCGCCCCAGGCCTTGGATTTGTATCAGACGCTCGGGTTCCGCGAGTGGGCCCACGAGAATGACTGCGCTCGGATCGACGGCGTGAGTTACCCGGAGCGGCGGCTGGTGTTGGAGTTGTGATCGCCGTCGGTCAGGGGCAGCCCTCGTTGTAGAGAGCGATGAATCTGGCGAGGTCGAAGAAGTTGAAGGCATTGTCGTTGTTGAGATCGGCTTCTGGATCCTGAGAATCGAACGCGACAAGGAAGTAGGCGACATCGAAGAAGTTGATGATGTTGTCACCGTTCAAATCGGCGGGGCATGATCCGGCGCAGGCGTTGAGATTGAAAACGCGAAGACCGGATTCGCCGGCCGAGGCATAGAGCATGTTGTTGTCGAACTCGATGTCCCTGTATCGCGTTGTTGCGACGGTGATATCCGGCGCGTTCGATGGGATGTGAGAACGCAGCACCGGGTTGAATGGGTCGGCGTTGCTATAGATCGCGAGCCCGCCGGAGCTCATTGCGACATAGAGCAGGTCATCGCGGATCGCGAGATCAAAGACCCAGGGGTTGTGTACCTGGCCGTCGGGGCCGGTAACGACCGCGTCGAAGTGTGCGAGCTCGACGGGATCGGCGGGGTCAGCAAGGTTGAATATGCGGTAGCCGTTGTTCTCATCGGCGGTGTAGAGCAGCTGGTCATGGACGATGGCAGTGTGGATATAGTTCTCCGTTCCCGGGAGTTCATCGATGCTCGCAAGCAGGAGCGGGTTTGATTTGTCGGTGACATCAATGATGTTGAGCTTGCTGTTGCTGCTGATCAGGGCGAGATTTCCCTGCACCCGAACGCGATGGCTCACCTGCCCGAACTGGATGTTGGAGACTCTGGTGAGGAGTCGCGTGGGGCCGATGCTGTAGATGCTCAGCCCGCCTGATCGATCGGCGGCGTACGCGTATGAGCCCGAAACAAAGACATCTCGTGTGTTGGGGCTGCCGGCCTGATCGCGGCTTGTGTCGTAGGTCGCCCGCAGGATCGGGCGATCGGGAGTGCTCAGATCGAATGCGAGCAGGCCTTCATTCTTGGCTGCGACAAAGAGCATCTGATCGCTGCTGGCGAGCCCATAGGGCTCGGCGACCGGGAGATCGGCCAGCCATGTTGGGTTGGATGGGTCGTTGACATCGACCACGCTTGCCGCGAGCGAGGTCGCGGAGATGTTTCCTGAGGACAGCACGGCGACATTGTCCAGCAGCTCGAGGAACGAAGTGTGCGAGGTAGTGCTGACGGCGGCTACAGGATTCGTGCGAATGTCATAGATGGCGAGGGTGTCGCTGGTAACGATGAGGAAGCGGTCACCGAGGCGGCGGATGAATCGTGCATCGTTGAGGATCGGGTCGGCGATGTAGGACGCGATGAGCAGGGGCTCGTTTGTGAGGGTGTAGATGTGCAGGCCTTTGTTGATCGCGAAGATTGTATCGGCACGTACTGTCAGGTCGTCGGCGATAATGCCGTCGGGCTGGGTCGTCGTGAACTTGTCGATGACCGGGTGGTAGGTGTGTATGACGGGGGTGTCGGTGTTTCGGGGTGAGACGATGATGTAGGGAGCCTCGTAGCGCCAGGTATCCATTAAGCCGGGCTCGTATGGGTTGTCGTCGATTAGCTGAGGGGCGAGGGGATCGGTGATGTCGTATCGGTCAAGGCCGAGGGTGACAAGCTGGTCATTGACGAACGCGGCGACATCGTGGTTCAAATAGAAGTTCGGGTCGGTGAACGTATCGAGCCCGTATGCCAGCGGTCGGGTGACATTATAAACCCCGTTGGTTTGCGGATAGTACAAGTAGCCGTTCGCGACCATGGGTGGGTTGTCGAATGCATACCGCATAAACCACGGGTCGGATTTGTCTTCGATGTTGATGATGGATCGGCCGATGTAGGCGGCGGACTGGTTGATCACGATTTGTTTCGCGTAGTCGATTTCAATCGGCAGATCGTCGGTCTGAGCGATGAGCGTGGGGAACTGAGCGTCGCTGAGATCGATGATGACGAATGAGTTGTCGCTCTGGGTGAGATAGGCGTAGTTGTTGTCGATCGTAAGTGCGAGCGGATCGTTGAGGCCGCTGACGAGACCGATGAGTTCGGGCTGGGTGCAAGCGAAACCGGAGGTGGTGGGCTCGCCGGCGGAGGCGAGCGAAGCGGAACAGATCAGGGCGGATATGCATGCGGTTCGGATCATCATGGGGGACATGGTACATGGAGTGATGTATGCGAACAAGATGCAAATCTGCAAGTCTGTAATGAAGTTGTACTTGCATGAAAAAAAGGACGCCCGATTGCTCGGGCGTCCTGCGAAGAGGGCTTGCGGATGTTGTCGGCTTACGGGCAGCCGGCGCTAAACGCGGTGAGGAAGGCCGACACATCGAAGAAGTCGAAGTTGCCGTCATCGGTGAAGTCCGCGGCCGGGTCCATCGCGTTGTACGCGGTGAGGAAGGCCGAGACATCGAAGAAGTCGGTCATGCCATCGCCGGTGAGGTCCGCGGGGCAGGGATCGACATCACAGTTGACAACCTGGAGCTTCACGGCATCGATGCCGGCCTCGACGATCGAGCCGCCGCCGTTATCTTCGGCGATGAAGCGGATGCGGAACTGGTTGTTGGCGGTGAACCCGGCGATGTCGCTGAGGGCGAACTGCTTGGTGTACCAGCCGCCGTTGGACTCGGGGTGGTTGACGCCGAGGGTTTCGAGGTCGGTCCAGGTCGAGCCGCCGTCGTCGGAGATGTCGACGAAGAACTGGTCATCGACCACGGTGTTGCCCGAGTTGTTCCACCAGCGGGCGTAGGAGATGATCGAGGCGCCGGTGGCGTCCATGATCGGTGAGGTGAGGATGGTGTTACCGGTGTCGACATCGGTGTTGGAACCGGGGCCGCCGTTACCGGTGATGTAGGCACGACCCGAGCCGTCGAAGTCGCTCGCCGGATCGGCACGGTCACCGTTGCCGGTGGGGATGGCGCGTTCCCAGCGCCCGGTGGCGGCGCTGGTGGAGGTGCCGGAGACGCTCCAGCCCAAGTTGGACTCGAAGTCGTCATCGAAGGCAACGACCGGGGCATCGAACGCCGAGATCACGCTGTAGTACGCGCTCGGTGCGCCCTGCGGCGAGTTCTGTGCGAAGCCCGTGGTGGTGTCCGCAGTGATGTAGAATCGGACCTCGGAGCCGCAGTCTGAGCCGGGGATTGCGGCGGCGTAGGTGGTGCCGCCGGTGTTGCTCATCGCGACCGGCTGGAAGCCAGAGCCGGTGTCAACCATGAGTGTCGGGCTCGAGGTGTCGAGGACGCCCGCGATATTGGTGAACTCGGCCGAGACCATGGTACCGCCGTTGGGGTTGGCGAACTCGGGCAGCCCGACAGGCTGGATGTCCACGAGGGTCAGGGGTGGCGCGGGCATGTTCTTGGCGCCGAAGCCGCCGTCGATCTCCGCGTAGTGCGGGGTGCCGTTGCCGATGTCGCTGTCGTTGTCATCGAGCGTCAGGTAATCGATCGTCATCTGGGGCGTGATAAGCGTGCCCGAGTGGACGAGGATCGAGTTGACGGCCCAGCTCATGAGCAGGTCCTGGTAGCTGGAGGGCTCGGTCACGACGAGGAGCTGGCGAGTTTCCCAGACGCAGCCCGAGTAGAGCGGCGCACATGCGTGGCCGTCGGTCGCGCAGGGGTAGGACAGGGTGTTCACGGCCGAGCGGAGCGATCCGCCGCAAGAACCGAAGAAACCGATACCCAGCTCTGAGTCATCATTGATGATGACGGACATGACATCGCCCGTGCCCTCGCCGTACTGGCCCTGACCCGAGCCGCCCGCGGAAACGAGGTGATGCCCATACTCGTGATGGACAACCGAAGTCCAAGCGGTGTTGGGGTAGCCCGAGCCCGAGAGGCAGAAGTTGATGGTGTCGATCGCGGGGTCGTACCACGCGTTGCCGGGGCAGAAGCCGTCGGTGCGGTTGACGAACACATCCATGTTCTGGAAGTTGGCGACCAGCGGGTAGCTCGGGTTGGCCTGGAGCACGAGGTCGCGGATTCGGTTGGACTCGACATACGCGTTGACCTGCGCACGGACCTGCTCATCGTTGTTCAGCGAGTTGAAGAGCAGGTTGAGGGGGTTGGCTGGGTTTCCGTTCATCGAGGCGATGGTTTCCGAGCCGAGCCAGTTGTCGACGTCGAACCACTGCCCGTCGAGGCCCGCCGTGACCGTGACATTGGCGCTGCCACCGTTGGCGATGGTGTAGTTACCATCGACATCGGTGATCGACGAGCCGCCGCCCTGGAGCGAGACATTGAGGTAGGGCAGGGGCTGAGCGACCTCGGTTGCGCAGAAGTCGGCAGCGGGGCCCTCGGACGCCATGCCCGAGACATTGCCGGTCGCGTCGATGTGGCAGATGATCGATTCGGAGTTGAGCACCTCGCCGGTGGCGGCGTCGGTGATCATCTCGACCTTGTCGTAGCCGTTGACATCGAGGATGGTGACATCCGCGACGACGGGTGCGTGCGGGTTGGCCTCGTCGCCGGCGTAGATCACGCGGTCGGTCGACCAGATGGCGATCGCGCCGTCGATGTTCTCGTTGGCGATGCGGAGCAGGTTGTCGCGGTCAACGCCTGCACGCGCGACCACAGGGTCGGGGTTGAAGCTGCTCAGGTCGAAGAGCTGCGAGGTCGCGAGCACGAGCGGGTTGTTGGGCTCGTTGCGGGTCAGCAGGACGAGCTTCGAGCCGTACACGGGCAGCCCGTCGCGGGTCTGCTTGAAGTAGGTCGCGGTGAACTTGTAGGCGTCGAACTCGGGCTGGTACATGACCTGCTGGGTGTGACGCCCGTCGTCGAAGGGGCCCTCGGGGATGAGCTCTGCCTGGGTGACGCCCCACATCTCTGCGTGCTGAGCGACGAAGGCGTTGACCGACTGGGCGGCGGTGGTGCCGTGCGAGAAGGCACGCCCGTAGACGCGCCCGATGCGTCCGTCCTGGTGGTTGGCAAAGTGCGCGTTGGCGTTCTGCGCCTTGAACGCGGTCTTGGCCTGCGCGGCGATGGGCGATGTCGCGCTCGCGTTGTGCACGAGATCAGCGGCGTTGGCGCTCAGCGCCGCGCCGGCGAGCAGCGCGATCGCCGCGGTGCGGGTGAGGGTGCGGTGGATGGACATGGGGGACTTCCTCCTCGTGATAGATGAGACCCGAGCGTGAAACGGCACGCGTCGCGGTGAATGGGGCCTGAAATTTTCGAGCCGGGGCCAGAATGACACCGGACAGCCGATCGAGAACCGATCGACCCGAATGGACAAGCGGCTCGTCCAGCCCACAAACTACCGAGATTCCGGCGTCTTCGCAAGAGGTAAAGAACAAGTAAAGCAGGGAAGTTTGCTATTTGATCGGTATTTACTGTGCCTGCGACAGCGCCGCGCGGGTCATATAGGAGAAGAGCTTGACCCGCCTGTCCTCATCGAGCATCTCGTAGACCTCCAGCATCAGGGCCTCGCGCTGCTCAAGGGTCGCTCTCAGGCGGGTGTCCTTGATGTGCTGGATCACCCGATCACGGATCCAGGTGCGTTGCTCGGGCGTGGGCTCAAGAGCGTCGAACATCGCCTGCATCGCGTCGCGGTAGCGGCGGAGCGAGTGCTCGTAGGCGTACTGGATGTCCTGCTGGTAGAGCTGGTTGTTGAGGCGGTTCTCGATGCGCTGGTAGATTGCTCTGCTGCGGGGTTGCCCCTGCATGTTCTGCTCGTCCTCGGGCATATTGGCGCTGACCCAGCGGGCCCAGTAGTCATCGAGGATGCGATCGAAGCGAACGCGCTCCTCGTCGTTGAGCATAGCTTCGAGATCCTCGCGCAACGGATCGCGGAGCGTGTCCGGGTCGTGACGCAGGCGGAGCTGGGCCAGCAGGGTCTGGGCGTACGCGCCGTTGCCCTGCGCGATGGCATCGGTGATGGCTTTGACAGCGTCGATCTCGTCGACGAGGACCTCGGCCAGGTCGAACACCCGTTGCGATCCCAGCTCGCGCGCGGCCGCGAGGTCCTCGGGATCGCGGCACACAACCATGAACGCCGCCAACTCGGGTCGTCCCTCGACGGGTATGAAGTTGCCCGACATATCGGTGGAGCCGATCGACTCGAGCGTCTCACGCGGGACGCTGGGTCCCCGGAGCGTGTCGGCCGGCTGTGCGAGCGCCGGGCTGGTGAGGAGCGCAAGGGAGATAATAGTGAGTCGGTGCATACTCATAGTGTACTTGATAGGCACCATGAGCCAAGAATTTCGTTACCGGCAGGCGTTCGTGAAATCGGTGAGGAATCGTGAGACATCGAAGAAGTTCAGCACCCCGTCGTTGTTGAGGTCCGCCAGTGGCGTCCCGTCCTGATATTCGATCAGGAATGAGGACACATCGAAGAAGTTGAGCTGGGCGTCGAGGTTGAAATCGGCGAAACAGGGCTCGCAGTCATCGACCTGGAAGACCCTGATGCCACCGCCGTATACGGCGGTGTAGGCGAGGTTGGCATCCATGTAGACGCGACGGGCCGATGAAACGGCGTTGGTATTGAACGGCTGCGTCTGGAAGTATCGCTCGAACTGCGGTGCGCTTGGGTTGCTGTTGTCGTACTGTGCGAGCCCGTTATTGCCGTTGGCGATAAGGACTTTGTCACCAAGGAGTGTGATCTCGTATGCGATGGAACCCAGTGTATTGAGCCCGTCGGCGCTTGGGTAAGCGATGTTGTTGTGAGCGATGAGCTGTGGGCTGGTGGGGTCGGAGATGTCCCAGACGCGGTAGCCGTTGATGAACTCTGGCGTGTAGAGAAGGTTGCCGTCGAAGGTGCTTGTTTTGATCCCATCATTGAGCGTATCGATCGGGGTGATGGTCGAGACGACAATAGGGTTGTCCGGGTCCGAGATGTCCAGGATGAGTGCGTCGAAGGTTTGGCTTGAGACACACGCGAGCGTGAAGTCGTGATTAAAGCTGATCTGGTCGTTCCATCCGGGCAGATCGATGTTTGAACGCAGGGTCGGGCTCACCGGCTGGGATACATCAAAGATGGAAAGCCCGTTGGTTCGATCGATCACAAACAGCAGGTCGCCAACGACTCGCACATCGCGGGCCCGGCGGCCCGTCTCGATCGTGCTGATGTGCGTTGGGCTGTGGGGGTCGGTAATGTCGAGGAGCACAAGGTCTTCTCGGTCTGCCGCGATGTAGAGCGTGTTGGCTTTGCTGTCGATGGAGTAGGCCGAGTCGATCTGATTGAACTCCGCGATCTTGCGGATCTGCTGCGGGTCTGAGGCATCGAAGATCTCGACCCCGAACTCCTCGCTGGCGGTGAAGACAAGGTCTCCGGACTTGTGGATGTCCGCGATGAACCCCTCGGTCGGCTTCGAGTTGATGAATGGGCTGGTGGAGATTTCGAATGCCGCGAAATAGGTAAAGGACACGATGTAGAAGACACCGTCTTTGAGATACACATGCTGCGGATGGTCGAACGATTCACGGTCGAGGTCGACGCTGAGATCGAGGTAGATCGGGCGATCTTCAGAAGAAAGATCGATGAAGCCCAGATCCGATCCGGAGCCGCCCGCGGTTACCCAGGTCGTACCGATGCTGGATGGGTATTCCAGGGGCGTGCTGAGGTAGAGTGTCTCTTGGTATTGCAGGACGGGCTGCTGGGGCGTGCTGATATCGAAGAGTTCGAGCGAAGAGTCGGTCCAGGCATACATGCGGCTGAGCCCATGATCGATCTCGAGGTGCGTGAAGTAGATGTCGCCCCCGATCGGAGGGGTGGTCGTCACGGGGTTGAGCGGGTCGCTGAGGTCGACAAACTCGATCCGTCGCGTGTACGCGATTGAATCGTCGGCGTAGGCGATGTCGTGTGTGAGGCTCATCGTTCCCGCGTGCGTGGGGTTGATGGGATCGGAGATATCGAAGATATCAGTGGTTCCCGCGTACATGAGCTGGCCACGGATGACCGGTCGTCGGACCAGCGATGAGGTTGTCATCACCGGTCCGAGCGTGGGGTTGGCCGGATCAGTGATGTCAACGACCCGGATCGCATGGCCTGGCTGGGTGAGGTAGAGCGCGTTCTGGTGCGCGATGATCCATTCCTGCGCTTGACCACTCAGATCAAGTGTGTTCGAGCGTTGGTAGCTTGGTGCGTCTCGCAGGTCGATGGTGATGAGTTCTGATCCCGAGCGGTTGAGCAGGTAGACATAGTCGCCCACGACGACAAAGCGGCCGGGGAAGTTGAGGTTCTCAACTTTACCGATCACGACCGGGCTCTCACACAGCGGTGTGTCGTGCGCGGCAGCAGAAGCGGCGAAGAGGACGAAAACTGCGGCAATGATCAATACGTTTCGAATCATGCCAAGATCGTATCGACAAGTTATCAGTTCGCATCGGGCGAACTTGGAGAATTAGCCTATCGCTCGCACCCGCAGGCACACACAGGCCGCCAGCGTGGCACCGATGGTGTTGGCGACGAGGTCCCAGGCGGTGTTCATGTAGCCGCCGACATTGGTTTCGGGCATGGAGAGGACGGCGATGAACTCGATGACCTCGTTGATCGCGCCAAGCCCGATGCCCATCAGAGCCGCCGCCACGCCCGTGGCGAGCACGCGGGGGGCGCTCAGCAGCGAGATCAGGGCCTGGTAGCAGGCGATGGTGGCGCTGAAGAAGCCGAAGGCGTGGACGAACTGGTCGTATTTGGGCAGGTCGGGGTGGATGCGCAGCGAGTAGAGCACGGCCGAGGTTGGGCGCTCGGCGTCGGTTGCGGCCGAGCGGTAGGCGTCGGTGAGCGCGGGGTCCACGGGGACGGTGCCGCCGCCCATGTGCAGCAGCCCCCAGATCGCCAGCAGCCAGAGTGCGAGCGGCGTGAAGCGGATCGCCCGATGCAGCAACAGGATCAGGGCGATGAAGACGACCATGACGACGGCGTACATCAGGAACTCGGTGTTGCCCTGACGCAGGGCGAGCCCGGAGAAGATCAGCATGTAGAGGGTGACGAGGGCGATGAGGGGTTTGGAGATGGCGGGCTTGTGTGCGGATTTTGGCTCTATCATGATGTGTATGTCGGGAAGATGGGGCACGCAACGCGAGGAGGATGCCGATGGGCGATGATCGTGAACCGAAAGTGGTGGCGGAGTATGTGAGCGAGTTCGAAGCGAACATCGTGCGGAACATGCTGCGTTCAGAGGGGATCCCCTGCGAGGTGTCCGGCGGAGCCCTGGCGGGTTTCCGGGCCGAGGCACCGAATATGGTGCGTTTGCTGGTGCCTGCGGGCTTCGAAGAGCAGGCCCTGAAGCTCCTGATTGAGCATGATCAGTCGAGAGGCGAAGACGCAGAATCTGAGGACGACGACTGAACCGGTTTTCGGACGCCGACGGCTTCACCCAGATTCCTGAGTGTGGGCAGACCCACGCCCGAATGGGGGGTTCTGAGGGTGTTGGGGCGTTCGAGCTCAACCGTGGCTGCAATGTTACAGATAACTTGGGTGATGTGGGACCATGTGTTTCATGCTGTGCGAGAGTTGACCACAACGCCGACCGGCTGGGGCGCAATCGTCGAGTCGATGGAAAGCGCCTTCAGCGACCCCAAGCATGTCATCATCCTGGGGATTGCGGTGGTGATCATCGTGGTGGTGTATGTGAACTACCGGGTCGCCAAGTGGCTTGAGAACCAGGCCGAGCACTACCACGAGCATCACGACCAACATGCTCATCAGGGCCAGAGCCACTCCGGGAAGCACCCGGACGGCCCGCGTCATTAGATTTCCCTGAAACTGAATCAATCATGCATGCGTATCGGAACGGACTCGAGCGCTCGGGGATGTTTATTCGCGCACCGAGTATGGATACATTTGTAGGGAGAATGGTGACATGATGATCCGAAAAGGTTTCTCACTCACAGAGTGCGTGGTGCTTGTTGTGGTGCTCGGGCTCCTGACTGCGGTCGTGGCCCCGATGCTTGGCGCGGCTCGCAACCGCATGCGTGGGCTGAGCAGCGCTGAGAAGCTCATGCAGATCGGCGTTGGTGGCGCGATGTACGCCAACGACAACACCGGGCGGATGTTCGGCTACAGCTGGCGAGCGGGAGAGACTTACACGATGCCCAACGGGCTGGTGAGAAATCCCACAAGTGATCAAGAAGCCGGAGCGTATCAGAACGAAGAGATCCTGA
>JAGQON010000004.1 GCA_020427395.1 Phycisphaerales bacterium
GTTTGCCCCCACGGGCTTCTGGGCCCGCAAGATCATGGAGGGCAACGGCATCACGGGCAAGTTCGACGCGGTGGTGGTCCCCGCCCCGGCGGCCGGCTTTGTGACCCGCGTGTACAACGACGGAAACAACCTGTTCGTGGGCCAGACCTGCCCCAGCGACACCAACCTCGACGGGGCGTTGAACTTCTTCGATGTGTCGGTGTTCCTGAGCAACTACAACGCGGGGAGCCTGGCCGCGGACCTCAACGGCGACGGCGTGCTGAACTTCTTCGATGTCTCGACCTTCCTGAGCAGCTACAACATGGGCTGCTGAGCGATTCGTCAAACAAGAACAAAGGGACGGGCGATCGCCCGTCCCTTTTTCAATGCATCCATCGAGATCAGGATCAGTGATCGACCTTCGTACCCAGCAGCGGGGTCACCTCGGCGTACACCTCATCGAGCAGTTCCTGCGTCTTGGCCTCGATATTGAGCCGCAGCAGCGGCTCGGTGTTGGACTTGCGGATGTTCATCCACCAGCCCTCGCTGTCGAAGCAGTCCACCGTCACGCCGTCGAGCTCGTCGATGTCGCCACGGTCGCCGAAGGTCTCCATGACCGTCTCGAGCGCCTCGTCCTGCTCTTCGTTCTCGAAGTTGACCTCGCCCGACTGCACATACCGCATGAGCGGCTTGACCAGCTTGCTCATCGGCTTGCTTGAGTTCGCTAGCACCGAAAGGAAGGTCGCCATCGCGATCGCGCCGCTGTCGGCGTTGAAGTTCTTGCGGAAGTAGAAGTGCCCCGAGAGCTCGCCGCCGAAGATTGCGCCGTTCTCCGCGAGCAGCTGCTTCATGAACACATGCCCCACGCGCCCACGAAGCGGCTTGCCGCCGTGCTTCTCGATCTCTTCCTTGACCGCCTTGGTCGAGCGCAGGTCGTACACGATCGGGCTGCCGGGCTGCTGCTCGAGGAAGTAGGGGACCAGCAGGGCCGTCATGATGTCGCAGGGCACGATCTGCCCCTTCTCATCCACCGCCACGCACCGGTCCGCGTCGCCGTCGAAGCACAGACCCAGATCGGCTCCCTGCTTCACGACCTCCTCGCACAGCATCTCAAGGTTCGCCGCCACCAGCGGGTTGGGCTCGTGGACGAACTCGCCCTTGGAGTTGTCAAAGTTCATCTCGATGATCTCGAGACCCTCGACCGCCTCGCCGTTCTTCCCGAAGACCTTGGGGCACATGGTGCCCGCCATGCCGTTGCTGGCATCAACCACGATCCGCAGCGGGTTGCTCGCGTCACGCTTACCCAGGTCGAGGAACTTGCGCACATGCTTGGCGTAGGCGTCCCACAGGTCGCGCTGTTCGACGCTCGTGCCCTGCTGGGGCTCAAGGTTCTTGTCGGTCATGGCCGCGTGCTTGCGCACCTCGCCCAGGCCCGTCAGCTCGCCCACCGGCTTGGCCTTGCGCTTGGAGATCTTGAACCCGTTGTACTGCGGCGGGTTGTGCGACGCCGTCACCGCCACGCCGCCCGAGCAGTCGAGGTAGTTGATGGCGAAGTACATCATCGGGGTGTCGATCAGCCCGAGATCGATCACCGACGCGTTGTTGCAGGTCAGCCCCTTCACCAGCTCGTCTCGGAGCGTCGGCGACGACTTGCGCATGTCCCGACCAACGACGACCGTCTTCATCATCGGGGTCGTCTCGCCGTCCTGCTCGGCCTCATCGAGCAGGAACTTGGCCGTCCCGCAGCCAATCTGCCACGCCATGTAGTCCGTCAGCAGGTCCGGGTAGGTGCCGCGAATGTCGTATGCCTTGAAGACGCGTCCGAGCATGTGGGTGTCTCTCCCTGAGTGTGTGAGCCTGATCGGCCGGAAAATCGCGTAAATCCGTCGGGCTAAGAGGATAGCGCCCAAGAACCGGCTCCGCCGCTTTCCTACGCCCCCTAGCACACCCCTGATCGCACAATTCGGACAATCAGGTCGTGTGCAACCCCGGATTTGATGATGGGTATATCCCTCACATGCACAGAACCACACACAAACTGGCGACGATCGCGCTGGCGATCGCGGGAATGGGGACACCCGCGATCGCTCAGCCCGTCGCCGACAAACACACCGCGACTGCAGTCAAGGACTACATCTTCTCCTACCTCGTGCTCGACCAGCCCGAGAAGCTCAGCCAGGAGGAGATGCAGACCGCCATGCAGGGGCACTTCTCCAACATGACCGCGATGGCCGAGGCCGGCGACCTGCTCATCGCAGGCCCGCTCGCCGAGCCCCGCATCGACCAGACATACCGCGGCATCTTCGTCTTCTCCACGGATAACATCGAGAAGGGCAAGGCCCTCTTCAGCACCGACCCCGGCGTCAAGGCCGGCGTTTTCAAGCCCGAGATGTACACCATCCGCTGCGATGAGCCCCTCAAGGAACTGCTCCGCCTTGAGAAGGAATACGAGAAGCGCCGCCTCGAAGACCCCGAGATCCCCGATGCCTGGGTCGGGCGCATGTTCGTCCTCGCCATCGCTCCCGCGGATGCCAAGTTCGAGCACACCGACGCCGTCCTCATCGACGCCACCATGGATCGCATCGATGACGACACCGACGAACCCCGGCATCTGCTCTGGCTCGACGCGATCAATGTCGATGAGGCCAAGTCCAGGTTCAAACCCGCCGATCTCGACCAGTGGTCGTTCTACGGCTGGTACGGCTCGCCCTGCGTCGCCGAGCTCAAAGACATTAGCTGATCCCAACAATCGAGCGGATCGCATCAGCGCAGTAGCGGTACTGCTCCATGCTGTTATACACCTGCGGGCTCACCCGGATCATCGGCGTGTCCCCGCCCGGATTGGGCACGATCATCGACTCGATCCGGTGCTCAGCCATCAGCCGCTCACGCAGCACCCGCGGGTCCATCCCCGGCGCCGGGATATCGATCACCGCCAGCGGCCCGAGCATCGAGTCCGGCACAACTGGCTCCGTCCCCAGCGCACCACACAGCAGGTCCCGCGCCTCTATGCACATAGCTCGGTTGCGTTCCATCAGCTCATCGATCCCACCGGTATAGAACCCCCCGAGCGTCTCGATCGCGTCCGCGACCACCATCATCGGCGTGCGATCGTCCGTCCCCATGTAATCAAACTCGTGGTTGAACGCGCTCCGCTTCGTCCGACCGATCGCCGCCTTAATCCCGTACGCGTCGTTGGACAGAATCACCGGGCGGAAACCGCCCTGCTTGTCCTTGTGCACATACAGAAACGCGCACCCCTTGGCGCTGCACAGCCACTTGTGCGCGTTGCCCGTGCAGTAGGTCGGGTTCCACGCCTTGATGTCCATCGGCACGCAGCCCGGCCCGTGGGCCGCGTCCAGAAGCGTCTCCACCCCGCGCCCATTGAGCTCCGCGATCAGCCGCTCAACCGGCATCCGCACCGCCGTCGCGCTGGTGATCAGGCTGAACATCGCCAGACGCGTACGATCGCTGACCCGCCCCATGATCGCCTCGACCACCGAATCCTCATCGATCGGATTCCACGGCAGGTCTACCACCACCAACTCCGCCCCCGTCTGCTCGCACGCCCGGCGCAGGTTGTTGATGCAGGCCGGGTACTCGAACCGTGTCACCAGCACCTCGTCGCCGGGTCGCAGATCGACATTGGCGATCACATTCGCCACACCGCTCGTCGCATTGGACACGAACACCAGATCCTCCGCCTCAGCGTTGATCAGCGATCCGAGCGCTTCGCGTGATCGGTCGATGTCCGTCCACAGGTCATAGATATAAAACCGCATCGCGTCCCGCTCGATCCGCTCGCGGTGCGCCGACTGGGCATCGAGCACCCGCCGAGGGCACGCCCCGAACGAGCCGTGGTTGAGGTACACCACCTCGGGGTCGAGCATGAACTGCGTTGCGAGAGATGATGGCGAAGGAAGCGTGTGGGTCATGGGGTGATTGTACATATCAGTTCAGTTACCGAATACCCGCTTCCACCAACTGCGTTTCTTTTCCTGTTTGTTGTTCTCAGATTGAATCCGAGATTGGTATGCATCTAGCGCACTTTGTGATACTCGGTTTGGTTTTCTCGGGGGCCATGTATTCTGCCACTCAAGATTGACACGGATACGGCGTCCCAAGTCGCCGTCCCAATCTGTTTCGAGCCCATGTTCACCGAGCACGCGACAGACATGATTGGCGATCTCGATAGAACCCTCTTCGGTGCCCTTCCGATCTCCATAGTTGAGGAATATACCATCACCATCGACAGCGTTTTCTGTGTCTTGCACATGATAAAAAGTGAATCCTCGCCATCGCGTTCCTTGGGACTCATCAAAGTCGATTTGTATCCGGATCTCCGCCGCTCCACAGCTCCCACAACACGAGTAATGGTGCTGGGCCAGTATGCCCTGCTCTTTCAGTGAGTCGAATGCTGCTCTGAGTCGATCACAGTCGGTTGGGGTACTCCAGCTCGCTTGAGATTGAATCTGAGCTTGAATCGCTCCGGATACAGCCCTTGTCGCATAGTCATCAACATCAGCGACCCCTTCATCCCTCAGCATCTCTCGGACAAGTTCGAGTACATAGTCCTCTTGCTCGTACCCAGTCGCGATAAGACGCCCTGCATATGCCTTCGGATCTTCAACTGGGTCGAATTCGTAACTCATCAGCAGGCTCTCCTGTCAATCAAAATCTTCTCCATGCTACACTATCACCATGAGCCAGCCATACCGCGTCCGACTCGAGGCCTTCGAAGGCCCCATGGATCTCCTGCTCTACCTCATCCGCAGCCACGAGGTCGATATCCACGACATCCCCATCTCCACCGTCGCGGACCAGTACATCGGTTTCCTCGACGATGTCGACCGCATCGACATCGATGTGGCCGGCGAGTTCCTCGTCATGGCCTCCACGCTCATGGAGATCAAGTCCCGCATCCTCGCCGCCGAGGCCGAACGCAAGGACCGCGGCGAGGACGAGGGCGAGCGCCCCGACCTCGACGAGCCGGGCATCGACCCCCGCGCTGAGCTGGTCCAGCAGCTGCTCGAATACAAGAAGTACCGCGACGCCGCCGACGCCCTCCAGCAGCGACAGGAGACCTGGGAGCAGCGATACCCCGTCAAGGCCGCGGGTATTGACGACGAGGCCGTCCGCGAGGCCGTCGAGGACATGGGCGAGCTGGAGATGGAGGACCTGGACCTCTCCGACCTCGTCGAGGCCTTCCGCCAGATCCTCGCCAGTGTGAACTTCGACCGCCTCGGCGAGCACGCCGTCATCAGCGACGACACCCCGCTGGAGGTCCACGCCAACAACATCCTCGAGAAGCTCCGCGACCGCCTCCAGCACGGTTCAGCCGCCTCGATGTCGCTCCGCAGCGTCATCGTCGGCAAGACCCGGGCCGAATGCGTCGGCATGTTTCTCGCGATCCTCGTGCTCGTCCGAGACCAGCGCCTCAGCGTCACCATGAACGAGGGCGAGGTCGAGATGGAACTCCGCGAGTCCGACGACCAGAACCTCGAGATCGCCAGCGTCGTCGACGAGTTTGATTGATGCCCGCGCCGTCGCTCAACTTGCGCCCGGTCATCGAAGCGGACATCGCCCCGTTCTTCGAGCACCTCCAGCACCCGCCCGCCCAGCAGATGGCCGCCTTCATCCCCGAGAACCCCGCCGACCGCGGTGCCCACGAAGCCCACTGGGCCAAGCTCCTCGCCAACCAATCGGTTCTCAACCGCAGCATCGAGCTCATCGAGCCCGATGCCGATCCCGTGCTCGTCGGTCACATCTGCAGCTTCACGATGGAAGGCGATCGAGAGATCACCTACTGGATCGATCACCACCACTGGGGCAGGGGCATCGCGACCCAAGCTCTGGCCAAGTTCCTGGGGGTCGAGACCACCCGCCCGCTCTTCGGGCGGGCCGCCAAGGACAATCCAGCCTCGATCCGGGTCATGGAGCGTTGCGGCTTCCGCCTGCTCCGCGAAGAACGCGGCTACGCCAACGCCCGCGCCTGCAAGATCGACGAGGTCGTCATGGTGCTCGATCGCTGATTCGTGTGAAGAGTGGGGTTCCTGGCCCGTTTTCAGCCCCGAATTGGGATCCGGAGACGCTGATTCGGGGCATCTTGGGCTAATGTATGATCAAGCCGGCCCGCCCGACGGGCCGATTGGACCAATGCGGGGCATCGCCCCACGAGAGTATCGAACGCAACCGCCGAGCAACACCGGCGATGAACACACAGGGTCTATACGCCATGAGCAACGGCAACACCAAGAACAACAGCTTTTCACACGCCTTCCTCCCGGGCCTGATCCTCGGGCTCATCATCGGGGCCGTCGCGGGGGCCTTCCTCCCCGATTTCCTCGGCGGGCCCAAGCTCCCCGAAGCCACCGGCACCCAGCATACCGGCACCCATAGCGGTGCCCGCGATCGCGACCAGCAGCTCCCCGACGACACCGAGGGCATGATCGACGACATGCAGGAGCAGGGCGAGGACATGATGGAGAACGCGGAAGACACCATCGACGACGCGATGGACGACGCAGAAAACAACCTGCCCACCGACCCGCCCAGCGACGGCTGATCGCCAACCAAGCATGGAAGACCTCGAACAACCCCGCGAATCCGCGGGGTTGTTTGCTACCATGAACCCATGACCACCGACGCCCGACAGCTCATCGCCCAGCACGCCCGGACGACCCAGCTGCTCGGCGTTGATTTCCTACCCCTCGGCACCCCACCCGCACACCTGAGCCAGGCCCCCAGCGTCCAGATCGAACAGAAGCCCGCCCCTGCGTTACGCCCTGAGTTTGTTCGTTCTGATCCGGTAGACGAGCCCATGTTCGCTCCGTCGTCAATCAGCACCACGAGCGTGCCCACCGCGGGCATCGAGACGGTCCAGCTGAGCGAGCTGCGAGCGATGAGCGATGCGTTGCCCGACCCCGAGGCACGCCTCGAAGCGCTGCGGGCCCGTTACGAGCAGGACGCGCCGCATAAGCACTTCAACACCACCTTCACCTCCATCGTCTTCGGCGAGGGCTCACCCACGGCGGACCTCATGTTCGTGGGCGAAGCGCCCGGCGAGGAGGAGGACATCACCGGACGCCCCTTCGTCGGGCGTGCCGGGCAGCTGCTCGAGAAGATGATCGTGGCGATGGGCTTCTCGCGACAGAGCGTGTACATCTGCAATGTGCTCAAGACCCGCCCGCCCAACAACGCGACCCCAACCAGCGAGGAGGCACGCCTCTGCGCACCCTACCTGCTTGAGCAGATCCGCATCATCGCGCCCAAGGTGATTGTCACACTTGGCTTGCCCGCATCGCACCTGCTGCTGGGAACCACCAGCCCCATGCGATCGCTGCGCGGTCAATGGCACGCCTTCCCGCCTGCGCCCAGCGCGAGCGGGCTCATGGGCGATCAGGAGATGGGTGAATACCCCTGTGTGCAGGTCATGCCGACCTACCACCCCGCCTATCTGCTCCGTTCGTACACCGAAGAAAATCGGCGCAAGGTGTGGTCCGATTTGCAGTTGGTCATGGAACGCCTGCGCATCGATTCGGACGCATGATTCATGCATAATCCGTGAATATCGCGCGATCTTGGGCGGAATATGGATCAGCCCGCATCCATGCGTGAAACCGGGCGTATATTTTGCCGAAGATTCTGTCGGCACTTGGAACCATTCGGAAACCAGTGTCGAACAGTCAGGCAACCCATCTTCGCAGGTCTCGCGAAGGTGTTGAATATGAAGATCGCTGAGTGTAACCAGGCACGACTCGTGCCAAGGGTCATCGAGCCGAATCGGTTCGTGTCAGCGACCAACCAAGACCCCCACGAGACTCGGCGCTTGGCCTTCGGGCTGAGTGCCGGGTTTTTTTCTGTCCCTGCCCCACCCGCGCAGGTCCGATACCCGACAATGCAAGCCACAAAAAACGCACACCCTCGGGTGTGCGTTGTGAGTCATGGATGCGCTGACGCGATCAGGGCTCGTCGTGCTCGCCCTCGCCGTGATCATGCCCGCTGTGGTCCATCATGTCGTGGGCCTGATCTTTCATCTGCTCAAAGTTTTCCACGATCGCGTTCTCAAAGTTGAGCTCGGTCTCGGCGGGCAGCTTGGTGAGCTTGGTGACCTCCCACGCGGGGCGGTTGCCGCCCCAGTTGACCACGAACTCGAACTCGACCTTGTCACCGACCGCGAACCCATCGAGCGAGACACCCTCGGCAAGGGGGAACGGCATCGTCATCGAACGCATACCGGCGATGCCGTCAGCGGTGATATTCACGACCCCCTCCGAAGTTTTGAACTCGGGGATCTGCTCGTGATGGATCTGAAGCTCGCTGCCCGGGACCTCGGGGTTCGGGAGCGTGGCGATCTCACCCCGGATGCCGCTGTAGACATCGGGCGCGCGGTTTTCATCGCCGTGGTCGTGCCCGTCGTGGTCATGGTGTGCATCGACGCCCGACTGGGGCGCGTTGCTGCTGTTGCTGTTGGCATCGCTGCACCCAACGAGGGCGAGCCCGGCGATGAGCGCAAGGGCGCTGGGAATCATGCGTGTACGCGTGCTGGTCATCGGTACCTCCTGAGTGGGTGATCCTGCAACCATCATGATACGCACGCTCTGCACGCGCATGAAAAACCCGCTCATCCGAGCGGGTCGATGATCAGGCATACCCGTCGATCAGGATTTCTCGACCGCGAGGTACTTCTCGACCGAGGCCAGGTCGGGCGCGATGTCGTGGGTGAAACGCATCGACCAGCTGCTGCCCTGCTCGCAGATCGCGATCTGGGCGGCCTTCTCACGCGAGTACCACATGCGTCCGCCGCGGATGTAGGCATGCATACGCTGACGACGCATGCGCTGGGCCCGCGCGAGGTTCTTCTTGATATCGGGGTCGCGGCGCATCAGACGCGTGATGGTGTCACGCGAGCCCTTGTTGTTGGGCACTTTGCTGATGGTGCACTTGATGGTGTCGCCGGCGCTGAGTGTGTCGATCATGACATGCCTCGTACTGATTCGTCTCGCGAACGCTGCACGCCCAGGTGTGGGTAAGCAATTGTGTTCGCAGGGGTTGCAACGGGTTTGCTCCCGCACGGCTCTGCGCTGCGCGGGACGACAAGTTTAGCCGACAAATTCATTTGGTCCAGCCCGACCCCTACACTACTGGTTCACGAACCTGCACGAACGACCCACGAGGAGCGTCGATGTCCCAGACCCCACCCGAACAACCAGCCCAGCCAGCATTCGACCCCAACGCCGCCCACCAGAACGCCCCCAAGCTCCGGCGGATCCGTGGCGTGCCCGTGCCCGTCAACACCCCCGACGGCAAGCAGGTCACCATGCTCGGGCTCGCCGATGCCCAGCAGATCTCCACAAAGATGGTCGTCACCCACCCTGCTTTCCAGACCGTCCTTCCCATGATGGACGGCTCACGCAGCCTCGATCAGATCATTTCCGAGGTCGGAAAGGGGCTTCAGCGCCCCATGCTCGAGCAACTCGTCGCCCAGCTCGACGACGCCGGGCTCATCGTCGGACCCACCTACGAGGCCCTCGCACAGAAGATGCGCGACGATTTCGACGCCAACGACACCCTCCCCCCTGGGTCCACGGCTCAGATGGCCGACCTCCTTGTCTCTCAAGCGTTGGGCGAAAATGCCACTGACGAGCAGAAAAAGGAAATGGGCCCCCAAAAACTCGCCGAACAAATGGACGCATGGATCGATGATGCCCTCAAGGACAGCGAGTCGCCAAGCCTGGAGACCCTCCCGGCTGGAATCATCGCCCCGCACTTGGATTATGTCCGCGGGTGGATGAACTACGCCCACATCTACGGGCGGATGCGGGTCGTCGATCGCCCCGACCGCATCGTCATTCTCGGCACGAATCATTTTGGTCAATCGAGCGGAATTTGTGGCTGTGACAAGGGTTACGAGACGCCACTGGGTGTCTGTCAGCTCGATTCCGAGCTGCTCGAGGGTCTGATGGGCTCGCTTGGGCAGGAACAGGGCGAGCAGCTGCTGGCCAACCGGTTCGATCATGAAAACGAGCACTCCATCGAGCTGCACATCCCCTGGATCCAGCATGTGTTCGGCAAGGACGACGCCGGGAACTATCCGAAGGTCTTCGCCGCCCTGATCCACGATCCCACCGTCAATAATGGTGAGAGCTACGACGGGAACGGGCTGGCGCTCGATCCCTTCGTCGAAGCCCTCAAGGGAGCCATCTCGAAGGTGGGGGGCAGGACACTGGTTGTCAGTTCGGCAGATCTGAGCCATGTAGGCCCCGCTTTTGGGGATCAGCAGGTCCTCGCGGGCGACGATGAGCAGGCCCAGCAGTTCCGGATGAAGGTCGCCCAGCACGATCAGGAGATGCTCAGGCTCATCGCCGATCTCAAGATCGACGACCTGATCGGCTCCATGGCCTGGCAGCAGAACCCGACCCGTTGGTGCTCAATTGGTAACATCACCGCCATGATGCGCACCCTCGAGCCCAGCCAGGTCGATGTGCTCAACTATGCCGCCACGATGGACCCGCAGGGCACTGCCTTTGTTTCTTCCGCCAGTGTCGCCGTCTATCGCTGATGTCATTCTGGGCATTGTCACGCGTGTGTCACAAGCCTCGTGTGGGCAGGAACAGCCCTTCGCACATTTCGTATCGTGTGCGTGTGCCGCACAAAGCGGATACGATTGGTCCCCCGGGCACGCGTTTCGTGTGTTCGTGACCTGAAAGTACGGTTTCAAACCCGGAGATCGCATGGCTTCTTCGAATATCTGCTGGGGCATCGAGATGGGCTTCGGCGCCATCAAGGCCCTGAAGCTCGAGAACGACGGCGGCGAGTACAAGGTGCTCGACTACGCCGTCATCAATCACCCCAAGGTGCTCTCAACCCCCGAGCTCGACCAGACCGACGCGATGCGCGTTGCGATGGGTACGCTCGTCAACCAGCACGACCTGAGCAACACCCGCGTTGCTGTCTCGCTGCCCGGGCACCAGAGCTTTGCCCGCTTCGCCAAGCTCCCGCCCGTCGAGCCCAAGAAGGTGCCCGACATCGTGAAGTTCGAGGCGGTCCAGCAGATACCATTCCCGCTCGAAGAGGTGGAATGGGACTACCAGACCTTCGTCTCGCCCGATTCGCCCGACATCGAGGTCGGCATCTTCGCCGTGACCCGTCAGCGGATCATGGACCAGCTGGCGATGCTCAACGATGTGGGCATCACCCCCGAGCTCGTCACCCTCTCACCCATCGCGGCCTACAACGCCTTGGCCGTCGACCTGGGCTTTACCAACGACACCCCGGGCACGATCATCCTTGATGTCGGCACCGTCGCGACGGACATGATTATCGCCGAGGCCGGGCGCGTCTGGGTCCGCACCTTCCCGATCGGCGGTCATCAGTTCACCGAGGCGCTCGTCAACGCCTTCAAGCTCAGCTATACCAAGGCCGAGAAGCTCAAACGCGAGGCCGAGCAGTCCAAGCACGCCCGCCATGTGTTCCAGGCCATGCGCCCGGTGTTCGGCGACATCGTGCAGGAGATCCAGCGCTCGATCGGCTTCTACCAGAGTGTGCACCCCGATGCCGACCTCAAGCGACTCGTCGGGCTCGGCTCGACCTTCCGCCTGCCTGGTCTTCGCAAGTACCTCAAGCAGCAGCTCCAACTCGATGTCTACCGCCTTGAGCAGTTCAAGAAGATCTCCATGGACGGCCCGCAGGCCGGCGAGTTCCAGGCGGCGAGCTTCAATCTCGCCACCGCCTACGGCTGCGTCCTCCAGAGCTTTGAGCACGCCCCGATGCGGGCGAACCTGATGCCCGTGCCGGTCATCAAGGAAGCCCTCTGGAAGCGCAAGGTCCCGTACTTTGCCGCGGCAGCCGGGCTGGCCGCCGCCGCAGCGGGCGCTATGTTCATCCGCCCGCTGCTCGACAGCAGCGCTTTCGAGGGCGCAAGCAAGCCCCCGATCATCGCCACCGTGTCTCGCGAGGCCAAAAGCCTCGCCGATGAGGCACAGGAGGCTGGCGTGACTGATGGTGCCAGCGCCAACCTCAAGGCCGCCGAGCTCGTGGGGCTGCTCGATGAGCACGCCTACTACGCCCAGATCCTCGAGGACACCTCGCGACTGATCAGCATGGTCGATGCCAACGCCCGCCAGGCCGCCGAGAGCGACCAGCGACTTGCCGAGGCGATCCGTCAGCACGAGCCCATGCGTCTTGTCTCGCTCTTCAACGAGTTCCAGACCGCGCCCGTTGCCGACGCCGGTTCGTCTTCTCGATCCAACCCGCGCACGGTCCGCGGCGGTCAATCCAACGACCCCACGCAGGTCACCGTCGGCGATGCGGCACTGCAGCCGATCCAGGACAAGCGTCGCATCAAGGTGACGGCCCAGTTCGAGATCCCCCTCGAGAGTCCCAGTGTGTTCCTGCTCGACATGGTCGACCCGGTATTGCGCAACCAGCTCCAGCGCGACGACGCTCCCTACAGCGTCGTCGTGAGTGAGGCCGAGCCGTGGGTCATCGACTCGGCGGCCGGCGGGATGAGCCGCACCAACCCACGACCAGGCATCGGGGCGCAGGACCCGCGGCCGATCGTTGTTGGAACATCAACACCCACACGCTCAACCAATCTCGAATCGTTGGCTCCGATCGAGAACCCGAGCACCGCGCGCAGCACACCTCGTTTCGGTTCGAACCAGGACGACACCGCGATCCAGACTTCCACGGTCACGATCACCTGGTACGCCGTGCTCGATTCCATGACCGAACCGACTGAGAACAACGGAGATGAGCCGTGAATAAAGTGCTAGGTTTCATCAAGGGCAACCTAATCATCGTGATCTCGGTGGTGCTGATCCTGGCGCTGCTGCCGGTCGGATATGTCTTCTCCGGCAAGTGGAACGATGGCGTCCGCACCAAGGTGAAGGACGCCTACGACAAGGAGAAACGCTCGCTGACCTCCAGCGGCAAGGTGACCTATTCGCTCCCGGCCGTGCTCGAGGGCGAGCAGGATGTCAGCGAGTCTCGCGCACCCAACGCCGCAGTCACCGAGTTCTTCAAGCAGGCCAAGGCCGCCCGCGAGGATCAGGTGAAGGATGTTGTCGCACGCGGCACCCAGTTCAACCAGGGCGACCATGTCGAGCTCGTCCCCGGGCTGCTGCCCGACGCGGGCGACTCTCGCAACCGCCAGCGCCTCGGGCGCGCTATGAGCGAGGCGATCGTCGGCACCAACGACCAGCCCTCGGTCTACCAGCGCAAGCTCCGCCGCCTCAACGCGGGCTCGCCGCCCAGCCCCGAGGTCATGCAGCAGACCCTTGAGCAGACCAAGACCCAGTTCGAGCAGGAGTACCGCAGCTCGGATGCCCAGGGCAACATCACCTCCGAGCAGCAGGAAGAGATCAAGAAGCGTCTCAGTGCCCGCCGACTCGGCGAGTACATCAATCGTGCCAAGTCGCTGACTTTCTACTGCGACCCCAGCGCGTTCGTCAATGGCTCGCCCACGGGTGACACCAAGACCGTCGGCGCTGACAAGTACTCGGTTGTTCCGGCCGTGAACTGGCCCCCCAGCCAGGTCACCGAGACCGTGGCGTTCACCTGGCTCTGGGACTACTGGGTTATCAGCGATGTTCTCGACGCCGCGGCCTGGGCGAACACCAACGCCGCCTCTGGCGCCATGTCTATCCCCGAAGCCCCCGTCAAGCGCATCGACCTGATCCGTGTCTCGGGCCTTGAGGTCGCGGCAAGCACCGCCGATGCGGACCCCGATAGCTTCGGCGGGCGACCCCCGCGCGGCGGAAAACCCGACGATGCCCAGCAGAGTCAGGAAGCCGCAAGCTTCACCGGGCGTGAGGGAGGCACCGCGACCAGCCCCTTCGACCTTCGCCAGATTGATGTCGTCGCGGTCGTTGCCTCCAAGGATCTGCCCAAGTTCCTCGACGCGTTCGGCAAGGTCAACTTCATGACCGTGACCGATGTCGATCTTCAGGAGGTCGATGTCTGGGAAGAGCTGCGCCAGGGTTATTACTACGGCAACGACCATGTCGTGCGCGTCTCACTCAAGATCGAGTCGGTCTGGCTCCGCTCGTGGGTGTCCCCGCTCATGCCAGCACCCGTTCGAGAGACACTGGGTGTCCCCGCGGTCCAGGGCGATTCCGAGGGCTGATCCGATCGGAGAGACCCGAACGATCCAGATTCATCACGCATAAGGCGATCACGATATGAAACTCAAAGGCGTCAACCCAATCGAACAGCACATCGAGAAGATGGTGCTCGGGCTTGTGCTGATCATCCTCCTCGGGGTGATCGCGCTGCAGTTCGTCACCACGCCCAACAACATCGAAGACGGCGGGCGCTCGATCGAACCGGCACAGGTCTACACCTCGCTCGAACAGCAGGCCAACCAGCTCCAGAGCCAGATCACCGACCTCAATCCGGTGCTGCCAGAAGTTCAGCCTGTCGATCTGGTCGAGCGTTACGACCGCGCGTTTGCCAACGCCGGTGCCACGCGACTCACCCTCTCAAGCCCGCTGGGTGATGGTGTCAATGTTGCCAGCGCCATGGGCGCCGATACAGGCCCGATCGATATCGCCAGCAGTGGCCCCATCGCAGCGCTCGGCGTGCCCAAGACCTCAACCCCGATCGCCGGGGCCCAGTGGGCCACGCTCGATCCCTACGCACTGCTCGTGGCGCCCGAGTACGCCCAGTATGTGCCCGCGCAGCAGCCCTATGACTTCAACTCCATCAGCGTGCAGGCCTCGTTCAGCGGCACCGCCCTCCAGTCGGTCCTCAACGGCGAGAACGGTGGCACCGCCATCCCGCGCCGCTTCTGGGCCGCTACTGGCATTGCGATCCTGGGCTTCGAGGCCGAGCGCCAGCGACTGATGCCCGATGGTAGCTGGGGCACCGCCGAGCCGATCGTCACCCCGCCGCACACCCCGACCCCGGTCCAGGCCGTCAGCAACGCTTCGGGGCTGCAGGATCTGGTCACCGTAGTCGGCAACGCCGCCCGAGAGGCAGCCGAGGTCGTCCGACCCCGCTTCCCCCCGACGATCGCCGGGCCCGAATGGATCCCGCCAAGCGACCGCGCGGAGCTGAGCACCGGCTCCGAGGCCGATCAGATCAAGCGCGTTCAGCGTCAGCTCGATCGCGCCCGCGAAGAGCTCGAACGACTCACCAGCCCTCCCGGCGGTCCCGCGACCAATCCTGGCCGTGATCCACGCGACCCCGGCGGCGGCAAGACCAGCGATCCTGCGCCAACACGTCCGGGAAGCACATCGCCCGGCACGACCGATCGCAACAACGATCGCATCGAGCGTGTGCGTGATCGCATCAAGGATCTTGAGAACGAGCTCAAGGAGTTGGGCGTCGAAGAGGACAAGGCTGCCCGGGTCCGCACCTCCGCCCGCGATTTCCGTTCGATCCTTGAAGAAGAGAGCATCGACCTCTGGGCCCACGACATGGGTGTCGAGCCAGGCGCGACCTACCGCTACCGGACCCGAGTGATCGTGAACAACCCGCTCTTCCGCAAGCAGGCAGACCTCGACCCCGACGACGCGGATCAGCAGGCTCTCGCCCGCGACCCATTCGCTCACGGCGCGTGGTCCGATTGGTCCGAGCCGGTCGTGGCTGGTGCCCGAGAATACTACTTTGTGACCTCCGCCAGCGATGGCGCTTCGGGTACGACCGAGCCCACCAAGACCACCATCGAGCTCTACCGCGTTTTCTATGGCCATTACCGCAAGTCGACGCTCAATGTCTCACCCGGCGATGGGCTGGCATCGGATGTCCGAATCTCGGGCAACCTGCTGGCGTTCGACACAAGTACCATCACTGCCGAAGAGGCGGCCAAGGCCATTGCCGATCTGGAGAATGAGGAAAACAAGTCGCCGCTCCCCGCCGGGATCAGCGAGCTGTCCTCACGGATCAGCATCGACTTGGGCGTCTATGTACTGGATATCTATCCGGGGCAGGAGCAAACCAAGTCCGGGCTGGGCGGGCAATCCAGCACCGTGATGCGTGTGGTGCTCCGGAGCAAGGATGGCGAGCTGGTGGTTCACACAGAGCCGGGCGATGAGGGCTCCCTGGCGTTCGCTCTGGCGTCCGAATCGGCGTCCTCGGCCACCTCAACCCGGCTGCGAGCACCCGGCGAGCCGGCGATTTCTCCCGCCGCAGAGTTGTTCAAACCCGTCGAGCCCTGATTCTGCGTCTGTTATACGACCTCAAGCCCCGTTCCGACGGGGTTTTTTCATGCCCTTGAAGCGGGGAGTGGGGGGGGCGATGATGAATGGTTTGGAGGACGGCGGCGCATGTGCTGCGTGTGCGCGTAAAGAATTGTCAGACAAGGCCCTGAATTGTTGATGAAGCAATTTGACGCGTCATTTGCACCGCCTATCATCCCCCCGCCTCTCAACGGAGGCAAAACCGATCTGAACGGGCTGGACCCTGGAAGATCAGCTTCTCTGACAAGTGGATGACGACGAGCGGAACTCAGATCGCCGTGCTTCAAAGGAGGCACGGGTCGAGGCTGAGTTCGGCAAATACTAACTGAGAAATCTCTTATGCGTCGAAATGGTGCTCTCCTCTCACGGCCTCTGCCAGGGTCCGTGTCGAGGGGAGTTGATTGTCCTAGCCGGCAGGTTAGGGAGGTCATTGACGGATCGGTTTGGTGTTCGATTTCGGTCGGCATCAGGTCGGTGTGATCAAGCCACTAAGGGCATACGGTGGATGACTTGGCGTCAAGAGGCGATGAAAGACGTTGGAACCTGCGAAAAGCTACAGGGAGCTGGTAACCGAGCTGTGATCTGTAGATGTCTGAATGGGGCAACCCACCCGCAAGGGTATCGTGCACTGAATGCATAGGTGTACGAGGCAAACCCAGGGAACTGAAACATCTAAGTACCTGGAGGAAAGGAAAGCAACATGCGACTCCGTAAGTAGCGGCGAGCGAAAGCGGATAGATGTGAACCTTGTGAGCACGTTGGAATGCGTGACCAAAGACGGTGAAAGTCCGGTAGCAAGGTGTAGCATCATAGCCCTCGAGTAGGCTCGGGCTCGTGGAACCCGGGTTGAACATGGGAGGTCCACCTTCCAAGGCTAAGTACTCCTTGACGACCGATAGCGAAGAAGTAAAGTGATTGAAAGTTTAAAAGTACCCCTATTAGGGGGGTGAAATAGACCTGAAACCGTATGCCTACAAGCGGTCGGAGCCCTACGGGGTGACGGCGTGCTTTTTGCATAATGAGCCCGCGAGTTAGTCTCAGTGGCGAGCTTAAGGCCTAACGGGCCGGAGGCGGAGCGAAAGCGAGTCTGAATAGGGCGTTGAGTCGCTGGGGCTAGACACGAAACCCGTGTGATCTACCCATGGTCAGGGTGAAGGTGGGGTAAAACCCGCTGGAGGCCCGAACCCGTTAACGTTGAAAAGTTATGGGATGAACTGTGGGGAGGGGTCAAAGTCCAATCAAACCGGGAGATAGCTTGTTCTCACCGAAATAACTTTAGGGTTAGCCTCAAGAAGCAACTGTTGGGGGTAGAGCTACTGGATGCGAGGTGGGCCCGTCTAGGGTACCCCTTGCAACCAAACTCCGAATACCAACAGCCAAGTCTTGGGAGATAGACTGCGAGTGAAAATATCCGTAGTCAAAAGGAGAATAATCCTGATCGCCGGCTAAGGTCCCCAAATCATGCTCAGTTCTTAAGGAGGTCAGACTGCCGTGACAACCAGGATGTTGGCTTAGAAGCAGCCACCATTTAAAGAGTGCGTAATAGCTCACTGGTCGAGGAGTTTGGCGCCGATAATGATCGGGAATAAGCATGATACCGAAGCCGCGGACTTCGTAAGAAGTGGTAGGTGAGCGTTCCATTCAGCTTTGAAGGTGTTCGGTAACGGATGCTGGAGCGTATGGAAGTGAATATGCGGGCTTGAGTAACGATAAACAGGGTGAGAATCCCTGTCGCCGTAAGTCTAAGGTTTCCTGGGGAAGGTACATCCGCCCAGGGTTAGCCGGGTCCTAAGGCGAGGCTGAAAAGCGTAGTCGATGGATAGCAGGTTAATATTCCTGCGCACCTGTTGAGATCAAAGCATAGTGCGGATTTCCAAGCTCTTCTGGACTGCTAGTTGTCCAGGCCTTCGGGCCGTTGAAGGGGGAGGGAGTTCCTAGAAAAGCTATGTGGGCAATACAGGTCCCGTACTAAAACTGACACAGGTAGACGAGGCGAATAGCCTCAGGCGCTCGAGAGAATGGTTGTGAAGGAACTAGGCAAAATCACTCCGTAAGTTCGCAAGAAGGAGGCCCTTCGGGGCGCAGAGAAAAGGCCCTGGCAACTGTTTATCAAAAACACAGCACTGTGCTAACTCGCAAGAGGATGTATACAGTGTGACGCTTGCCCAATGCCCGAATGTCACGGGAGCAGGTTAGCTTCGGCGAAGCTTGCAACTTAAGCACGGGTCAATGGCGGCCGTAACTATGACGGTCCTAAGGTAGCGAAGTTCCTTGTCGGGTAAGTTCCGACGCGCATGAATAGCGTAATGACTGGGGCACTGTCTCCACAACCAACTCGGTGAAATAGTAGTGGCGGTGAAGATGCCGCCTACCCGCAGCAAGACGGAAAGACCCCGTGAACCTTTACTGCAGGCTCATATTGGTCATGAGCACATGATGCGCAGGATAAGTGGGAGACTTTGAAGCCGATATTCAGGTGTCGGTGGAGTCGTTGGTGAGATACCACTCTTCTTGAGTTTGTGGCCTAACCCTGATTCCCGTGAAGCCGGGCAGGGGACAGTGTGTGTCGGGTAGTTTGACTGGGGCGGTCTCCTCCTAAAGAGTAACGGAGGAGCGCAAAGGTTGGCTCAGCACGGATGGAAACCGTGTTTCAGAGTGTAAGAGCACAAGCCAGCTTTACTGCGAGTCCGACAGGACGAGCAGTCTCGAAAGAGGGCTCTAGTGATCCTGCGATCGCGTGTGGAAGCGTCGTAGCTCATCGGATAAAAGGTACTCCGGGGATAACAGGCTTATCGCTCCCGAGCGTCCATAGCGGCGGAGCGGTTTGGCACCTCGATGTCGGCTCATCGCATCCTGGGGCTGAAGGCGGTCCCAAGGGTTAGGCTGTTCGCCTATTAAAGCGGTACGCGAGCTGGGTTCAGACCGGCGTGAGCCAGGTCGGTCCCTATCTGTTGTGGGCGTTGCAAACTTGAGAGGAGTCAACTTTAGTACGAGAGGATTAGGTTGGACTGACCCCTGGTGATCCTGTTGGGCTGCTAAGCCCATCGCAGGGTAGCTACGTCGGGCAGGGATAACAGCTGAAAGCATCTAAGCAGGAAGCCCCCCTCGAGATCAGGTTTGCTTGTCTTGTACGAGAGACCCCTGGGAGACTACCAGGTTGATAGGCCGCAGGTGTAAGGGTTGAGAAGCCCTCAGCTGAGCGGTACTAACGGTCGAAGGTTTGGTCACTCCGACCCGATGCCGAAAGGTCATCAAATCGAAGTGAGTCAACATCATTTCAACGCACTGAGATTGCTCAGTATGCCGAGCTTGATTGTCAAACAATCAGGCTTCCGCTCGTCGCATCCGTCAGAGTCATGACGGCCCGGGAAACCGGTCCATCCATGATTGTTGGTGACCATATAGCTGGGGTCACACCTGTTCCCATATCGAACACAGTAGTTAAGCCCAGCTAGCCGATGATACTGTTCAGCGGGAAAGTAGGTTATCGCCAACTCTTCAGCCCCTTGAGGTAAACCTCGAGGGGCTGTTTTCGTTTTTGCACCTCACCTCTGCACCACTCCGAAATCCTCCAACAACTGCCATACAATCACCTCAACAGCACCAAGGAGGGCAACATGAACATCAGCGACCGTTCCGTTCAGCTTTACGACGATGGGGCCGACGATCTGCTCAACGCCGAATCGTTCCCCGACCGCGTCTCGCTGCTCCCCGCCGAGCACGGCGCACCCCAGGCAGGCTCGCGGCTCCGGGTCATGTGGGGGCAGGACCTGCTCGCTGATGTCCTCGACGGGCGGTACCGCGCCGTGATCTGCGGCGTCAACGACAAAGATAACTCCCACGGCGTCATCGCCCAGATCTGCTCGCTGCTCACCACCAGCCAGTGGTCTGCAAGTTCCGTCACCAGCTACGCCAAGATGTTCCAGGAATCCCTCCAGATCCACGCGGCCAACGACCGCGAGCCATACATCCTCAAGTACGACCTCGATTCGGTCCTCATCCTTGCCATGCTCCGCCCCCACGGACGCGACTACTTCACCGTCGGCGATATTGCACGCGGCTTCCGGACCATCACCAAGATGCTCCAGGGGCGAGCAGATCGCCGCCCGGTCTGCACCGTCTCGTTCCTCGGGGCCGCGAGCAACAAACTCGTTGTCGACGATGCCAACCAGGAAGAGCCCAGCTTCGAGACGGTCCTGCGAACCATGCACGATGCGGGCTACCGCGGCGATGTCTACCCCTCGCCCAAGATGTGGAACTACGCCCATATCGGTGTCTTCCCAAGCTACCCTTATCCCAAGGGGATCGATCGGATGCGAGCAGGCAGCAGCTGATGGCATCAACATTCGACCCAGCTCGGCTTATTGCCCGGCTTGAGCACGGCGCTCTCGCGATCGCCGCAGCGGTTGCGTGTATTGATCCAGATGATGCGAGCTGGCGACCGGACCCCGTTTCGTGGTCAGTTCTCGAGATCGTTTGCCACCTCGCCGACGAGGAGTCGGCGGATTTTCGTACACGGACGCTCATGACGCTTGAGGACCCCGAGGCGGATTGGCCGCCGATCGATCCGCAGGGCTGGGCGATCGAGCGTGATTACCAGTCGAAGAATCTTCAGGAGCAGCTCGATCGCTTCCTCGCGCTGCGGCGTGAGAGCATCATGATGCTCCGATCGCTTACGGGTCCCGATTGGTCGCGCACGCACACCCACCCCGTGCTGGGCAGCGCTACTGCTGGTCAGATGCTCGCGTGCTGGTGCGCCCACGATGCGCTGCACCTGCGTCAGCTCAGCCGGCGTTTGTATCAGTTGGCCCAGCGCGATGGTGGGGGCGTGTCGCTGGACTACGCGGGAACCTGGTAGCTCGGTGCCGCGTATGCCACTCTCGGGCATGCACGCAAGGGGAACGCGATGAAGAAGAAACAGATCCTGCTCGGCGGATTCCTCGCGGTGCTGGCGCTGGCGATGCTCAGCGGCATCGCGGCCATCGTGCTGCCGCAGCGCTTTGTGAGCGAAGAGGTCATCTTCACCATCATGCTCGTGGGCTGCTATGCGCTGGGCATTCTCATGGTGATCGCGGTGGGGCGTGACATGCGCGTCACGATGCAGCTCGCGACAATCAGCGCCCTGATCTCGATGCTGACATTCGTCGCGCTGATCTGGCTCAATCAGTACTTCGGCTATCGCTATGACGACATGCTGATCAAGCTCGGGCTCGCGACGCTGATCATCGCCCTCGCCCTGCTGCACCGCCTGCTCATCGTTCCGCTCGATCCGCGCATGTTCTGGGGGCGGCTCTCCAAACGCGTCGCGCTGATCGGCGCGGGGATGACCGGCGGGTGCTTTATCGCCTTCCTCGTGCTTGAGGACTACATCTTCGGGGAAGATCTCATCATCCGCATCCTCGGCATCGGGCTGCTCGCCACCGCCGGCGCGAGCATCGCCATCGGAGCCATCTCGCTCTTTGGCCCGCGCCCGGGCGAGGACGAGCCGGATGTCGTCGCCGAGTCCATTCCTGTTCGTCTCACCTGCCCGGTCTGTGAGGATCAGATCGAGGCGATGTCCAACACCGCGGGCCACTGCGGGCGATGCAAGCTCCAGATCGAGATCCGCACCCGGGAGCTGCGTTGTGTGTGCGGCTACCTGCTCCACAAACTCGAGCGCGACATCTGCCCGGAGTGCGGCACGCCTGTCGAGGCGGGGCAGCGCTGGGAGCCTGCCAGCCGCGCATGACCAATGCCCCCGGCTCGTCGCGAGCCGGGGGCATGAGAGAATGCGCAGGGACGATCCTGAGGGATCAGTTGAGCACGCCCGAGATCGGGCCAACGCTGACGACATCGCCGGCGCGGACCGAGGGGGTGCCGGGGAGATCATCGGGGTCGTCGCTCGGCGAGCGGAAGGTGACCTCGCCCATGCCGAAGGCGTTGGTGGTGATGGTGCCGATCACGGTGCCGTTGAGGGTGACCTCGTAGGTGGTCTTGGGATCGGCGTCTTCGATCGAGACATCGAAGCGGGCGCGGATCGCGGGGCCGCGGGTCTCGGCGCGGTAGCGGGCGTTGCCGCTGGCCAGCGTGGCGGGGCCTTCGAGATCTGCGCGGAACTCGATGCGGTCGTTGCGTTCAACCGAAGCGCCCTCCTGTGCCATCGGGAGGGTCATCGCCGCCGTTGCCGCCAGGGCGCAGGTCGAGAGAAGTGCGGCTGAGATCAGTGCGTAGCGTTTCATTGTGTGACTCCTTAATTCATGTGCGTTTTGCACGGGTTGTGGTTTCGAGCCGACGCGGCTCAAGAGTCACATTGCACTTCGCGTGCCAAACCACGCGCTGGCCACACCTGCGCAGGGTTCACGGAAAAAAGGGGGAAAAACGCGGCCAAAACTGTCGCCCGAGTGCCACGGCACCATGGCGTGGCGGAAGCTGTACACACTGGCCACCATTGTCATCAGATCTTCAGCGTGTCCAACCCTGCGCAATCGGCATGCGACGCCCCGGGCCGAACGCCTTGCTCGTGACACGCAGGCCTACGGCCATCTGCTGCCGCTTGTACTCATTGCGATCGATCAGCTTGCAGAACCGGCGCACGACATCGGGGTCGAAGCCGGTTTCCTCGATGATCCGAGTGGCGCTCTGGAGTTGCTCGATGTGGCGCAGCACGATCTCGTCGAGGATGTGGTACTCGGGCAGTGAGTCCGAATCGAGCTGATCCGGCGCGAGCTCCGCGCTCGGAGGCTTCTCGATCGTGCTCACCGGGATCGGTGCCCGATCAAAGCCGAGCGACGCAAAGTGCTCGTTGATGTACCGGCACACACGGAAGACCATCGTCTTGGGCAGGTCGGCGATGACCGCGAGCCCGCCGTTCATGTCGCCGTAGAGCGTGCAGTAACCAACCGCGATCTCGCTCTTGTTGCCCGTGGTGAGCACGAGTGCGCCGGTGCGGTTGCTCAGCGCCATCATGAGCGTGCCACGGATTCTTGATTGCAGGTTTTCCTGTGTCAGGTCGGGCAGGGTCTGCCCGAGCGTCTTGTGCCCAAGCTCACTGAACGCGGGATTGAGCGACTCGCTGAGCCCCGCGAAGCCCGATTCGATCGGCATGCTCACGCACTCGATGCCGAGGTTGCGTGCCAGCTCGAACGCGTCGGTCTTGCTGCCGGTGCTGCTGAAGCGCCCGGGCATCGACGCCCCGACGACCTTGTCCTTCCCGATCGCCCGCACCGCGAGCGTAGCGACGAGGGCCGAGTCGATCCCACCGCTGAGCCCGATGCACGCACGCTCGAAGCCGCACTTGAAGAGATAGTCCTTCACGCCCAGCGTGAGGGCATCGACGATCATCCGCTCATCGGCTTCGGGCTTGGCTTCGATCGGTTTGAGGTTGTTGGTGTCGACGAGCAGCAGCTGTTCGCCGAAGGCGTCGCCCAGCGCACAGATCTGCCCCTGCGCATCGACGACGCACGACTGCCCAGAGAAGATCAGGTCGTCGTTGGCGCCGACCTGATTCACCGAGACCACCGGCAGTCGGTGGCGCAGCGCGTGCTGGATGACGATCTCGCGGTGACGCTGGTCTTTGTGGAGCGCGTAGGGCGAGGCGCTGGGGGCGATGATGATCTGCGCCCCCGCGTCGGCGAGCTGCTGCACCGGGTCCGGCTCGTCGCTGTAGCGGTCCGCGAATCCGGCGTCGTGGCCCTTCCACAGGTCCTCGCAGATCGCCAGCCCGATCTTCACGCCGTCGATGTCGAACACCCGGGTCTGGTTGCCCGCGACAAAGTAGCGGTCCTCGTCGAAGACATCGTAAGTTGGTAGCAGGCGTTTGTCGTAGTAGCCCACGAACCGGTTATCTTTGTACACCACCAGCGAGTTTGCGATGTGGGTGTGCGCTTCGGGCCCCGGCTCGATGCCGCCCGCATCGACCTCGAGGGGCAGCGGGGTGCCCAGCACGATCGCGATGTCTTTGGTGTGTATTTCGCCGATCATCTTGGCGGTCTGGGCGCACTCACGCACAAAGCCCTCGACATGCAGCAGATCACGCGGCGGGTAGCCGCACACCGCCAGCTCGCTGAAGACCACCAGGTCCGCGCCCTGCTGGCGTGCCTCGTCGATCGCCCAGACGATCGCCTCGGTGTTGCACGAGAGCTTGCCGATGGTCATGTTGAGCTGCGCGATCGCGATCTTCATCGCTCAATCGTACGCCCGGGGCGTTCGTTATTCGCTGCCGACGCTTCGCTCGATCAGCTCGTTCTCGGCCGGCTCGCCGCCCGGATCGAGCGGCTTGCGGGCCTTGAGCCACGCGATTCCGAACCCGGCGCAGCCGAGATTGACCACCGCCTCGACCGCGGTGACGAAGAGCACCACGGCGGCGATGGGCACATCGCCCGACGCGGTCTCGCTGGTCGCGATGGTCGAGATCCCCACCATCTGTGAGATCGCGATGATCCCCGCCTCGCGTGTGCCCAGCATCCCCGCCGGGGAAGCGGCACCGATGAGGAAGTAGCAGGCCCCGAGCAGCAGCGAGTCCTCCATCGAGATCGGGAGTTCCAGCACGCGCGCCGCGAGATAAAAACGCAACGCGAACGCGATGATGTCGATCATCCGGAAGGTATTGGCGATCAGGGTCGCACGCGGGTGAGCGAGCATCTCAAAGCCCGAGTGCACACGCACGAACGCCTTGCTGGCGGTCACACGATCGCTCAAGCCAATCCGGGAGAGTCGTGCGATCCCGACATCGCCCGCCAGCTGGCGGGCCAGGGCGCTGCCGATGAATGTGCAGCCAAAGCTCCCGGCCAGCGAGGCGATCCACCACACCAGGTTCACCTCACGCTGCCAGAGACTGACAAGCACCAGCGGGCCCATGATCGCCGCCATCAGCACCGCCTCGGCCAGGATCCACGCGCCGATGGTCAGCACCGGGACCCCGTCCCGGCGGTTGTGGATCACGAACCGCGACACCACCGAGAGTTTGAAGGGCAGGTACGCCAGGAAGGTTGCGATCGCGTTCGTGGCGATCACATCCGTTGCACGGAGGCGATGGATCGGGTTGATCACCACCCAGAAGATGATCCCGTTGAACCCGACCGACAATGCCGCCAGCGTCAGCAGCAGCATCAGCTCTCCGGGCGTCGCCTCGCTGAGCTTGCTCAGCTGCTCGCGGTTCTCGGGGCGCAGCGCCATCCGCACGGCCCAGCCCAGCAGCACGATCCCGATGCCGAACCCAACGATCTGCACAACGATCCCCAGCACGCTGCGCGAGCCGGACTTCTTCGGGGTGGTTGGGTCGCTGCTCATGGGCTCGGGGGGGTGATCCGGAATACGGCCCGGACCGGATTCCCGGCGCGGTCGCTCCATACTTCTATCGGCTCGCCGAGCGAATCGATCCACTCGATCAGCCGTTGCGGGTCAATCGTGGGGGGCAGCCAGCCGCTGCGGGCGTATCGGTCGATCTCGGTGAAGCTCACGACGACGACATCGATGCCCTCATCGCGGAGTGTCTGTGTCCACCGCTCGGGCTCATCGGGGTGCTGCTCGATGGCATCCTCGATCAGCCAGCGGTCGTAGACGGTGTTGTAACGCACATCGCGGATGATGAAGAACGGCGTCGCGTCGCCCATCAGGTAGATCGTATCGTCCTCGGCGGTCATCCGGTTCAGCGCCGGCACCCACGGCAGCGACTCGAACTCGTACGCACCCATCGAGAAGCCCGCCCCGAGGTCGATCAGCGTGAACGGGTTCCCATTGTTCTGGAGCATCGCAAACCCGCCCGCCTGCAACCCCAGCATCACCGCCAAAACCCGCGCGATTGAACGCCGTGCGATCTCGCTGGCGATGCGAGCGACAGCCACCGAGCCGAGCACGCAGAGAATCGGTGTCAGCGGGATCAGGAAACGCGACTGGATGTGCGTGAGCATCAGCCACGCGGCGAGCGGGACCATGAGCGTCAGCAGGGCAATCAATCCAGCACGCCGGGTCGTACGCGTGAACAGCAGCGAGACCAGCCCGACAGTTGCCAGCAGCGGCAATAGTCCCCACTGGGCGTTCGTGATCCCGCGGAACCGCGAGACATGGTCGAGCCCGCCCGGGTCGGGGAGCACCAGCAGACGCACGCGATCGGTGATCGAACCCTCGAAATGGTGGGCGCCGGCGTAGATCGCGTGCTGAGCTTCGCTCCAGTGCCCCTCACCGAAGAAGCCCGTCAGCTGCGGGAAGACCGGGTTGCCCGTGGCCAGCTCGTTGCGGATCAGCCACGGCGCGATCGTCAGCGACCCGACGAGCACACACGCCATCGCCGCTGGCAGCCATCGTTTGAAGGGCGAGCACGCCAGCAGCACGATGCCCACGCTGGGCGCGAGCAGGAAGAGGGCCGTGGGCTTGCAACAGCACGCGCCGCCAACGATCAGCCCGCACAGCACACCGCGATTCAAGGGCGCGATCGGCAGCATCGCCACCAGCAACGCACACGCCCCGAGCAGGACGACCGCCGCCTCGTTGTACGCGATCGTGCCGACCACCACCATCCAGGGTGTGCACAGGGTGAGCAGCATGGCGAGGCGACCAGCGGTCCGATCGTCGCGATCAGGAAGCACTCGCGTCATGAATGCACGAGAGAGCTCACCGATCGCGAATGCTCCGGCGACGAGCATCATGGCGCTGAGCAGCTGCGCACTCATCGCGGCGCTGGCGTGCCGTTCGAGCATGCCGCCACCGTTCAGAAGCGCCAGATGCGCGTACGCTCCCTCGACATATCCCGGCAGGAAGGAGTACACATTGTGCTCGCTGGGCCAGATTCGTCCCTGCTCGATCCACTCGCGAGGAAGCTGCAGGTGGTAGCTCAGCGCATCGAACCCGCCATATTCTGAGCCCCACAAGACCCCGGGCGGGTTGCACGCCATGACCAGGGCCAGAGAAACCCCGCACGCGATCACCGCCGTCAGCGGATCAATCCGGACCGCACCAAACCCATGCGTGTTCGCCCGGCGCAGATCGAGCGCGAGCAGCCCGAGCCCCAGCCCGGTCACGCCCCAGGCGCTGAGCGTGCTCAGCAGCCCCAGCACGCCCAGCAGGTGCGTGAGCGCCAGCGTGAGCGTGAGCCCCGCGCCCAGCTCGATCGCCCAGCGAGACTGACAATCACCGAGCATCGGTCGGACTATTCGCCCGATGCCCACCGCACCCAGCAGATACACCAGCGGCTGCCAGCCCGAGCCAAGCAGCGTGAACACCACGCCCGCGACGCGAGACGCCCACGGGCCGCCCTGCCCGCGTGCAAGCAGCACGCAGGCGAAGACAACACCGATCAGCGTGAGCACCACGATCGCCCGCCCGCCGATGAGCGGCGAACCGTTGCGTTCATGCTGCGTCTGCTGATCCTTGGGCACCGGGCCATTGTACGAGCCCGCGGGCGCGATCGGATCAGAGCGAGTTGCTAGAATCGGGCATGGCCCTCGAACCCATCAAGACCAAAGCCGGCCCCTCGGCCCAGCTCGACATCATCGAGCCGCTCTGCGCCGTGTTTCGACGGGCGCTCAAGGGCGAGGGCCTCAAGTACACCCCCGAGCGGGCCATGATCCTCGACACGATCATCGCCTTCGACGGGCTCTTCGAGGCCGAGCAACTCCTCGACGCCCTCAAGAAGAAGGGCCACAGCGTCTCCAAGGCGACGGTCTACCGAACCCTGAAGCTGCTCGAATCGTGCGGCATCATCCAGCAGGTGCTCTTCGATCGCGACCAGTCGCACTACCAGCTGGCCGTGGGCAACACGGGCAACACCCTGCTCATCAATATCGATTCGGGCGAGGTCGAGACGCTCGAGATCCCCGAACTCATCGCCCTTCGTGACAAGGTGTGCGCCGCCCGCGGGCTCAAGGCCAAGGGGCACAAGCTGCAGATCTTCGTCAGCGCCGGCGACGAATGAGCCCGGCACTCAGCCCGGACAGTACCAGCAAGCTTGCCGGCGCGGGGATGACAATTGCCGCCTCGCCGGCTACATCGTTGTAGCCCCAGCGCTGCGGGATGATGTCGATATCGACCACGCCATCAAGCACCGTAAAGACACGCTTGAACTCCGCGAAGCCGTAGTGCAACCCGTCGTTCTGCTCAAACTCGATCGCGATCGTGAAGGTGTCATCCACCGTGAAGATGCCCGGCGTGCCCGTCAGGTCGTTGTAGCCGTGGATCGGACGCCAGCCGTCGACGAAGTTGGCAGTCTCATCGATCGCGTCGCCGGTGCGAAAGACCTGCGGTCCGTAGTACGGGACCCCTTCTGGGCCCAACTGTGTGGGGATGAGAATGAAATCGGTTGATCTGGCGGTGTTGGTCACCGAGCCGGTGCCCATCCAGATGAACTCGCCGTTGAGGTCGATCAGGTGCATGAAGAAGATCGAGCCGGCCGGGGTTTCGCCGGCCTTTGGCTGCTGGTTTGTACCCAGCGTGATGTCAAGCGATTGCCCGTAGATCACATTGCCGAAGTTCGGGTCGTAATACACCAGCGCCCCCAGCTCGCCGGTGTTCTGATAGACGATCATGTCCGCGAAGGATAGTGATGAAACGCTCATGGTCGCGAGCGTGGCGATGGTGCGGGTGGTGAGCATGGGGGTCTCCGGCGTGGGGTTGCAGGGCTGGATTCGAGCATAACCGATCCTCGACGCACGACGCGAGCAGAAATCCCCGCCGATCCCCTTCAGCGGATCGCAACACGCATGTTTTTGGCGCTCCCGGCGTCATGGATGGACACGATCGACCCGTACGGCACCTCGTCGCGGGCCGCCACACGCAGGATCAGCCCGTCGCTCAATGCCGGGTCCATGCCCTCGATGCGAGCGACGACCTCGCTCAGATTCAGTGGCTGATCGCTCAATCCACGCACAAGGACCGTCCCGTTGTCCACGAACAGCTCGAGATCGAGCATGGGTGTTGGCAGGTCGTAGCCGCTGCCTGCCAGGTCCTCATCCTTCTGCTCGGGCAGGTCGGTGCGCAGGAACCACTCCTGCCCGGCGATCGTCGAGGCGGCCATGAAGAAGATCAGGATCACCAGCACCACATCCACCATCGGCGTCATGTTGGGCCCGAAGCGCCCGCCCTGCTGGAAGATGTTCCGCTGGCGCAACGGGCGCGATCGCGATGCGTGGTGCGGCTCGATCATGACCGCTGCTCCGTCACCAGTTCCACCTTGCCCACGCCCATGTCACGCAGCACATTGAGCACCGGTCGCACGAAGCGGTATGGCGCCCGATCATCCGCCCGGACCCGCACCGGTGCGCCGGGGTTCCGTGCCAGCATCCCGCTGAGTTGCGCCTGGAGCCGATCAAGCTCGATCGCGTCACCGTTGAGCGAGCGTTCGCCGTCCATATTGATGCCGATGACGATCGGATCGACCTGATCGGTTTCCTCGACGCCCGTGCCGGTCCTGGGCAGCATGATGGCCGCGCGCCGATCGAGCGCGAGCTGCCCCACAAGGAGGTAGAACACGATCAGCACCATGACCACATCGATCATCGGCGTGACATTGACCCGGGCCGACGAGTGCTCGCCGCTCATGATGGACCGGCGGCGCATCACGACGCGTCGGTCTCCTGCTCGGGGATCAGGTCCACCAGCTCGCCAGCCTGCGCCATCGCGGTGTTGCAGTGCTTCTCCACCAGCGAGCGGAAGATGCCGTAGATCAGCAGGCACGGAATAGCCAGCACCAGCCCGAGCATTGTGTGGAACAGCGCCTTGGAGATACCAAGCGACAGATCCGTCGGTCCGGCCGCCCCGCCGGCCTGCCCCAGACGCACGAACGCGAGGATCATGCCCCAGACCGTGCCCGCCAGCCCAACCAGCGGTCCGAGCTCGCCGATGATCCGCAGCAGGTCCAGAGGTCGGCTCCAGCGGGCGCAGGCGTTGGACGCCGCGAGCTCGGCCGCATCACGCATCGCGACGCGACCCTTGCCCCGCGCGTCGTAGGCGGCCTTGCATGCGATGGAGACGATGGCCGTGCGATCGCTCAGCCCCTTCTCCACGCCGCCCATGTTCTTCTGCATCAGGTGCCCGCGCAGGTTCTGGTAGATCGAGTCTGGCGCGATGACCGACTGGCGGGCGTCCATCACGATCCGTGCGATCAGCGTCACCGCGACCAGCGAGCCGAGGATCAGCGCGATGCTGAAGATATCGAACGATTCAACGAAGAGGGACCACGCGTTCGTCGCGCCGTCGGCTCCCGAACTCTGGGCGAGCGTCAGTGCAGGCATGCACACAGGGTATCACGCCTGCGCGACCCGTGTCACTCGCCCTGCTCCAGATCCGCCTGCTCGATTGGGCGGCTGATTACATGCTCCTCGTTGAACCACGCGTTCAGGTCCGCCAGTCGCGCCCGCTCGCTGGCAAAGGGCCAGGTCAGGCAATCGCCCGAGACAGGCTGCCCCGTCACAGGGCAGGTTGTGTCTGGTCGTGGGCGGATGGCATCGAACCCGGCCCGCTCCTGCCAGTGCTCGGGGATGCTGAATCGGAACCGTCGGCTCGTCTCGTCCACATGGTCGATATTGATCCTCAGGGCATCCGCGGGGATCGAGTCATCGATCCGCTCGGGCCACTCGATGAGCACGATGGCGTCACCGTCGATAATCCGGTCCCAGCCCAGCGCGTCCAGCTCCGATTCGTCGCCGAGTCGGTAGCAGTCGAGGTGGGCGATGGTCGGGTGCTCGCCATCGTCCTCGCCGTAGATGTTCATGATGACGAAGGTGGGGGAGGAGACCGCATCGGGCGCGACGCCATAGTTCTGGGCCAGCAGGCGCACGAAGGTCGTCTTGCCGGCCCCCATCTCGCCCTCAAGGCGCACAACATCTCCCCGGCGAAGCACGGCCGCCAGATCGTCGGCGATCACGCGGGTGTGCTCAAGGGACGGTGCGTTGCGGGTCAGCTCGATGGGCATGAGTGATTGTAGATCACCCTGAGGGGCGATTCACCACAGCATCCGCGTGCGGATGGACTCCTCGATGGTGTCGATCCGGCGTGCCAGTTCGTCCGCGTCGCTCGGGTCGGCGTCCAGCACCAGGTAGCCGATCTGCTGGTTGGTCTGCAGGTACTGGGCGCTGATATTGATGCCCAGCTCGCTGGCGTGCTCGTGGATCTTGCCCAGCACGCCCGGCACATTGCGGTGGAAGTTCAGGATCCGGTGCGGGCGTTTCTCGCCCTCGACCAGGTGCCGCTGCTGATCGGGCAGGTCGACCTCGGGCACATTGACCGAGCCGGTGGTCGTGCCCATGTTGATGAACCGCGCGAGCTTGCTCGCGGCGTCGAGGCTGATCGCCTCCTGCGCTTCGATCGTCGAGCCGCCGACATGCGGCGTGAGGATCACATTCTCCAGCCCCTGCAGCGGGCAGCTGAACGCTTCGCCGTTCTTGGCCGGCTCATCGGGGAAGACATCGATCGCGGCACCTGCAATGGCGCCCGACTCAATCGCGTCCCTGAGCGCTTCGAGGTCGACGACGCTGCCGCGTGCGTTGTTGATCAGGTACGCGCCCTTCTTCATCATCGCCAGCTGCGCCCGCCCGATCATGCCCCGTGAGGTCTGCGTATCGGGGACATGGAGCGTGACGACATCGCTCTTGGAGAGCACTTCTTCCAGCGACGACGCGACGCCCGCGTTGCCCAGAGGGAGCTTGCTGAGTGTGTCGTAGAACAGCACCCGCATGCCCATGGCCTCGGCCAGGATTGAGACCTGCGAGCCGATATGCCCGTAGCCCACGATGCCCAGCGTCTTGCCGCGCACCTCGTGTGCGCCGCTGGCGCTCTTGAGCCACTGGCCCTTGTGTGCCGCGTGGCTGCGGGCTGTCAGCTGCCGGTGCAGCGCGACGATCTCCGCGATCGTCAGCTCCGCGACCGAGCGTGTATTGCTGAAGGGCGAGTTGAAGACCACGATGCCCCGCTCAGCAGCGGCCTCCAGGTCGACCTGGTTCGTGCCGGCGCAGAAGCACCCGATCGCCAGCAGACGATCGCACTGCTCAATCACCTCGCGGGTGATCTGCGTTTTGGATCGAAGCCCCACGACATGCGCCCGCTTGATTTCCTCGATCAGTGCATCGCCCTCGAGCGCACCCGCGTGGGTGCGGACGCCAAAGCCCGCCTCCTGCAGTGCGATGGTGCCCGCCGCGTGCGTGCCCTCGAGCAGCACGATCTCGATTTGCGATTTGGGGAATGAGGTCTTCATCGTCTGTGTCGCTGTCTCAGCCATCGCTGTTCACCGCCGCGGGAATTTCGGGTGTCGTCGGTTCGGGCTCGTCGATGCTGACCACGCCCATCGCGATGAGCCCCGCCAGCACGGCCGCCAGTACCAGACGGTAGTAGCCGAACAGCGCGAGTCCATGCTTGTTGAGAAATGCCACAAGCCAGCGGACCGCGATGGCCGCCGAGATGGTCGCCACGATCAGCCCGACGGCGATCGGTGTCCAGCCCAGCAGCTCGAACATGTTGGGCCCGCCGGTCTCGCTCGCGTGCTTGAGATTCTTGAGCAGCGAATACACGCACGCCCCGCCAAGCGTCGGCAGACCAAGCAGGAAGCTGAACTCGGCCGCCTGCTTGGGCCTGAGCCCCGCGATCACACCGCCCACGATCGTCATCATCGAGCGGCTGGTGCCCGGCACCATCGCCACGCACTGCATCAGCCCGATGAACAGCGCCTTGGGGATGCTCAGCTCGATCATGTCGTTTTCTGGGTCCTCGTCCGTGTCGACCTTTTTGAACTTCATCCGGTCCAAGACGATCATGAACACGCCGCCCAGCGCCAGCGCGGTGATCACCGAGGGCGTATTGAACAGCTTTTCTTCGATAATGTCGTTGAGCAGCACGCCCAGCACCGCCGCGGGCAGGAACGCCACGATGATGTTGATCGCCAGCTTGAGCCCCGCGGCGTCTTTGCCCAGCAGCCCCTTGCACATCTGCACCACGCGCGGGAAGTAGAGCCCCAGCACCGCCAGGATCGCGCCCCCCTGCACCACGATGTTGAAGGTATCCACGGCCTCCTGCTGCGCCGCGTTCTCACCCAGCCCCAGCAGGTCCGCCGCGATGATCAGGTGACCGGTCGACGACACAGGAAGATACTCGGTGATCCCCTCGACCAGTCCGAGCACCACGGCCTGTACAATGTTCATCGAACCGCTGTCCACCATGCGTCTCTCGCCCCGTTCTGATCCACGAAAGTATGTGCCTACCCCATGTCCATCGGCTCAATGATTGAGATCACTGACGCGTCAGACCCGAGAATCGGCGTCTTTCTCAATCAAAAAGACGCCTGGCTCAAGGCCGCCCACAACCCCGATGCGCCGGACGATGCCCAAGGTGATCATGGGTTTTTCATCGCCGAAGGCGTGCTCGTGGTTGAGCACCTGCTCCAATCGTGTTTCCCCACCCGCTCAATCTTCGTCTCCCGATCCCGAGTGCCGGGCGTCGAACCGCTGCTTGCCAGCGTGCCCGAGTCGGTCCCGATCTATGTCGCCGAGCAGGAGCTGATGGATGCTGTGGTCGGCTTCCCCATCCACCGCGGGCTGCTCGCCTGCGGGCAGCGTCTGCCTAGCCCCGACCCGGTTGAACTGGCCCGATCCTGCCACGCCCTGATCGTGCTTGAGGACCTGAGCAACCACGACAATGTCGGCTCCGTCTTCCGATCCGCGGCCGCGCTCGGGGGCGAGGGCGTGGGTGTGATCCTCAGCGCCCGCTGCTGTGACCCGCTCTATCGCAAGGCCCTGCGGGTCTCGATGGGGCATGTGCTGCGGGTGCCCTTCGCGATCTGTGAAGACCTGCCCGTCCTGATGCCCAAGCTGAGCGACATCGGCTATACCACGCTGGCCCTGACCCCGTCCCCGGATGCCGAGGTGCTCAGTCCGTCCGATAAGAGGCGATACGAGCGTCCGGCCCTGTGCTTCGGGGCCGAAGGGCCGGGGCTCAGCGAGGCCTTGATGCGGGCGGCGAACCACCGGGTCCGCATCGAGATGGCCAGCGGAGTGGATTCATTGAATATTTCCGTCGCGGCGGCGGTTAGCATGTACGCATGCCTTTCACCCCGTATGGGCTAAGGCATATCAAAACACATCAGGGGGATCGCCGGGCATACCCGCTCAGGCGAGCGAACCACAAGGAGCAACCACATGAGCTTTGTCACGATGATCCTCGCCAGCGCGGGCCTCTCGCTTTCCATGATGGGCCCGGGCAGCTGCCCGCCCGGCTGCGAGAAGGACTGCTGCACCGCCGAAGCCGCACCAGAGAAGGACGCACACTGCCCGCTCTGCGCGACCAAGGAAACCAAGCAGGCCGAACTACCCCAGATCGACACCGCGACCTACGGCAATGCCAACTGGCCCGCCCACAACCCTGAGAAGGGGCTCTATTTCAAGAACTTCCAGGGCAAGCCCATGCCCGCCAAGTTCAGCGACGAGACCGTCCTCAGCGGCGAGCGCACGCTTGAGCACACCAAGGGCAAGGTCATGATCGTGGACTTCTGGGCGACCTGGTGCGGCCCGTGCGTCGCGGCCGCCCCCAAGCTTGCCGAACTGCAGGAAGCCAACAAGGACAACCTCCAGGTCGTCGGCGTCTCGGGCGTCAACGAGGATCAGGCCACCGTCGCGGCCTTTCTTGAGTCCCACGAGGAGCCCTTCGTCCAGCTCTTCGACAGCGATCAGAAGGTCATGAAGCACTTTGAAACCCGCGGTATTCCGCTGGTTCTGGTGGTCTCGACCGACGGCGTGATCCGCTGGATGGGCAACCCCCTCCAGCCCGAGTTCAAGAAAGTCGTCGAGCAGGTCCTCGAGGCCGATCCCCTGATCCAGGCCAAGAGCTAAACTCCATCCCGAGCCATTTCAGACCTCAAAGCCCGCTTTATGCGGGTTTTTTACATCGAGATCGTGGTTGGTGCGCTTCAACCACACGCAAGTCCTGTTAGTATACATAGACACATACCTTGCAATGAAATCGACCCCTCACGGAGGAACCCCATGTCATTCACCAACCGCACGCGTTCGATCGCGACCCTTTCCATGATGATCCTGGCCGGCAGCGCCCTCGGTATCGGCATGCTCCCCGCCCCGGGCATTGAGCGCGAGGGCAACGCCGAGCATGTCAACGCGATGCACGAGCTTGAGTGCAAGCCTTTCGATACCACCCTCTTTGATGGGCTGACCAACTGGTCACTCGCAGACACCGTCAACGCCTCGTCGATCGAGAACAAGGTCGTCCTGATTGCCATGGTCGATTCGGGCAACCCCAAGTCGCTGCTGACGCTCTCGACCCTCGCCCGCTACGCACGCCAGAACGGCGACGACGGTCTCGTGACCCTGGCCGTCCACCCGGAGCTGGGCTGGGAGGCGATGCAGGAGAAGATTGACCAAGGCCGCGTCAAGGTGCTGACCGCGATGGACACCGGCGATGCATTCGCCAAGGCCGTCGGGAGCGACGATGCGCCCGACCTTTACCTGATCGATCGCGCCGGCCAGCTGCGCTACGCCGATTTCGAGAGCGCTTCGCTCAAGCGAGCGGTGGGGCAGCTGCTGCGTGAAACCAAGGACGAAGCCATCGCCAACGCTAAGCTCCAGAGCGAGGGCGTTGAGATCGCCGAGGGTGACGACTCCGACAGCGGCACCAAGAAGGCCGAGCCCAAGTCCATCCCGACCGAGGCCTACGCCACGGCCGACTGGCCCGCGCAGAACAAAGACAAGTTCCCCGCCAACGATTTCCAAGGCAAGCCGCTCCCCGTGCCTCTGGGCAACGAGGAATGGCTGTCTGAAAAGAAGGACATCCAGAACAAGGTCATCGTCCTCGATTTCTGGGCGACCTGGTGCGGCCCGTGCCGCGCGGCCTCACCCATGCTCGAAGACCTCCAGCGCGAGTACGAGGGCAAGCTCGAAATCCTCGCCATCGGCGGCTCCAACGACGACGAACGCGCGCACAAGCGCTATGTCATCGGCAGCAAGAAGGCCTATTCCAACCTCTACGACAAGAACGACTCCATCTACCGCCCAATGGGTGTCAAGGCGATCCCCCACACCATCCTGATGTCCACCGACGGCATCATCCGCTGGCAGGGCAACCCGCACTCACCCGATTTCAAGGCGGCGGTGAAGAAGGTCATCGAGGTCGATCCGATGTTCGCCGAAGGCGAGGACTGATCGGGCACGGCGCATAGGCAACAATCACCTATGCCCGACAACAACGCGAATGAATACGAACCCACCCGCAGCGACACGCCAATCGCTGCGGGTGTTCGTTTATCCCGGCCCCGCTTGCATGTGGTGCTCATCGAGCCCGAGATCCCCAACAACACGGGCAACATCGGGCGCACTTGTGTGACCACCGGGTGTCGCTTGCATCTGGTCCACCCGCTGGCGTTCGATATCGATGAGAAGGCCTGCCGCCGGGCCGGGCTCGATTACTGGCCGAGACTTGATCTCGTTGAGCACGACAACGCTGAGGCGTATCTCGGGGCCCACCCGCCCAGTTCCAATCCGCCCGCCCGATCCTGGTTCCTGACCTCGCACGCGACGCGCTCGATCTTCGATGTCCCCATCGGGATGGGTGACCACCTTGTCTTTGGACGCGAGAGCCGGGGGCTCGACCGGGGCGTGATCGATCGTGTGCCCGAGTCGCAGCGCATCAGCGTGCCCATGGTGCCGGGCGAACGATCACTGAACCTGTCAACCTGCGTCGCGGTTTGTGTCTACACAGCTGTTCGGAATATGTATGGAAACGGCGATGTGCGTCTCGACGAATCCGGTCGGTTGCACGATGCTTCGCTCCCCTGAGGTGGGGAGGACCCGACCAGAACGGCTCAGATTCTTGACTTTTTGCGTCTCACGCATGAACAAGTCGCGTGGCTGACGCGTATATCTGGCGTTGACAAGTTCTCTCTCTTCCCTTTCAGAACGGCACTGAAGAGGTGCCGGGACGACGAAAGTGTGACCCGGATTCTCTCCTCTCTCCAGAACAGTGTACCGCCGCAAGGTGGTGCACTGTTTTCCTTTTTGCATCGGCAGACTTCGCCTCGAAACCATCGTGGAACGGATAGGATGTGCTGATGAGAACACGATCACCGATCGACAACCCAACCCGGCTGCTCGCGTGCCTTGCGATCATGGCGAGCATTGCCGCTGCGGGGTGCCAGAAGACCGCCCTGCGTCCAGACGACACCCGATCACAGTTCGATCGTTACGACCGAGCTCGATCGCAGCGTGCCGAGCCGTACCTCATGGACGAGTACGGGCGACGCACGCCCAACCTGACCGACCGTCTGCTGGTCCGCGAGGAATAAGAGCGTCCGATCACCACCAACCCCGAACACGCATGACGCTTTGTTCGGGATATGCAAGTCGTGACACACACGCCGTAGCTGTTTGCGCCGATCAATCTGCATTTTGCGCGGGAATGTGCAAGAAAAACACCTGTCTCTACCGAATGGTATTGGTACGCTAGTTCAGCGCTTCGAATCACATCAACTCAAGCGAGCCGACCTTGTCGCAGCGATCAATGACAACCCGCACAGCACGCTCGATGCGGACCAAAGTTGTTTGGTCTGTGCTCGGTGTTGGTATGACCGTCGGGATCGGCCTGCTCTCGGCGCTCGATTCCGGCTCGTCGGCCCGCACCGGCGGTCGTTCGCTCGCTCCCCTCATGGGCATTGAGCGCAGCGTGGGCATGGATTCGATCTTCCAGACCGCCACGCCCATCGCCGACAACCGCTGGAACTCGATCGTCATCGTCCACTCGGGGCAGCCCGCGGGCTCGGCCGAGGACATCGCCAGCGAGCACAAGTCGCTCGGCTACGACGGCCTGGGCTTCCATTTCGTCGTTGGCAACGGCAAACGGATGGGCGACGGTGAGATCCATGTCGGCTACCGCTGGCTCGATCAGCAGCCCGGCGCGGACCTCAGCGGGGTCAACTCATCGTTCACCAGCGCCAGTGCCATCGAGATCTGTCTCGTCGGCGACGGCGACCGACGCCCCTTCAGCGACGAGCAGCTCTACCGGCTCGCGCAGCTCGTGCACGCGCTGAGCGACGAGCTGGGCATCCCCGCCGATCGTGTGCTGCTACACAAGGACCTCGGCGGCACCTCATCACCCGGGCAGTTCTTCCCGCGCAGCGAGTTCGAGCAGCTGCTCGCCTCGATGGGATAACCCTGTAATCAATCACGAATCCACTTGCCGCGGATGCTGATGCATCCGCGGTTTTCATTCGTGCGTATCATCGGGCATCCTGAGCTGTTCGGGCGTCCCATCTCTCGCCGGGGCGACCATATGTTTCCGCGGCTCAGGATCGGCCTCGATCTCTCGAATAACATCAAGACTCTGTGAGCGTCACACTCGGCAGGCGCGCACAGGGTGGATACGATCACTGCCGATAACACGCGTTCTGTGCCCCCGGGCTGGAACGTGAGACCAAAGAAGCCGAATAGGACATCTCGGGTTGTCCTGCCACAACCCCGAGACATGGTGCCATCAGATCCCGGTCGGTGATTGGTTGGGGAACGCGAGAGCTTTGCACGCATGACGACAGATCCCGTAGCAGTCTGGAAGAAGGGCGACACCGTCGAGGGGTACCGCGTGATCAGCGAGATCGGGCGTGGCGCCGCGTCGGTGATCTACCTCGTGCAGGACCCCAAGACCAAGCAGATCTGGGCGCTCAAGCATGTCGTCAAGAAGAACCCGAAAGAGCAGCGGTTCCTCGACCAGACCGAGACCGAGTACAAGATCGCCTCGCAGCTCGATCACGACTCGATCCGCAAGATCCCCCGCATGATCAAGAAGGGCACCCTGCTCAAAACCAACGAGCTCTATCTCGTCATGGAACTCGTCGACGGCGTCTCGCTCCACGAGGAGCAGCCCGACGATCTGGCCACCCTTGTGGACATCTTCCAGCAGACCGCCTCGGCTCTCTCGCAGATGCACGACCGCGGGTTCGTCCACGCGGACATGAAGCCGCACAATGTGATCGTCGGCGTCGGTATGGACGGCAACCACACCGCCAAGCTCATCGACCTTGGGCAGTCGTGCAAGACGGGCACCATCAAGAAGCGCATCCAGGGCACGCCCGACTACATCGCCCCCGAGCAGGTCCACCGGCGCGAGATCACGCCCAAGACCGACATCTACAACTTCGGCGCCACCATGTACTGGGTGCTCACCGGCAAAAACATCCCCACGGCCATGGGGCACCAGAACGATTCGCTCGTCGGCTCGCTCGACGACTCGCTTATCGAGAAGGCAACGCCCGTCATCGAGATCAACCCGCTGGTTCCCAAGCGTCTCAACGACCTGATCATGCAGTGCGTCGCCGTCGAGCTCGATCAGCGGCCCGAGTCGATGCACGCCGTGGCCGACAAGCTCGACATGGTCCTGGGCATGCTGCGGGCCGAATCCATGCCCCAGCAGGCGGACTGATCCGCCCAGCCCAACCCCCCATCAGAGCCCGTCAGTTGCCCTGTTTGGGCTCGAATCCCGCAAGGGGCCGATACAAGCACAAGCCATGTGGACCCTCGACCTGAGCGATCTCGATGAAGTCGTCGACACGCTGCGTAGCGGCGCCAGGGCGATGCGCGAGGCCACCTGCCGGCGAGGCGCCATCGATTACATCGAATCGCCCGGGCACCTCATCGCCACCGGCGACACCCACGACCACCCGCACAACTTCAAGGCCGTCCTCGCCGCCGCCGGGCTGGACGGCGAGTTCGGGGCCGAGGAAAAGCACCTCACCCTCCACGAGATCATCCACGGCGAGCTGCCCGAGCAGCCCGGGCTCCCGCTCGACACCAGCTACCGCGGGCTCACCCGCGTGGCCGCGCTCAAGGCGATGCACCCCGAGCTTGTTCACATCCTGCTTGCCAACCACGAGCTCGCCCAGGCCATCGGCTCGGGCATCATGAAGAACGGCATCCCCTGCGTCAAGGCGTTCGACGCCGGTGTCGAGTCCGTGTTCGGCGATCGCAGCGACATCGTCTTCGAGGCCATCCGCGAGTTCGTCTTCGCCATGCCCATCGCCCTGCGCTGCCGCTGTCCGCAGGGCGATATCCTGTGTGCGCACTCGTTGCCGGGTCCCGCCTCCATGGGACGCTTTGATACCACCATCATCGACCGCGACCTCACCGAGCAGGACTACGAGCCGCGCGTTGGCTCGGCCCACCTCATGGTCTGGGGACGCGGCTACGACCACGACCAGCTCGAAGACCTCACCGAACGCTGGGGCGTGAACCTGTTCATCCTGGGGCATGAGCACGCCGACAAGGGTTACAACATCGTTGAGCCCAACGCGATCGTGCTGAACACCGACCACGAGCGAGGTGTCTACCTGCCGATAGACCTGTCCCACAAGCCGACGATCGAGCAGTGCGAGCAGCAGATCGTGCGCGTGAGCAGGTAATCACGGAACAGCTCAGTTCTGCTTCGGGCGCGGATGGATCGCGCGATCGTCATCGAACCCGTAGGCCTCAGGGTCGAGGAACTTGCCCTTGTGGTGCTCGGGCTTGGGTTCTTCCACGATGATCGGGTGCGCCAGCGCGCTGGGGTCCTGACGCACGCCGGTGATCTCCCACGACACGCGCGCGTTGGGTGCGCCGCCGGCGATCGCGAACTGGTTCGCGGAGATCTCCGACGCGATGTACAGGTTGGGCATCGGTGCGCCCATCGCGGTGAGCTGGTACCGGAAGTCGCGATTGAGCGCCTCGAAGTAGTCCGGGAGCTGCACGATCGCGTGCCCATCCGCGTCGAGCGTGATGACCCCGTTGTAGATGTTCATCATGTCGGGCGATTCGACGAAGGAGTGGGAGAGGTACTGGTTCTCCGGGTCGAGCGGGTGATCGATCTTGAAGGAGCCCGAAGACTTGGAGAGGGTGCCCGCGACATGGACATTGCCCTGGAAGTACCCCGCGAACTTGGTGCCGCCGGTCCCGAAAGTCTCGCCGTACACACCGTACGCCGTGTTCGCGGAGTTCCCGACCTGCGCGCCGCCGTACACGCCGTAGGCCGTCCGTGATCCGCCCGATGCGGGGTTCTGTGCAAACCCGTTGACGCCGTAGAAAGTATCCGCGCCGGAGGAGAACCCGCCCGCGAACCCTTGCACGCCCGTGCGCGTCAGGCTGGGCCCGAAACCGCTGTTGACGGACTCGCCGTAGATCCCCGTGCGTCCGCCGCTGCCAAAGATCGCGGTTCCCGCGCCGTCGGAGACGTTGTTGTACGCCTCGACCCCGTACTCATCCGTCGCAAGGAATGCCTCGGTGTCCTCGTCAGCGTGCTCCGCCTGCAGCGCCGCGTCCCCGCTCGTGGTCCGCGCGTACGCGCCGATGTTCGTTGTCGACTGCCCCCAGAGCCCGAACCCGTTGTTGGTGCTCCCAAAGACAGCGACTCCGCCGGGCACCGTGCCGTAGACCCCGTACCCGAACCCCGCGTGCGATCCGTAGAGCCCGACGCCGTTGAACCCGGTCCCGTTGTTCACGCCGCGCACGCCGGCCGAGAACCCGCCGGGCGTCGTATCGGTGACTTCGCCGAACACGCCAGCCGCGTTCGATGACCCCGAATCGGTGCGCCCGTACACCCCCGGGTTGGTGCCGGTGGTATTACTGGATCGACCCGTGATCGGGATCGCGCCCGTCGATGTCGCGCTGATGATCACGCCCGTGTCCACGCTCACCCACGGGGCGGAGAGGTCGAACGCAAGGTTCGCCTGCTGCGCACGAGTCGCGCGGATCGCGTACGGCGCATAGTTGATCTTCGTGCGCGGGTTCAGGTTCGTCCCCTCGACCCGCACCGCCAGCCAGCGGTCCGACCCATCGAACCATGAGTCATCAAAGTCGATCTCGACCTCGAAGAGACCATCGACGACCTCGACATTGCTGATGTCGATGAACTGGAGCAGCAGCCCGATCGTGGGCGCGTCAGCCAGCGAGAATCGCATGTCATACAGGCCGTTGGCGGGCTGCCCGTTGTCCTCGAGCGTGCCCTGATAGGTGATGGGGGCCGCCGCGGCGCTCCCCGCGCAGATGAGGAGTGCGAGCAGTGTCTTCATATTCATCATGTTGATTCCCTCTGTGATGGTGATTGTGAGCCACGAGCGTACCAGATTGCTTCGGTGTCGCAAAGCAACTTCCCGGCTCAACGCAACTCCCGCCCAGGATATTGGGTACCTTCTAGCAGTGAGCATGCCTTCCATCCCACACTGCCCCCGGTGCAGCTACGACCTCAGCGGCGTCGCGCCCACGCCGCAGACCGACCCGGAGGGGATGGCGCTCTTCACCTGCCCCGAGTGCGGGGCGAGCGTGACCATGCTAGCCGCCCTCAACCAGCGTGAGCCCGACAAGCACCCCAAGCTGACGGCCATGATGATGATCATCATCGCGTTCTCGTGGTTTGTGCTGGGCACCAGCTGTCTGACCTGCGCGGTGCTGGGGCTGCGCTCATGCGGGAGCTCGCCATGAGGGAATCGACGCCCAAGCCCATCTGTCCCAAATGCGGCTATGACCAGTCCGGCGAGATCGCGACTTGGGAGTCGCAGTGCCCTGTGCACGGCGTCTGCTCCGAGTGCGGCATCAGGTTTCAATGGATCGAAGTCTTCAGGCCCGCGATGCATGACCTGCCGTGGTACGCGGAGCACGGACGCTCAATCCGTTCTCGTCTCTGGCGAACGCCTGGTACGCTCCGACGCCTGATCCTACCCCATCAGTTCTGGGCCCAGCTCGGCGTGACCAAGCGGATATCTGTGTGGGGTCTCTGCGTCTGGCTGCTGCTGATCATGCTCGGCATGCACCTGCTGATCGCCATCCCCGCGGGGTGGTCACGCTGGGACAGCCGCAACTGGCAGGGTCTCTCGCTCGATCAGTACTTCATGTCCTACGGCTACTACGGATATGCCCAGATCCTCTTCGACGGCATCGCCCACCCCTTCTTCTACGCACTCCCAAACTCCGCTGGCTACATCGTCAGCCTGGATGTATACCGCTCGACATGGCTCAATAGCATGACCATGTACCACCAGTTCCTCCGCCCGATGGGCGTGCAGGTCGGCTTCGTGATCACTTGGATCATCGTCCTCTTCGCAATCCCTCAAACGCGACGGCTGGCAAAGATCCGCACCGGTCACCTCGCCCGAGCCGCGATCCTGAGCATGTTCGCCGTGGTGTTCAGCTACGAGATGCACAAACTGTTCAACGCCATGCATGGATCCGGCGGCCTCACACGGATGCTCATCGAACAAATCGAACCGCTTTTCTCGCTCTCCATGATCATCTGGCAGATTGCTTTCTGGGCATGCGCCATCGTCATCGGCTGGCGAGTGGAGCAATGGAAGCTGCTCGTTACGCTGGGCACCATCGCCGCAATCCTCGGCGGGGTCACATTCCGCGTGTACATCTTCATCATGGCCTCATCATGACCAAACCGACTCACCAACCCATCTGCCCCAAGTGCGGCTACGACCAGTCCGGCGAGATCGCGACTTGGGAGTTTCAATGTGCGGTGCAGGGCACCTGCCCGGAGTGCGGATTTGGGTTCGAGTGGGTCGATCTGCTCACCCCGGGACGCGTAAGACTCTCGTGGTATGTCGAGCACGCGAGCTCATTATGGAGTTCGCTGCTCAAATGGCCCGGCACCCTCTCGTACCTGCTCTTCCCGAATCGGTATTGGCGTCGTTTGACCATGGTTGCGCCGCGCTCGATGGCCCGCTGGCTGCTCTCGTTTACAACACTGATGCTGATTTTCCATCTCATCACTTCAGTTACGCTTGCTCTGTCGTTGCATGGTTCTGTTGTGCAGTCGAACGCGTCGATGCGTGCGATCATACCGGCACTCAGCCCGCAGCAGCAAGCACAGGCGCAGCAGTACATCATTCCCGACAGCGGGTTCGACTATTGGTTTCGCGTGTCAGGCGAATCGCTGCTGGCGCCAGTTGTCAATCGATCGTTTTATTCGAGTGACTTTGCTGAGCTTGGTGGGGGCGTTGCGGTGTTCTGTAGCGGCGTCTCGCTCATGTGGATTATCATGTTCGGGTGCTTTCCCACGACGCGTAAGCGCGCCAAACTCAGGATGATCCATGTAGTGCGTGCGGCGATCGTTTGCTCCACGATCCCGTTTCTCGCGTTTGAGATCGGGCGTGTGTGCGATGGGTTGGTTTATGCCGGGGACTATTGGAGTCCGCTTCGCAATATCGAGCAGTATCTCAGCCCGTTGGCGCTGTCGGTTGTTGCGATCGTGATCTGGGTTCAGTGGTTCTGGGTCAGTGCCGTACGCATCGGCTGGAGAGTTCGGGCGAACTGGGCCGAGCTTGCGCTGGTATGCTTCGCATCGTTCTTTGGGATTGTGTTCGCTGGAGTTGGGATGCTGATTTCTCAGTCCATCAGCGGCATGCTCGATCTCTTTGCGTCTCAGTTGGGGATCTGATCAGTCGCTCAGACCCACTCGCTCGCGGCTACCATTCTCCCATGACCACCACCACCCACTCGATCGACCAGGCCATCCTCGACACCATCGCCGCCACCGACCCCCAAGTCGCCGACATTGTCCGCGCCGAGGCCGAGCGTCAAGAGACCACGATCGAGCTGATCGCCAGCGAGAACCATGCTTCGCCCGCCGTGACCGTCGCCGCCGGCACCTGCATGACCAACAAGTACGCCGAGGGCTACCCCGGGCGCCGCTACTACGGCGGCTGCGAGCATCACGACAAGGTCGAGCAGCTGGCGCGCGACCGCGCCAAGCAGCTCTTCGGCTGCGAGTTCGCCAATGTCCAGCCCCACTCGGGCGCGCAGGCCAACACCGCTGCCTTCATGGCCATGATGGAGCCCGGCGACACCTTCCTCTCGCTCGTCCTCAAGGACGGCGGCCACCTCTCCCACGGCATGCACCTCAACTTCTCGGGCATCTTCTACAAGCCCGTCCACTACCAGCTTCATTACGACAAGAGCCACCCCCAGCACGAGCAGATCGACTACGACTCGGTTCGCAAGGCCGCCCATGAGCACAAGCCCAAGGCCATCCTCTGCGGCTACAGCGCCTACCCCCGCGTCATCGACTTTGCGAAGTTCCGTGAGATCGCCGACGAGGTTGGCGCGTATCTCATGGCCGATATTGCCCACATCGCCGGGCTCGTGGCCGCGGGCGTCCACCCCAGCCCCTTCCCGCACGCCCATGTCGTGACGACCACCACCCACAAGTCCCTGCGCGGCCCGCGCGGCGGGCTCATCATGACCAACGACGAGGAACTCAACAAGGCGATCAACCGCAATGTCTTCCCCGGCGTGCAGGGCGGCCCGCTGATGCACATCATCACCGCCAAGGCCGTCGCCTTCGGCGAGGCCCTCAAGCCCGAGTTCAAGAGCTACCAGCAGCAGGTCGTTCGCAATGCCCAGGCACTCGCCTCAGCCCTCGTCGGGCACGGCTTCCGCATTACCAGCGGCGGCACCGACAACCACCTCATGCTCGTCGACCTCACCGTGAAGGACAGCGAACTCACGGGCAAGGACGCCGAGAAATGGCTCGAGATGGCAGGTCTCATCACTAACAAGAATGGCATCCCCGATGACCCACGCTCGCCCATGATCACCTCTGGCATCCGCCTGGGCACCCCCGCGACGACCACGCGCGGCTTCAAAGAAGCCGAGATGGGTCAGATCGCTGAGTGGATCAACCGCGTCATCGAGTCCAAGGGCGACGAGGGCACGATCAACGCTGTCCGCGAAGAAGTGAAGTCGCTCTGCGCCCGCTTCCCGCTCCAGCACTGACCCGTGCCCGCCCTCGAGCCGGAACAGCCCGACCTCGAACCAGGCGCGACGCTCGATCACGCGCCGAGCGATTCGTTCATCGACCGCGCCCAGCTTGAGCGTGTCGAGATCATCGAGCCGCTTCGCGCGTTCGCTCGCGACCTCTCGCTCTCCATGTGCCGCGTCCGCGCCGGCGCGTTCGCGGCAACGACACTCCCGGGTTTGCGCATGGTTGATTGCGAGATTGGGCGTGCCGACTGCTCGGGCGCGACCTGGATCGACACCCGCATCGTCCGCACCCGCTTCGAGTCCTGCAAGTGCACCGGTCTCGACACACGCGGCGGCACGCTCCGCGATGTCCGCTTCCACGAGTGCAAGATGCCCGACGCGTTCATGCAGGAGTGCACGCTGGACCGTGTTTGGTTCGAGACCTGCGACCTGCAGAACATCGATCTGTCTGGATCAACCCTCGACCGCATTACCCTCCGCGACTGCGATGCCCGGGGCCTGTATCTACTGGGCGCACGCATCACCGCCCTCGACCTGCGGGGCAGCCGCATCGATCACCTCGCGATCGACACACGCTCAGTATCAAACATCATCATCGACCCGCTGCAGGCCCCCGCGCTCGCCGAGTCGCTCGGCGCACGGGTCATCGATCGCAACGAAGAGATCTGACTCCTCCCCCGCACCTGCGGGGGAGGTGGCACGCGCAGCGTGACGGAGGGGGGGCTAGCGTTCAATCCGTTGCTCACCGAGTTCTCGTATGCGCTGATGGGCAGTCGTTCGAATCCGTTCAAGAACCGCTTCTCGATGCTTGAAGACATCCTCAGCCGTGAATCGAAGCACGACCAGCCCGGCCTGTTTCATCCATCGATCTCGTTCTCGATCGAGTGTGAGTCGTGAGCCCTGATGCGTCTCACCGTCTATCTCGATGATGAGCCTGGCGGCATGGCAGTAGAAATCCGCTATGAAGTCGCCCATCGGGGATTGCTTTCGGAAGTGCAAACCAGCAAGCTGTCGCCGCTTGAGGGCATTCCATAGGAAGCGTTCTGGGGGCGAGAGGTCCCGACGCAGCGACCGCGCTTTCTCATGTGACAAGGGCGTGCCACGAGTCTGTGCGCGAAATGATCTGGGATCAGGCACGCACACAGCATACCAGAGTCCCCCTCCGTCACGCTATCGCGTGCCACCTCCCCCGCAAGCGCGGGGGAGGAGAAGCTCATCACGGCTGCGGCAGCGTCCGGCTCGTGAAGTTCTTATCGATCTTCACCCTGCCCCAGTTGTAGTACCCGAACCCAGTCCGCTCGCCGTCGGGGAACTTGAGGTAGGTCATCGAGCCGTCCGCGTGCACACGCACGATCCGGTCCGAGAGCCCGACATAATCAACCACCGCTGTCGGATCGGACGGCGAGCTGTGCGGGTCGGGCTGGGCTGCCCCCATGCCGCCGATGACGACGCCGACCATCAGCGTGATCGACGAAACCGCCAGCAGACGCCAGCGGGCGTTGGACTTGGAGAGCTGAGAAAAACGATCATTTTGGGTGTTGTGTGTATCCATGGCATCAGTATGACCGATCGATCGCCCGGCGACTGACACAAATCAGTACACTTTGTGCATGAAACACGCCCTGCTGATCATCTCGCTGCTCTTCATGAGCGCCTGCGTGTCCACGACCCGCCGCGCCCCGCGAACCGCCCTCATCGGGCACATCGTCTTCATCGACCTCAAGCAGAACAGCGACTACGACGCCGTCCTCCGCGACAGCAACGAGATGCTGGCCACCATCCCCAGCGTCAGCACCTACGCCGCCGGGCGGCACATCGACACCGGACGCGACACCATCATCAACGACTACGACCTGGCCATCTACCTCGGCTTCGAGTCCGTCGAGGACCTCAACGCCTATGTGATCCACGACCAGCACATCGCGTATGTCACGAAATGGAAGCCACGCTTCGAATCCCTGCGCATCTACGACATGCACGACCCGACGGAGTAGCTACTCGAGCAGTTCCGTCCGAGCCGCCGCCCGCGCCTGCCGATGCCCGCGGATCATGTCCCAGCTGTAGATCCCCACGGCCAGCCAGATGATCGCGAACGCCACGAACTTCAGCGGTGAAAAGTGCTCACCAAAGAACACGACCGACAGCAGCAGCTGCCCCGTCGGGGCGGTGTACTGCAGCAGCCCGACCGTGCCCAGCGGCAGCAGACGCACCGCGTGCGTGAAGCAGATCAGCGGCACGATGGTCACCACGCCGCCCAGCAGCATCACCAGCGAGATCCACATCGGCGTGTCGTCGGCGAAGAAGATCCCCTGATCCGTCCGTCCCAGCCAGATGATCAGTCCCACACACACCGGCAGCATGAGCATCATCTCGAAGGTCAGCCCGACGCTCGGGCCCACATTCGCCCGCTTGCGGAGCAGCCCGTAGGTCCCAAAGCTCGCAGGCAGCAGGATCGACAGCCACGGGAGCCCCAGCGAGTCGGCCGCGCTCAGCTCCGCATACCCCATCACCAGCACCGCCGTCGCCGCCAATCCGATCGCGCCCCACTGAACCGGCCTTGGTCGTTCGCCAAGGAACAGGAACCCCAGTGCGATCGAGAACAGCGGATTGATGTAGTACCCCAGCGATGCGTGGCTCAGGCGATCGGTCGACACCGCGTAGATAAAGAAGTACCAGTTGATCGCGATCAGGCAGGTGCTGGGGATTAGCACCTTGAGCGACGCCCAGCGCGTGGCCGCCTGCATGAACGCCCCAAGCTGCCTTGTAAAAGCGAGCAACAACAGCAGGATCGGGATGCCGAACAGCACGCGCTGCGCCAGGATCTCCGCCGGGTTTGCGTGGTGCACCGACAGCAGCTTGAAGTAGCTGGGCACGATGACCGCCCACCAACCGAAGGCCCCGGCCGCGTACGCGATCCCCTTGCCCTTCTGCGGGTACTGCTCTGCGGGGCTGATGGGCGTTGGGCTTTCGGGCATGAACGCGAAGTCTAGGTGCGTGGGCGAGAGCCCCTGCGGCGGAACGTGAGATATGCGATAATCACGAACACCCACCCGCTATTCCGCGAAGAATGAAGGGAATCCCCGATGATCGCATCGCTCGGCCGCGTGCTCACCAAGGTCTTCACCAAGACCGCGCCAGACCCCTTCGTCATCGCCGTCGGGCTCACCCTCCTCGCCGCCATCCTTGCCCTCGTCTTCGGCACCTACCCCGGCGCGACGACGAGCGCCGAGAAGCTCAACGCCATGATCGACGCGTGGCGTGGGTCCGACGGGCTCTGGAAGTTCCTCGCCTTCGGCATGCAGATGTCGCTCATCCTCGTCACCGGGCATGCACTGGCCGCCAGCAAGCCCATCCGTCTGCTCATCGGCAGGCTCGCCGGGCTGCCGAGCTCCGCGCCAGCCGCGGCCGCGCTCGTCGGGCTCGTGGCCGCCATCTTCGGGCTCATTAACTGGGGGCTTGGGCTCATCGTTGGTGCGCTGTTTGCCCGAGAGGTCGCGCGGGTGTGCGCAACCAAGAACATCAGCGTGCACGGCCCGCTCCTCGCCGCGGCCGGCTACATGGGGCTCCTGGTCTGGCACGGCGGCTTCTCGGGCTCCGCGCCGCTGAAAATGACCACCGAGGCCCAGGCACGCGATGTCCTCCCCGCCAGCGTCTTCGAATCGCTCGAGACCGGTGCGGTTCCATTGAGTGACACGCTCCTGAGCCCCATGAACCTCTTTATCTCCGGCGGGCTGCTCATCATCATCCCGATCGTGCTGTGGTTGCTCACCCCCAAGCACGACAACGAGATCACGCCCATGCCCCTCGACGATGATGCCACGGAGATCGAGCATATCGCTGGGGAGGTCAGCGGCTTCCCCGACTGGATCGAGCGCTCGCCCATCGTCGTCTGGGCGCTGGCACTCATGCTCGTCTACGCGTTCGTGCGATTCTCGACCAAGGACGGCTTCATGTCGCTCGGCCCAAACGAAGTGAACATCGCCATGCTCGCGCTCGGGCTCATCATGCACGGCTCGGTCCGTTCCTACATGAGCGCCGCCGAAGATGGCGCGCGTGGTTGTGCCGGGATCATTCTCCAGTTCCCGCTCTACGCGGGCATCATGGGGATGCTCGCCAGCAGCGGGCTCATCAACGACTTCAGCCGTTTCATGGCCAGCGTCGCCAATGAGACCACCGCCCCGGTCCTGACCCTCGCCAGCGCCGCCATCGTCAATGTCTTTGTCCCCTCAGGTGGCGGGCAGTGGGGGATCCAGGGCCCAATCGCGCTCCAGACCGGCGCCGAAGCCGGCGTCGCCCCCGCGAAGATGATCATGGCCGTGGCGTATGGCGATCAGCTCACCAACATGCTCCAGCCCTTCTGGGCGCTGCCGCTGCTGGCGATCACGAGGGTGAAGGCACGCGAGATCGTCGGCTACACCGCCGTCGTCATGATCGTGGCCGCGTTATGGATGGTGGTGGGGTTGCTGGTGTTCTAGTCCCCTTGCGGCCCTCGATATCAGCTCAGGGCGACTGACCAAGCAGCCCCTCCAGCTCGAACGACCAATTACGGTGCGTGTCGTAGTCGCTCATCCCCACATGGCCGTCCCGATCGAGGTCCGCGATCACGCTGCCGCGAGCGAGGAGATGCAGGAACAGGCGGGTGTCTTCCATATTCACCCGCGCATCACCGTTCATATCCAGCCGGTTCGTAAGCCATTCAATGCGATGAGAGTCCCGCCCACGCTCGGGCTCAGGTGATTCACCGGTTTGCATCAGCACATCCATCTGATACACGCCGCGCTCCTCGTTGTTTAAACGCCCATCGCCGTTCGCGTCATACTGGGGGAGCAACCTGTCGAGATTCTCCTGCACCACCGAGCGGTAATACGCATCCAGCGCCTCCCGCTCTTCCGTATCGATCCGCATATCCCGGTTAGCATCGAACCGACCGAGTACCTTCTGTCCCGCGATCGACCGCTCATACCGCGGGCGGTTCATCACATCCGCCTCGAACTCGTCGATCTCGCCATCACCATCCGTATCGAAGCGGCGAATACGCTCCGTACGCATGAGCTCATTGAACTCGTCCCGCGCCGTCCTGTCTGTCCGCGCATGAGACGCGTAGAACGCAGTCTCCATCTCACTCATCTCGGTTTCCCACAATGCGGCCTTCTCGAACGCGGGCTCATCGGATCGCTCGATGTAGCGAGCCAGCACCGGCTGTGAGTCGGCCAGCGTATCGATCGGCAGCACCACCGCGCCGGTCGACGCATCATCGCTCTCGCTCGCTTTCGGTTCCGATGAAGGCTCGCCCATGGGGCTGTCGTCGCCGTGCGGATCGTGTCTGAACGCGAAAAAACCTGCGAAGATCATCGCACACCCAATAACAAACCACATTGTCAGCTTTCCCCGCATATCTGCTTTACCAGCGCCTATTCGGCGCGTTGCATGTTCTTGCACTTCACTCACGCTAAGAATCATGCATGATTTCAACGAACACGCACCATCGTACCCTCGCTCTCTCCCTCCTCGCCGTCGCCCTCATCCTCCCCGGCTGCGCGGCCGCCGTCCCCCTCGTCTCCGCCGGTGCCTCCGCCGGCGAGGCGGGCTACAGCTTCTGGCGATCCGGTCTGCTCACCTATGTCGACGAGGGCACGACTACGGAGATGAACGAGGCCGTCGAACGCACACTCGATCGCCTCAACCTGACCATCGACGAAACCAAGCTCCGCGACGCCCACACCGACGAACTCGACGGCCGCTGGTGGTCCATCCACTCCGACCGGGGCCATCTCGTCACCATCGAGACCCGCCCGCTCACAAGCGTGATGGTCGAGGTGAAGATCAACGCCGGTGCGTTTGGCAACAAGGCCGCGACGGAACTCATCGCGGATCGCCTCAAGGCGGAGCTGGATTGGATCCAAAATGCAACAGGTGATCTAAGTGATTGAAAAATTGTCGCGACAGTAGCTAGTCAAGGTGTGTGCTTGCCTGTTCCTTCGCAGGACGGGCAGTCAATAATTTTACTACTAGTTCCCAAAACAACAGAGTAGCCATTGACCGTACGTGTTGTTTCGCGTACTTCGCCCGCGCCTTCACATATAACACATATACCTTTGGCTCGAAGGGATGCTTCGTGCTCCATTTTTTTCTGCCATATATCCTTAATGCCATCAGATATGCCCGTCCAAAACTCTGTTGTTCTATTTGTTTTTTTTGTTACAAATCGTACTATCTGGTGATGCCGTCGAACTCGATCCGGCAGTTCGTCAAGCAATGTTGTTTCAGTTTCTGAATCAGGGGTAGAGGCCAGGGCTGCGATTGCTCGCACATCGATGTCGTTCGGCGATTCTTCGATAGCACTGAATAACTGGCTGATGCTGGAGTCGTGGCCGAGTTGAGTCATGATGTAGGCGGAACGGGCTTTGAATGCGGGGTCATTCGAGAACGGGTTTCGTGTATGTGTAATATGTGCGACATTTTGGATTAATTTATCGCTTACTACTCCGTTTGCTCTAGGTGGAATATAGCTTGGCCACGGATTAGGGTAGGCTGTGGTGGCAACCGTTGCAATGCGGTAGGCTTCTGAGGCGACTCCTCTGTCTCCGGATTTGCCCATGTTTGCCATATAGTACTGTTCCAGAGTTAGAGCAAAAGAAACAGCTTCAAGTTGAATCAGCATAAGAGAGCGTCTCTGCTCTGTTGTAATTTCTTTGCTGTAACTGAATGCTCCTGCATCTCGATAAAGCTGTAGTAATGAATCGATTCCATCGCGAAGCAGTATAAAGCCACGACCATTGGTGTGGCTCTTGTCAAGAAGACTATTACGTGAAGCAACTATAGAATTATACTCTGTTTGGGCATGCTCTGTCGGGCTAGTGGGCAGGGTGGGTTCAGCAATTTTCTCTTGAGGCGGTGGTGGTGTCCGTTCTGATCCACGCCGGGGCTGTGATGCTTCTGAAACAGTGGTCATCAGTAGTTGTGTCAAGATCGCGGCGACGAGTGGTAAGTGTGTTGCTGCCATAAAGCGCCTCTCTGTAAAGCAAGTATAAATGAAACTGTTACTTGTGGATACAGCTTCAACTGTGTGTTGGTTGAAACCCGCATGATAGCTGATTTTATTCGAAAGCCACTGCAGTTGCAATAGACTCTGTGCTGACATGCTCAGGCTTTGATGTATGTCACCCAGTTTCTGAATTGCGGTGGCCAATAGTGCCGTCCACAGCTCCATAATCCCCTCTTTCTCCCCCTCTGTGTGCTCCGTACCCTCTGTGGTAAGTCTTTCCCCACAAACCACTAGCACCCCCAAATCCACGCATATCATTCCCCCCAATGCCCACCCCGACCCCGACCCAACCCGACGCCATCGAGACCATCTCCTTCGTCTCCCTCGGCTGCCCCAAGAACCTCGTCGACTCCGAGAAGATGCTCGGGTTGCTGGCCGCCGACGGGCTCATGCCCGTCTCCGCCGAGGCCATCGAGGATCAGGAGCACGACGATCTCTCCCTCTCCGGGTCTGAGCAGGACAGCTCCGCGATCAGCGGGCGGGTCACGCCGGCGGATGCGGTGGTGATCAACACCTGCGGGTTCCTCGAGGCCTCCAAGCAGGAGTCTCTCGGGGTGATTGCCGAGGCGGTCAAGCTCAAGGAGCAGGGCAAGATCAAACGCGTCGTCGTGGCCGGCTGCCTCGTGCAGCGCCATCGCGCCAAGATGCTCGAGTGGGCGCCCGGCATCGACTCCATGGTCGGCGTTTTCGACCGCGAGCACATCATCGAAGCCGTGCGAGGCGTCAAGTCTGAGCGTGAGACCCTCGAAGAGGTCCCCAAGTACTGGATCAACGCCAACGCCCTCACCAGCGCCGACGCCAAGGGGCTCAACACCGTCGGGCTCACCGTCTCGGGCAAGGACGGCAAGGGCATCGGGTACTACGAGTCCGACAACGCCCGCCTCCGTCTCACCCCGCGCCACTACGCCTACCTCCGCATCTCCGAGGGCTGCAACCAGAACTGCGCCTTCTGCACCATCCCCTCCATCCGAGGCAAGATGCGCTCCAAGCCCGAGGACCGCATCATCGAAGAAGCCCGCGAGCTCATGCGCGACGGCGCGTACGAACTCCTCATGATCGGGCAGGACACCACAAGCTACGGCGACGACATCGGCGTCGGGCTCGGACAAGTCCCCGGCGATGACAAGTTCCGCGCGGGTCTGCCCAAGCTGCTGCGCAACCTCGACGCGGCCGTCACCGAAGAGATCGGACGCGGGTGGCTGCGAATGATGTACGCCTACCCGACCTACTTCTCCGACGAGATCATCGACGCCTTCGCCGAACTCGCCGACAAGGGCAACCTGCTGCCCTACCTCGACATCCCCCTCCAGCACGGGTCCGATCGCATGCTCGAACGCATGCGCCGCAATGTCACCAGCGCACACCAGACCGAGTTGTGTCACAAGTTGCGTGAACGAATCCCCGGCATGGCCATCCGCACCACCTTCATCACCGGATTCCCCGGCGAGACCGATCAGGACCACCAGGACCTGCTCGACTTCATCGAAGAGGTCCAGTTCGACGCCGTTGGCTGCTTCCAGTACTCCAAGGAGCCCGGCACCGTCGCCGGACGCATGGAAGACGACCCTGAGCTGGCGGTGCCCAAGCACATCAAGCAGCAGCGCCACGACGAGATCATGGCCCTGCAGCAGCAGATCGCATTCGAGCAGACCGAGTTCATCGCCGAGCAGTACGACGAGAAGAACCCGACCACCAGCGGGGCGCAGTTCGATGTCCTCATCGACAAGGACACCGGCAACCAAGTCGAACCCACCCCCGGTGTCTCGCGCGGCGGCACCCTCTACGCCGGGCGAACCTACTTCCAGGCCCCCCAGATCGACTCGACGACGCATGTCATCAGCAAGGCCCCGCTCTCCTCCGGCGAGCTGGTCCGCTGCACCATCGTGGCCGCCGACGGCTACGACCTCATCGCCGTCCCCGTCGAAGAACTCGAACGCAAGGTCTCCCTGCCCCTCGCCTAACCAACTCGCCTCCCCCGCGCTTGCGGGAGAGGTGTCACGCGAAGCGTGACGGAGGGGGTCTTTCCAACAACCAATCACCACGGGTGCCCTGCTTTGATCCGACGCCAGTCGGACAAGGCAGGAACAAGCGTCATCCAAAGACCTGCTTTGCCCTCAGGGTCAAAGCAGGGCACCCACTCTGAACCACACGCATTTAAACTCGTACTCCCCCCATGCACATCCTCACCCAAGACCCCGCCACCCCCGACATCACCGCCCTGCTCAATCAACACCTCGACGAGATGCGCTCCATCTCGCCGCCCGAGAGCAAGCACGCCCTCGACATCGAGGGCCTGCGTGCTCCCGACATCACCTTCTGGTCCGTACGCAACAACGACAACGCCCTCATGGGCTGCGGCGCTCTCAAACGCCTCGACAGCACCCACGCCGAAATCAAATCCATGCGCACCGAACCCGCGCATCGGCGCAAGGGTGTCGCGGCATCGCTGCTCGCGCACATCATCGACCACGCGCAGTCCAACCAAATCGCACGCCTGAGTCTGGAAACCGGCGCACAAGACCACTTCGCACCCGCCCGCGCACTCTATGAACGCTTCGGATTTGTTCCCTGTGGCCCGTTCGGCAGCTACCGCGAAGATCCTAACAGCGTGTTCATGAGCCGTGTGCTCAACGCGTAAGTTTTTCTGAACGCACCGCGATCACCACAAGCCGTTGATTCCGACGAACATGCACCCCACCGAGCCCGTCCGCGGGGGCAAACCGCCCACAATCCGGGTTGATCGACGCTGGAGTGGGGTCTAGAACCCCTCCCCGTTTTCTCATTGCGATTCGTTCCTTGTGCCGATGAGGTGTCCATGGTCCGCAGCGGTCATGTGGTGATGTTGTGCGCTCTCGTCCTGTTGACGATCGGCGTGGTGATGGTGCAGAGCGCCGGGATGTCCGTGCGTCCCCTCGCCACCGACGCCGACCCAACCGCCGCCGCCGCCGTATCCGGCGTGAGCATCAAGGCCCTGCTCACCTCCCGCACCAGCCTCTACCTCGTCGTGGCCGTGGGCGCGATGGCCCTCGCCACCCGTCTGCCTGTTCGTCGCCTCGCCGATCGCCTGCAACGCGTCGTGTGGTTCAAGCCCGGCGGCGACATGGGCGTCCTTGTCATCGCCTCGCTGATGCTCGTGGGCATGCTCGTCCTCGTCTATGTGCCCGGCATCGCCCGCGTGAACAACGGCTCGGCCCGGTGGATCAACCTCCACCTGCCCGGCCTGGAGAGCGTCCAGCCCTCAGAGATCGCCAAGTGGGGGATCATCATCCTCGTCGCCTGGTACGCCGCACGCCTCGGCTCGTACAAAGAACACCGCCTGCGCAAGTTCTTCACCGGGCTGCTCCCCGTCTGCCTCTGCGCCGGCGTCGTTGCTGCCGTGGTCATTAAGGAAGACCTGGGCACCGGGGCCCTCATGCTCCTGGCTACCGCCATCGTCCTGCTCGCCGGCGGCGCCCGCTGGACCCACTTCGCCGCCTTCATCCCCTTCGCGCTCTTCGGGCTCGTTGGTGCCATCATCGCCGCACCTTACCGCGTCACCCGCATCACCACCTTCCTCAATCCCTACGCCGACCCCGCGGGCGACGGCTACCACATGATCCAGTCCATGTCCACCGTCGCAGGTGGCGGGCTCTTCGGACGCGGGCTGGGCAACGGGCTCCAGAAGTTCGGCTACCTGCCGGAAGACACCACCGACTTCCTCTTCGCCGTCGTCTGCGAAGAGCTCGGGATCATCGGGGCCTTCATCGTCATCTGCGCCTACGCCGGCATCGTCTGGACCGGAACGAGTATCGCCATGCGCGAACGCTCCAAGATGCTCCAGCTCATCGTGCTCGGCGTCGTCGCCACCTTCGCCCTCCAAGCCATCATCAACCTGTGTGTCGTCACCGGGCTCGGCCCAACAAAGGGCATCGCGCTGCCCCTCATGTCCTCCGGCGGCACAGGATGGATCCTCACCGCCTTCATGCTCGGGCTCGTCGTCTCCATCGAACGCACCCAGGAGTTCAGCGCCCTCTACATCGACAACCAGATCGAGGACGACAGCTCGCACCTCGCCCTCCGCGCTGCACGCGGCTCGATCATCGAGGCCAAACCCACGCCCGCCGATCGGGCCGTACTCTTCGATCGCCCGCTGTCTGCCAGCACCCCGGTACCACAGAGGGCCGAGGCCCAGCCCGACCCCGATGTGCAACTGGATGAGATGAGCGAGCTCCTGGGCGAGAATCCCGCCGAGCCCGCCGCCCCAGGTCTCTTCGCACGCCTGCGTGAGCGCATCGCCGGTCGCGACGAGCAAGTGGATGAACCCGAGCTCACCTCAACCAGCGCCATCCGGGCCGGCTACGACGCCGACGAATCCGAACGCGCCGACCTTTTCTCATGAGCCATCCCCACGCGCCAACCAACGCCTACCTCTTCGCAGGCGGCGGCACGGGCGGGCACATCTACCCCGCGCTAGCGATCATCGAGCAGCTCCAAGCCCTCGACCCCAGCGCCCACTGCGAGTTGCTGATTTCCGATCGCCCCAACGACCGAACAATCCTCGATCAGCACGATCTCCCCTTCGCACCGCTCCCCGCCAAGCCCTTCGCGACGCGTCCCAAGGGTCTGATGCGCTTCATCTCCTCCTGGGGTCCCAGTGTCCGCCAGACACGCGAAGCGCTGCGCCGCCTCAAGCAGTCGCACGATCGAGTGATCCTCGTCGCCATGGGCGGCTTCGTCGCCGCGCCCGCCGCCCGGGGCGCCCGATGCGAGGGCGTGCATGTCGCCCTGGTCAACCTCGACGCTGTGCCCGGCAAGGCCAACGAGCTCATCGCCCGCAAGGCCGACACCATCTACACCGCCTGCGACATCGACGGGCACCCGGAGTGGCAACGAGTCCCGCCAATCGTCCGCGCATCAACCATCCAGCATCTCGATCCGCACGACGCCCGCGCCCGTTTCGGGCTCGACCCCAACACCCATACCCTGCTCATCACCGGGGGCTCCACCGGCGCTCAGTCCCTCAACCGATTCATGCAGCTCTTCACCGAAACCCACCGCGATCAGCTCCAGGGCTGGCAGGTCATCCATCAGACCGGCAAACAGATCGACGGCACCGAGCTCGAAGCGCTGCGATCCGCCTACCGCACGATCGGCATCCACGCGTGGGTCGAGCATTACATCGACGACATGGGCGGCGCCTATGCGGCCGCCGACCTTGGCATCGGCCGCTGCGGGGCTGGCACCGTCGCCGAATGCTGGGCCGCCCACCTGCCATCGCTCTTCTTCCCCTATCCTTACCACAAGGACGAGCACCAGCTCCACAACGCCAAGCCGCTGCTCCGCATCGAGGGCGCCATCGCCTGCACCGATCATGTCGAGCCCCAGGGCAACCTCCGGGCATATGGGGAGATCCTCGCCGATCTGCTCACCAACCCCGACCGGCGCGATCGCATGCGAGCCGCCCTTGAATCACTCGGGCAGCCCGATGGCGCATCGCGAATCGCGCAAGCCCTTGTCAACGCTGAGTCAAGTTCTCGGACCTAACCCGCAATCTTGCCCCCCGATCGCCCAATCACCGCGTGAAGTTGGGAGTTTTTGCACCCACATGCGGTACACTCAGGGAGGCGATGAGCGACAAGCACACCCCCAAACCCGAACGCATCGACGATGCCCAGGTCTGCGTCGTCTGGCATCCCAGCGATCGCGCCCCAGCGCCCGAGCTGCTCCGTGCCCTGAACAACAAGGGCATGACGCTCATCGATGCCGACGACCCACACCTGGCCTTCAGCGCCGCGTGCAAGGTCGCAAACACCGCTCGGCGTGTCGTGCTCGTCCTCGATGGTCGCGATTCGCTCTCGAATGTCGACGCGATCATCGGGGCCTTGCCTCGTTTTTCGCCCCGTGTGCTCTGCTGGGCCCATGTTCCCGGCGCGAACCCGCCGCTCGTCCCGCTCGTACAACCCGTGAAGCCCGCCTCGCCAGAGCCGAGCGTGCCCACCTATCCCGCGAAGTCACCCAGCGCACCAGCCGCCAAAAGCGACGAATCCAAGCTGCGTCTGGTGGGAGACGCGGCACCGGCGGCACCCAAGCTCAGGCAGGCGATGAGCGCTCGCGATGTGCTCGATGCCGACGAGCTGGACGCCCTGCTCGCGGGCGAGGCCGGGGACCGCAAGAACTGAAGACGCGAACGATCGACAGAGAGACAGCCAAAGACATGAGCAACCCAACGCCATCACGATCCAGCAGCGACGCTCACCAGCCGTGGCGCGTGATCCTCGTCGGGCGCACCGGGCTCGATCAGACCCTGCGGCGCGATCCGCAGATCGAGCTGATCCGCTGCCGAGACACCATCGAGGCCATCGGCGAGCTGGGCGACCCCATCGACCACGAATCGCCAGAGCAGGCGATCGTCATCGTCGCGCCCGATGCCATCGAAGATACCCAGCGTGAACGCAAGCAGCTTATCAACGCCCTGCGACTCATCGACCCAGCCGTACGCGTGCTGATCGTGGGCGACCACGCGGGCGAGTTCGATGCCAGCGTGCAGCGCAACCAATCGCTCGGCGATCTCATCGACCAGATCGCCTCATCGCTCGATCAGTCCGAGCCCGCGCCGGTCACGCTCCGATTCATCGACCCGAGCCAAACTTCCCAGCCTGAAACCCGGCCTGAAATCCAACCCCAACGCCAGGCCAAACCCGAGCCCGTGCCCGCCGAGTCGGAAACGCCAGAGCCCGAACGCAAGCCCGAGGTCAAGGTCGTCGTCAAAAACGAAGACTTCGAGCACCGAGCACAGCGCACCTTCGAGCAGCAGGACGACATCCATCGCAGCATCATCCTCGGCGACACCAGCCCCAGCGGTATCCCTGCCACCCCCGTCACGGCCATGCCCGTGGTGCACGACGACGAGCCCGTCGTCTCCGCCATGCTCAAGGGGCGGCCCATCATCGAGCCCGCTATTGCCCAGATCAACGCTCGCCTCGGTCGCAGCGACATCACCCTCGTGCAGGGCGACGAGCCCAACGCAACGCTCGGCGTGCCCGTCATCGTCGGCGACAAAGCCGTGGGCATCCTCTGCTGCCCCGATACCGCCTGGCTCAACACCAACGGACGCCTGCTGCTTGCCACCCACGCACGCTGGCTCTCCACCTGGATCCGCCTCGAAGCACAGCAGAGCGAACTCCGGCGATGCGCCTTCACCGACGCGCTGACCGGCGCATGGAACCGGCGATACTTCGATCGCTACCTGACCGCCGCGATCGAGCAGTCACGCAGGGCCCGCCGATCGCTGAGCATCATGGTGTTCGATATCGATAGCTTCAAGCACTACAACGACACCTACGGGCACGGTGCTGGCGACGAGATCCTCATCGAGACCGTCAAGCTGCTCACCTCCGTTATCCGCCCATCCGATCGCGTCTGTCGCGTCGGCGGCGACGAGTTCGCCGTCATCTTCTACGAACCCGAAGGCCCCCGAGAAGCCGGCAGCAAGCCCCTCGAATCGATCTACCAGATCGCATGCCGATTCCAGACGCAGATCTGCCAGCACCGCTTCCCCAAGCTGGGTACCGAGGCGCTCGGGACCCTCACGGTCTCCGGCGGGCTCTCCAGCTACCCATGGGACGGGCACGATGGCGCATCGCTCCTCGAATCCGCGGACCGATGCGCGATGGAATCCAAGCGACAGGGCAAGAACGCCATCACGCTCGGCCCCGGGGCCGAAAGCGTCTGCCACCTCGATCGCTGATCCCAACACCCGCGCTATCCTCCATTCATGCTCAGCACCAAGCCGATGATTGATGTGCTCGCCATCGACCTCGACGGCACCTTGCTCGACCCGTCGCACAAGGTCTCGCAGCGCAATATCGAGGCCGTCCAACGCGCCCGTGAAGCCGGCATCACCGTCCTTGTCTGCACCGGACGCGGGCTTGGCGAATCCATCTCCGCGATGAAGGCCATCGACCAGCGCGACCCCGTCATGGTCGCCGGCGGTTCCATCATCGCCGACCCGACCACCGGCAGAACCCTGCACCGCTTCACCCTCAGCGATCAGGTCGTCAAGGCCGCGACCGACCTCTTCCACGAGGTCGAATGCCCCGCGCTGGTCATGAAGGACCCCAGCGATATCAACTACGACTACCTCGTCCTCAACTCCGATAGCGAGCACCCCATCCACCCGATCACGCAGTGGTGGTTCGACGACCACAAACTCCGCGTCAACTACGCCGCCCACGCCCACCTCGACGAGCACCCAGAGCACACTGTCCGCGTGGGCATGTGCGCCGAGAGCTCCATCAGCAACCCCATCACCGAGAAGATCCTCCAGCAGCTCGGCGACGAGGTCTGGCTCTATGACTTCCCCTGCGTCACACCCGGCGATCACTCCGGCGAGATCGTCCATATCCTCGAGCTCTTCGCCCACAAGATCAACAAGTGGGCCGCCATCAGCTGGTATCTCGAGATGCACGACATCGACCCCAAGCGTGTCGGTGCCATCGGCGATCAGGTCAACGATGTGCCGATGATGGAGCAGGCCGGTGTCGGTATCGCGATGGGCAACGCCGTCGATGCCGTCAAGGCGCATGCCAGATACAACACCGCAACCAACACCGAGGACGGCGTCGCCATCGCCATCGACGCCATCCTCTCGGGCAACCTGAGCGATCTGGAGCGCTGAGCATGCAGACGCTCACGGAGATCAAGTCGCTGCTCGAACGCGCTGGCCACCCGCCCAAGAAAGCACTCGGGCAGAACTTCCTCACCGATCACAACATGATCCGAAAGCTCGTGGACGATTCCGGCGTCCAGAACGGCGATCTCGTCCTCGAGGTCGGCCCGGGCACCGGTGCCCTCAGCGTCGAACTGCTCGAACGCGGTGTCCGCCTCATCGCCTGCGAACTCGACGCCGCCCTCGCCAAGCTCCTCCGAGAAACGCTGGGCACCCAATACCCCGACCACTTCACACTCATCGAGGGCGACTGCCTGCAGCGCAAGCGCGCCATCAATCCCGAGATCATCAGCGCCATTGGCGACAGCCCCTTCAAGCTCGTCGCCAACCTGCCATACCACGCAGCCACACCCCTCATGCTCGCGCTCATGACCCGACACCCCAACTGCTCGGGCATGTTCACCACCATCCAGCACGAGGTCGTCCAGCGTTTCAACGCGCACACCGGGACCAAGGAGTTCGGCACCATCAGTATCATCGCCCAGCAGCTGGGAACCGTTGGCACAATCGCCAAGCTCCCGCCCGGCTGCTTCTGGCCCCAGCCCAGCGTCGCCAGCGCCATGATGCGATGGGTCCGCGATGAATCCCGATCCCCCGACCCCGAATGGTGGGTCTGCTTTGCCGAGTGCACACAGCAGCTCTTCCAGACCAGACGCAAACAGCTCGCCGGCGTCATCAACAAAATGACTCCACACCCGATCGACTGGCCCCCGGGCATCAATCCGACCGATCGTATCGATGCACTCCCCCCGGATCGTGTCGAGGCACTCTGCCGTGCCATCGTCAATTCCGGGTATGATGCCTGAGCAAGCCAGCCGCAGGAAGGATGTTCGACGGATGCCTCAGCACGACGCCCAGTCATTCGCGAGCACCCTTGAACCCGTCCTGCACCACGAATGCCACGGGCACCTTGGCCCTATCTCCTGGTTCAAGGCCGACTGGCAGCACGGCGGCGCCTCCACGGGCTTTTCCACCTGGCGCCTCAGGACTATCACCGGCACGCCCAAAGAAGTCCCCTGCGTCGTCAAAATGCCCATCGGGCACAAAGAGTACTTCTGGACCAAACGCCTCGGACTCGTCCGCCCAGATGAATGGGACGAGCCACGCTCCCTGGCACTCCCCACGCCCCGCGTGCTCGCCGCCGGGTTTGAACTGGGCGGCTACGACCTCGCCTGGATCGTCATGGAACGCTTCGCCAACCCACCCATCGCACTCGAACGCTCCGACGCCTCGCTCTGGTCGATGTTCGAGACCGCCGCCGAGTTCCATGAGGCCACCATCCTCGAACGCCCCGTCGAGCCCGAGCTGTGCCCGCCAGCACCCGACTGGGCCGATCTGCTCGAAAAAGGGCACGAGACGCTCCGGGAAAATGATTTCGACGATCGCGCTCAGTGGATCGAGGCGCTCAATCAAACAGAGCGCGTCCTCCATCAGCTCGCCGCGGCATGGGAGAACCGCCCGATCGACACCTGGTGCCACCACGACCTGCACCCGCACAACGCCATGCGCCGCGTCTGCGAGGACACCTCGGTGCCCGGGCACTGCACCCTGATCGACCTCGCGCTCGTCGCCCCGGGGTGCTGGATCGAGGATGCCCTCTACATGGAACGCCTCTTCTGGGGGCGGGAACAGCAGCTGTGCGGCATCGACCCCCTGACCACCCTCGCGGACACCAGAAAAGCCATCGGGCTGCCCTCCGATCAGGACGAACTGGACCTCGCCGATGTCCGCAGGGTCCTCATGGCCGCATCTTCCCCAGCCTTTATCCGAACAGAAAACGATCAAATCTACCTAAAAGCCGCTCTAAACACGCTCCAGCGACTTCTCCCCGCGTTTTTCGGGTAAGATAGCCCGACTACGCGGCGACGGATCGTCGCGGTTCAATGCATATCTCGCCCATCGCCACACAAGCGATGCGGCGCTGATCACTGAAAGGGAGTGCCCACATGGACCAGCTCGACAAGATGATTCAACTCGCCGAATCCTGCCGCGAGGACTACAACAAGGCCAAGGGCGGCAACAAGGCCGCGGGCACCCGCGTCCGCAAGATCATGCAGGATGTCAAGAATGCCGCTCAGGACATCCGCAAGGAGATGCTCGAGTCACGCGACGGCTGATCGCCACCAACACAGCGTTTCTCGCGACACACACACCATGTCCGCATCGCCAAGCATGCCATCACCGACACGCCCAGATCGGAAGTACCTTCTCGATCTCGAGGGCATCGACCTCAGCGGAACCATCGCTGATCGCGATGCCATGTTCGAGCTGATCCCGCACCGCTACGAGATGGCGCTGCTCGATCGCATCGTCTGGGCCAAGGACACCGGGCTCTCGGGCATCGGCGCCATGAAGATCCGAGGCGATGAGTTCTGGGTTCGTGGGCACTTCCCGAATCAGCCCATGCTGCCCGGCGTCGTTATGGTCGAGGCGGGGGCGCAGCTCAGCTGCTACCTCTACAACCTCCGCCAGCAGAGCCCCCAGCTCGCCGCGTTCCTGCGGATCGAGAACGCCGTCTTCCGGCGCTCCGTCACCGTGGGCGAAGAGCTCTTCCTGCTCTGCGATGTCGTCAAGGCCTCCGACCGCCGCTTCATCAGCGATATCCAGGGCGTCGTCGACGATCAGATCTGCTTCGAGGCCCGAATCTCGGGCATGCGCATCGGTGAGTTCGAGGCTTGAGCCCACTCCGTGTTCGAGCCCCAGTACACCATCACGCACGCCTGCGAAGCTCAAGATCCAAAGCAAGACACGCGACCCGAGCAACCGGATCGCGTGTCTTGTTTTTTCCCCTCCCAGCGCGGCGTCGTCGAGTTCCAATCGCACGACAACACCACCCTGCTCCTCGCCGCCACAGGGCACCTCCGCGATTTCATCGCCCAACGCCTCAACGAGACCAACGAGCCCAGCGCCCGCGCCGACCTCGCGCCCATCACCGCCCGAATCCTTGCCCACCCGACCGGCTCCGCGTTCGAGTCCGACCTGTTCGTTCTCGAACGCGCCCGCACCGCCGACCCCGAGCTCTACCGCAAGATCGCCCACCAGAACCGGCGCGCTCTGCTCGCGATGGACCCCGAGCAGGGCACCTGGCGCGTCTGCGAGACCAGTAACCCCGACCTCCACCCGCAAGAACACATCGTCGGACCGTGCTTCACCAGCAAGGGTGCCCAGCAACTCGGCGAAGCCCTCGACGATCTCTACGAGCTCTGCCGCTTCCCCGCCCAGCTTGCGCTCGCCCCAAACGGCACCCCGTGCGCCTACAAGGAAATGGGTCGTTGCCCGGCCGCCTGCGACGGTTCCGAGCCCATGCAGGACTACCACGAGCGATTCAATCGGGCCATCGCCTCCGCCAGCGAAGGCATCGACGCCTGGAGCGAGCAGATCGCTGCGGAGATCAAGCACGCCAGCGCCGAGCTCGACTTCGAATCGGCTTCCCGACTCAAACCAACGCTCGATACCATCAAGGCCCTGCCGCGCGATCAGCTCGGGCACGCCCGCTCGATGCACACCTTCGCCTGCCTCATCATCACGCCCGCATCGCGACCGGGCTGGGCCCTGTGCTGGCTCTTCAACGCGCTCGGCTGCAATCCGCTCTGTAGTATCGGGCTGCTCGACAACGAGCTTCTTGAGTCGCTGCCTGCCTTGCTCGAATCGCACCGTAGCCCCATCGGCTTCGATCAGGACCAGCTCGACCGATTCTCGCTCATCGCCCGCCACTGGCTCACCAAGCCCAGCAAACAGCGCAAACGCCGCGTGAGCGTGCTCGACATGCGCGACAACTCTTGGCCCAAACAGCTCCGGCGTGCCATTGAAGACGCCCAGTCCGCCAGCGACCCCGGCCACGACGACGAGGAGCACACGCTGCTGCCCTTGTAATCGCCCCGAGGGATACCATCCACCATGAGCACGCCGTACCCGCTGATCCTCGAACCCATCCTCATGCCCAAGGTCTGGGGCGGCCGCCGCCTCGCCCAGTACGGCAAGCCCATCCCTGCCGACCAACCCACCGGCGAATCGTGGGAACTGGCCGACCTCGCCGCAACCAGCGCCTCCGGCGGCGGCGGAAGCAGCGCCCACTCCAAGATCATCAACGGCGACCTGCAAGGCAAAACGATCCGCGACGCCCTGCAGCAGTGGGGCACCGATCTGCTCGGCGACGCATCGCTCTCCCCCGAGGGCGGGTTCCCCCTCCTCGTCAAGTACCTCGACGCCCGCGAACACCTCAGCATCCAGGTCCACCCATCGCCCGCGTTCGCATCCGCCCACCCCGAGGCCCACCTCAAAACCGAATCCTGGTTCATCCTCGACGCCCAACCCGACGAGCACGGCAACCCGCCGGTGATCTACAAGGGTTTCAAAGAAGGCGTCACCGCCGACGATCTCAAGACCGCCATCGAGAATGGCACCGTCCCCGAGATCATGCGCACCGAGCACGCCGTGCCGGGTCATTGCCACACGCTCCCCTCGGGCACCGTGCACGCGCTGGGAGCGGGCGTTCTCGTCGCCGAGATCCAGACGCCGAGCGATACCACCTTCCGCGTCTACGACTGGGCCAAGGAGTACGCCCGCGCCGGGCGCGAGCTGCACATCGCGCAGGCCGTCGAGTGCGCCAGCTTCGACCAGCCGCCCGTGGCCGAGCATGCCGAGGCGTTCCACGCCGACGACATGGCCACCATGTCAGCCATGCCTCCCCGCATCGGCAGTACCCGCCGCCGCGTCGCGACGACTGACTTTTACACCATCGACATCGTCAGCGCCAGCTGCGAGGCCGTCCCGCTGGTGGCAAAGGAAGACGATCGCAACACGCCGCTCGTCGTGATGCTGCTCAAGACCATGGGCGCGTCGGTGGCAACCAAAGACGCCGAGTACCAGCTCGAAGCGGGTCAGACCGTGTTGATCCCGGCGTCGATCGCGAAAGAATGCTCACTGCGTGCGGGGCCTGGGACCGAAGCCGTCATCGCGCGGGTGGTGTGAATCTGAAGAAGGAACCACAGAGCACACGGAGCACACAGAGAAGAAAACACAGAGGGTGGCCCGATGGAGACAAAGTCTCCTTCGGGATCGATGTTCATTCAAACACCAACCCCCCCTCGGGTGCCCTGATTTGAGCCCGCCTCTGGCGGGACAAAGCAGGAACGGACGACTCTCAGTTGGGTGCCACTACTCGCCGTCTTCGGCGCAGTAGTGTCTTCGTTCATCACCCAAGAACACTACTGCGCGGCAAGCCGCGAGTAGTGGCACCCACATCTCCAACCCTTCATCCCCTCTGCCTTCCCTCTGTGTGCTCCGTGTGCTCTGTGGTCCCTCTTCACCCCACGAAAAAACCGCGACCCATAGCCCGCGGCTTCAATCTCAAACTCAACCGAGCCTACTTGCTTATCGCTTCCGCCTGCTCGCCATCAACGCACCAATCCCGAGCACACCAATCGTCCCCGGCGTCGGCGTCTGATACACGCCATAGGTATGCACCGTCTGCGCGGGGTAGTTGAGCGCCCAGATCACATCAACCACCGGCATCACTCCACTCCCGCCTTCGATCGCGCTGCCCTGGAATCCCTCATAGATCACCAACGCATGATCAACCGAGCTCGGCAGCTCAGTGGCCTGGGTGAAGAAATTGGCAACCAAGACCCCCTCAAGCATCGTGCCGCTCGCGCTGATCTCCCCCGCCGAGAACGGGAAGGTGAACGCGCCGATCGGATCGGGGATGCCCACCGACTCGAACTGATAGTTCCCGCCCGCGCCCGTCATGCCCCCGAATGACTCGCCGTTGAGCGTCAGACTGATCCCATCGATCAACACACCCGGCTCATCCGCCCAGATATAGACACTCAGGACCTCGCTCCCGTTGATCACCAGCGACCCATCGGTGCGCCCATTGGCAATCTGCCCAATCTCGACATACACATCGGCATGCGCCGCCGAGCACAACCCACACAGACATATCAGGTACTTCAATCGCTGAATCATCGTGAAATCCTCCAACCCCAACTTAGCATGCATGGGAGTATCAGCAAAGCAAAAATGCCGGGGTGCCCTGCTTTGATCCGCAACGCGGACAAAGCAGGAACGGGTGACTCCCAAAGTCACACATCCCAATCTCGAAGATCCGAAAACACATCACCAGCGATCTCGGCAAGTACCACAGCGATCTCGTCGAGTACATCATCACGAAGTCTCAACTCAATGGCGAAGATCTCCCGCGTACCCAACGCATCAGCTGTTGACAAAGAAAACTGAAACTCAACCGAACGGCTGTAGAGCTTGATCGCATCAACTCCGCCATACGCGGATCGCTGCTGTCCACTTATCTCTATGTGAGTCAACCTAGTCTCTGTTGGTTCCATCTCACGAGAGATGATCATGTACTCGCTGGGCTCATGCTCGGAGTCGGCAAACCCAACGATGAGCAAATCACTCGATTGTGCGTAGCCAAAGTATGCTCGGAAGTAACTCAAAGTCATCGCTCCAGCAGTTGTACAATCACTCAGCTTTGTTGCGATCAGTGAACTATATGCATTTCGCACCTACTCACTATCATAATCCAACACGGGGTGCCACTACTCGCCGTCTTCGGCGCAGTAGTGTCTTCGTTCATCACCCAAGAGCACGACTGCGCGGCAAGCCACGAGTCGTGGCACCCACTCCCCACCCCTTGATTCCCCTCTGTGTGCTCTGTGGTCCCTCTTCATACCCACGCCATGAAAAACCGCGACCCAAAGGCCGCGGCTTCAATCTTCAATCCAAACCCGAAATCACTTGCGGAACGCGTCCGCCACCTTCGCGATCGCGTCGCACACGCCGTTCACCTGCTCGTCGCTCAGGTTCTGGTGGATCGGGATGCAGAACACGCGGCTGGCCAACTTCACGCTCACCGGTGTCGTCGCCTCCTGATTCGCGAGGTCTTTGAACGCGGGCTGGCGCGTCAGCGGCTTGGGGTAGTGCACCGCGCTGGGCACGCCCTCCTTCATCAGGGCTGCGCAGAACTCGTCGCGGGTGCAGTTGAACTGATCCAGATCAAGGCGGCAGGTGTACAGGTGCCACGCCGGGTTGCTGCCTTTGGTCGGCACCGGGCGTTCAACGCCCTCGATCGCATCGATGCGTGAGGCGTAGAGGTCTGCGACCTCGCGACGGCGGTCGGTCTCGTCCTTGAGTGTGTCGAGCTTGCTCAGCCCGATCGCGCCCGTGATGTCGTTCATGCGGTAGTTGAAGCCGATCGATTCGTGCAGGTACTTGTCGGTCTCGCCGTGCGAGCGGAGCAGCCCGATGGTCTTGGCCAGCGACTCGTCATTGACTGTCACCATGCCGCCCTCGCCCGTGCCGAGGTTCTTGGTCGCGTAGAACGAGTAGGTGCACGCGTCGCCGAACGCGCCGATGCCCTTGCCGTTGTACTCCGCGAGGTGTGCCTGGGCGCTGTCGTAGATGACCTTGAGCCCGTGCTTCAGGGCGATCTTCTGGATCGCGTCGATGTCGACGGGGATGCCGTAGAGGTGGGTGACCGCGATGGCCTTGGTGTTGGGCGTGATCTTCTTTTCGATGTCCGCCGGGTCGGCCTGGTAGCTGTCCTCGAGGCAGTCGCAGAAGACGACCTTCGCGCCCGCCGCGACCAGCATCGAAACGGTCGCGATGTAGGTCCAAGCCGGCGCGATCACCTCGTCACCCGGCTCGAGCAGTGCGCCGTAGGCGAGCTGCAGGGCGCAGGTGCCGTTGGCGCAGGTCAGCCCGATCTTGGCATCGCTCGCCTGGGCGAACTTCTCCTCGAGGGCCGCGCACTTGCTGGCGCTGCGGAGCATGCCCGACTCGAGCACCTCGGTGGCGGCCGCAATGTCCTTCTTGGTGAGTCCGACCGCCATGAAGGGCACATTGGTCTCAAAGACCGGGGTGCCGCCGTTGATCGCCAAATCGCTCGCGGTTGCAGTCGTCATGTGGTTCTGTTCCTTGCTCGCGATGACCCTGCTCCTCCACACGCCCCGGTTCATCCCGGGACGGGGGCACGCATCGCGGTCCGCAATACTACGCGTCCCAGCGAAATCAACACACTTTTTTCAGGACCAAAAACCGCGTTCTTATGGGCAAAAAAGGCGATCGGACCCTCAAGGTCCAAGAAAAACGACCCGATTGACTGGCACATCTTCGGACCTGATGTACTTTCCAAATGTCAGCGGCAAACGCTGGCACGAAAACGAAAATCACGCCTGATCGACACGATCTCGCGTTCACAATCTCTCTTTCTCTCTCTGCCATCAAAGGCAAACACCGCTCGGGCTACCCACCCGAGCGGTTGTTTTTTTGACCTCCCGGATCGTACTCAACCCGCCCCCGGATACGCCCGATAGCGATCACACGCCCATTCGGGTGGGCCTAATCAGGGAGGCAACCATGAGCAGCGAAACCACCACAACCGCGTTCGGCGACAACAAGGACACCTGGCGCACCGCTTCACTCGTGCTCAGTTTCGCCCTGCTCATCTCCCTGGCCGCCCATGTCGGCGGCCCGGCCAGCGCCCACGCCGCCTCATCCGAGCCCAACCAACTCAACAACCTGCAGTCCAACGCGCAGCAATCGCTCGCCATCGGCGGCTTCACCACCATCAACGGCCAGCCCGCCTTCCTCATCGTCAACGAGCAGGGACAACGCGTCGGCTCGCTCCCCATGAGTGCCGCGACGCCCCAGAACAGCGACGACTGATCACACTTTTCTGAATTCCGAGCAACACACCGCCCAACTCCTTGACTCGATCGGGGGGATTTGCGATATGCTGTGCGCGAAGCGAACACCCCGGGCCCGTGCGCCCGGCGCAACGCCCATACCCCGGCTCACGCCGACGACGAGGATGGCCAACGCCACCCCATGAAACGCTCGACCCATCGAACCGATCGCGACGACGATCGGCCCACACCCGGGCGGGTAACGCCCGCCCAACCCCCGTCAACCCTCCCCGCCCGCTCGCCCGTCACCCTCGCTGACGAGGCGCTCTTCCGGCGTGCCTTCGCCTCGCTCAGGGAGCCCATCTCCGACACCACCTTCGCCATCTGCCTGGGCTGGTGCGAGGCACTCGAGCTGAGCTACTGCATCATCGAGGACCACCTCTGCCTCTTCAGCGCCGCCGACGGCGACCTCACGCTCATGCTCCCGCCGCTCCCCGTCGCCGACAACGCCGACGACAAGCTGGGCGCGTGCATCGAGCAGTGCTTCGTCATCATGGACGCCGAGAACACGCCCGAGCGCATCGAGCATTCACGCATCGAGTATGTGCCCGACGAGGTCCTCATCAAGATCCAGAACGCGATGCCGATGAAGCTCTCGACCACCGCCATGCCAGGCGACTACATCTACCCCCGCCAGGCCATGGTCGAGCTCGCCGGCGGCGACCTCAAGGGCAAACGCAAGATGCGCAACCGCTTCGAGCGTGAGAACCCCGAGATCACTGTCGCCCCTATCACACCCGCCGACCTCGACGACTGCCGCGCCCTGCTCAAACGCTGGCGGACCACCGCCGACGAGCGACACGAGGGCGAGGCCAACGAACGCCTCATCGGCACCGATGTGCTCCGCAAACGCGATGAGGGCTTCACCCTCTGCCTGCTCGAGCACATGCACACCCTCAAGCTCGAGTCCATGCTCGTGCGTTCGGGCGGGCGATTGGTCGCCTTTACACTCGGCGAGCGGCTCACCCCCGATCAGGCGGTGATCTATGTCGAGAAGACCGACCCCGACGCCGACGGCGCCCCCCAGTTCATCTTCTCGAAGTTCTGCGAGGTCAACTTCCCCGATGTCTCCGAGATCAATGTCGGCGACGACTGGGGCATCGAGTCCCTCCGCTACACCAAAACCAGCTACCGCCCGTCCCGTATGATCCCCAAGGCGATGCTCTCGCGCGTCCCCGTGCCCGAGGTCCTGGGCGTGGAACACAACATGCTCCGCACGCTGCGAACAGTCCCGATCGACCCCAACGCGCCGCTGCTCACACCCAGCTCCGGCGTCACCATCCGCCACGCCGTTAAATCAGACGCCGACATGCTCGTGGAGATCGAGGCCAGCGCCTTCATCGAGGACGACCGCTTCAGCGCCCGCCAGATCAAACGCCTCATCGAGAACCCCCGCGCCATCGTCCTCGTCGCCGAGGAACAGGCCGACGGGGAGGGCAGGATACTCGGCTGGGCCGTCGCCCTCATCCGCCACCACCGGCGCTGGCGATCGGGGCGAGTCTACGGCGTCGCCGTCGCCCACCCCGCCAAGGGCCGCGGCATCGGCCGCACCCTCGTCACAACGCTCATCCAGCGCCTCCAAGACGCCAACATCAACCGCGTCTACCTCGAGGTCCGCGCCGACAACACCCCGGCCATGACCCTCTACGAGTCGCTGGGCTTCGAGCCGATCGCGATCCTGGCGGACTACTACGCCGACGACATCCACGGCATCCGCATGCGTCTGATCAAGCCCGGTGAAATCGGTTCCGCGTAGCTCAAGGCGTATCCGAAGAGTTTTTCTGTGCACGATGTCCCCATAGGCGAGCTTTTCTCGCTTCGTCTTCTAACGCGGTCATGCAGGCCATCACAGGAGATGAAGCAGATATGAACAAGCAGACTTATTCCATGATTGCCGCCGCAGTTCTGAGCGCCTTGCCCGCAATGGGGGCCGTAACGCCTCTCGATCCCGGGCAGATGGTGTCACTCTCCGGCATCACACATGGGGAAGACCCCAGCCTTGGGGGCTTCGTCGCCCAGGATTACACCCAGGACTTTTCGATCATCAGCCCGACCGGGGCGACATTCTCCGGCAAGATCCAGTCCCGAGTAAGCACCCGCCACGACACGGGTCAGCTCGATTTCGCGTGGCACATCCGTGACACTTCGGGGGTGGGACAGATCAGCTCCGTCGTTGTGACCGGGTTCCAGGGCTGGGACCTCGGCGTCGAGTGGCGCCCCGATGGGTCGGGCGATATCGGCCCCTCGCACGCGATGCGCACCGCCGACGGGGTAGGCCTCGGCTACCTCTTCGCGGACGATCTCCTCTTCGCGCCTGATGAATCCAAGTTCTTCTTTGCTCGGACCGAGGCCATGACCTACGACATGAGCGGCACGGTCACCATCAACCTGCTCAACGGCGAGTCGTTCACGCTTGCCACCTTCGCGCCAACGGTTCCGACGCCGAGTGGGCTGGCGATGCTGGGCATGGTGGGCCTGAGTGCTACCCGCCGCCGGCGAAGCTGATTGAACCCATGCAGTACAAAGAAAAACGGACGACCTGTGTCGTCCGTTTTTTCGTATCGTGATCAGAGGGTGTGTTCTTAGCTCGTCATCTATCGCTCTAAAGACTAGAAGGCCAGTCGTGTTGCAAGCCCCGCGTCACTGATATCCTGCAACGGCCAAGAGCGAGACTTTGGTATTTGCGCCTTTCGCGGCGATTTCGGAGAACTGCGTGAGCGAGAATCATGAGATCCAAGTTTGATAGGGGTGGGTTGAGGCACTATCTGTTTATAGTCGCTCGCGGTACTTCGGAGGCAATACAAGCTGTGTGAGCGAATGCTGCATGACTCTGATTTGTTCTATCGCTCTATCGCTCAAGTCGCATCCAATGACGATAAGCTCTTTGGGGCAATGCTTCGGTTCGTCACTGAAAGATTGAATTTTTCCACAGTCCTCAATGACAACTCGTTTCATAGCTGGGCCAAACGCGGGAATGTGGTTGAGATCTTTGCATTTGCTCAAGCTGAAGAGTTCGAGGGAACGCAGTTGCGATACGGTATCCAGCTGATTGAGTGATGAGCAGTAGTGGCATTCGAATCGAACAAGATTTGGGCAGATGGTTAGGTCTGGGTTGTTCCAAGCAGGTGAGTGAAAAACCTGCAGGACTTTGAGTGTATTGCTAACCCTGGCGGCGAAGTCATGCACGGACTTTATCGAGGAGATGTTCAGGTGCTCGATCTTTGGCCAATCTGCCAGAGAGACCGAACGGCCTGGCCATTTCCCGAAGTAGCGTTTGAGTCCACGCCACCTCGAAATCTCTGAGCGGTCAGAGACTTCCTTGTCAGTTCCAAACTCTTCCAACTGATCAACATTGCACAGGAATGAAAAATCCTGCCGTCGATTGGTGCCCACCCCAAAGTAATCAAAGCCTCGTAGCTCGCGCAGTTGGGAGACCGCATCAAGATTGACAACCTTTGTGTAAAGAGGCGAACTCAACCTGAGTGCGTTGCACTCAGAATCGGCGAACTCCCGAACGCTCTCTTTATCGAATCGACCTTTCCAGACCGCGTAGAGAATGGATGGGTCGTGCTCAGATGGAGAAGCAATGTAGGGCATTCATGCTGCGTTCGGCTTACCCCTTCAGCCACCGCTCCAAATAATGAATATCCACCCCGCCCCGCTTGAAGTCGGCGTTGTTCATCAGCTCCGCGTGCAGCGGGATCGTCGTCTTGATCGGACCGACCTCGAACTCGTGCAGCGCGCGTGACGCACGCTTGATCGCCGCGTCGCGGTCCGCGCCCCACACGATCATCTTGCCGATCATCGAGTCGTAGTTGGGCGGCACGCGGTACCCGGCGCACACATGGCTGTCCATCCGCACGCCCAGCCCGCCCGGGGCGCGGTAGGTCTCGATCAACCCGGCGCTGGGCATGAAGTCCTTCGTGTGGTCCTCGGCGCAGATGCGGCACTCGATCGCGTGCCCGTTGACCTTGATGTCCTTCTGCTTGTACGGGATCTTCTCGCCCGCCGCGACCATGATCGACATCTTCACGATGTCCACGCCCGTGATCATCTCCGTGACCGGGTGCTCCACCTGCACGCGGGTGTTCACCTCGAGCATGTAGAAGTTCTGCTTGTCGTCCATGAGGAACTCGACCGTCGCCGCGCCGCTGTAGCTGGCGCTCTTGACCAGCTTGGCCGCCGACTCGCAGATCTTCTCGATCTTCTTTCGTTCGATGCCCGGCCCGGGGGCCTCCTCGATCACCTTCTGGTGCCGGCGCTGCATCGAGCAGTCCCGCTCCCAGAGGTGGATCGCGTTGCCGTGCTTGTCGCCGATGGTCTGCACCTCGACATGGCGGGCGTGCTCGAGGAACTTCTCGATGAACACCGCACCGTTGCCGAACGCCGCCAGGGCCTCCTGCTGGGCCTTGCCGACATTGGCACGCAGCGTCGCCTCGTTGCGGCAGATCCGCATCCCGCGCCCGCCGCCGCCCGCGGCGGCCTTGATGATCACCGGGTAGCCGATCTCGTTGGCGACCTCCACGGCCTCCTCGATCTCCTCGATCGCGCCCTCTGAGCCGGGGAACACCGGCACGCCTGCGGCCTTCGCGTACCGCTTGGCCTCGACCTTGTCGCCCAGTTTGCCCATCGCCTCGGGGCTGGGGCCGATGAACTCGATCTTGCAGTCCCGGCAGATCTCGCTGAACTCCGCCCGCTCGCTCAGGAACCCATAGCCCGGGTGGATCGCGTCGGCGTTGCTGATCTCCGCCGCGCTGATGATGCGGGCGATGTTCAGGTACGAGTCCTTGGAGGGGCCAGGCCCGATACAGATCGCGTCGTCCGCGTCCTTCAGGTACGGCGCGTCCTTGTCGGCCGTTGAATACACGCACACCGTCTCGATATCGAGTTCACGGCAGGCCCGCATGATGCGCTGGGCGATCTCACCACGATTAGCAATCAGCACGCGTTGGAACATGGTTCACATCTCTCGCTCGCGGCGCATGTATCAGGGCAGGGACCCTGCCTGAAACCCCTGCGCCGCCGTGTTGGTTCTGTCAAATCACTTCAGCACGATCAGCGGCTGCCCGAACTCCACGGCATCGCCATCGTTGACCAGGATCCGCTCGACCACGCCCGACTTCTCGGCCTTGATCTCGTTGAACACCTTCATCGCCTCGACGAGGCAGACCACCGTGTCCGGCCCAACGCTGTCGCCCACCGAAACGAACGACTTGGACTCGGGATCGGGCTTGGTATAGAAGGTGCCCACCATCGGCGACTCGATCGCCTTGGCGTGCGTCTCGCTCGCCGCCTCGCTGGGGGCCGCCGACGCGGGAGCAGCAGGGGCGGGTGCCGAAGCGGGCATCGCCGCCGGGGCCGCGCCGTAGATGACCTGCGGCTCGCTGTGTGGGTTGCCGCGCTTGATCGTCACGGTCTCCTGCTGATCGTGCAGATCGATCTCGGTGAGCTCGTTCTCGACCATCAGCCGGACCAGTTCTTTGAGTTTGCGGATATCAATCATGGTGTGTGTTTCTTCAAGGGTGTGTTCGGTGAACGCGTGTTGAGCCAGTGTGAAGCTCAACCCCGCCCGTCCTGACCTGTATCATACCCTGCAGAGCCATTGGACGCGAACCAACGCGAACATGCGTCTATCTTTCCCGAACACCAAGAGGACAACCAGCCAGATGCCCGAACAGGTTCCGCGCAAAGCTCGGGTTTCGATCGCTGAACACATACCGCCCACGGTGCTGTGTGCCCTCACGCTCGCCCTCAGTGCCGTACCGATCTACACCCTCTTTCACGCATTCATCGCCTACCCCGGCGCGATCCACGATGAACTGCTCCGGCCCGGCCGCCCGATGCTGCTGCTCCGTTCGCTGCTCATTGCCCTGCTCATCGCCTCGCTCGCTTCGCTCATCGCGCTGCCCATCGCCCGCGTCCTCATCGCCCGATCAACCCGAGCCCGAACCATGCTCTCAGGGCTGCTGCTCTGCCCCATCTGGCTGCCCCCCTTCATGATCTACGCGGCCGGCAACCTTTTGCGTGCCCCTGACACCCTTCTCGGGCGGGCCCTGATCGACTACGCGACCAGCGACCCGGATCACCGCTGGGTCACGATCTGGGCCGGCTACGCCATCGCCGTCCTCGGGCTCGCGCTCTGGGCCGCACCGGTTGCGGGCGTGCTCATCGCAGCCGGGCTCGGGTCGAGATCCAATCTCTATGACGAGATGCTCGCACTCGAACCCATCGGACGCCTCAAGCGGATCATCTTCCAGCTGCGACTACAGCGGGGCGTGATCATCCGCGCCATCGCACTGATCACCGTGCTCATGCTCGGCTCGGCCGTCCCCTTGCACCTCGCCCAACTGGACACCTGGTCGATCGTCACCTGGAGGCAACTCACAGAGACCCCGCCCGCCGATTGGGGGCGCATCTGGGTCAGCGCCCTGCCCATGCTCATCGCCGCCGCCATCGGTGCCCGCTTGATCGCCCGGATGCTCTCAGACACCAACGCCCAGCACGACCCCGGCTCCCGCAAGCCCGAGGCATCCAAGGCCGCGATGCTCATCGCCGTGCTGATCTTCATCGGCGCAGTCCTCATCCCGCTCGTCTCCATGTTCTTCTCACTCGACGACCCACGCAGCATCACGCAGTTCTGGCGTGTCAATGCAGGGGCCGTGCGCGATACCGGAGGCACCTCGCTCTGCGTCGGCCTCACCGTCACGCTCATCGCGCTGCTCAGCGCCAATGCCTTCGTCTCGCCTATCCGGGCCCACCGACGGGTTGCGCATGTCTCCTTGATGACCCTTTGCATCATCGGGCTCACGCCGGGTGTGCTGCTCGGGGCTGCCATCGCCCGCCACGGCGTGCTCGGGCTCGACCTGCCCCTTCTCGCGCCGTATTGGGCCTCGCTGACCCGATTCGCATTCGTCGGCTGCATCATCGGGGCAATCGGGGCCGCCAGCGAAACGCCCGACCGACGCAGCGCCCGCGTCCAGATCGCCGGCCCATCGCTCCGCGCCTGGTGCATCACCGTGCTGCCGACGCTCGCCCGCCCCCTGCTCGCCACGCTCGCCATCGCCACCCTGCTCGCCCTCTTCGAGATCGAGGCCGCCGTCATGGTCACGCCCCCGGGCATCGAGAACCTGCCCCAGCAAATCCTCAGTGACCTGCACTACGCCCGCCTCGAGCAGCTCAGCGCCGCGGGGGTCAATCTCATGTCCATGGGCGCCATCGTCGCCGTCATCGCCTCCATCTTCATGACACGAGGTTTCCAAAGTTCTCGATCCGGCAACTGAGATCGCCCGTACCGGTACCGTATTCGTTACAATCCGATATTTGATCGCCAGACACAATGATGCCCAAGAATCCGATCCCCCAACTCGCCCGCGCCGCGCTGCTCGCGATCACATGCACGCTCGGCGCATGCGCTGACAAGCCGCACGACGAGAACGCCGCGCTCAAAACCACCCGCGTGCTGGGCGAGACCGGCACCCAGAACGGACAGTTCAGCTACCCACGCGGCATGGACATCTTCGACTACAACGGCTCCACCCACGCCATCATCGTCGACAAGACCGCCCGCCTCCAGCTCATGAACCTCGAAACCGGCGAGGTCGTCGGCTGCATCCACACCCCAAAATGGGACCGCGGCAAACCCACCGGGCTCACCGTCGCACCCTCCATCCTCGACGCCAGCACCTTGGCCGTATATGTCGCTGACACGCACGAGTTCCGCGTCCTGATGTACGAGCTCCCGCTCGCCAACTCCACCGATCCGCAGCCCACCGAGCCCGACTTCCAGTTCGGCTCGTTCGGCGAGGAGCCCGGTCAGTTCATCTATCCCACCGATGTCGCCATCGCCACCAACGACGCGGGCGAGGTCAGCGAGGTCTATGTCGCCGAGTACGGCGGCAACGACCGCATCAACCACTTTGTCGTCGATCGCTCCACCGAGCCGCCCACGATGGCCTGGAAATCGCAGATCGGCGTGCCCGGCGAAGAGATCGACGGCTCGGACGCGCCCATCGCCTTCGCCCGCCCCCAGTCCATCGAGCTCTGGACCAACCCGACAACCAACCAGCACGAGATCGTCTTCAGCGACGCCAGCCACCACCGCATCGGACGCGCCACGCTCGATGGGCAGCTCATCGCGTGGTACGGCGACCCGCTCGACACCTCGCCCGAGGCCTTCAAGTTCCCCTACGGGCTCACCATCCTCGAAGACCACACCGCCCTCGTCGCCGAGTTCGGCGCCAACCGAATCTCGCGCATCGATCTCGAATCGGGCGAGGTGCTTTTCCGCTATGGTGTACCGGGTAGGAGCGTCGGTGAACTGGCCCAGCCATGGGCCGTCGGCGTTGATGGGGACCAGCTCGTGATTCTCGATTCAGGCAACAGCCGACTCCAGTTCTGCACCCCGCCAACCTCGCTCGCACCAGAGTACACCCATCCCATGGCCGTGAGCAGCGGGGGCGCACCATGATGACCCAGCCCACGCTTGCCGAACTGGTGCTCGGCCCGATCCAGTTCCAACGCGAGATCTACCTCGTCCTCGTCCCCGCCCTGGCGCTGCTCACGATCTTCATCGCCCGCAAATCCATCTCCGGGCTCGGCAAGGGCTCACGCCTGGCCGCCCTGATCGTCCGCCTCCTCGCCATCGCCCTCATCGTCGGCGCACTCGCCGAGCCCTCCATCCGTGACCAATCCAAGGATGTCGGTGTCACCGTCATCGTCGACGCCTCCCGCTCCATTCCCATCGGTGCCCAAGAGCAGATCGACAACTACATCATCCAGTCCCAGGACGGCTCGCGCAAGCCAGACGATCAGCTCGGTGTCATCACCGTCGCCGAGAACGCCTACTCGCAGGCCAATGTCTCCCGCGCCACCTCACGCGTCGAACGACAGTTCATCGGCGGCACCGACGGCACCAACCTCATGTCGGGCGTCTCGCTCGCCATCGCCTCGGCACCAGAATCACTCGCCAACCGCATCGTCCTGATCTCCGACGGCAACGAGACCGACGGCTCGCTCCTCCGCGCAGCCCAGGCCGCCAAAGCGCAGGGCATCCCCATCGATATCCTCCCCGTCGAGTTCGCCTACGCCGATGAGGTCATCGTCGAGAATGTCCAGGTCCCCGCCAACGCCCGCGTTGGCGAGACCATCACGCTCAAGGTCGTCATCAACTCGACCCAGCCCGCCGCCGGGCGATTGCTGATCTCCCAGAACGGCACACTTATCGACATCAACCCGGCCGACGAGACCGAGCTGGGCAAGATCGTCGAGCTCAACCCCGGACGCAATGTCCTCAGCGTCGCCATCGAGATCTCCCGCCCCGGCGCCATCAGCTATGACGCCGTCTTCGAACCACTCACCGGGCTCACCGCCGACGGCAACTCAACCGGCCGCCTCGGCGACTCCATCACCGAGAACAACCGCGGCACCGCCATCACCTTCGTCGAGTCCAAGGGCACCGTACTCATCGTCGCCGACGATCCCAACGAGGCCGTGCGCTTCGAGGATGTCCTCGCCCGCGCCAAGGTCCAGTCTCAGCGCATCACCTCCTCCCAGTTCCCAACCTCGCTCCCCGAGCTCGCCTCATACGAGGGCGTCGTCCTCCTCAACCAGTCCGCCTACTCCTACTCCGAAGCACAGCAGGAGCTCATCCGCCAGTATGTCAAGGACACTGGCGGCGGGCTCGTCATGGTCGGCGGCCCGGAGTCCTTCGGCGCCGGCGGCTGGATCGGCTCGCCCCTCGCCGACGCGCTCCCCATCCGCCTCGACCCGCCCCAGAAACGGCAGATGCCCCGAGGCGCCCTCGCCCTCGTCATCCACTCCGTCGAGATCCCCAACGGCGTCTACCACGGCAAGGAAATCTGCAACGCCGCCGTCGATGCACTCTCACGCCTCGACCTCGTCGGCATCATCGAGTTCCAGGGCCTGGGCGGCACCGACTGGGTCTACCCCCTCTCGCCCGTCGGTGATCGCTCCGCGGTCAAGCGCGCCATCCAGAACCTCACCTTCGGTGACATGCCCAGCTTTGATCCGTCGCTTCAGCTCGCACTGTCGGGGCTCCAGAACGCCGCCGCCGGTCAGAAGCACTGCATCGTCATCTCCGACGGCGACCCCTCCCTTTCACGCTCGCTCCTGCGGCAGTTCCAGCAGTCTGGCATCACCATCTCCGCCGTCGGCGTCAACCCGCACTCACCAACCGATACCAACACACTGCGCACCATGGCCCGCATGACCGGCGGCACCTACTACGCCGTCGGCAACAACGCGCTGGCCACCCTCCCCCAGATCTTCATCAAGGAAGCCCAGACCATCCGGCGCGCACTCATCTGGGAGGGCGAAGCATTCGCACCCGCACGCACCGGCGTCCCCGCCGAAACCATGCGCGGCATATCCGCCGTCCCGCCCATCGAGGGCTATGTCGTCGCCGCAGAACGCGAAGGACTCTCACTCGTCACCCTGCGCGGCAAGGAAGAAGACCCCATCGCCGCCCAGTGGCAGTACGGCCTCGGACGCGTCGTCACCTTCACCTCCGACGCATCGACACGATGGGCCTCCGCGTGGGTCGCCTGGCCCGGCTTCTCCCAGTTCTGGGAACAGCACATCCGCTGGACCATGCGCCCCTCCGGCGACGCCACCCTCCGCGTCTCCACCGAGAACATCGGCGAAAAAACCCGCGTCATCATCGAGGCCTTCGACCCCGACGGCGAACGACTCAACTTTGCCGACTTCCGCGCCCGCACCGCCACGCCCGACGGCGAGGGCATCAATGTCGAGGTCCAGCAGGTCGGCCCGGGACGCTACGAGGGCGAGTTCAACTCCGCCGACGCGGGCGCCTATGTCGTCAACCTCCAGTACCGCGCACCCGGCAGCGACGGCAACCTGATCGAGGGCAGCGCCCAGGCCGCCGTCACACGCCCATTCGCCGACGAGTTCAAGGCACTCGAAACCAACCTCCCCCTCCTCAAGCAGGTCGCCTCCATCACCGGCGGGCGCGAGCTCCCCGCAGACCCAACACTCGCCGACCTCTGGTCACGCACCGGCCTCGACATGCCCGTCGCCCTCACGCCCGCGTGGCTCCTCTTCGCCATTATCGGCATCGGCATCTTCCTGCTCGATGTCGCCGTCCGGCGCGTGAGAATTGACCCTGCCATGATCGCCGCGTTCGTGCGCCGCGGCGCGACCAAGGAAACCGCCAAGAGCGAGGCCTCCACAGAGGCCATGCGCATGGCCCGCTCCCGCGCCCAGTCCCGAACCGGCGACGACCGCAAGCAGCAGTCCTCCCGCAAGTTCGAGGCCTCGCCCGAACGCGCCAAGTCCTCCGAACCCGTCGCGCTCAGCGGCGAAGAGGAATCCGACAAGCCGACCATCGGCAAACCCAAGAAGACCGTCGAGAAGCCCAAGGACGAGCCAATCGACTCACTGTCCGCGCTGCGAGCCGCAAAGAAGCGCGCCCGCGACGACATGAACAACAACGAAAACGACTGAAACCACGCGCAAGCGTTCCATTATCCATAGGAGCCCACCATGGCCGCCAACCAGGACCACTTCGAGACACCCGCCGAGGTCAAAGCACAGTGCGAGGCCTTCCGAAAGACCTTCTCCGAACTCCGCGCAGAGATCGGCAAGGTCATGGTCGGCCAGCAGCCCGTCGTCGACGCCGTCCTCGTCGCCCTCTTCGCCGGCGGCAATGTCCTCCTCGAAGGCGTACCGGGTCTCGGCAAAACCCTCCTCGTCCGCACACTCGCCACGACCCTCCATCTGCCCTTCAACCGCATCCAGTTCACCCCCGACCTGATGCCCGCCGACGTCATCGGCACCAACATCGTGAGTGAAGACGCCGAGACCGGGCGACGCTCCTTCGAGTTCCAGAAGGGCCCCATCTTCGCCCAGGTCCTCCTCGCCGATGAAATCAACCGCGCCACACCAAAGACCCAATCCGCGCTCCTCGAAGCCATGCAGGAACACTCCGTCACCGTCGCGGGGCAAACCTACAAACTCGACGAGCCCTTCCTCGTCCTCGCCACCCAGAACCCCATCGAGCAGGAAGGCACCTACCCCCTCCCCGAAGCCCAGCTCGACCGGTTCCTCCTCAAGATCGATGTCGGGTACGCCGGGCTCACAGACCTGATGGAAATCATCGACCGCACCACCGGCGCGGAAAACCCCAAAGCCTCCGCCATCGTCGACGGCCCACGCATCCTCGAGATGCAGAACCTCGTCCGCTCCGTCGTCGTCGCCCCCCATGTCAAGCAGTACGCGGCCCGCCTCGTCCTCGCGACCCACCCCGAAACCGACACCGCCGCGGGAGGACCCAACGGCCCAACCAACCGCTACGTCCGCTGCGGCGTCTCCCCCCGCGGCGCTCAGGCGCTGATCCTGGCCGGAAAAGTCCGCGCCCTCGTCGACGGCCGCTTCCATGTCTCCTACGAAGACATCAAAGACGTCGCCCTCTCCTGCCTCCGCCACCGCGTCCTCTTGAACTTCGAAGCCGAGGCTGATCGCGTCAACGCCGACGACCTCGTCGCCGAAATCCTCAAACTCACCCCCACCCAACCAACCGCGATGGTGGAGGCGGGATAAGACCTGTACGCAAAGGCAGCAGAGGGCGCCGAGGACGCAAAGAAGAGGAAGTATTGAGGTAAGAGCCGAATGTCGAAACAGGAATTGCCACAACACATCAATCAGCTCAGCCACGAAATCATCGGCTGCGCGATCGAGGTGCACAAGCAGCTCGGGCCCGGCCTCCTCGAATCCGTCTACGAAGCCGCCCTCTGCCACGAACTCGACCTCGCAGACATCCCATACCAACAACAAGTCTCCTTCCAAGGCGAGTACAAGGGCAAACCACTCCCCATCCAGCGCATCGATCTGATCGTCGCCGACCAGATCATCCTCGAACTCAAGTCAACCCGCGCCGTCGAAGACGCACACCTCGCCCAACTCGTCTCCTATCTCCTCCTCACAGACAAGCCACTCGGATTACTGATCAACTTCAACGCTCCAACCATCCAGAAAGGCCTCCATCGCAGAATCAACTCCCGCGCATCAAGTCTCCACCCCTGACTTCCTCTTCTCTGCGTCCTCAGCGCCCTCTGCCCCCTCTGCGTACCAAAAAAGAAACACCACATGCTCAGATCCGAAAACCCAACCCGCCCCGCCACCATCGACGAGCTCCTCTCCTCGGACCTCATCGCCAAGGTCTCCCAGCTCGATGTCACCTCGCGCAAGATCTTCGCCGGCAAGCTCAAGGGCGAACGCCGCTCAAAGAAACGAGGCGAGTCCGTCGAGTTCGCCGACCACCGCCCCTACGCCATCGGCGACGACCTCCGACACATCGACTGGAACATCTACGGCCGCCTCGACCGATTCTTCATGAAACTCTTCATGGAAGAGGAAGACCTCTCCCTCCACATCGTCATCGATGCCTCCGCCTCCACCGACTGCGGCACACCCAACAAGTTCTACTACATGCAACAAGTCGCCATGGCCCTCGGGTACATCGGGCTCATTAATCTGAATCGCGTCGCCGTCACCGCCGTGGGGCTCCGCGACGAGCTCGTCATCCCCGGCGGTGAAAAATCAATCGCAGGTAACATCCGCGACCTCAGAGGCCGCCGCCGAACACACGACCTTGCCCGCTTCCTCTGCTCAATCGCCCCCGAGTCCGGCACCGACTTCGCACAGGCCTGCAAACGCATCGCCATGACCCGCCGAGGAAAGGGCGTCATGATCGTCCTCTCCGACTTCTTCATGAAAGAAGGCTACGAAACAGGGCTCCGACTCTTGGTCGGTCGCGGGTACGATGTCTTTGCCATCCAGACCCTGTCGCCGCAGGAAGTAAACCCCGACATCGCCGGCGACCTCCAACTCCGCGACATCGAAGACAACGACATGGCCGAGGTCACCATCTCCGCGCCCCTGCTCAAGAAGTACAAAGAGAACCTCGCCGCCTACTGCGAGGACCTCCGAAACTTCTGCGCCCGCCGAGAGATCTCCGCCCTCACCATCCAAACCGACACCCCCATCGACACCCTCCTCCTCGACTACATGCGAAAGCGAGGGCTGCTGCGGTGAGTAAAACGGCCGGCACCATCATCTCGACGAGCATTGTCTGGATCATCCTGATTGTGTTGGCGATCTCAGTCCGGCCAGCGTTATCTGTGCCTTCCACGATCGTTCGAGTGAATGTTGAGAACACGACACATCAAACGATGAGAGTGGCATTTTTCGTTTCTGATGGAAAGACAGTCGGCTCAGTCGTGTCCGCCGGTGAGACGACAGAGTGCATCTTGTTTGAGGGCGAGCTTTCAAACCCGACAGCGCCTCAATCTGTGCACATTGTTGTCGTAGATGAAGGTACCGATCTCATCCTCAATAAAGAGTACGGCATCTCAAGGTCACAAGACGGCTTCGCACTGTACCCTTCATCACTGGTGATCAAGGAGCCCATAGAGGGTGAGATACAGAAGCAAGTTGAAGTCACAATGAGCGAAGGAGTCACCCAATGACCTTCGCCGACCCCATGCCCATCCCACTCGCCTCCCCCGCGCCTGCGGGGGAGGTGGCACGGCCGCAGGCCGTGACGGAGGGGGATCTTTCTTCGTGCCTTCCCCGCCCAACGATCAGGTGGTCCGCCTCCGGCGGAACGGATGGGGTCTCCTCCCCCTCCGGGTGCCACGGGTTGACCCGTAGGGCAACCCGTGAGCCGGGTAGTCCATCGGCGTCCGATCATTCAAATGCCCAGGTTGTGCGGAGGGCACGGGTTGTCCGTCTCCGACGGAGCAACCCGTGGCACCCCAAAATCAACAACCCCCTCCCCTCCCCAAGAGGGGTTGCAGGGGAAACCTCCCCTGCACAAGCGATCACGGCCAGCGAAACAAGTACCATCCATCGAAAGCAGGGACAACTGCGATGACAAGCAATCATCGAAATCCAGCTTCCGCGCCCGGCTTTGCTGTTCTGCCGTTCATTCCAAAGGCCGGACTCTGCATTCTGTTCACGATTTACAACGGCTGGTTTGCATTCCAAGCTATCCGTCATTGGGTGGCCGGCACGCTTGATCAGATCCAGGCGGATGACGGGTTCGACTTCGTGCTTGGTATTTTGGGCGGTGCCTTCATTTGCTGTGCGGGAGTATTCCTAGCCTCGGAGGTTGTCGCTGATATGAAAGAACATCAAAGCGGCCGCCCATTCCGAGGTGCGTATGTTCCCAAAGCATGCATCGGTATCTGCATTCTTTCATACCTCACATCACTTGCAGTGTATGTGTACAACTGGTTCTTCCTGAGAGGAGCCACCCCATGACCTTCGCCGCCCCCATGCTCGCCGGGATTGTCGCCGCCATCGCGATCCCTACGCTCATCATCCTCTACTTCCTCAAGCTCCGCCGCATCCCGCGTGAGGTCTCCTCCACCCTCCTCTGGAAGAAGACCATCCAAGACCTGCAGGCCAACGCCCCCTTCCAGCGCCTTCGCAAAAACCTCCTCCTCTTCCTCCAACTCATCGTCCTCGGGCTCATCATCCTCGCACTCGCCCAACCCCGCAGCGCCACCACAACCGAGCAGGGCAAGAAGTACCTCATCCTGATCGACCGCTCCGCCTCGATGGCCGCCGTCGACGGCACCGAAACCCTCGGCTCCAAGTCACGACTCGAGCGCGCCAAAGAAGAAGCAATCACCCTCATCGAATCGATGCGCGAGCCCTCCGTCTTCGCACAAGGCCAAAAAGCCGACGAAGCGATGATCATCGCCTTCGACGCCAGCGCCGAGATCATTGAACAGTTCACCTCCGACCAAGCCGCGCTCATCAACGCCATCAACTCGATCGAGCAGACCGACGCACCCTCCTCCATCGAGGAGGCCTACCGCCTCGCCCAGGCGCAGCGCCCCAACCGCGTCGTCACCGACGCCAACGAAGCCGGCGAGGTCCTCAACACCATCGAACTCGAAGAACTCAAAGGCGGCGATCCCTACTTCTTCCACCTCTACTCCGACGGGCGCATCCCCGACATCCAATCTGTCCGCGCCGACCAGGTCGAAGGGCAGTTCGCCTTCGAGTACCACGCGATGGGCACGCCAACCTCCAACAACATCGGGCTCGTCGCGCTCCGCTCCGAACGCGACTACGACGACCCCACCAAGCTCTCCATCTTCGTCGGCGTGCAATCCACCGACACCATCGAACGCTCCGTCGACGCCGAGCTCATCATCGACGGCATCACCCGCTCCGTCCGCCAGATCGACCTGCCCGCCGCCACCATCGACGACACCACCGGGCAGAAGACCACCGCGACGGGAGGCGTCGTATTCGAACTCGTCGAGCCCAACGCCGTCCTCGCCCGCGTTCGCCTCGACACCAACGGCAACGAGAACCCCGAGGCCGATGTGCTCCTCACCGACAACGAGGGCGCTCTTATCGTCCCGCCCGCCAAGCAGGCCGCCGTCGCGTTGGTGTCCTCTGGCAACCTCTTCGTTCAGTCCGCCATCTCCGGCTTCCCGCTCTCCAAGTTCGAGATCATGAGCCCGAGCGAGTACGAGGCCAAGCGTGACAGGGGCGACATGGCCGTCTTCGATGTCGTCGTCCTCGACAGCTATCTTCCCCGCGCCAACGAGCAGGGCGTCCGCCTCGAACCGGGGCGCTACCTCATCCTCGGCAAGGTCCTCACCGGCCCGATGGGCGTGGCTGACAACGGCGTCGGGCCCGGGGGCGCGATCATCGACTGGCGGCGCACCCACCCCGTCCTGCGCGACCTCACCCTCGACGCGCTGCTCATGGCCGAGACGCCGAAGATCGAGATCCCCAAGGGCTCCGGCGTGGTCTCCCTCGCCGAGACCGCGCAGGGGCCGGCCATCTTCGAGACCTCGGACACCGATGTCCGCGCGATCGTCGTGCCATTCGATATCGCCCGCACGAACTGGCCGTTCGATGTCAGCTTCGTCGTCTTCCTCGCGTCGGCCGTGGATTATCTGGGCACCGGCTCGGTGGTTACGGTGGACGAGAGCGCCCGGTTGATCCAGCCCGGCTCGGTGCTCGCGGATCGCCTGCCCAGTGACGCGACGGGCGTACGGGTGCAGCTGCCCGACGGCTCGCGCTCGCCCGAGATCATCCCCAGCGCCGACGGACGCATCGTGTACGGCCCCATCGAGCAGACCGGGCTCTACACCCTCCGCTGGCAGGGCACACCGGGGCCCAACGACATCGTCCGCGAGAACGATGTGCAGCGTGTCTTCGCCGCCAACCTGCTCAACCCCGCCGAGAGCGATGTCTCGACGGCCTCGACCGTCTCACTGGCGAACACCGTGGTGAGCACCGAGTCGAGCACGCAGCGAAAGCGCATCATGGACTGGTGGCCGTGGCTGCTCATGGGGGCGCTGGCCATCCTGATGTTCGAGTGGTGGGTGTACAACAAGAAGATGTATCTATAAACGCGTTGCTGCGTTGCTCAGCTGTTCTTCTTGAGCCACTTCTTGAAACGACGGTCGATTACTTTGGACACGATCGCGTAGTTGTCGAAGCTGGGCTCGACATGGTATAGCGTGGGGACGCGCTTGCCGACGGTCTTCTCGTAGTCGTTGAAGAATGTCTTTCGCCCTTCGCCGGCGTAATAGTCGTGAGCGAATGCCGCCCCGAGTTGCGTCAGCATGTCGCCCACGAGAACTTCATCGAACCACGCGATCAGTTCGTAGAGTGATGCTTCACGCTTGCGGAACTTGGTGATGATTGTCTCACCGGCAAACTTCTCGGCCACAAGTTCGTTGTCGACGGCCCAGCCGAAAAACATGGCGATGTGGGTCGAGCCGTTTTCTTCCGGGAGGCCTTCGGGGTAGTTCCCACCCCAGTGCCATTTGCCTTTGTCGAACGATTCGTTGCAATACGCGTGCATGCACAAGTGTACTCAGTTCAGATTGCGTGAACGTAGGACGAGATCGCGGAAGGCGTTGATGTCGGAGACGCTGACTTTGCCGTCGTTGTTGACATCGGCGCGCATGTCGCCGCGGTCGTAGGCGGTGAGGAAGGCGTCGTAGTCGGCGGGGCCCATGCTGCGGTCGCCGTCGCGGTCGTAGCGGGTGATGAAGTCGTCGACTTCCTGGTACTCGACCCAGGCCTCCCAGGCGTCGTTGGTTTCCTGGATGTTGAGCTCGCCGTCGCCGTCGTAGTCGAAGCTGCTCTCGGCGGTGCGCATCTGATTCTGCCAGAACTCGCGTTCCTTGCGGCGGGCGTTGCGGCGTTCGTCGTCGCTGATCTCGCCGTCGTTGTCGATGTCCATGCGGGCGCGGTCCTCGGCGCGGCGCTGCTCGTCCTGCTGGCGCATGTGCTCGTCGAAGGCGGCCTGCTCTTCCTCGTTGAGGACGCCGTCGCCGTCGAGATCGAACTGGGCCATCATCGCCTGCCCCGTGGCGGACTTCTCGAACATGGCCTGCTGGAAGGCACCCCACTCGTCGCGGGACATGTCGCCGTCGCCGTCGAGATCGTGCTCGGCCAGGAACTCCTTGCGGAGCTTCATGCCCATAGCGAGTTTTTCGAGGTCGTCGAGCATGCCGTCGCCGTTGACATCGAACTCGTGCATGCGGTCGATGAGCGAGGCCATCATGCCGATCATGCCACGCACATCGTTGCGTGAGCTGGCGGGGATGGGGGTGCCGCCGGCCGACTCGAAGAAGACCTTGGCGGGGCTTGGCGTGGTGGGCAGGGCGAAGAGCTCGCTTCGGACCTGCTCGCGCTCGGGCTGGGGGTCGGTGGGTGTGCTGGGGGCGGGGGTGTCGCCGCGGTTGATGTAGATCGCGGCGCCGAGGATGCCCGCGCCCATCGCGACGGTAAAGATGCCTGCTGCGGCCTTGCTGTTCATGTCGTGGACCCCCTCGAGAATCGAGCTATCGGTGGTACCGCTATGGATTGGTACGGGTTGCGGCAGGGGTGGGTTCGATGGGATTGGGGCGGTGGAGGCGGAGATTGGGGAGGGATTGGGGTGTTGAGATTGCACAGGCGGGGGAGAATGGAAGACAGTCGGGAGTTAGCCTGGATCTTGATGCTGTGCGTGAAGCTCGATCAGCGGGGACATGTCACCCTGATCGGCGGCTTGCAGGGCTTGGATGTATTGGGATCGGATGGTGCTCTCGGTGCCGATTGTGGTTTCCGGCCAGAGGACGACGGGGGCGTCATGTTGTTTGAGCCAGATGTTGGCGAGCATGCGGGACCAGCGACCGTTGCCGTTGATGAATGGGTGAATCACGACAGCGCGGTGATGCAGTCGCACGGCCTGCTCAAGGACGGGCATGTCGGTTTCATGCCACTCATGGAGGTCTTCGAGCAGGTTGTGCAGATCGGTCTCGATGGCGTGGGGCGCGCTGCCCATGTTGAGTTCGGTGGTTCGCACGCGCCCGGCCCATGCCCAGACATCGGCGAGCATCTGCGCGTGGAGTTGTTTGCTCCAGCTCAGGTCGAATGGGGCTTGCTTGCTGGTGGGTTTGGCGGCGAGATAGCGCAGCACCGCCTTGCGGATGTTCTCCGCTTCGGCGGCGTTGAGCTCGCTGGTGGTGGTGATGCTCCGATCGAGCAACCCCGAGATGTCATCGATGGGCGTCTGCCCGTGCAGCGGCGGATCGAACGGCATCAGGAGGCCCAGAGTTTGCGGCGCGGGCCGTTGAGCAGGTCGCGGACGGTTCGTTCGATCATGCGGCGGATGTGATCATCATCAACGCCCTGGCTTTCGAGGGCGCTCGTGCCCTGCACCATCCGCACCAGCTTGCGGGCCTTGGCGTGGGCCTGTTCTTCGCGGAACTCCTCGGCGCTGGGCATGCGCGCAGACAGGGTGACGCCGAGCGCCTGGGCGACGGCCAGGGTGTCGGACATCGAGGCATCGGAGGCGGTGGAGGCGAGCATCCGCTTGAGGGTGGAGACGGAGACGCCGCTTCGATCGGCGAGGATCTCGAAGGTCATGCCCAGCTCACGCCTGCGGGCGCGCAGGGTGGTGAGGATTTCGGGTTGGTTGGTGGTCACAGGCACATAGAAATAATCGCATATTTGGTACGATTATTCCAGTGAATCGTATCAAATTTGAGATGAAAAATACAGAAAACTGGGCTATTGGGTCAGAATAGGCTTTTATCGCTCGCTGTGCCCATCGATTATGGCTGGCTATGGATCGGGGCTTGGGTTGTGTCGGCGCGTGCATGGTCGGCTCCCTTCGCGGATGGCGCGATGGGTTTGCGGCGGGGGCACGGGCGTGTGTGGTTGGTCACTTGGGGGTGATGGGGGAATTGTAAATGATCGGCGTGGAGCGTCAAGGGTGGTGGGGCGCATCGCAGCGAAACAGCGCACGAAGGGTGTCACTGTGGGGTGGTTTTTGAACGCGAAGAAAAGCGAAGGGATCAAAAGGGGGGAGGAAGAACCTGCTCAAGCTGCGCGTGAGCAAAGGCACCCGGCGAGTTGAATGAGGAATAGGTAAATTGGATTGCAGAGTTCATTCCGAAGAGAGATCGCCATTGCGGCAGTTGGCCGGAAGTGCTGCTAAAGTGGATATGGGGATGCTGTACGATTGTGCGAGGCGGAAGAATCAGGAGCAAGAAATGGAAAATGCACCTATACCCTTTATCAAAAGTGTGTACATAAAAAACTACAAGAGCATTGGCCATTGCGCGCTTGAGCTTGAGCCATTCACTGTACTAGTTGGTAGGAATGGGGCAGGAAAAAGCAATTTTCTCGATGCATTACGGTTTATTTCAGACAGCTTAGACACATCATTAGACCACGCGATCAAGTGGAGAGGCGGCATCGATTTAGTACGCCGGAGGAGCACTGGGCATCCGCGAAACTTCTCTATCGGAATCTTTGTTCATATCACAAAGGAAAAATTCGCAAAGTATAGCTTTGAGGTTGGGGCAAAATCTGGCGGCGCATTTGTAGTAAAAAAAGAGCGGCTGGAAATTCTGCGGCCCAATTTTGATCTGACAGATCTATATCAAGTAGAAAGCGGCCAAGTAACTAAGATGTCCCTGTCGGAATATCCTGAGGCCCAAGCAGACAGGCTTTATCTAGTTGCGGCTTCAGGACTCAGAGAGTTTCGCGAAGTATATGATGCACTTCGATCGGTAGGTTTTTACAATCTCAATCCTCAAGCGATGCTTGAGTTGCAGAGTCCCGATGCTGGCAATATCCTAATGCGGGATGGGTCCAACATAGCCAGTGTGGTTGGTCGTTTGCAGCAAGATAATCCTGAGGCTGTTGCAAGAATTGGGCAGTACTTAGGGAAGATCACGCCTGGAGTCGAGGGGCTTGAGAGAGTTAGCTTAGGCCCAAGAGAGACTATACAGTTTCGGCAAAAAGTTGTAGGCGCAGAGCATCCGTGGAGATTTTATGCAGCAAACATGTCGGATGGCACGCTACGAGCAACTGGTGTATTGGTTGCAGTAAGTCAGTTGGTTGGGCATGCTTCTGCTGTTAGGCTAGTTGGTATTGAAGAGCCGGAGACCGCTCTGCATCCCGCAGCCGCCAATGCATTAGTTGATGCGATTAGAGAGGCTAATGCTACAACTCAAGTTATTGTAACGTCGCACAGTCCTGATATTCTAGATGTGGCGGGATTAGACCCGAAGGCATTAGTATTGGCCGTATCTCGTGAGAATGAAACTCGGCTTGGCAGGCCTGACGGGGCTACTTTAGAAGCCATACGGACTCATTTGTATAGTGCCGGTGATTTACACAGAATGGATCAGTTGATATTGGACGAGAAGTCGGTTGAGATGCAAAATCAGTTGAGCTTGTTTGAATAAGGGATGGCGATAGTGAGCCATATAATAATTCCAATAGTTGAAGGCCATGGCGAATTCGAAGGCGTTAGAGTGTTGCTTCAGCGGCTGTGGTATGAACTCCAGCTTGGAGGTTACTTAGAAGTGGAGCGCCCTATCCGTAGACCAAAAGGTAAACTCCGCAAAGAGGACGAGCTTGTGCGCGCGGTAGAGTTTGCAGGTCTCAGGGCTAGGCAGTCTGAGCATGTCGGGCTTATTTTGATCATGTTTGATGCAGATGATGCTTGTCCGGTGGAGTTGGTCGCGGAGTCGCAACCTTGGGTTGATAATGTGGCTACGGATCAACTGAAGACATTCGCGCTTCCAAAAATTGAAGTAGAGTCTTGGCTCATTGCGGGTCGCAGTGGTTTTGAAGAGCTACTGAACGAAGAGTATCAGGATTTGCAAAATGATTTTGATCCAGACACAAAGGGTAAAGGCTGGTTGAAAAGGTACTACAAATCCAACTACAGTGAGACTGTGGATTTTCCTGGATTGTGTTCGAGGTACTCAGTTACCGATGCGCGCGAGCAGTCTCGGTCATTTAAAAAGCTATGCAAAGAATGTGAGATATTAAGTCAAAATTAAATCAACCTATCATCGCTTGCAATGCCATGCGCCGGGGCGGTATTGAGCGTCACAAACACCTCCCCCTGCACCTTCTTCGCCTCTTCGGGATCGACATAATCGCTGTGGCAAGCGGCCTTTGTGCCTTGGTCTGCTCCGACGACCTTCTTGGTTTTGGAGGCGAGCTTGTGGATCTCTTCGGGGCTGAGGTAGCCGCGGGTTTCGAGGATCTGGCGTTGTCCTTCGGTGAGGGCGTCGGACTTGATGGGGGCGCCGCGTTCGAAGCCCTCGGCTTTGCCGGAGGCGAACTCCTGGATCTCCTTGGAGATGCGGACGGAGCACCAGTCGTGGCCGCACATGGCGCAGAAGTCGGTGTCGACATCGAGGTCCTCGTCGTGGTAGGCGCGGGCGGTGTCCTCGTCGAAGGCGAGCTCGAAGTGCTTGTTCCAGTTGAGTGCGGCGCGGGCCTTGGTGAGCTCGTCGTCCCAGTCGCGGGTGCCGGGGATGCCGAGGGCGACGTCGGCGGCGTGGGCGGCGATCTTGTAGGCGATGCAGCCTTCCTTCACATCGCCCTTCTTGGGCAGGCCGAGGTGTTCCTTGGGGGTGACGTAGCAGAGCATGGATGCGCCGTGGTAGGCGATGGAGGTGGCGCCGATGCATGAGGTGATGTGGTCGTAGCCGGGGAAGACATCGGTGACGAGCGGGCCGAGCACATAGAAGGGGGCGCCGTGGCAGATGGTGCGTTGGAGCTTGGCGTTGTACTCGATCTGATCGAAGGGGACATGGCCGGGGCCTTCGACCATGACCTGGACGCCGCGTCGCCAGGCGCGTTCGGTGAGTTCGCCGATGACCTGGAGTTCGCCGAGCTGGGCGAGGTCGGTGGCGTCGGCGAGGCCGCCGGGTCGGAGCCCGTCGCCGATGGAGAAGGAGACGTCGTGCTCGCGCATGAGGTCGCAGATGTCGTCCCACATGGTGTACATGATGTTGTCTTTGTTGTGCACGAGCATCCACTTGGCCAGGAGGGAGCCGCCGCGTGAGACGATGCCGATGGCGCGCTTTTTGACGTACTTGAGGTGCGACATGCGGACGCCGGCGTGGATGGTGAAGTAGTCGACGCCCTGGCGCGCTTGGTGGCGGAGGGTGTCCATGATGAGGGTTTCGTCGAGGTCCTCGATCTTCTTGCCGATGATCATGGAGTAGATGGGGACGGTGCCGATGGGGACGGTGGCGTTGTCGAGGATGGCGGCGCGGGTGGCGTCGAGGTCGCCGCCGGTGGAGAGGTCCATGACGGTGTCGGCGCCCCAGCGCTCGGCCCATTGGAGTTTTTCGACTTCCAGGTCGGTGCCCGAGGCGACGGGTGAGGCGCCCATGTTGGCGTTGACCTTGGTTTTGCTTGCGCGGCCGATGGCCATGGGGTCGAGGTTCTTGGCGAGGTGGGCGCGGTTGGCGGGGATGATCAGGCGGCCGGCGGCGATCTCGTCTCGGACTTGTTGTGCGGTGAGGTGTGGTTCACGCTCGGCGACGCGGTGCATCTCGGGGGTGATGATGCCAAGGCGTGCGGATTCGAGCTGGGTGATGGGGGTGAAGCCGGGGGGCGTGGTGACGCGACGCGTCACACCCTTGGCGTCGGTGAAGATGTGGGCCTCGTAGCCGCAGGGTGAGGAGGCGGCGGGGGCATGGTCTGGGCTGTCCATGACCTCGACGGTCCAGTCGTCGGGGAGGAAGTCCCAGGCGGTTTTGTCGGAGGGCTTGGGCATGCCCGGGGTGTCGGGCGATGAGAACATGTAGGGCCCGCCGATGTCGGGCTTGTGGGCGAAGGAGCCGGGGGTTGGGACTTCGGGGTCGGAGCCGGGGTTGTAGGCGCCGTGGACGGGGAGGGCGTAGCGGCCGTCGGGTGTGGCGGGTCCGCCCTGGACGGTGCGGAAGCTGTTGCGCATGTCGTCGGCGGTTTTGTATTTGGTCGTGAGCGCGACGGCCTTGCCTGCGGGTGCGGTGATGGCGAGGTGGTCGGGGGTGGTCTTGGGGTAGGTGGTCTGGTTTGGCATGCGTCGCTCCGAGTGTCTAGGTGAACGCACCGGGAGCGGGCAGCCGGGCCGGTGAACGGATCGGCTGGCTGCATTCCCTCCGCCGGTGCGAGCCGGATCAGGTTCAACGGGTGCTTCTCAGCGGCTGTGGCCGCGCCCCGTGCAGTTGGGTGATTGTAGCGGAGAACCCGGGGGTATGGGGTCGCGTAGAGTTGGGTCTGTGATTCCTCAGCGATTGTTCATCCTGGTCGGTGCGATCATGGCGTGGGTGCTCGGCGCGTTTGCTGAGCCGCACGCTCGTGGATCGCTGCTGGGTGCTGATGGGCGATCGGTGCCGGGTTCGCCGGAGCCGGTGCTGGTTGGCAGCGATACGGCGGCCATCAGCGGGCTTGAGCAGCGGGAGGGGTCCAGCGGGGACGATGATTCGGACAGCTTTGTCTGGGTTGATGGTCTGGCGACTGGTGCGCCGGGTCGTGCGTCTGCCGCGTTGGATCGCTGTATTGAGGCGAGCGCATCGCTGCGGCATGTGCTCTGGTCGCGTGGGCCGCCTGTTTGATCGTGCATTGTTGAGATTGCGTGCCCGTGCCGGTTGGTGTGGGCGTGAGTGTTAATCACGATCGCCGCGATTGCGCGGCGAGCTGCACGAGTGAGTCTTTGAATGAACAAGCCTCAACCCCGCGCCGGGCAGAAGCCCGCGGCGCGTCATGATGTCGAAGAGCCCAAGTACGAATCGCTCAAGGGCTGCCTGATCCTGCTGCTGGCGGTGGTCGCGTTTCTGATTATCTCGGTGATCGCGTCGTACCTGACGGGCATGAAGCCGGGCGTCTGAGCGGATCAGCGGTCGTAGTCGCCTGCGTGTTCGGGCTGGTATTCGATGGCGTCGATGCGGAGGCGCGTCGTGTGCGATCGCTGCGCGATGATGATGGTGTCGCCGACACAGCGTGCAAGGAGCTCGCTGCCGAGTTCCTCCTGGATCTCGACGGGCTCGACACCGGCGGGGGTGTCGTGCGCGCACTCGGCGTCGTAGACGAGCGCGACGCGGTGGAGCTGGAGTGTGTCGAGGTCGATGAGGCGCACGATGGAGTTCATCGTGACCATGTCGCAGGGGACGAGCGTTGGGTTGATGGGCTGTGCCTGCTGCATGCGCAGGAGGAGGCGCCCGATGTGGGCGGGTGTGTCGCCGCACGCGAGCGAGCGTGAGACGCGGCGCATGCGTGGGTGGGTCGCGTCCGCGAATGATTCGAGCACGCGGGTTCGATCGAGTCGATTGATGACGGGCGTGTTCTGCATGGCGTTCTCCCAACGCAGCGACGCGCTGCGTAGGAGGTAGGGTACAGAGTGAGGCTCTGGAATCCCAGCCGAAAGAAACCAGCAAGGTCTTTCGCGGGGTGAAAACGCGGCATGCGATTGGGGATAAGTGCGACGGGGGTCAGTTGCCCGCTTCGATCAGGCGTGTGAGCGTGGGCGTGTCGGTGAGCGCGCCGTTGGATCTGGCGAGCTCGGGTGCGGTGTTGCCGTCCTCGTCTTCGAGCGTTGCGTTGGCACCGGCATCGAGCAGGGCATCGATGACGCGCGGGTTGGTGTTGTAGAAGCTCGCGTACATCAGGGCGGTGATGCCCAGCTCCGTTTGGGTGTTGATGTCGGCACCGGCGCTGATGAGGGCTTGGATGGTTTGGTTGTAGGGGTTGAACTCCGCGGCCGACATGAGCGGTGTCTGGTCTCGCCCGTTGCGTGCGTGCAGGTCCGCACCGTTCTCGATGAGGATGGTGATGAGCTGCGGGTTGTTGGTGTTGGACGCGGCGTAGTGGAGCGGGGTGTAGCCGTCGATATCGCGCGTGTTGATCTCGGCGCCGGCGTCGATCATGCTCTGGATGAGGACAGGATTGGTTTGGTTCGCCAGCGCGTACATGAGCGGGGTTGAGCCGTTGTGGTCGGGTGCGTTGATGTCCGCGCCGGCTTCGAGCAGTGCGGGGATGGCGTTGGCGTTCTGAATGCTGGCATAGATCAGCGGCGTGCCGCCGATGTCGCTGGTCCACGCCATATTCGCGCCGGCGTTTGCGAGAGCGGTGATGACCCGCGGGTCGTCGTTGAACCGCGCGGCCAGTGCTAGCAGGGGGGTGCCCTCGTCGTCGGTCGTGTTCGGGTCGCCGCCGGTCTTGAGGAAGTGCTCGATGGTCTTGGCCTCTCCCTCTTCGATGTTTATTAGCAGTTGAGTGTTCGCGCTCTCGTAGTAGGAGCGGATTTCCTTGAGCACCTCGTCGGCGGTGGGGAGTGTTGTCGCGCCCTCGGCGATGCGCTTGGCGAGCATGTTCTTGGCGGGGCGGAGGACGCTGAAGTGGTCCTGGAATGGAACAAGCGCAGCGCGGAAGGGGATGCCCTCGTCCTCGGCGATGCGCTGCATGCGCTTGGCATCGCCCACATAGAACGAATCGCCGCCTTCGATGTAGAGCACGGGGACCTTGATGTAGCTGGTAAAGACAATGGGCGAGCGGAGGCGGACTTCCTTCTTGTCGTGGAGGTTGTAGGGCTCGTTGCCATAGCCGTAGCCGTCCGATGCGACGGACTTCATGTCGGGTGCGCCGCCGAAGCAGACGACACCTGCGGGGATGTCGCTGCGCATCGAGGCGAGGAGCACATCGGTGCCGCCGGTGCTGTGGCCCATCAGGAAGATGCGCTCGGGGTCGACATCGGGGCGCGCAGCGACATGCTCGAGCGCGGCGGCGAGGTCGTCGATCTCGCCGTAGAAGCACTCGAAGTTGCCGGGGTTCTCGTGCTCGCCGCGCATGGTGGGGAGGAAGACGACGATGCCCTTGTCGAGGAAGCTGGCGATGCTCTGGTCGTTGCGGATCTCGCCGTAGGTGTCGATGCCCTCCCAGAGCCCACCGAAGCCGCCGGTGTCCCAGACGACGGCCGGTTTCCTGACGCCGGATTCATCGATGCGTGAGGCGATCGCGCCCATCTCGCCCAGCGGGCCGGTGTAGGTGGTGTGGACGAGGTCGGGGTGTGAGAGCTCGGGCAGTGGGCCGCTGTCGAAGGTGCGCTCTTTGATGAGGTTCGTCTGGTGCGCGGCCCGCGCATCCTCGAAGGATATGTCGGAGCTGATGTCGGCCAGCGCGGTGTTGACGAGCAGGATGAATGTGCCGACCGCGGCGCCGCCGACGAGCAGCAGGGCGGCGGGGATGAGGAGGATCTTCTTCATGATGCCGGGATTGTATTGGGCGGGGGTGGGGAAGGATGTCAGTCGGAGTGGAGTTCGTACCAGAAGCTGTTGGTCCGGGGGTCGTATGTTACGAACCCATACTGCGAAGCGAGATGATCCGAGAAATCAAAGACCTGCGCAGAGTCTTCGTTCAGGATCGGCTGCGTTCCGAGTTTCAGGAGTCGATCCAGCTCAGATTGAGTGTCCTCAGGGCTCAGCGTAAAACCGAGGTCGAGTGATGGGCGGCCTTGCAGTATGGAGTGCGGGAACGCGTCAAACTCAATCTCGGTTGCACTCGGTGGAATGTGTGGTGGCAGTATTCCATTCGCCCATGGGTAGATGCCACGGAAGCGGGTGCGCATCTCGGGATAGTCGGCGATGTCAGTTGTCCCGGGACCAGGGTTGAATGTGCGGTAGACGCCGTAGGAGCAGTACGAGAGGAAGAGCACGGACACGATCGCGAAGATGAGAGCGGCTTGCTTCGAACTGATTTGGGGGATGAGTTTGGGCATCAGTCTGAGTTGAACTCGTAATAGAACTCGCCGGTTTCAGGGTTGTGGATGACATATGCCAGGAGACCGTTTCGAGAGTGCGATTTCTGTGGTCTGAGATAGCCCAAGACCACAAGATTGTCATTCGGGTTCAACTCTTCGATGGGGTCTTTGAAAAACCAGCCGAGATGTCTTGTTCCTGTCGGCTCGTGTGATTGGAGTCGGTCAAGCTCACGGATGGCGTCTTCATTCGGGAGCGTGTATCGCAACTCAAGAGATGGGTATGCCTGTCCGCCCCGAGCGGTCATGCAACTGAACTCAACATTGTGAGCAGACTCTGGTATTAAGTTTGGAAAGAATCGAGTATCGAGGGGAAAGTGGATCTGGATCTCAGCCCTCGCCGCAGGGTAGTCGGCGGGATCGGTGGATGTGATGCCCTGGGCAAAGGGTGGAAAGATCCGAAGCAGGATCCAGAAACCCACAAAGACCGCCATGCATGGAATCACGATAAGCGCAACTATTGTCAGTTCCGACTTGATTCGTTTTGGTTCGCCGTCGTTCATCGGTGGTTGAACCCGTCCGGAGTGGCATAGCCGATCAAATACAGGTCGCCCGAGTCATGGCCGACGGCGATCGGGTACCTGTCGTGCGTCTGGAAACTCAGGATCTCGGCAAATACCGGTGCGAGTTCGATTGCGAGGCAGGCGGTAAAGGCTTGAGAGATTGTGAATGTCAGCTGGTTGCCGAGGTCGTTGCAGGTCTTGGCAAAGTTGACATATGTAGAGCACACGGGGTAGCGTAGGTTTGAGCCGTAGGTCCATGAACACTCGCACGCCCATTCTCCGCCGTCGTCGGGATCAAATGATGGAGAGCCGTCCAGATAGAACTGGACATACTCGACGGGTGAGCCCTCGTTGGGAATGAAGTCTGCGAGGCCAAAGTAGAGTGCCTGCATGTCGTTTGGAGGCGGGTCGATGCGAACGAGGTCGCGCAGCCATTCCCGTAAGTCGTTGTATGTCGATTCATACTCAATGGATCGAATGGTGTCTGCGATGTCACCGGGAATCGCGTTGCCGTAGCCTTTGATGATTTCTTCACGCACCTCTGGAAAGCCTGCGCGATTGTTGATGATCGCTTGCATGACTTGCGATTGGATATTGAAGTAGTTTACTTCTGCATTCATGCGTGCAGTGTAGCAAAGATGCGATTACGAGCCCAACGACTCGACCCACGCCCGTATCGCTTCGATCTGGTCGGGGTTGAGGGGGTCGGCATCGTCTTCTGGGGGCATGATGTCGGGATCGCCGGTGGGCAGTTCGATGAGGTACACGATTTCGCTTGCGTCCGCGTCGCCGTGCACGAGGATCTCGAGGGTGGGGTCGAGGACATATTCGATCGCATCGAGTCGGACATCGTTCTCGGCTTTCTCTGCACCGTGGCATTCGATGCAGTGGTTGTCGAAGATGGGCTGGATGGTGTCGAGGTAGGTATCGAGCTGGGCCTGGGAGAGGGCGAAGTCTGCGGGGTTGAGCGTGGCGATGGGGATCGGGTCGGCGGCCGCGGGCTCGCGGTTGAAGATATGGGCGAGCGGGCGGGTGATGAAGCCGGTGCCGTGGGTGAGGTTGCCGCCGAGGTGCCCGGTATAGCCGACGACGACGGCGGAGATGCCCAGCAGCGCGAGGTAGATGAGGGCTGGGGTGCGCGAGGTGGCGCGGAGGGCGGCCAGCATCGAGACGCACAGGGCGAGGACCAGCACGCCGGTGGCGATGCCGAAGATGCGGTGCAGGTCGACCTTGGCTGGCTCATCGAAGCCGAGGATGAGCCCGGAGACGACGGCGTAGGCCGTGGAAAGCAGGGCGATGGCGACGAGCGTAATCGCGGTGATGCCGGGGCGGAAGGGCTCGGCGGCCCGGCGCTGGATACGCGGCGTGAGCGCACGAGACAGCTCGATCAGCGCCGCGACGATGAGCAGCGCGATGGGAAAGTGCAGCACGACGAGGTGCGTGCGCCCGATGAACTCGGTGAGGTGCTCAAGCATGGGCCGCGCTTAGTCGTCGACCTTGAACTCGTCGTGCGCTTCCTTGCGTTCTTCTCGGAGCGAGTTGTAGAGGTTGTTGGCCTCTTCATCGTTGCCCATGAGCAGCGCGCGCGAGAGCGAGTTGGCGGCGGCGATGGTGGCCGTCATCTTGATGCGCAGGTCGGTGGTGAACTGCTCTTGGTTGTCGGCGTACTTGGCCTTGGAGGCCTCGGGGATGTGAACATCCTTCGCGTGCTCGACGCACTGGGCCATGAGGATGGTGATCTGGTTGGCGAGGAAGGCGGCGTCGTCGCGGGCGCCGGGGCGGGTGAGATCGCGCATCAGGCCACGCATGGTCTTGAGGTGATCGTTGGCCTGCTTCATGTTGTCTTCGAATGGCCCGTGCACCCAGGCGTCGGGCTTGATGGCGATGCCCTTGGCGAGGGCGATGGAGGGGATGGCGATGGCGCCGGTGGCGAGGAATGCTCTGCGGTTGGTGAGGATGTTGCTCATGGCTGCTGGTTCCCGATTGGCGCCCGTCGACGCGTGGTGTGATGTTGATCGATCGATGATAGGGAGTTCGAGCGATCGTGCAATGCACGATCAACGCGGTTGTGGGGTGGCTATTGCGGGTTTGCGGGGTGCTGGGTTGGCTCGGATTGAAGTACACGGGCTTTTCCGCACTCCGGGCAGCGATCAACGCCCTCGTCGAGGTCGCGGAGCCAGTAGCCGCAGGAGACGCAGACATCGAAGCCGCGTTCCCTGAGCTCGGCGTAGACGCATGGGGCAAAGCGGGTTGCGCGCATGATGAGGTAGAGCACGACGAGCAGCAGGGCGTAGATGAGCAGGGAGAGGGCGAGGATCGGCCAGGAGTCGTATCCAGTAAGGTACTGGATGATATCTGGGAGGAAGATGAAGATGCCCAGCGAGATCGCGAGCCCGATCGCGTAGATCACCCAGTTGATTGGGTCCTTGTACCAGCGTGACCAGGCGGCCTTGTGCAGCCGCCAGCGGGCTTTGGTGTCCAGCGGAATGGCGGGGTCGATGTGTGAGCTGTACCAGCGCATCGTGGATCTCGCGGGAGGTGTTGCGCTGGGTTGTACCGTGGGGCGGCGGGGTGGTTTCACTCCGCGTAGAGCATCCACTCCATCCCGCTCGACATGGGGAGCTCGGTGAATCCGAGCTGGCGGAGCATGTTGAGGCACTGGGCGCGGTGGTGCATCGCGTGGGTGGTGACATGGGTGATGATGCTTCCCACGGTGAAGGTGTAGGACTGCCCGTTGCGTTCGCGGTGAATGATGGTGTCGAACGGGCGTTTGAGGGCGGCGGCTTCGAAGGCGTCGTAGATCTCGTCGTGCATGTCCCGGATCTGCTCGAGCGTGTACGCGTCTTCCACGAGCCAATCGTGTGTGGGTGTTTCATTGAGGACATTGGTCCAACCGCGGGTGGCGCTGAGGTTGTGCACGAGGTTGTTACGGATGGACCCGCACCCCATGGGGAAGGTTTGTGTGAACTGCTCGTGCGAGAGCGCGGCGCAGGCGTCGTAGAGCTTGGCGTTGGCCCATCGATCGTGGGCGAAGAGGATCAGGTGGGGCGCTGATGGGGTGGTGGGCATGGGGGGCTCGTGTGAATCTGGGCAGTTTGGTGGATGAGTTGCATCATACTTCAGTGATGCCTCGCGGGTTCGCGCTTGGTGGGTGATCCGCGCACGGATATCCTTTGGCATCGATATCCATTGTTCGTTGTTTCGAAAGGAGCATTTCACATGCGTAAACAACAGGTACTGATCGGATTGTTGTGGGGGTTGATCGTCCCCGGATCGCTCGTGTTGGGCGATGTCGTGACCTATTCGGGTGCGTTGACGGCGACCCGGGACCAGTTCAACATCGACTCGGACGGGTTGGCGTTGCTGGAGAACTTTGAATCGTTTGGCGGCGGTCAGGCGGTGGGAGATATGCCGGGCAATGCGGCGCAGTTCGCGCCGGAGTACGCGGACGGTTCGCCCGCGCCGTTGCCGATCATCCAGGCGTTCTCGTTTGCGCCCTCGGGAGCGCGTTGGATGCAGAACTTCGGAAACGGTCGCCCTGGCGGGTCTGCGTGGGTCATCCGCCCCGACAACCCGGGAGATCTGATTTATGCGTTCGGGCAGGTGAATGCGCAGGGCGATTGGGTCCGGATCGAGGGGTTCGATGCGGACAACAACCTGATCGTCTCTGTCGATGCCCAGCCGATCCTCTGCTTCGCGGGGTTCATCGTGCGTGAGGGCGTGAGCAAGGTCGTGGTCACCCCGCTCGGAAACGGCGACTTCCTCAACGGAATGGACGATGTGCAGGTCTCGACGCAGGAGATCAACCTGTGCGATGTGGACTTGAACTGCGACGGGGACCTGAACTTCTTTGATGTGAGCGAGTTCATCTCGGCGTACAACGCGATGGACCCGCGAGCGGACTTCACGGGCGATGGGGAGTTCAACTTCTTTGATGTTTCGGCGTACATCGCGCAGTACAACGCGGGCTGTCCCTGAGAGGTATAACTGATATCAAGTCTCAATCTCATGTATGCCCGGGTTTGGCCCGGGCATTTTTCTGCGCGGCCAGAACTGGCCATGTGGCCAGTTTTGTCCTTCAGAACATTGTTCTAGAGCGTTCAGATGGACTTCAGGGTCAATTCAATACATTGGCATCCGATTTGTTGACTATGATTCGGTACCGCTTTGTGTTGGCGAGTGGTTCATCACGAACTGAAGAATGCAGGACTACATTAAGAGGACAATCATGGGCATCAACACGAGCATCTCGACACTCATCGGCACACTCCTGATCGGCGCTGGGGCTGCGCATGCGGCGATCACGGATCTCGATCGGAGTGATTTCCCAGCCGGTAACGGGCCGAGTGCGATCGCGCACGGCGACTTCAATCAGGACGGTGTGACGGACTTGGCGATCGCGGATGGGCTCGGCAACGCGGTCGCGGTGCTCTTGGGCAACGGCGACGGCGGGTTCATGCCGGCGGTCTACTACCACGCGCCCGCTGGCAACACTGATGTCAGCGCGATTGTGGCGGGCGACTTTGATGGTGATGGGATTGACGATCTGGCAGCCACGATCGGGTACGCAGGGCTCAACCAGAGCCGGGTGATGATCCTGACCGCGGTGGGGGACGGTACCTTTGTCAGCAAGGACTTCCTCACCGGCTACGGTCCGATCTGGATCGACACCGGAGATCTCGACGGCGATGGTGATCTGGATCTGGTGACGGCGAACTACAGCTCTCGTTCGTTCACACGCCTCTATAACGACGGCGAGGGCAACTTCGACAACTACGCGCAGCAGATCACGCTCCGCTATCCCAAGCGTGTCGCCCTGGAGGATGTTGATCAGGACGGGGATCTGGATATCACCATCAGCTCGAACTACGGCGTCATGGTGTACAAGGTCGATGCGTCGGGCATGATCGTGGCCAGCCGCCAGTATCTTGCCGGCACACGCCCCAAGGGCATCGCGTTCGGCGATATCGACAGCGACTCATTCACCGACATGCTGATCACCGATCTGGTGACGGCTCGCGTGTTCGTGTTCCCCGGCGACGGGCTCGGCGACTTCGCGGCCTCGACTGTTGTCAGTGTTGGCAGCGGGCCCAGCGACATCGCCCTCGACGATATCGATGGTGACGGCGACCTGGACATGCTGATCACTGCTCAGAGTGACAACACCATCCAGTCGCTGCTCAACGACTCGAAGGGTGGCTTCGGTTCGCCGCTTTCGCGATCAACCGGAACGACACCGCTCGCCATGATCGTGTGTGATGTCAACAACGATGGCGTGAACGACATCACAACCGCCAACTACGACGCGGACACCATCTCGTTCTTCGCCAGCGCGGCGTGCATCGCGGACTTCACCGGTGATGGTGTGCTGGACTTCTTCGATGTCAGCGCGTTCATCGCCGCCTTCAATGCCCAGAGCCCCGACGCGGATCTGAATGGCGATGGCAGCTTTGATTTCTTTGATGTCTCGTCCTTCATCGGGCTCTTCTCCGCGGGTTGCCCGTAATCCGAGTCCGGTTCAAGCCAATCACCTCCCGTGGGCCGTGGTACACTGGCACACACGGGAGGTTTTTCATGCGCACGCTGATCTTGATCGTCCTGATGCTCGTTTCGTCCCCGGTCTGGGCGCAACAGAATCGCCCGCAGACGCCTGAGGGGCCGTTCGAGTACATCGTCGAGGAGGTCACGATCCCGGTGGCGGACCCGGACGAGCCGGAGCACTCGTTCACGCTCGCTGGGACGCTCACGATCCCGGATCCTGATGTGTTTGGCGATGGGCCGTTCGTTGGTGTGGTGCTGATGTCGGGCTCGGGGATGCAGGACCGGGACTCGAACTTCTTTGAGCATAAGCCGTTCATGGTGATCGCGGACTACCTGACGACGCGTGGCATCGCGGTGCTCCGTTTCGACGATCGCATTGTGGGCGGCTCGACAGGGAGCGCCAAAGGGCTCACGACGCAGGACCTGGCGCACGATGGGCTGGCGGCGGCGCGGTACATGATGGCCCACGAGTTGATCGATCCGGATCGGGTCGGGGTGATGGGGCACTCGGAGGGCGGCATGCATGTGCCGTTCGTGGCGTGCGAGGATGAGGACATCGCGTTTGTGATCTCGCTGGCGGGCGTGGGTGTGACCGGGGCGCAGCTGCTCGCGGACCAGACGGGCGTGATGTACCGGGCCGGGGGCAAGGACGAGGCGTATATCGCTGGCTCGCATCGGCGGCGCATGGCGATCTTTGATGCGATCCGCGACGGTGCCGAAGAGGAAGAGATCCTCGACCTGATTGTGGATCTGAATATGTTCGAGTTCGGGGTCACGGAGCCGAACGAGGCGATGCGGAACGCGTCGAGGCAGATGATGGGACAGTTCACCAACTCATGGATGAAATCGTTCGCGCTCTTTGATTCGCGCGAGTACTGGCGACAGATCGAGGTCCCGGCGCTGATCATGAATGGTTCGCGTGATACGCAGGTCGATGCGAAGATCAACCTCGGCGCAATCCGCGAAGCGCTCAACGAAACCGAACGGACAGATTACACCATCATCGAGCTGGCGGGCCTGAATCACCTGTTCCAGCACGCCAAGACGGGGCTGCTGGGCGAGTACGCTTCGATCGAGGAGACCTTCGCGCCCGAGGCGTTGGCGCTGATCGAAGCATGGATCCGCGCGGAGATTGTGGAGCTCGACTGACTGCTCAGCCGATCACGCGAGGCATCCCGAGTCCACGGCGCAGGTCGCAGATCTGACCGGCGTGGGTGCCCAGGTGCACGATCATGCGGGTGACGAGCTGCTCGCCGGGGAAGGAGCTGGATCCCCACGCGATGGCGCGATCGAACATCGAGGCGTCGCCGCTGCGGACGGTGTCGATCAGGCGCTGCCACGATCGATCGTGTATCTGCATGAGGCGATCGAACCCCGGGTAGAGCGACGGGTCGTCGGTTGGTGTGGAGCCGTAGCACACCAGTTCGGTATCGACGCGATCGGGCGATCCGCCGCGCCCATCGGCGCTGACGAAGTCGTCGGCGGGGAGCGCCTGGGGTTCGTCGGTGCCCAGCAGGCGATCGGCCGTGCGGTGGTGGTAGAGCGCGAGGTGTCCAAGCGTCCAGGCGCAGTGGTTGGGAATCCCCGGTGCCTGATGGGTGCGGTTGCTGTCATCGAAGCCCGCAAGGAAGCGGGTGAAGAGCGGGAGCGCGGTCTCGAGCGAGCGGGCGAGGGTGGCGGCGCGGGGGTCGGGCGAGTTTCCGGGGTTGGTCATGTGCGCAGTCTATGCAAAGACAGGATCGCCCGGGCAACGCACCCGGGCGATCCAAGAGGAAACGGATGTTCCGTGGTATCACTGTTTCGTTCGCGTCAGACGAGCATGCCGCCGTCGACGCCAATGGCCTGCCCGGTGATGTAGCTGGAGGCGTCCGAGGCGAGGAAGAGGACGGTCTGGGCGATCTCCTCTGGCGTGCCGAGTCGCTTCATGGGGACCATCTGGGCGAAGCCGTCGAGGTCGCCCCCGGTGATCCGCTCGGCCATGCTCGTGGCAATCGGTCCCGGCGCGACGGTGTTGACGCGGATCCCGCTCTCGGCGAGTTCGGCGGCGACCGAGCGCGAGAGCCCCTCGACGGCGAACTTGGAAGCCGAGTAAGCGCTGAAGCCGCCGAAGCCCTTGCGTCCGACGACGGAGGTGTTGTTGATGATGGTGCCGCCGCCGCGTGCGCGGAGCGCGGGGATCTCGGCCCGCAGCGCGTTCCAGACGCCCTTGACATTGATGTCGAAGATCTGATCGAAGTTCTCTTCCGAGTCATCAACGATGGTGTGGAGCCCGCTTCCCTCGATCCCGGCGTTGTTGAAGGCGATGTCGAGCCCGCCGAACTCGGCGACCGCCAGGTTGACCAGTGCCTGCACATCGCCGCCCTTGGTGACATCGGCCTTGCGGTAAACCGCTCGCCCGCCGCTGGCGTTAATCCGCTCAGCCAGCGCCTCGAGCTTGTCCTCGCGCCGGGCGCCGAGGACGACGCTGGCGCCGGCGTTGGCCAGGGCAATGGCCGCGGCCTCGCCGATGCCTGAGCTGGCGCCGGTGATGAGTGCGACCTTGCCGTTGAGTTCGTGTGTCATGGTTGGTTCCCCTGGTGGTGGTGTTCGATCCGGTTGCCGCGTGAGCGGTAGGGATCGAACGCCGGAAGCCAACCGATTGTTCCGATATGAAACGAAATATCAAACCGAAAAGTCAGAAAACCCGACGAATCGGCGTCTGGGAGCTATGAGGGCGTATTTTGAACGGAATCTTGATCAGGCGCGGATCGAATCGAAGAGGGCGCTCACGGCGTCCTTCTTGGCCTGATCGCTGGGGAAGCCGGTCCCGGCGTAGCCGGTGATTCCGGAGTGGACCAGCATCACAAGCCACGCGGCCTGATCGGGTCGGATGCCGTCACGCAGCTGCCCCTCATCGATCAGTCGTGAGAAGACATCGACGAAGGCTTCGTTGATGCGTCGGCGGGTGTGCTCAACGCGCTCGAGGGTACATTGGTCCTTGTGGGCCATGGAAATGGCGGCCTTCTGGATCATGCAGCAGGGCGCGTCGCTGTGCTCGCGCTGGTAGTCGATCATGCCCATGAGGTGCTCTTCCATCTCGCCGATGGACTGGAACGCGTTGATCCGCTCCAGGATGGGCGTGACGATCGATTCCTCATAGGACTCAAGGGCCTTGATGTAGAGGGAGTGCTTGTCGCCGAAGGTGTCATAGAGAGAGAAGCGGTTGATCCCCATGGCGGCGGTCAGGTCCGAGATGCTGGCCGCGTCGTAGCCCTTCTCCCAGAAGACACCCATCGCCTTGTGCAGGACGGTGTCGGGATCGAATGACTTGGGCCTGGGCATCGGTAGCGGGTTCCTGAATACGGGATCAGTGACACCATTATATACCCAACCGATCCGTAAGTTATTCCAAATGCACGCTTTCCAAGCGGAAACCGGGTGTTTTTCCGCGGAGAATCGCGGTGGCGCACGAAAAACCCCGGGTTCTCCCCGGGGCTTGTGTTCGGCACAAGAGTTGATCGATCAACGACGACGGCGGGTCGTTGCCAGACCACCAAAGCCTAGCAGTATGATCGAGGCAGGGGTGGGGACGATACCCGGCGAACCCCAATCGCCATCAAGGTTCTGGAACGAGCCGAAAACACCATCGCCGGCGACAACGAACTCGCCGTTGCTGCCGGGCACCCAGACCGCGGCCTGGTTCTCGAAGATGTCCGAGCCGTCCCAGTTGCCCGCGGCCCAGTCGCCGGCGTGGGTCTGTTCGGGGCTGGTCATGCCGTACTCGAAGTAGATGCTCAGGTTGTCTGAAGCATCAAAGAGTGCGATGGCATCACCCTTGCCCAGGCCAGCCCCGTTGTGCCAGCCGATCTGCACGCCGGCGAGTCCGCCCCACTGGTTGCGGAAGAAGGCGATCTCGGCAGCGGGGTCGAACGCGGGATCGGCGGGGTCGGTTTCGTCGAGCTGGAAGAAGATGATGGTTTCGCCCGCGCCGATCGAGCTGATACCGTTGAGCGCGACCGCATCGGCGAGACTCGCGCTCTCATCATCGAATCGCCAGCCGGTGAGATCGATGGCGGTGTTGCCGGTGTTGGTGAGCTCGAAGTAGTCTTCGGGGTTGGTCTGTGCCTTGGTGCGGAGCTCGGTAATGAGCAGATCGCCCTGCGCGATGCTGGTGAGGCTGCCTGCGGCGAGCAGTGCGATCAGTGTATTGCGGAGCATGGTGTCCCTTTCTCTGTTCTCTCTCATGGGTTGACGCGACGCTGTGCCGCGGTCAGAGAACGAGTAAAGACACGCATTTTCAGCCGTGTATCAGCATTTGATTCGGGTTTGGTGAAGTGTTGATCAAGCGTGAGCGCACAGCGGGTGTGTTCGACGCGCCGGTCTCAGCCGCGGATGTCGAGCGTGCGGCCGGTCGAGGTGTTTGCCGCAATGTTGGTCGCGGCCTGGACGCGGTCGGCGGCCTGGGGGTAGAGCGTGTAGGTGCCAGCGCTGGTGACGGTGGGCTTGGGGCCTGTGACCTGCGCGACATCGTTGCTCAGGTCGATGGGGTTGACCTTGGCACCCACGAGCTTGCCGATCGAGCCGGCCTTCTGGACCATGGGAGATGGCGCGATCTTCCCGACGCTGTCGGTGCCGGTGGTCGGCGCGGTGGTCGTGGTGGGGGCGGTCGGTGAGGCGCGGCGAACGCCGGTCACCTGCGACGCGTAGGGCGTGCCGGCGGGTCGATTGACGCGCGGCGATTTCGCGTAGGCACTGAGGGCCTTGTTGATCGGGTAGGAGGGCGGGGTGGTGCTGTTGATTCGGTCCATCGATATTCAGCCCGGGATCGTCGTGAGGTGCGGCATCCGCCGGCGACGATCGATGCGTTGCGAGGTCCATCCTTGGACACGGGGCCCATGGTACCGCGGATCGGGAGGGATCGCAGCATTGGAGATCGGTATAACCGGGGTGGACCTTGAGAATTCGGGTTATGGGATGGCGGATCTTGCGCCTTGGTCCGCGTTGCGGTCGCGGCAGGGTTTCATTACAGTGCCATCATGATCAATCGATTCCGTCTTTATCATCAGAACCGTGGCACCGCGAGCACCATCATCTGGACGCTCGTGTTTGTATATCTCGTCTGGACGCTCTTTACAAACTTCACCACGCCCGTGGCGGTGGTCGTCCTCGGGGTGTTCGGGCTGTGCCTGCTGGCGCCGCTGGCGATCATGCCGCTGTGTGAGCGGGACCCGGTCAGGGCATCGAAAGTCGCGCAGGGGTTCTCGTACCTGCTGTTTGGCTATATCGCCATCAACTACTTCAATGTCTTTCAGTTCCCGGCGTATGTCTACCTGATCGGGATGTTGGCGATCTCGTTCTACTTCGGCTGGACATTCTGGTTCTATTCGAGCCCGAGGATCTTTACCAACCGACGCGCAGCGGTGATTGAGGATCGGTTCCTTGCGGCTGAAGAGGCCGAGCTGCAGCGGGAGATCGAGGCCCACGAGCGTGAAATGGAGATGGAACGCGAGCAGGCACGCGGGATCTGATGTCAGCGATGAGCGTGCGCGGCGGTGGGGTGGTATGAAGATCGAGCGATATCTGAGGCGGGGCGAGGTTCGCGGAGCGTTGATCATCCTGTTGGTACTTGTGCTTTGGGCGGCGGCGGTGAATGTGCCGTTCGCGATCACCAAGATCCGCTCGCGGACGGGGACATTTCCGGCGCGGAGCGTGGATCTGGATGGTCAAGAGGCGGCGGCGAAGGGGTGGCCGGCGCGGACGCCGCACAACAGGGTGTGGGACGAGCCCGACTCATGGACCATGTGGAGCGGGTTCGGCATCCGCGAGTACGATGTGCGTTCGCCGAGCAGGAACCCGGGCGAGAACGGGTTCAGCATGAGCGTGCAGTTCCTGGGCTGGCCGACACCGGTGATTGAGATCAAGCAGATGTGGTGGAACTGGGGTGACCCGTCACTGAACGGCCCAGAGTCGGACCCCCGCCCACAGTTGGTCCCGCTTGGGTTGGTGCTCAATCCGGTGCTGGTCGGGGGCGGCGCTTGGGTGCTGCTGGTGCTGCTGCCGCTGGCGGTGCGGGTCGTGCGTCGGGTGGTTCGCGTCCGTCGGGGGCGATGCGCGTGGTGCGGGTTCGACGCGAGTGGGCTGGAGGTCTGCCCGGAGTGTGGGCGTGCGTTTGTGGCCCGCTGAGCGGCGTGGATACCCCGGTTCTGGTATGATCTGCCCATACGGCGTGTGCAGGACACGCCGGGATATCGAACTGATCGATCCAAGGGGAAATTGAATGCTTACGACTCTCGCACAGAACAATGGCGCGGGCGGCGCTGTCGGTATCATCGGGATGCTGTTTGTTCTTTTGCTGTACCTGGCCATCATCGTGCTGGTGATCGCGGGCTTCTGGAAGATGTTCGTCAAAGCCGGACAGCCGGGCTGGGCGGCCATCATCCCGATCTACAACTCGTACATCATGTGCAAGATCGCCGGTCGTCCGGGCTGGTGGGTCATTCTGCTGCTGATTCCGTATCTCAACCTGATCTTCTGGATCATCATCCTGCTCGATCTGGCAAAGTCGTTCGGCAAGGGGATCGGATTCGCGGTGGGCATGATCCTGCTGTCGTTCATTTTCATCCCGATCCTTGGATTCGGCGACGCGGAGTATCAGGGCCCGGCCGCGGCCTAAGCGGATATGTCAAAGAAAAAGGAACTGCTCCCGATGCCCTCGCTCGGGGGACGACCCGAGCACTGTCTGTCGTGCGGCTACCCGCTCGAGGGTCTTCCTGCGCCCGGCGCGTGCCCGGAGTGCGGCCTTGAGTTCTATGGCGGGCTCACGATGCTTCAGATCGCGGGCGTGGCCAAGCGCGGGCCGGGCCCGGCGTGGCGAAAGCCGGTGTGGGTGGTGCTGTTCATCGGGACTTTCCTCTGGATTCAGAGTGCGGCCCTGCTCTGGATGATGGGCGTGTTCTGGATCTCGTTGCTGCTGTTCGTCTCGCTCGTGGCGGGGCTGACGGCGATGGGCGTCACCGCACGCCAGGGCTCGGTGGGCTCCGAGTATTTCGCGATCACCTGCGCCGGGTTCGGGCGCATCCCGGTGGGCGGCAAGGCCCGGATCACCGAGTTCGTGCGCTGGGGTGAGGGGACCCCGGCGGTTCGGATCGAGCGGGTGGGCAAATACTGGGCGAAGATCCGTCTGGTGCGCAAGGTGCCCGATGCCAAGCCGGAGGTGCTGCTCGATGCCGGTTTCCGATGCCCGGCCGAGGACTTGCAGGTCGTGGAGCAGTTGATCGTGCGTCTGATCAGCGGCGAGGGGCTTGAGGATCGCGATTCGATCCCGGGATATGAGAAATCGGTGCTGATGGCGTCGGATGTCCGCTACCACCAGGGCGCGTGAAACCCGAGCGGCGGACTTCTTGTATAGTTGAGTACAACTCTGGAAGGGGGTGTCTCGGATGGGACGCAATATTCTTGCTGTGATCGCGGGCTACTTCGCGATGGCCGTGATCTTGTTCGTGATCTTTACGGCCGCGTACTTTGGCATGGGTGCTGATCGTGCGTTCAAGGAGACTTCGTACGATGTCTCGACGCTCTGGGTGGCGGTGTCGGTGATCGTGGGCTTCTTCGCCGCGCTCGTTGGCGGGGCGGTGTGTGGGCTTGTGTCGAGGCGAAGCCGTGGAGCGACGCTCTCGCTGATGGTGCTGGTTCTGGTGCTCGCGGCCGTAAGTGCTGGGATGGCGCTGGCAAAGGAGAAGCCTGTGGGCGAGGACGCGATCCGCGGCCCGGAAACCTCGAACACCGATGCGATGATGCGTGCCCAGCAGCCCTCTTGGTTCCTCGTGGCCAACCCGATCATCGGTGTGTTCGGCGTGATGACCGGCGCGATGATGGTGGGGGCCTGGCGACCCAAACCGAGCGATCAGGAATAACAGATGCTGTGCTCGGGTTTAGAATGAACCATGAGCGACAGCACCATCACCACCGTTACGCTTGGCACCGAGGATTACCGCACGCAGGTCTCGGCGCGTTCGCATGAGTTCTACATCGATGAGCCGGGCACGCTCAATGGCGGCGACACGGCCCAGGACCCCTACGAGACGCTGCTTGGGGCGCTGGGCGCGTGCAAGGCGATCACGGTGCGGATGTACGCCCAGCGCAAGGGCTGGGACCTGAAAAGCGTGCGTCTGGACCTGGCGCACTCGCGGCCCAACGGGCGCGGCAACCCCGAGCAGATCGATATCTCGATCAGCTTCGAGGGTGATCTTGATGAGGATCAGCGCAATCGCCTCAAGGAGATCGCCAACGCCTGCCCGGTGCAGAAGACGATCCTGGGCGAGCTGAGCATCAACTCCATCCTGGAGGAGTGAGCAGCGCACGAAAGGAGCGGCATCATGATGACATTCGAGCAGATCGATTCGCGGAACATCGCGGAGATTGAGATCGACGGGGCGATCACCAAGTCGGAGATCGAGCCGATGATCGAGAAGCTCGACGGGATGATCAACGAGTTTGGGAAGATCAGGGTGCTCGAGATCATCCGCGGCATCGGGAAGGTTGAGCCGTCCGCGATGTGGGCGGATCTCAAGTGGGAGACTCGCCACATCCGCAGCTTCTCGCATGTGGCGATCGTGGCGGATCAGCACTGGGTCGAGTGGATGGTCAAGCCGCTCGCGCTGCTCTTCCCTGCGGAGATCCGGGTGTTCCATCTCGATGAGATTGATGAGGCCCGCGAGTGGATCCGCACCTGCGACCCCGAGCACTGATCAGCACGCCTGGCTGAGCACAGGCGATCGTGACAGCACGAGCGTTGGGTAGGCGAAGCGATGCCTTGACTCGCTCGCGTAGGGGTGGAGTGTCACCACGCGGAAGTCGTGCCCGCCGATGCCCAGCAGAGTCTGCTCGTCGTCGGGTGTCGCGTCGGTGAACGCGGTCATGGCGTTTGCCATGCTGTCGATGTTGAGCATGCCGATGATCTGCGACCAGAGCTGGTGCTCAAAGTCGTCCTCGTCGCAGATGGAGACATCGTCAAAGATGGCGATGAATGTCGCCCTCGAAGACGCGATGGATTCGGCTTGCTGCGCGAACCAGCGCAGGTCCATGGTCATGTCCTCGATCGATTCGCTCGTGCCCAGACCGAAGTACTCGGCGATGCGGTACCGCTTGGATTCCATCGCGTTCAGCAGCAAGCCGCCCGTGGGGCGGTGTTCACGCACGAACCCGAGTAGTTCGCGGTGCATGCACCGCAGCGCTTCGGCGGGCTGGTTGTAGCCCAGCGGGTCGGGCCACTCGGCGCTGAGGCGGCTGGGGTTCTCGGGTCGGAAGACGCGGTCGCTCACCATCAGGTTCTGTTGATCGATACGGTATGAAATCATGGCTTCCCTCTTTCGAGCACGCGGCGTGCGTGTCATCTGAAGAGAGTGTGCGGCCCCACGCTAGCGTGCCTATGAAGCCGACATGAAACCGCAATTAATCTTGCGAGCCCCGCGGGTGCACGGTGCAGGCATCATCATCGCACGAGTGTGTGCTGAAGAGGCGCAAGCGGTGCTTCGCAAAGCGTTTGTAGCACCAATCCACGATCGGGCGGATGATCGGCCATCGTGTCCATGAGGCGAGCGCCCCGCGTCCCAGCTCGTGCAGCACACGCCGGATGGCCTCGGGCCCGCTGAGGAGCTCGCCGCTTGAGAACTTCGCGTGCAATGAGGCGCTGAGCGTCTCGATCGGGACGCCGGCTGTTTCTGTCGCCTCGGGATCGGTGCGAAAATCGACACAGCGGACGATCCCTCGATCCCGATCGTACTTCCTGAACTGCCGGGCGCTGCGCTGGCAGACGCTGCACCACCCGTCATAAAAGACCAGGATGGGCTCATCGCTCGCCATGTCCAATGGTAGGGGCGTTTCAGCCGCCCACGCTCTTGATGAGCTCGTCCGTCATCTTCTCGACCGAGTCAACGGTGCCCTTGAAGCCGGTCTCGCCGCTGGGGTGGTCAGGCTCGATCTGCCCGCTCGTGGTGTCATAGCGCCAACCGTGCGTCCCTGCGCCAGCGACTGCACCGCCGCGTCGGATGGTATTTTTGCCGTTGATCGAGTTCACGGGGATGCCGTTGATGTACGGGCCATAGATCCCGGTGCTCTCGTTGATGCTGCCATCGAGGTCGCTTGTCCGCAGCAGCCGGAAGTAGAAGGTCTTTGCGTCCGCGGCCCCGATATGGGGAAGCACGCCCTCGTGCTCAACGGTGTAGAGATCGACGGCCTTCTGCAGCGCAGACTGGCTGCCGACGACGGATTTGAGCGACGCGTTGTCCGCGGCGCTGGACATGCGCGGCACGGCGATGGCGGCGATGATCCCGATGATGATTACGACGATCACCAGCTCGATGAGCGAGAATGCTCGTTGGGATGAACAGATCGCACGCATGCCGAGTGGATATCGACGGAAACGGTGTTCGAGTGTGCCGAACCCACGGAGAGCGTGATGTGAATGAACCGTTCGTGCGTGAACTGAGCGTTATCCGCGTCCGAGAATATTACCACAGCGTGCGCGATACGCTGGGCAGCGCCCACACCGCGATCACGGTGGCGATGCCGGTCTTGAGCAGCATCCCCGGGATGAACACGACGAATCCGTAGTAGACCGCGTTGCCCCATGTGATGGGGTCGGCCTCTGGGTCGATGCCTCGGATCCAATGCAGCCAGGGGACGCCAAAGGCGAAGATGGTCATGTGCACCGCAAGCCCGGCGATGACGATGGCGAGCCAGCCGCGGACACGCCCGTCTTCGCGGCGGATGATCATGTGGGCGATCGGCTGGCAGAATAGAAAGCCCAACAGGTAGCCGCCGGTCTGCCCAAGCAGCACGGGCAGCCCCGCCTTGCCCTCACCGAAGACAGAGATACCCAGAATGCCCATGACGAGGTAGAGCGCGACGCTCGCGAAGCCCAGACGCGGGCCCAGCGCGAGCGCACAGAGCAGCACGCCCAGTGTCTGGAGGGTGATGGGGATGCCGTAGGGCGCGGTGGGGATGGCGATGTGCGAGCCGGCGATGATGATCAGGGTCATCAGCGGCACAGAGGTGATGCGCAGGAGGTTGCGCTCGAGCTCGCTCAAGCGGGCGCGGTCTTGGGCTGTCGGGCGTGATGCGTCGGGCATGGGCTAGCGTACGACGCGAAGGCGCGGCTGTGGGCCCGGATCGATTGAAATCGTTCGATTGGGCGTCGGTGGCGTGTCGCTGGCGGTGCTGACAATCGGCTTAATCTCGATCTGGGCCGCGGGGCCCGTGCCGGGTCGGGCCCGGGCGGCGGCGTCGATGTCGAGCTTGCCCAAGGCGAGCGAGGGCGACTCGATGACGGAGCCGATGATGCGGGCACCGGGCTCAATGACGAGGCGTGCAGCACGCACGCCGCCGCGAAGCTCGCCGGTGGCTTTGAGGGTGACAGTCCCGCCCGCGATGCACATGGCGTGCACGCACCCGGCGATGAGCATGTCGCCCGAGGCGACGGCGAGGTTGGCGATGACCTGGGCGTGCTCGTGAACGATGATCGACTCGGTCGTCATGAGCGAGGTGCCCCAGTGGCCTTTGTCGATCTCTAGGGGCAGCAGGCGCAGGTTGCCGGCGCAGCTGGGGCACGAGGCGGACTCGGCGTAGCCGGACACCGGCAGGATGGCGGCGCAGCGGTAACAGCGAACCTCGCGAGTGCGCGGGATCTCGACGCGGGGCGCGGCGCGATCACGCATGAGGAAGCGGGGTGGCTTGAAGAAGCTGGCCATAAAACGGGCCGCTCCGGCGTTTGCCGAATGCGGCCTGGGATGGGTGGCTCGTACATCTGGGCGAGCTGCCCAAGTGGTGTGGTGTGCTGTCAGATCAGGCGACGCTCGAGTTCGCTTCCTGGGCCCACGGCGGGGTCAGGTCGAGCTGCGTGGTGATATTGGGCTTGGGTTCGTTGGTGAGTGGGGCGGTGTTGCGGGTCTGCTGCTGGCTGGTCTGCCCGGTCATGTCACCGGCGCGGGGGCCGACATTGCAGTGCCCAACGAAGCTTGCACCCTCGGAGACGACGAGCGTCCCCGCGGTCAGATCGCCTTGGACCTGGGCATTCTTGGTGAGCGTGAGGCGGTCGCGGGCGAAGAGGGGACCCTGGACCGAGCCATCAACGATGATCTGCTCGGCCTCAACGGCGGCGTTGCAGTTGGCACCGTTGCCGATCTGGACCTCGCCCTGCGCGGTGATCTTTCCCTCGAAGTGCCCGAGGATGCGGGCGGACTTCTCGAAGAACATCTCACCCTTGATTCGGGTGTCCGCACCGATGACGGTCAGCTCGGGTGTGTTGGTCTGTCCCTGAGGGTTGTTGGGGTTCTGGTTCGACATACGGCTTTCCTTCCCTATCCCGGTCGGCGCTGGCCGACGAAAGTTCATGTGGACCCCGCGGTGCGCGGACTGATGGCGCACCGATCGCGGTTCCAGCTCGTGGTTTTTGGTTCGCTCTGATGTGTTCTGGGCATCCCTGCCGGCGTGTCGCCTTCCCTGGCTGGGAAGATGCATCGTCCAGATAAGCGGGGGGACTGAAGTTTCGGTTGTGCGGATTGGGGAAAATTTATCGATCTTGCGGCAAAAATTGAAGCTTGTGCAGTCAAGCAAGGCTAGGTAGTATAAAGGAAGCGAGGTGAGTGTTAGGTGTATTGATGGCAGGAGTTTGCATGAAGTTGTTCGCGTTGACTGGGGTTATTGTCTTTACGCCCCAAGCACTGGCCCAGTTGTGCATTGATTCCACATTTCCAGCTCCGAGCTTTTCAGTTGACGAAAGCCCAACAAGTGCCGGAGTTGCTGATTTGAATGGCGATGATGTCTCTGATTTCTTTTGTACTTCATCGAGAGAGAGACACGTTTCAGTAAGCATGGGCTCAGGTGACGGTTGTTTTTCCCCCAAAGTGGACTACCCACTACCCCTAACGCCAAGAGCAGTACTCGCCTTAGATGTAGACCTCGATGGTGATATGGACTTGCTCATAGCAGGTACGAGTCCGAACTCTGGTGTATTGGCGCTGATCAACGATGGTGCAGGCAACCTGAGCTTGATCGTAACAGCGGGGGATGGCGGTGACTCGACAGATATGGCAGCGGGTGATCTTGATGGTGATGGCTACATTGATGTTGTCACGATTGATTTCATGAATGGGAGCTGGAGTGTTTATATGAACCTGTCAGGCGACGGGTTTGAGTTGACTAAGCGACAAGCGGGCAGTGGATTTCCTCGCGATGTTGCTCTGGCTGACATGGATGGTGACGGGCTGGATGATGTAGTGCTTGTGTTAGATACCTTCGAAGGGGTCGTGATTCATCTCAGTTCTGGAGATGGATCTTTGCATGAAGGTCAGAAGTGGCCAGTTCGTAATTTCGTCATGGGTGTCGCGGCAAGTGATTTTGATCAAGATGGAAGAGTGGATCTTGCTACTACAGTTTGGCCAGACGATGAAGTGTGCATTATGTACAACTTGGGTCTTGGCGTAGGCTTCGATCGCAGATATTTTACCTGCGGTGACCGTCCGAGCTTGATTCATGCTGACGATCTGAATAATGATGGCAAGTATGATCTTGTTGTGGCGGACGACGATTCGGATAGTCTGAGTGTTTTGTACAATATTGGTGGGCGGACATTTGATCAGGAGCAGCAGTATGCTGCAGATGGAAATTTTAGTTATCTTACTGCTGGATTCGTAGATGGCGATGGGTATTCGGATATCATCACACTTCGTGATAATGTTGATGAAGTTGCATTTTTACTCCATAGAAATAGCTCGCATTTTGTCGCTCCACTATACTTTCGTGATTACACAATATCAGAAGACATTGATGTTGGTGACATAGATGGAGATGGCTGTCTCGAGGTTATAGCTACGCATTACAATCGTAATTCGGTTTCAATACTGACTTGCAACGACGCCGGTGGAATAGGTGATCGAGAGGAGTTTCAGATCACTTCTCCTAGCACTAGGGCCACCGGTGTGCGTTTGGTGGACATCGACAGTGACTTAGATCTGGATCTGATTGTCACTCTTCGTCTGGGTGATAATCTCAGGGTGTATGAGAACAACGGATTAGGTATCTTTGAGCAATATACAGATTACTTTGCGGGCGATCAAGCAGAAGAGCCGGATCTGGCCGACATTGATGGTGATGGTGACCTAGATATCGTAGTTGCAAACCCAAGCTCAGATCTCATTCATGTGCTCGTGAATCAGGGCAAGGGAGTTTTTGTTGGTGGAATTCCATATCCAGCAGGAGACTCTCCTGAAGGGTTTACAATAGGTGACTTCGATCTCGATGGTGATTTGGATGTGGTCACTGCTGACGAGTTTTCTGGGGCAGTGTCGCTGCTTCGTAACGACGGCCTAGGCAACTTCACATTCGACTCAACTGTTCAGTTTGGTGATGCACCAAGTGAGATTACATCATTTGATATCAATAATGATGGACTGCTGGACATTGCTGTCACAGATTATCGAGATGATCTTCTCACAGTGCTCATCAACACTGGTGGTGGATTTGTTATGGGTGAGCAGTGGCAGACTGGGCAGTACCCGGTTTCACTTGTTTCATCAGATGTAAATCAGGATGGATTCACAGATCTTGTAGTCTCGAACTACATTGACGCAAGTATAAGTGTATACCTCAATAATAGCAGAGGGTCTTTGGCATCCGGACTGAGGCATAGCGTGCCTGGAAGCCCGGGGGACATAGCCGTCGTGGAACTGTCGAAACCTGGAGTTGCCGATCTGATTATCGGCGGCGTAAGTGTGTTTAAAAATATGTCAGGTTCCAGTCAGACAAGTTGTAAATCCGATCTGAACGCCGACGGCGTGCTCAACTTCTACGACATCTCCGCTTTCCTTGTCGCCTACCTCGGCAGCGACCTCGCTGTCGACTTCAACGATGACGGAGAACTCAACTTCTTCGATGTCACGGCCTTCATCGCGGCCTTCAACGCCGGTTGCCCCTGATCACATCCAGCTCGCGCCAGCGCACCGCCCGCTCAAGCTCGGCGTAGTCCGCGCCGTCCGTGTCGCCGTCGTCGTCGAGATCAGCGGGATGATCAGCGAAGTCGTGCAGATCCTCGACATCGACCACGCCGTCGTGGTTGATGTCCCAGGTCACCAGCTCGCGTGTGATCGGCGAGGACAGCGCGTCGAGCTCGCAGGCGGTGATGTACTGGGCGCTGCCGCCGGCGACGCCGGTGATGCGGATGGCGGTTGCGGTGACCGGGGCGCTAAGCACCAGATCGATGGTCTGGAACGGCACACCTGCATCGAGCGGCTCGTAGGGCGTCATGCTCAGCGGAGTCCAGAGGCCGTTGATGCGTGCTTCGGCACTGAGCGAATCGAACCAGCCTCCGTCGGGGAAGTGATCGCCCTCGATGAAGCGGATGGTGTGGACCTCGACAGGCATCGAGTAGGTGGCCGTGAGCGTGACGCGACCCATCGCGTCGGGTGCGGCGCCTTGAGTCCAGAAGTAGCGGTAGGTCCTGCTGAGCGGCTCAATCCCGCCGAGCTCGTGCTCGCGCCCGTTGACGAACCACGATGGAGACGCGACGCCAGCCCCTGCGATCGGGGTGGTGCTCAGCGAGTGCGAGCCCGTCACCAATCCACCGCTGGCGCGGACGCCGTTGTTGGCGCTGCGGACGCATTCGTTGTACCAGGGGTTGTCGTAAAGCAGCTCAGGATCGGGTTGGGGCGGGATGAGCCAGCCGGTCGAGTTGGCGATGCCCGCCTGCATCCGCACGGTGTCGTCGACGCGATCGAGCATCCGCTGGCTCAGCGCTGTGAGCAGGTCCTCGGCCTGCGGGTCGCTGGGCAGATAGTCTGTCATCGCGTCGCGCGTGCGTGCGATCCAGTAGCGGTTGCTCAGGGGTTCTCCCGGGAACTGCGCCCGCACGCCGTCGGCCCCGAGCATTAGCCCGATGAGCCCGCCCATGGTGGCGGTGGGGTTGTCGCTGTCCCAGCCGGTGAGCGTGCCGATGCGGATGGTTTCCTTGAGATCGCCCTGCCCGTAGAGCAGGCAGATGATGGCGGAGCCGAAGTTGATGGAGCTCTCGGTCCAGGTGATGTAGTCGTAGCCGTTGGCCGCGTCGTCGATCATGAAGACCTGAGCGAGCAGGTCGCGGGTGCGTTCCCAGTCGCTCTTGTCGGGGTTGACGCGGTAGTCGTCGAGCACGAGGTGCACGATGTCCGCGGCCTTGGACGACTCGGGGATGTACGCCAGCGCATCCTCGACGAGTTGCTCAATCCCCGCGGGGCTGAGGGCGTCGCTGCCCCGCGTCGCCGCGAGTGCGTGGAGGACCACGAAGTACTGCGAGGCGTGGGCCGCGTGCCCTCGGGCGGTGGCCAGGATCGGGGTATTGGCGAGCTCCAGCGCGGCGCGGGGCATGCCGGGGGCGAAGACGCCGAAGAACTCGGTGGTGAGCTGGGCGTCGATGCGCAGGTAGAGGGTGTTGGCCGCAGGGATGCTGGTGGAGGGCGGCGAGACGCCTCGCCCCATCAGCTCACGGGCCCGTGCGTTGCTGACCCAGATGAAGCTGTTGATGTGCTCGACCCAGCCGTCGCGGATCTGGGTTGGGGTGAGGTCAGGGCGCTGATGCTGGTGCATGAGGTGGGCGTAGACATACTCGATGTCCGTGTCGTCGTCTGCGTTCCAGGGGTCCTGGTCGGTAATGAACCGCAGCGTCCGCCCGTCGAAGGTCATGGGCCAGTCGGCATCGGTGTAGAACGGCGGCTCATTCCGGCGTCCTTCCGTCTGCAGCCCGGTCCAGTTGGCAATGCACTGGGCGAGCCAGAACCCCTCGATCTGGTCGCTGTAGGCGTCCCGATTGATCTCGATGGCGCCTTGCGGCGGCACCGCGCCTGCGCCAGCGTTTAGGTCTGTCACGGTCAGCGAGGCACACAGGATGGTCAAGGAAGCACGCATAAGCCCTCGGTACTCAATGTATCCACGAAGGGACCCGCGGCCAAGAGCGAACCCGAAAAGAGCCGCTCGGGAGGAAATCTCCCCTCCGATGGGCAGAATTCGAGGCTTGTGCTGCCCCGATTTTGACGAACTTTGCAAGCAACTGCCGATGTATGGCTGTTATGGCGCGATCGACCAAGAAGAAATCGACCCGACCCTACCGTGTGAAGGACCAGGACACGGAGCCCAGCGAGCAGCGCAAGCTGGTCATGCGTATCGCATGGCTCGCGCTGGGTGTCCTGTGGCTCTTCGTGCTCGTCGGGCTTGTGAGCTTCAACGCCGGCGATGCGCCCTCGCACGCCGTCTACCCAAACAACCCGCAGACCCAGAACTGGACAGGCCCCATCGGGGCCTATATCAGCTATGGGCTGCTCCGAACGCTCGGGATCGGCATCGTCATCCCGATGATCTTCGTGGGCGTGCTGATCGCGCTGCGGGTCATCCGGCGACCGATGAGTCAGCCGATCGTGCGGGCGTTCGGCATGGGCATCCTGACGGCCGCGCTGTGCGTGCTGCTGCAGGTCCTCTTCCCGAGTGCCGGCCCGCTCCCGGGGCTGGTGGGCGGGACGCTTGGCGTAGTGGGGGCGGCGACCATGCTGCCCAAGTTCGCCATGCTCGGCTCGCTGCTCTGGATCACCCTTGCCGCGGTCATCGGGCTGATCGTGTGCTGCGACAAGTACATCGTCCTTGTCCCGATCGCGATCTGGAACAAGCTCGTACCGGCGCTCGCGTTCACGCGTGAGAAGGCCAGCGTGATCGCCGAGCGCACCGCATCGCAGGCCAACGCCGCGACCGATCGCGCCAGCGCCGAGACCCGCAAGGCAAGCGGCGGGCTGCTGGCGGGGCTGCGCTCGATGATGAGCAAACGCCGCAAGCCGGTGTTGGTCCGCATCAACGACATCGATGAGGAGCTGGTCGAGGTTAAGCCGCTGCAGGACGAGGCCGACGAGAAGGAGCTCCGCCGGCGTTCAAAGCCCAAAACCCGCGTCCGCCCTGTCCCCAAGCCCGTCGAGGTTGAGGACGAGTACGAGGAAGAAGAAGAGGACGAGGCCCCAGGCGCACCGCAGGTCTTCGACAAGGAGGACCTCCGCGAGAAGATCGCCAAGCTCCCCGTCCGCTTCGCGCAGAACGAGAAGGAAGAGGCGACCGACGCCGACCTGGCGGAGTTCCAGAACGCGCAGAATCTCGAGGGATACAAGTTCCCGACCATGGATCTGCTCGAGGAGCCCGAGTACGGGTTCAACGAGAAGCTCGAGTCGCTCGTGCGCGGGCAGGCTGAGGCGCTCGAGAGCGCCATGCAGGAGTACCGCATCAACGGCGAGGTCGTGGACATCGAGTCGGGTCCCGCGATCACGCTCTACCACATCAAGCTCGCCCCGGGCACCAAGGTCGCCCAGATCAACGCGATCGAGAGCGATCTCGCGCGTTCACTCAAGGCCGTCAACATCCGCGTGGTTTCCAATATGGAAGGGCGCGACACGATCGGCATCGAGGTGCCCAACCCGACCAAGGAGCGTGTGCGCCTCAAGGAACTGATGAGCAACCGCGCCCGCTTCGAGGGCATGAAGCTTCCGATGTTCCTGGGCAAGGACGCCTCGGGCGACCCGCTGATCTCCGATCTGACCAAGATGCCCCACATGCTCATCGCGGGCACGACCGGCTCGGGCAAATCGGTGTGCATGAACACCATCATCATGTCGTTCCTGTACACCAAGAAGCCCAACGAACTCAAGCTCGTGCTGGTCGACCCCAAGATGGTCGAGATGAGCCAGTTCAAGGACATCCCGCACCTGATGTGCCCCGTCGTCACGGAGATGACCAAGGCCGCGGCGATCCTGGAGTGGGCGGTCACCAAGATGGACGAACGCTACGAGCTGCTGGCCAAGGCCGGCTGCCGCGACATCTCGGGCTACAACGAGCTGGAGTGGGAAGAGCTGCGTGAGCGGCTGGAGATCCAGACCGAAGAGCAGGCCATGCGCGTGCCCAAGAAGCTGCCCTACATGGTCTTCATCATCGACGAGCTCGCCGACCTGATGATGACCAACAAGGAGGTCGAGGGTGCGATCATCCGCATCGCCCAGAAGGCCCGCGCGGTCGGCATCCACCTGATCCTCGCGACCCAGCGCCCGCAGGCCAATGTCGTCACTGGCCTCATCAAGTCCAACATGCCCTGCCGCATCGCCTTCAAGGTCGCGTCGGGCATGGACAGTCGTATCGTTCTCGATCAGAAGGGCGGCGAGTTGCTGCTGGGTCAGGGCGACATGCTGCATCTCTCGCCCAGCAGCCACGAGCTCAGCCGCGCGCAGGGCACGCTGGTGGACGACAAGGAGATCCGGCGCGTCGTGCGCTTCCTCAAGGACATCGCCGGGCCCAGCTTCGAGCGTTCGCTCATGCAGGTCAAGGGCGAAACCGACAGCGACGAGGACCGCATCTACCTCTCCGAGAACAACTCCTCCGCGTCGCTCAAGGCGGCCCAGGAAGACCCGATGTTCGACCGAGCGGTAGAGATCGTGCTCGAGACCAAGCGAGGCAGCGTTTCGCTGCTGCAGCGCCGACTCGCCATCGGCTACACCCGGGCCTCACGACTGATTGATCTCATGGGCATCGCCGGGATTTTGTCCGACCACAAGGGCTCGGTCGCACGCGATGTGATGATCAGTCTCGAGGAGTGGGATGCCATGAAGGAACTCGTCGCGGAGGATCAGCGACGACTGAGCGCTCAGGGCAGCGGGCACGCCGAGCACCAGGACCCGCACCAGACCACGATGTTCGTGGACGAGGACGCCGACTCGGGCGAGGAGCCACCCTTCGAGACCGACGAGCCCGTTGCGGGCGTGGTCGTGCACGGCACGCTGGACGCCGACGACGAGTACGACGAGGAAGAGGAAGAAGAGTTCGAAGACGAAGAAGTCGAGGAAGATGAGTACGACGTCGACGAGGACTCGGACACCGATGAGGAAGATCTCGACGAGGACGCCGAGGACGAGGACTCAGAGGGCGAGGAAGAAGAGGACGAAGAGGTCGAGTATGAGTATGTCGACGAGGACGGCAATCCCATCGACCCCGAAGATCTCGACGAGGACGAGTACGAGCTCGAAGACGAAGAAGATGATGAAGAAGAGGACGAGGAGGATGAGGACGAGGAGTACGACGATGATGCCGAGTATGAGGATGAGGCTGAGGAGTACGAAGAAGACGAGCATCCCACAACCGGATCGGTGAGCTAACCCCGCATCCGCTGGCATCCAAACCCATATAAATGAACAACGAGGGGGCTCCGAGCCCCCTTTTTTCTGGGCGAATGCCCATTCCCGGGGCTCCGGTTGAAAAACATGGGCTCTCGGGCCCAATGATCCCTGATGCACGGCCCATTCGAAGGGGATTGGGCCCGCTGTGCACACCACGAAAGGACACCTCACATGCAGCGTACCGCTCATCGTCTCACCCGCAACACCATCTGTTGCGCGATCCCGTCACTGCTCGTGCTCCCCGCGTTCGCCGGCACACCCGCGGCGCTCGATCGCGTACCCCAGAGCGCTCAGGCCGTCGTCGTCGTCCCCGATGTGGGCGAGCTGCTCAACGACATCAACGCGATCAACGCCATGCTCGGCGACAACGGCGAGCCCATGGTCATGATGGTGACCTCGATGGTGCGCGGCATGCCCGGCATCAACCTCGGCGGCTCCATGGCGGGCGTGCTCCAGTTCCAGCCTAACCAGGAAGACCCCGACATGCTCCTGCTGCTGCCCGTGAGTGACTACGGCGCGATCACCCAGGGTCAGGACGCGGTCAACGGCGTCAACGAGTTCCCCATGGGCGACCAGACCATGTACCTGCGTGACCTCGGCGGCGGCTACGCCGTAATGGGCGAGATCGCCGAGCTGGTCCGCAGCTACGACGGCGCTGCCGGCAACCTCAAGGCACACGGCGATGCCCTCGGGCGTGCGGGCGGTCGCGTGGCGGACCACAACGACATCTTCATCTATGTCAATGTCCCGCAGTTCCATGACCAGATCGATATGGCCATGGCCCAGATGGAAGAGCAGGCCGAGATGGTCGCCATGATGGGCGGCGCCGAGGCCGCCCAGGGCTTCGATCAGATGGTCAGCTCGCTCAAGTCAATCACCAACGACGCGCTGAGCTTCAGCGCCGGCATGAGCTTCGATCAGAACGCAGGTGTTTCCTTTGACTTCGGACTCCAGTTCAAGAACGAGTCGAGCACCGCGGGCTACCTGAGCAACAACGGCAACGCCGAAAAGTACTTCAACAATGTTCCCAACATGGACTACTTCTTCGCCGCCTCGTACGACATGTCGGGCGCGGGCATCCAGAAGTTCATGGGCGAGTACATGGAGATGGTCAAGAAGATGGATGCCTCCGGCATGATTGCTGGCATGGACATGAACGCGCTGCTCAGCGGGCTCAAGGGCGGCGTGCAGGTCATGGGCGCCTCCGACAACATCATGGGCGGGCTCTTCACCAACTCGTACTACTATGCCGAGGTCGAGAACCCCGGCGCGTATGTCGATTCGATGCGCACCATGTACGAGGGCATGGATGAGCAGATGGAAGAGATGAAGAAGGCCGGCGTCACCGCACACGGCGAGGTCGCCAAGGACGCGACCCAGATCAACGGCGTCAACGCCTACGCCTACAGCTTCACCATGGACATGACCCAGATGCAGGGCATGAACGGTGGCATGGGCGCCAACCCCGCCATGATCATGCAGATGATGTTCGGCGGCAATGGCCCGAGCGGCTACCTCGCCCCCGTTGGCGAGAACGGCCTGGTGATGACCATGTCGCAGAGCCCCGAGCTGCTCACCAAGGCCGTCAACGGCGCCAAGGGCAAGGACACCATGGCAAGCGTGGCCGCTATGAAGCAGACCCGCGACATGCTCCCCGACAACCGCGTCATGGAGATGTATGTTGCGGCGGACCACCTCGCCAACACCGCCGGTCCCATGGCCATGATGTTCGGGCTCATCCCCGAGTTTGAGCCCATCGAGTCGCTCCCCCCCATCGGCATGGGCCTGACCGCCGACGGCGGCGGCATGCTCTTCCGCACCGTCATCCCCATGCAGACCATCTCAAAGACCATGAGCGTCATGAGTGATATGCAGCAGATGCAGCGTGGCGGCGGCAACAACAATCAGATGGACTTCTGATCCATCGCAGGGTTGATCAGGCTCTCCCACGCGTCACAATGAGATGATGCGTGAGCGCGAGCCACAAACCTGGACCATCAGCAACGAGCGGGCGATCCTGTTGGATCGCCCGTTTCTCATGGGCATTCTCAATATCACCCCAGACTCGTTCAGCGACGGCAGTCAGTACAACGACCCCGGGCAGGCGGTTGCGCGGGCCCAGCGGATGCTCGAAGAGGGCGCGGACCTGCTCGATGTCGGTGGCGAGTCCACCCGCCCCGGTGCTCAGCGTATCGATGCCGAAGAGCAGATCCGTCGGGTTGTGCCGGTGATCCAGGGCATCCGGGCGGCGGGGATATGGTTGCCCATCTCGATCGATACCACGCTGGGCGAGGTTGCGCGGGCGGCGCTCGATGCCGGCGCGGACATCATCAACGATGTCTCGGCGGGGCTGGAGGACGACGCGATGCTGGGCCTGGCCGCGGAAACAGGCTGCGGGCTGATCCTGATGCACCGCGAACTGCCGCCGGACGAGGATCGGTATTCCGACCGATACGAGCAGGCACCCGTTTCAGGCAGCGTGACCGCTCGGGTGGTGGGGGCGCTGCGGGTGGCCCTGCTGGGTGCCAACCGAGCCGGCGTTGCATCGGATCGGGTGATGCTCGACCCCGGGCTGGGCTTCGGCAAGGATGTCTCCCAGAATCTGGAACTGATCGAAACCACCCCGAAGCTGCGATCACTGGGCTGCCCGGTGCTCAGTGGGCTCAGCCGCAAGAGTTTCGTTGGGCGTGTGGGGCTGGGTCGGGATTCGGACCCTGGCGAGCGTCTGCCGGCGACGCTGGCCTTGTCGGTGTTGCACCTCCAGCGGGGTGCCCGGTGTTTCCGGGTGCATGATGTCGCGCCTCATCGGCAGGCATTGGACGCCGCGTGGGCCCTTTTATCGCGTGAGAGCGTGGATTGGTGCCCGTCGGCTGGTGAATAAATTGCGCCGCCGATCTCGGCGAAACTCGCGCCCGCCCCTAAGATACCCCTACGCCCGTGCACGCACGGGCAGTCCCATGATCACGCGACCCGAGCGACCCAGAGCGGAAAGGATCCGATCCGATGGCCAGTGCGAATGTGAAGGAGTTCACCGACAGCAACTTCGACAGCGAGGTGCTCGGTGCGAGCGAACCCGTGCTGGTCGACTTCTGGGCGGAGTGGTGCATGCCCTGCCGCATCCTGGCCCCGACGATCGACGAGGTCGCCGACTCCAACGCGGGCAAGGTCAAGGTCGGCAAGGTCGACATCGACGGCAACCAGGGCGTGGCGGTCAAGTACGGCATCAGCGCCATCCCCACGGTCGTCATCTTCAAGGACGGTGAGATCGCCAAGAAGTTTGTGGGTCTGACCAAGAAGGAAGACCTCGAAGCCGCGATCGCCGAGCTGAGCTGAGAGATCAAACGCACCACCGGTGCTGAAACGAGAGTCATCATGAGTACAGAGACTTCGAACAACCGCCCGCTTCGCTGTGGCGCGGTCGGTGTCGGTCGTATGGGTCGCCATCACGCACGTGTCTACGCGGAGATGCCCGGTGTCGAGCTCGTTGGCGTCGTCGACGCCAGCCTCGAGCGTGCCCAGGAGTACGCCGACAAGTTCAAGTGCAAGGCCTTCGCCACCGAGCAGGAACTGCTCGCCGAGGGTGTCGACGCGGTCTCGATCGCGGTGCCCACGACCTACCACCTCAAGAGCGCTGAGCACTTCCTCAAGGCCGGCGTCGCCTGCCTGATCGAGAAGCCCCTCGCCCAGGGCGCCGACGAGGCGGAGAAGATCAAGAAGATCGCCGAGCAGCACGACGCCTGCCTGATGGTGGGGCACATCGAGCGATTCAACCCCATCATGCGGGCCATGCAGAAGGCGACCGAAGCCACCGGTGAGCCCATCACGCCGCGATTCATGGAAGTCCACCGCGTCTCGCCCATGACCTTCCGCTCGATCGACATCGGCGTGGTCATGGACATGATGATCCACGACCTCGATGTGGTCCTGATGCTCATGGGCGGACGCGAGCCCGACGAGATCCAGGCCAGCGGCGTGGCCGTCGTTTCTGAGTTTGAGGACCTGTGCAACGCCCGCTTGGTCTGGAACCTGACCGAGGAAGAGGGTGGCGGGCAGTGCGTCGCCAACATCACCGCCTCGCGACTGGCGATGAAGACCGAACGCGTGACACGAATCACCGGCGAGAACGGCTACATCAAGATCGACTACGCCGCCAAGACCGGCACCATGATCCGCCGGACCGCCAACGAGATCCAGATGCGAGAGGTCCGCGAGCAACTCCGCGCCGGCGCGGACCTGACCGACATGGACTGGACCGAGCTGGTCAACATCGAGCCGCTATCGATCGACGACGGCGAGCCCATCGTCAAGGAGATCGAGGCCTTCCTCGACGCCGTCCGCACGGGCGATCAGCCCGCCATCGACGCCGAGGCCGGGTTCGTCAATGTTCGCACCGCCGAACGCATCGTCGAGGCGATCAAGAAATCGGTCGGTGCCGAGCACGCCACGGCCCTGAGCTGAGCAGAATCGCACCCGCGACGAAACCGATATGCCCCATCATCCGGATCACCCCAGCACCCACCCGAAGCACCAGCGTGCCGCGGGTTTGTCATTGCTGTGTTCACTTTCAACGAGACCCTTGCAGCTACGCCTGATCTGACTTACGATCAGTTCCCAATCTTTCCGCAGGGCACACCGCCCCAGCCACCACAGGACGCGCGACACATGAGCGACCAGAACGACCCGAACACCGCCGCCACGCCGACCACCACGGCCGAACTCGATGCGCAGACAAACGCCGAGATCGAAGCCGCCATGTCTGAGCTCTCCGAAGCCGGAGGCGCCGACGCACCCGCGGCCCCATCCGCCAAGTCCATCAAGGGCCCCCGCGTCGTTCGGGGCGGGCGCGAGCACCGAACAGGCCTGGTCGTCTCCGTCGGGGCTTCCGATGTCTTCGTCGAGTTCGGCCCCAAGGAACTTGGCGTGATCGAGATCACCCAGTTCAAGGACGAGCAGCCCAAGGTAGGCGAGCAGCTTGAGGTGGCCGTGCAGCGCTACGACGCCGCCGAGTCGCTCTACATCTGCGCCCTGCCCGGCGCGGTCCAGAAAGCCGATTGGGAGATGCTCGAAGTCGGCCAGGTCGTTGAGGCCCGCGTCACCGGCGTCAACAAGGGCGGGCTCGAACTGGAGATCGCCAACCACCGAGCCTTCATGCCCGCTTCGCAGGTCGATATCGACCGCGTCCCAGACATGTCCGTCTTCGTCGGCGAGAAGATGACCTGCGAAGTCCAGAAGGTCGACAAACGCGGGCAGGGCAACATCGTCCTCTCACGCCGCGATGTCCTCCAGAAGGAACGCGCCAAGGCCGCCGAAGGGCTCAAGGAAGCCCTCAAGGAAGGCGACACCGTCACCGGCACCGTCCGCAAGATCATGGACTTTGGCGCCTTCGTTGATCTCGGCGGCGTCGATGGGCTCATCCACCTCAACGACCTCGCCCACGAACGCATCAACCACGGCGCCAAGAATGTCGCCCGCCATGTCTCCGAGGGCCAGAAGGTCACCGTCCAGATCCTCAAGCTCGACTGGGAAGGCAACCGCATCGGGCTAGGCATGAAGCAGCTCCAGTCCGACCCCTTCGCATCCGCGGCCGCCGACGTGGTCGAGGGTGCCGAGCTCACCGGCAAAGTCACCAAGATCCTCGAGTTCGGTGCCTTCGTCGAGGTCGCGCCCGGCGTTGAGGGGCTCGTGCATATCTCGGAGCTCGACTGGCGCCGCGTCAACGATGTCAACGAGGTTCTCAAGGAGAACGAGGTCGTGCAGGTCAAGGTCCTCAAGGTGGACCCCAGCGACCGCAAGATCTCGCTCTCGATCAAGCAGCTCAAGGACCGCCCGCAGCAGCAGGGCGGCGGCGGCGGTGGCGGACGCGGCGGCAAGGGCCGCGGGCGTGGCGATCGCGACGACCGCACCCCCGAGGAGATCCTCAAGGAAACCCCCGAGCTTCGCCGCCTTCGCGAGCAGGCCAAGAAGCAGCCCAAGAAGGGCGGCGGCGGCCTCGGCAACGCCGGCGGCATGGGCATGGGCCTTGGCGACCTCAAGCTCTGAGCACTTCCCACAGAAATGAGTTCAACACAACGCACCGGTTGATGCCGGTGCGTTGTTTCTTATGATGCCTCACCCATGATGTATTCAGCAGACAAGCACTACAGCCACCTCGATCCCAGCGAGCCGATACCGGAGATCGAGCCGCGGTACGACGAGCACCAGCTCCGCATGACCCGCGAACTCGTGCGCCGGATGCCGTATGTGCTCGGCACACTGGTGCTGCTCGTGGTCGTGTTCTACATCTGGGAACCAACGTTCTGGGCACGCATTGGAATCGTCGGTGTCACCTATATCAGCGGCTTGGCCTATCTCATCCGGTATGGACGGAGAAACAGCACCAAATCGTCGAGACGAGATGCACGCAACCAGCTCGACACTTGGGGCATCCCCATGTCGCTCATGATTCGGCAGCAGGTCTATTGGATCGGCATCATCATTCTCTTTATGCACCTGCTCGGTACCAACTCTGGTTCGATGCAAGCGGTGTTCATGCTCGGCTTTTATGCGTTCGGCGCTGGGCTTGTCCTTGCGATCGCCAACCGCAGCTTCCGGCAGCCCGGCCAGATCAGCTGTGAGCGTTGTTTCTACCCGCTCGTGGGGCTGACCCTCCCCACGAGCTGCCCCGAGTGCGGGCGCGCCATACTCAATCTCTCATTCGCCACCGATCGCCCCAAGCTGCGCGACAACCGATTCCTGATCGCGGGCATCCTCCTGACCGTCTTCGGTGCGATCACAATCTATGTCCAGTTCGTTAAGCCGACCTGGCTCTACGCCCCTATCCCCCGTTCGATGCTCATTCCGCTGGCGGCCCACGATCCCGACGCGTTCGATCGGCTGGTGGGCGGGTCACTCACCGCGGTGGAAGAGCAGCAGCTGATCGAGGCGATGGTCAACAACCGAACCGGCTTTGTGTATGGCTCTTCGTTCGCACAGGATCGGTGGTTTGCAGCCAGGATCGGCATGGGAGCACTCACGGCTCACCAGCTCGATACGCTCTGTGAGCAGTTCACTCAGTGCGAGATCCTCGCGCCCGAGCGTGCTCGCGTCGGACAAACACTGCGGCTGCAACTCGTAGTCGATGACCATGAATCAGCCCCGAGCGGCTATTCGCCGATGTACTACTTTGAGGGCTTTCGCATCAATGATGACCCCACGCCCTATGCCCAATCGAGCCACGCGATGTACCGCAACTTCCTCGATTCACCCGAGGACGACATGCTCAGTCGAAAGGGGAGCGTCCCCGTTTACGAATGGACCCCCCAGCAGCCCGGCACGTTCACCATACACGCCCGGCTCGTACTCGTGATATCAACCACAGCGGACTCAAAGATTGAGATCGACTGGTCCCAGCCCGATGACCAGCGTTTCCCTCGCCCGCATGTCTGGTCGCGTGATCTTGTACTCAAACACACCATCGAAATCGAATAACAACCGAACATCACAGCCCAGGATATCGGTCATCGCGTTGCGATCTATACGTTGCCGGCAACCCGCACAACCCGCAAACCCAACCCATCTCGCACAGCACGCGGATCTTCGCGCAAGACTCTTGGTCCGGGCTGGCTTCATCAACATCTGTTTACGAGACTGCAGGGTGTCGGGTCGGATTTCACTGAACCCCGGCACATCGGGCGCTGTACCATCAGCGCATGGGACAGAAACACCGCTACACCGCCGCAACAACACCCGGAGCAATCATGGCCTCAGCAATCAGTACCCTGCTCGCCTGCTCACTCGTCTCCTGCGCCACGATCAGTGTGAACGCATCGGACGGCAAATCCACCAACACGAACGGCCCAATCACGCAAGGAAACGGATCCGGCCCCAACGGCTCAGGTCAGGGGGGTGACGGCGGTGCCGGATCGAATCCGAACTTCGCTCGGGACGCGGCGAGCTGGCAGGAGCGGGTACCCCGTACCCCGATGTGGGCGATCTCATGTTACACCGGCCAGCGGAACAGCCCGGTCGAGCCCGCGGGCAACGATCGCGGCATTGCCAACTGGTGGCGCGGCGATAACGCCGTGGATGAACTCATCAACCGCATCCAGCAGGGATACGACTACGGCGCTCGCTGGTTCTTTATCAACCGACCCATGGGCACGCCCGGCACCACGGATGTTCCCGCTGCGAGCTGGCTCACGCTCGAGGATCACAAACGCGATGAGCTTCCCAGGAAGCTCACCGATGCGCTCCTCGATCAGTTCGCCGAGCCCGTGCACATTGTCTGGTTCATCGGGTCGGACATGCGTGATCCACGCGACTTCCAGGGCTTCACCGACGCACGGGCCAATCAGTTCTATGGCATCGGCGAGAACAACAACTGGCGCGAGCTCATCAGCTCCCGCGTCACTATCGGCGGCTGGCTCTCCACAGGTGCAAGCGGGATCGCGATCGATCACTCTGCGCCCCCAAACGAGCGTCAGCATTACATCGAGCTCGCGGAAGCCCTCGGGCAGTTCCCATTCAATATGAACGTCTACGGCGAAGCCTACCCTCTCGTAGTCGACAACGGACGCACCCAACGAGACGACAATAACTCGCCCATCATCGATCAGGATGCATCGGAGAAAATGGCGTGGGTTGCCATCAGCGACTATGTTGATCTTCACTGGCCCTACGGCTCCCCCAATGTCAGCTTCCCCCTCGACACAGCCACAACCCGACTCTTTGTCTGGATGAATCACTCTTCGACTTTCTACGGCAATAGCGATAGGCAGCGAGAAGATCGTGTCAGCCAGTACATCGACATGGGCCTGATCCCCATCACCAACGACCCCATCATGTTCCAGGAAGCCCTGAGCCAGATGGGCTCCGGTGCATCATCGAGCAACACATCGCGCACCGGCAACGGGAACAACAACAGCGGCGCCAGCTCGGGCAGTTCACGCATCGTGATCCGACCCTCGAACTCGCAGAACGCACGACGCAGCGTTCCCGATCAGTCGCTCCCCGATCGCTACCAGCCCCGCGGTGGCTCCGGCATCGAGTAACACCACTTCAGGAAGCGATGGGCGAAGCTCAGCGGAGCCCCGTCGATCCGAATCCATTCTGACCACGCGCCGTGTCCTCGAGGTAATCCACCTCGCGGACCGCTGCGTGCGCGACCGGCGCGATCACCAGCTGCGCGATCCGGTCACCGTGGCGCACCGTGTAGGGCTGCTTGCTCAGGTTGATCAGCGCGATGAACATCTCGCCGCGGTAGTCGCTATCGATGGTCCCCGGCGCGTTGGGAATCGAGATCCCGTGCTTGGTCGAGAGCCCCGAACGGGGGCGGACCTGCCCCTCGAAGCCGATTGGGATCGCGCACGCGTAGCCCAGCGGGATCTTCACGATCTCCAGCGGCTCGATCGTCACTTCTTCGCCCATGTCGTGGCGGGGCAGGCATGCCGCTAGATCCAGGCCCGCGGCCTGTGCCGTCTGATACGAGGGCAGGATCGCTTTCTCGTCCAGTCGCTTCACGCGAACCAACGCCGCGTTGACCCGACCCCCGCTGGGGAGCTTGATCTCTGAAATGAAGTCGGACGCCGAAGGGGCGTACTGGCCTTGATGACTCAGCTTGCTCTCGCTCATACACGATCATACCCAGCGACAAAAAGACCCGCACGAATGGCGGGCGATTCGTACGACATTCAGATTTCTCGGACGATCAGGCGCTCAGGGATGCTTCGAGCGGGCCGATCAGCGCCAGATCGTCCTCGCTCAGGTTCCGCCGAAGATCGTCCAGTACGCGGTTGAACGAATCGATCAACCGACGCGTCGAGGCGATGGCGTTGTCCATGCTGCTGCGCCCCGTCACCTGCTTGAGCAGGTCGGGTTTCTGCAGATCGGCGAGGTTCTTCTCGGAAATCGATTTCGCGTCCAGCAGCGATCGGAGCAGAGCGACCGCTTCGTCGCGGCGCTTGGTGGTTTCGGCGATCATGCGTTGCTTCGCGTTGTCGATCATTCGTTTGGCCTCCACTGCCAGCGGCTGTGCCCGGGTCTCCGCCCATCATCATCATCGGCACAGTCCAGCGTTTGGGTTGCCCCAATGGGTCTCAATTGTCCCAACCACAAGGCCTTCCGTCAAGCCGACCCCGATTAAGGGCGGTCGGAAGGGGAATCAATCGTCGTTATCGCCGTCACCTGTTCGGGCATTGTTCGTTTTCTTGGTGATAAACCCAAGCTGAATCATCAATCCGATACCCGTGAGCAAGATCCAGATCATCGCCCACACCATCGCGGACTGGTCCAGATAGTCAGGACGCTCACCCGATCGCGCCGTGAGCAGGGCGCTCGTCGAGGCCATGCACACGGCCGACCCGAAGAGGCTGGTCACCAACGCCGTCGTCCGCTTGGGCATGACCACACCGATCAGCAGCCCCAAGGCCAGCCCCGCAAAGCCCGCCGAGCTGGCGATCATCTTGTCACGGGTCGGGCGTTTCTCGAGCTCATCAGAGATGGTTCGCCCCATCTGCTCAAGGAACTCTTTGGACCGGGCCGCGGCGTCCTTGAGCTGCTGCTTAGCGTCCTCATCAAGGATCGTGCCATCCTGATCGAGCAGGTTGCTCGCTCGCTCGGCCGCCTCGCGTGTGATCGCGTCGTTGAGCGTGCTTGTCGCGCTAGCGATATCCTCGCTCGATTCGACCAGCGCCGTCTCGGTCGCGCTGGGGTCGCCCTCGCCGATTGTCGGATTGTAGTGCAGGAAGATCAACGCCCCAACCACGCCCGCGGCCGCGAAGGCGATCGCCGAGGTCATGGCGATGACCAGGCGGAACATCGCCAGCGAGCACAGCGAGCCGATGACGCCGCCGCACACCAGCCCGACAACGGTGGGGGTGAAGGTCACCCCGCCCAGGTCGATATCCGGAAACCCGATCAGGGGCATGAGCGTCGCGCCGACAAAGCCGCCGATCGCCAGCCCCAGCAGGAAGAACACGGGCTTGATCACCCGAGCACCCATGATCCACAGCAAGACCCCGGCCATCAGCGCGACCCCGAGCGGGACCGAGCCGCCCTGTGGCAGTGTCTGGGCGAGCGTCAACGGTGCGGAAATCATGGGCATCATCTCATTGTTGGGAGCCCGCGCCACGGTTTTCAGCCCGATCGGGCGGAATCGTGCGACTAGTCCTATCGGACATTCCGGCACGAAGTCAGCATGTCGGCTCAGTCTCAAGCGTTTTCTGGGCGATAATCAGGGTATATGTCCAACGATGCGCCGCAGAAACAGCCCGCCGCAGAAACCCCAGCAGACAGCGCCAAGCTGAGCGAGCTGCGCGCCCAGATCGATCAGCTCGACCAGCAGCTCGTCGATCTGCTCAACGCCCGCGCCAAGCTCGTGGTCGATGTCGGGGCCTTCAAGCGCGGCTCGGGCACCCCCATCTACGCGCCGCACCGCGAAGCCGAGGTCCTCGCCAAGGCCCTCTCACGCAGCACCGGGCCGCTCCCGCCCCGCACCATCGAGGGCGTCTACCGCGAGCTCATGTCCGGCAGCTTCGCCCTCGAGCAGCCGCTGCGCATCGGCTTCCTCGGGCCTCCCGGCTCCTACTCGCACCAGGCTTCGGTCAAGCAGTTCGGCTCCAGCGTGGATTTCGAGGATCTCCAGCTCATCGGCGGCGTCTTTACCGAGATCCGGCGCGGGCATGTCAACTACGGGCTCGTGCCCATCGAGAACTCCATCGGCGGCGGCATCACCGAGACCCTCGACGCGCTGGCAGAGAACGCCGGGCATGTCTGGGTCTATGCCGAGGTCCAGATCTCCATCAAGCACATGCTGCTCACCGACTGCAAGCCCCACGCGGTGCGGCGTATCCACTCCAAGCCCGAGGTCTTCGCCCAGTGCCGCAACTGGCTCAACACCCAGTACCCGAACGCGGCCCTGCTCCCCGACGCCTCGACCAGCCAGGCCGTGCAGACCGCCAAGAAAGAGAACCAGCTCGCGCTGGAGATCGGTGCCGACCCCGGCAGCGCCGCCATCGCCTCCGAGCTGGCCGGCGAGCTCTATGGGCTGCCGGTGCTCTTCAGCAACATCGCCGACAACCCGGACAACATCACCCGCTTCTATGTCATCTCCCGCGAGCAGGCACGCCCCTCGGGCGACGACAAGACCGCCATCATGTTCGCCACCGATGACACGCACGGTGCGCTCGTGGGTGTGCTCCAGGCCTTCCATGTGCAGGGCATCAACCTGAGCCATATCGATAAACGACCCAGCGGGCGTGAGAACTGGAGCTACACCTTCTACATCGATGCGCTGGGTCATCAGGACGACGAGAACATGCAGCGCGCCATCGCGCAGGCACGCGGGCACTGCAAGGAGCTGCATGTGCTCGGCTCCTTCCCGCGTAGCACACGCATCCTCTAGTTTTCGCTATCTACCGGGCGTCTGCATACGATCCCCGGTGCCACGCAAGCCATCCATCGCGATCTCCATGGGCGACCCCGCAGGGATTGGGCCCGAGGTGCTCGTGCGCGCACTCAACGACCGCACCCGGCGCAACAGCGCCCGTTACCTGATCCACGGCTCATCCCAGGCGATGCACGACGCCGCCCACGCGTGCGGCATCGACCCGTTCTGGTGGCGTGTCGACGCCCGATCGGAGCTGGCGACCACGCTCGCCGCTCACGATGTGGTCCTTCTCGATGACGACCCGCGCGTCATTGAATCGGGGCGCGAGCTCGAGTTTCCCCGCAAGCCCAACCGCCTCGCGGGCGAGCTGAGCTTCGAGTGGGTCCTCCGGGCGATCGAGGATACCAAACGCCCCGAGGGCGACCCGCTGCATGCCGATGCCATTGTTACCGCGCCGATCAACAAAG
>JAGQON010000050.1 GCA_020427395.1 Phycisphaerales bacterium
CGATGGATCCGCAGACGGACGATGATCTGCTTCTGGAGATCATCGACGCCAGGATCCGGCTCGGCGATGTGCTCAGCAAGGAACTGGGCGACCAGCCTCGCGGCGACCAACAGTTCCATGAATGCCTGATGCTCCTGGATCGCCTCGATGCCCCACTCTCGTCACAGGCTCAGGTCAGACGGGCGTGGATCAACCTCTATCGCACCTACACACTCCCTATGCCGTACGGGACCGAGATCGAGCAGATCAACTTTGATACGATCGATATCTTTGAGAAGTTCGAGGTTGAACTCGGTGGGCACGCACCATATTGGCGATGGCGAGCAGATGCGGAATGGAAAGGCACACGCCGATTGAGCGACCGACAGGCACCGCTCGGCGATATTCTCGAGATGGGTCGTACAGCGATCATGCATGCGGATCGAGCGGTTGAGCTTGATCCGAGTGACCCATTCAACCAGAGCGAAGCCGCGAACACCCGCTTCTGGCTCGCCTATGCCATGCATGAAGGAGGCGATCCAAACGCAAACATTGCGCTTGAAGAAGCTATCGGCGCAGCACGCGCATTGGCCGAAAAGAACCACCGCGAGGGCGCGTCCCTGCTCGCCAGGGGGATGGATCTCCGGGGCGAGATACTGGCTTCCACCGGCGACTACGCGGCAGCGATCACCACGCTGCTCGGGGCTGCCCGACTTCATGACGCCGCTGTCGAGCACGATCCCGGAAACAAGTACATTTTCCGGCGTGCGGAGATCTGCCAAGCAAGGATCGCGCTGACATATCTCGAATCATCCGGTATCGGTTTTCCGAACGCTGCCGAGCAAGGGCTCGAACACATACGCAACGCAATCAACCACCTAAACCACCGGATCTCACTCGGCTGGTTCGATGAACTGGAGGGCGACTACCGTGGGGAGTACGCAGATATTGAACGTCGTCTGCTCAACCTGCGTGGCAACTCGACCCCAGATATCCCATGATGCTCAAAGGACCGCTCGCTTGAGTGGAACTTCAATTCAGCAACATCCGCGGCTGCTCATCACCCCCACCACCGATTCTGGCTGAAGATGATCAAGATAGCAGATAGTCGTCATCAAGGACCGATGCCCGAGTTGCTGCTTGATCACCGCGATATCTACGCCCTCAGCACGCAGCTCGCTCGCATGCGTGTGCCGTATACCGTGTGCGTGCACGCGTTTGTGTATCCCCGCCGCCCGCGCCAGCTCCGGGATCCTCCGCCTCAGGTACCCCTGACTCAGCGGCAATCCGCTCCGCGTGATGAAGAGCACCTGACCGCTCGAGTACCCCATGCCCCGGTGCTCTTGCATCCAACCTTCAAGCACTTCGAGTCCGATGCGATCGATCCCGACCGTTCGCGCTCTCCCGCCCTTGCCCCGCAGCACCCGGATCGCCCCACGCTTCAGGTCCACATCGCACGGCCGCAGCGCCAATGCTTCCGAGATCCGCAGCCCCGTCCGCCACAGCAGCACGAGCAACGCGTAATTCCGCCGATCGGTCCAGGTCTCCTTCCCGCACGCGTCGAGCAGCGCATGCACCTCGTCCTTTGTCAGCACCTCGATCGGATAACGCTTTCCCACTGCTCGCTCCTTCCCCGGCATCCATGGATACGGATTGTCCGTAAACCCGTATCCATAGACAGATACCTCAACCGGCGAGCATGGATCAAGCGCCCGGCCGCACTTCCCACCCCTCGGGCGGCGTTTCCCGAATGATGCGGACGACCTTCCAGTGACGCCCGCAGCGGTGGCACGGCTCGGGCAGCGGCTCTTCCTCGCCCATCAGGATCTTGAGGCGGGTCTTGCCGCCGCAGACCCTGCACGTGCCCTCAGCCCGCACTCGGCTCTCCAGCGTGCCCACGCGCAGGCGAAGACGCCCGCTCACGCCTGCGCCTCCTCGGTCATCGCCCGCTCCAGCTTCACCACGCGCTGGGCCAGGTCGTCGAGCTCGATGCTCTCGCGCGCAAACTTGAGCACATTGGTCGCCGCCGCCACGCGCGCCGACCAGGTCGCCTTGGGGTCGTGCATGATCCGCAGCAGCGTCGCCACCGCCGCCGCCGAGGAGCGCTGCGTCAGCCCGATCGCCTGCACGAACGCCTCGCGCCGCGCCAGCCGGTAGGCCTCGTCGAAGTGGTCCAGCCGCATCCACCGGTGCAGCGTCCGCTCGCCCACGCCCGCGCTGGCGGCCGCGGCGGCCACCGAGGGCTCGCGCAGCAGCGCCAGGATCGCCTGCTGCTGGGGCGTGGTCAGGCTCGTCTCGCTATGGCGAGGCGGGCGGTCTGCGTACTTGCTCATACGGCACCTCCGGAAACTCTGAAAACATGAGAAGAATCGCCTTGCAATGGGGCGCGGCTTGGGCCTTCATGTGACACACGCGGGGGCGATGCCCGCCCCCCAGGGAGATACGCACCATGACCAAGCCGACCGACCGCCTCGCAATGGAGACCTACCAGCGCCGGGCCGCCGACAACACCATCCTGCTCGACCTGTTGCGTCTGGAGCTGAGCGCCCACGCCGAGCAGACCGACCCCGCCCGCATCGATTGGAACCGGACCGGCGACATCGGCCACGTCCGCAACGAGCTGATCGAGGCGCTGATGTTTATCAGCGGGCGCGAAAGGCTCGATATCGAGCAGCACCTCGACCAGACGCGGCCGAGCCCGCAAGGCCCGACCAACACCAACGCACCCGCCTGAAGCCCGCCCCATCCGAAGATGACGGCGGGCTTCGCTGTTTCTCACGCCTATAGGAGGTACCACATGACGACGACCAAGAAGACCAACGCCAAAAAGTCCCCGCCCAAGCGCCCCGTGTCGCCCGCGTCCGGGGCCAGGGCCAAGAAGGCGGCCACGCCCCCCGCCGACGCGCCCAACGCCACACGGGCCGACGTGGTACGCCGTCCGCCCAAGGAGCCCAAGACCAGCGCGATGCAGGCCGCGCTGATCGTCCTCAAGGACGCCCCGCCCGAGGGCATGAGCGCCAAGGACATGATCGACGCGATGGCCGGCCGCAAGCTCTGGGCCAGCCCCGGCGGCAAGACCCCAGAGGCCAGCCTCTACGCCAGCATCATCAGGGAGATTGCCAAGAAGGGCGATGAGGCACGCTTCCGCAAGGTGAGCAGGGGGAGGTTCGTGCTCAACGCGAGCTGAGGTATCCGGTACGATGCGGGAAGCATGACCGAGTTTCCCATCACCAACTGGACCCCGTGGAGCGAACGGCTGGGCATCCCCGGCACCGAGCGCCCCGGGGTCTACCTCATGGCACACTTCGATGCCAGCCCGCCGAGCACGGTGGACGCGACGAGCGATGCCATCGTCTACATCGGCGAGACCTGCCGATCGCTGCGTGATCGGTGGAGGTCCTTTCAGCGTGCGATCGCGGAAGGCAAGCCCGGACACTCCGGCGGCCTGAGCTACCACGCCGCCTTCTGCCAAGCTCATCCAGGCTCGTTTGAGGGACGCCTGTATGTCGCGGCGATCCCCATCACGCTGAGCGAGCCCCATACCTCCGCGTACATCCGCCACCTCGAACGCAGCCTGATCTGGGACTTCGTCCAGAAGCACGGACGCTACCCGATTTGCAACTCGAAGTGAGCCCGTCACGACTTCCCCTCCCGCTTCGCCTTCTTTCCCGTGAGGTGCTCCCACCGCGTCACGATCACATCGCAGTACGCCGGGTCAATCTCCATCAGCAGCGCACAGCGGCCCATCTGCTCGGCCGCGATCAGCGTCGAGCCGCTCCCGCCAAACAGGTCCAGCACCCGCTCGCCCCGCTTGGTCGAGTACTCCATCGCCCGCGCCGCCAGCTCCACCGGCTTCTCGGTCAGGTGCACCATGCTCTGGGGGTTCACCTTCTTGACGGGCCAGACGTCGGGGATGTTGTTGGGACCGTAGAACCTGTGCGCCGCGCCCTCGCGCCAGCCGTAGAAGCACCACTCGTGGTCGCCCATGAAGTCCTTGCGGGTGAGTACCGGGTGCAGCTTGTGCCAGATGATCGCCTGGCTGAAGTACAGCGCACTGGCCCTGAGCGCGGGAGGGTAGTTGGCGACATTGGCGTACCCGCCCCAGATGTAGAAGGGGCTTCCTGGCTCCAGAACCCGCGCCGCGTTGCCAAACCAAGCGAGTAATAGCCGTGCGAACTCCTCGTCGCTCACAAAGTCATTGATGAGCGGGCGGTCCTTGGCCCGCATCTTGGACGAGGTCGGCGTTGCTTTTTCCGGGTGCCGCTCGAGATCGAACTTCTGGTGGTGCGTCTTCTTGGGCGCGGCGAACGACGAGTTGCCCGCCGCGATGGCGTTGTTGGACCGGGGCTCGACCTTGACGTTGTAGGGCGGGTCGGTGTTGAGCAGCTGCACCGGCTTGCCGCCGCACAGCCTATCGACGTCCGCCTCCAGCGAGCTGTCCCCGCACAGCAGGCGGTGGTCGCCCAGGACCCATAGATCGCCGGGCTGAGTGATCGGGTCGTCGGGCGCTTCGGGAACCACGTCGGGGTCCGTCTCGATCCCGCCCTCGACCACGCTCAGCGCCGCCAGCTGCGCGGCGTCGAACCCGAACGCCGCCAGGTCGCTCACGGCGTATCCCAGCTCGCACAGCGCCTCGAGCTCGACCTCCAGCAGCGTGCGGTCCCACTGGGCCAGCTCGGCGGTGCGGTTGTCGGCCAGGCGGTACGCGCGGACCTGCTCGGGCGTGAGGTCGCGGGCGATGTGCACCGGGACCGAATCGAGCGCGAGCTGCTGGGCGGCCTTGAAGCGGGTGTGCCCGCAGACGATGATCCCGTCGCCGTCCACCACGATGGGCTGGCGGAACCCGAAGTCACTGATCGAGCGGGCGACCGCATCCACCGCGGCCTCGTTGTCGCGGGGGTTTGACTCGTAGGGCTTGATGGCGTCGAGGGCCTTCATTTCAATCTTCATCCGTGAATCTCCTGTCGGTGTGTGTTGTCCGGGCGTGACACGTGACACTCCGTGACACGGTTTTGCACATAAGCCCCTATGCGCGCGCGATATGTGTCAACTCCCATATCCGTGTCACGCGTGTCACGCGTCGCCGTAAACGCCCGTAGCTGCTGGGCTTTCGACGTGACACACTGAGTTTTTGCTGTGTCACCGCGTGTCACAAACGGGTTGGTTGTGTCACGCATCACCGCCCCCCTCGGTATCTGAGAGCTCCAAGCCCAACCAGACGCGGCCGCCGTGCAGCCTGTTCTCCTCGAACCCGAGCCGCTTGACCCGTTTGCCGAAGGTGTTCTTCTCAAGTGCGCACTCGCCGCTCGACTTGCACCACGCCTCGAACGCCTCGTGCAGTTCGCCCTTCTGAACAAACACACCGTCGGCTCGCGTGCAGCACTCCTCGATGAATCGCCCCACCGTGTCGCTCTCCGACCTGTACGCGGTCGTCGCGTGCGTCACCGCGTCCGGCGGGCAAAGACCACGCTGCTGCCACTGCAGGCACCCGCGCACCATCCACGCGAGGATCGCCCCAGACTCACCCTTGAGCTTGTCGATCAGGCGCGGATCACGCTTGGACTCGGGAATCCTGACCAAGAAGGGGATCAGGTGGATGCGCCGCCAGATGCCGTGGTCCACGCCGCTGATCTGCGGCTTGTGGTTCCCGTAGACCAGCAGCTTGAACATCGGGTCGAACTCCACCGGATCCTGCCGCAGTCCACGCGATGTCAGGTGGTCCCCACCGGTCATGTCCTTGATCTTCGCCTCCGCGAACTTCTGCCCCTCCTCAAGCTCGCTCGAGGCGGCCAGCCGCGCACCGATGAGCGTCGACAGGAACGGGGACGGCCCCTCCCCCGCGACGCGGTCGCTGCGGGACAGGATCTGGGCCGGCACCTTTCGCGCGTAGTCCCCGAGGATGTGCTGGAGCACCGACGCGAACACCGACTTGCCGTTGCAGCCGTCCCCGTACATGAAGAACAGCACCTGCTCGCTGACTTGGCCCGTCAGGACGTAGCCGCACACACGCTGGATGTACCCGATCAGCTCGTTGTCGCCGCCGAAGACCGTCTCAAGGAACCTGGACCACTGGGGGCACGAGCCCTGTGGGGCGTACCCCACCGGCGAGATGCGGCTCAGCAGCTGGCTGCGCTCGTGCGGCTGCTGCGTCCCCGACTTCAGATCGATTGTCCCGCTCTGGCAGTTGAAGAGCATGGGGTCGGCGTCGAAGTCGCTCGGGGTAACGGCCATGCTCGGCTCGGATCGCGAGAGGAACAGGATCTCCTCGATGCCCCTTTTGCCGCAGCTGTACTTGCGGTGCTTGGCATCGGTGATCTCCTCAACAGAAAGCTTGGCCAGCGCCTCGGCACGGATGCCATCGCACACCCAGCGGTTGGTGTCCCAGACGTACCACCGGTTGATGACTGTGCAGAACTTCGCCTCTCGCCCGGACATCGACACGAACCGCTTGGAGTTGCCCATGGCCGTCAGCTCGTACGCGCCATCCCCTCGGCGACGATCGGCTCCGGCCTCGCGAGACGGGGGGCTCCTGAGGCCGGAGCTGTAGCCGCTGTCAAATGTCCGCTCGGTTTCGCTGGGCTCAAGCCCACATACTCGAGCACCACGCTCGCACAAGGCCCACGCTGCAGACCGCTCGACCATCTTCTGCCCAAGCTCAAATGCCGCGGTGTTGAGTGCGTCATTTCGACCGGGCTGAGTGACTTCGCCACGTAGGAAACGCAGTGTCTTCTCGGTGACATTGATCGGGGGCAGATTGGGGAGGGAGGTGATCAGCGCAGACTCAATCGTCCCGCTTTGGTAGGTGTCACCGCCATCGGCGTTAGGCTCGCCCGGCATCCAGACCTGCGTGAGCTTGCCCGTCTTGGGGAACAGCTCAGGCTGGTTCTCGCGGTTGAACCCCCATGCCTTCGACCACGCCACGAAGCCCTCGACTGGCATCGCGTCTTGCAGCTTGTAAAACGCGTGTAATCCCCTCCCACCCTTAGAGCTGAACACCACCGGCTCGGCCCCGAAGAACCGCTTGAGCGTGTCAAGCTGATTGACATTGCCGCCATCGCCGGTGTGATCATCCAGATCGATACAGATCACCCCGACCTGACCGTCCCGATGAAGCACGAAGCCGAGCCGCTCAGCGCCAGTGATCGAGTATGACACTCCCCGCTGATTCTCACTCTCGAACCGCTCGTTGCCGAGTTTGCCCTCCGTGAAGGCCTTGACTGCTCGCATCGCGTCAGCGTCGTCGCTGATCCAGCCGGGACGCAGCTTGCCATCGGTTCCCGCAAACATCACTGCGAGATCGCCGTGGTCGCAGTGCGGCCACAGCCATCGCATCAGTTCAATGCGCGTCACGCCCGGGGGCGGACTCGCGGCAGCCTCACCCTGCACAGCCGCACCGCTTCCAATCGCTCACCCTCCGCGCGTCGCCCTCGAACGCCGGGCACACCGTGAAGTGCTCGCACCCCACCTCGTGCTCAAGCAGCGCCGTGAAGATCCGAAGCAGCGTGCGGCCCGCCTTGGTCGTCGCGTCGATCAGCAGGCGGTAGTTCTCGTCGTCGTGCCAGCTGAAGACCTCCATCCGCATCACCACGCCGCTGTGCAGCGCCGAGGTCGCCACGCGGGCCGTGGGCTCGATGGACTTGGCCAGCTCGTAATCGTCCGGGCCGGAGAAATAGACGGCGTATACGGTGGTATTCATGCTTGTGGCACTCCTGAAAACGGAGGACGCCCCCGCCGCGCCACAAGCGGGCGGGGGACGCCTCCGTAGTGCACCTATGCCGTTTTCTTACGGCTTGGCCGCTTTCTCAGAAAATGAATGCAAATCGCTGCAGATTGCGCTGACGAAGCGCAACTGGTGGCGCAGCTGCCGACGCTTGATCCCCAACAGCTTGGAGGCACGGACCTGCCCGTGTTCGCGGGTGAGTCGCACCACCCAGACATCCTGGGATGAGAGTTGCGCAAGGGCGGTCGTCAGGAGTTCGGAAGCCACCGCCGAATCCACGACCTGATCGAGACCGCGTGGATCCAGCGGCTCCTCGGCAGGTAAGAACGACCACTTGTACATGCGCCCTTTTCGACACTGCTGATTGAGATACTTGAGCTTTGTCCACAACCAGGTCTTCACAATGTGGTTCGCGTAGGCACCTGGAGTGCCACGCTCCGGGTCGTACGCCGACTCCTTCTGGAAAAGGTGGAGTCGGATGTCCTGCTTGATGTCCTCAATATCCGAACTGCTATAGCCACATCGCTTGCTCAGCTTGAGGGCGTTGTGATCGATCTGCTCGATCACATCCGGATCTTCGAGAATCCAGCCGGGCGGGCGAGGGGGTTCGCCGGGGGACCGGCTATGGTGACTTGCTTCACTACGTTTATTGGGCACGTCATCGTTGTGCCCGTGGTTCTTCTTCGATTGATCATCAGAGTGCATGTTGCTGCTCCGAAACGGTGTTGAGTGTCTGTGAGTCAGCGCACCGATCGCCCAGACCTCCGTTCGGCGTGAATACACGACAAGCGGAAGACTGCAGACCGACGGCCGAAACGAACCTCTCCCCGGTTTGCGTATGTGCGGAGATAGCCCTCCCCGCAGGGGATGATCAGAATGTTGAGTTGTGGCTCGCGATCAGCGTCGGGCGGGACTCATGTCCCGCGATCAGCGTCGGGCAAGCCTGACTGAACCCGCGATTGACCTCAGGTTGAGGCGTACAGCCCCCGCGATCGGTCTCAGGTTGATCCAGTCTGAACGCCGCGATTCACCTCAGGCTCCGGTCAAGCCGGCACGATTGGCGTCAGGTTGCGTCCTTACACCCACGATTGATCTCGGGCAAAGGAGGCCACCTTTGCGGTTGATCTCAGGCTGGTGTTGCGCTCTCGCCACGATCAGCTTCGGGTCCTGGTAACGCATCCAAGACGATCAGCGTCGGGTAACGATCGAACAAATCAAACCTCCGGGCGTTAACCCGCGGGGCGTGCTTTAGGATCATAACGAATAGGAAAAACTCCCGCTACGCAGTCGAGAAAAAACTTGAGAAAACTCACAAATAGTGGTATCGCACACACATTGCTCTGGTCTATTTGTTTCCGGGTCATCGTGTGTCAAGTCCAGAGGAAAATCTCCTATACTTGACTCAACGAAGAGGGTTGATTCTGTGAGGTGGATGTGGCGAATAGGACGAAAAGCAAGGCACAGCCAGAACGAAATCAAGCCTCTCTCGGATTCGAGGAGAAGCTCTGGACAGCGGCTGACAAGCTCCGAGGCTCAGTTGATGCCGCTGAGTACAAGCACGTCGTCCTTGGGCTGCTGTTCCTGAAGTACATCTCCGACGCCTTCCAGGCTCGCAGAGAAGAGCTTGAAGCCCTAACCCAAGACCCCAAGTCCGACTACTTCACAGACGGCGATGAGGACTGGGCGAACCAAACCCTCGAAGACCGTGACGAGTACGCATCCAAGAACGTATTCTGGGTGCCGCCAGAAGCTCGGTGGAAGCAACTCCAAGCCCAAGCCAAGCGCCCCGACATCGCCAAGCTCATCGATGACGGCATGTACGCCATCGAGCGAGACAACCCCCGCCTAAAGAACGTCCTCCCCCGTGATTACGCCCGGCGTGGCATCCCCGCCGAACGCCTCGGCGAACTCATCGACCTGATCTCCGGCATCGGTCTCGGCGACAAGGAGTCGAGGGCCAAGGACATCCTCGGGCGGGTCTACGAGTACTTCCTCGGCAAGTTTGCCGCCGCTGAAGGCAAGCTGGGCGGCGAGTTCTATACACCTCGCAGCATCGTCAAGCTCTTGGTCGAGATGATCGAGCCGTTCAAGGGCAGGGTCTACGACCCAGCGTGCGGCTCGGGCGGCATGTTCGTGCAGGCCGAGCGGTTCGTCGAGGCCCACGAGGGTAAGGCAACCGACATCTCCATCTACGGCCAGGAGTCCAACCCGACGACCTGGAAGCTCGCCAACATGAACCTCGCCCTCCGTGGCA
>JAGQON010000051.1 GCA_020427395.1 Phycisphaerales bacterium
GCTCTCGAGCCGCCCGCTCGACGGGCACGAAGTGCTGGTGGCGCAATCGGCGCGCGAGATGATGGCGTCGGGGGAATATCTGGTCCCGAGTTTCAATGACGAGGCGCGCCTCAAGAAGCCGCCGCTGATGTATTGGCTCGTCATCGGCGTCGCGAAATTGATTCCGGGCGCGGGGGATGTTCCCGAGTGGGCGGCGCGGCTGCCGTCGTGGTTGGCGGGGATCGCGCTGGTGGGCGTGACGATGGCACTGGGCTGGCGGCTAGGTGGGCGCGCGATGGGCGTGCTCGCGGGGTTGTTGCTCGCTACGAGCGTCGGGTACTTCACGCTGACCAACAGCGCGCGCCCGGAGATGGTGTACGGCGCGCTGGGCGGGCTGGCGACACTCGGATTCGTGCGCGCGACGCTGGCGGGGGACCGGACCGCTGCGCAGCGGCGCGGCGCGCTCGTGGGGTGGATCGGGTTCGGGTTGGCGACGCTGGCCAAGGGGCCCCACCTGCCGGGGCTGATCCTGTTCGGTGTGATGATGCATCTGCTGTTGTCACGCCAGGGCGAGCGATTGTCGGCGGTGGTTCGTCCGTTCATGGGGCTGGTCGTGTTCGCGCTGATTGTCGGGCCGTGGGCGGCGGCGTTGATCGTGCATGCTCCTGAAACGGTGGATGTGTGGTACCACGAACTCATCGGCAACAGCTCGGGGGATGAGGGAAGCGGTTTGCTGGCGCATGTGTCGGCGTACTACCTGCATGCGCCTTTCCGGCTATTGCTCCCGTGGGCGCCGTGCGTGGTGCTCGGGCTGTTTGCGCCGTGGAGCAAGCGGTCGTCGGACTTTGCGGCGGTGCGCGTTCTGTTCTGGATCGTGATCGCGACGCTCGTGGTGATGACGATCCCGGATCATCGGCGGTGGTATTACCTGATCCCGATCGCGCCGGCGCTGGCGGTCATGAGCGCGGCGGGGACGCTGGGCGCGATGCGCGTGATGACGCCCAGCCGCTCGGTGCGCATGTTCGGGACCTTCATGGTCCTCCTGATCGTGTTCGGCGCGGGGGCGGCGCTGATCGAGGTGAGTCAGCCCATGCGCGTGGGCCCGGCGGTCGTGGTGGTGATGGCGCTGGTGATCGGGGCCGCGGTGATGGCGGCGGTGTCGTGCCGCCGGGCGGCGTGCGGCGTGACGGTCGGCGCGGCGGTCTTCGCGTGGGCGGCGCTGTTCACCCTGACGGGTCATCTGCACGGGTGGTGGGGCGAGCAGCGGTACGAAGAATGGCGATTCGCGGAGGTGGTCGCGGAGCGCGTGCCCGATGACGACCCGCTGTACACCTGGCGCGTGGACGAGGCCGTGCTCGTGTACGCGACGGACCGGGCGGTGGAGCGGGTGCGCGACCTTGATGACATCGACGACCATCCCCCCGAAGAGACGATCTGGGTCGTGACCCGCGAGGAGTTCGCCGACGATGTGTCCGACGAGTGGCGCTCATGGATCATCCACGAGTCGCCCCCGGGCGCCGAGGATGGATACACCGAGGTGCTGCTCGCCCTGCGGGCGCGCACCGAGCCCGGGGGCGCTGCGTCTCGTTCCGGTGGTTAAGTCGGCTTGTCAGCGGAGCGGGCGCTCGCCCATGGCCTTGCGTTGTTCGTTGACGCGCACGAGTGCCGCGGGATGCTCGCGCAGAAGCTTGACGAGCTGGCTCGCGCTGACATCAAGGCGGACGCCGGCGCGGGTGAGGTCGAACGAGCACGCGTCGATGACATCCATCGCCTCGGCGAGGAGCGAGGGGAAATCTCGGTGTCCGGGATTGCACGAGATGCGCGTGATGGTCTTGCCCTGGGCGTCGCGCTGGCGGAGGAGGCGGGAGCGCCACAGCGCCGAGCCGATGTCGCCGAGCGGGACGGCCGTGCGGTGTTCGACAGCGAGTTTCAGGCGGAGGCGTTTGAGCGCGACGCGCTTGTTCTCCATGACAGATCGCCGCTCGCCGGCGTGGGCCTCGATGGAGGTGGGTTTGTGCGTGAGGATGACGAGCGTCTCGACCTTGTTGCGGTGCTGGCCGCCGGGGCCGCCCGATCGCCCCTTGCCCATGGCGCATTGGGCCAGGAGCGTGTCGTCATCGAGGCAGGCGGGATGGGGCCACGGGTCGAGGATCGCGGTCATGTCGCGAGTCCGGCGGTGCTCGACGGCGAGGCGGTGAGCGCGAGGTCGTCGGCGTCTCCCGTGATGTGTCGCTGGTGGGCGAGGCCGGCGAGCATGGCCGCGTTGTCGAGGCAGTAGGCCATCCTCGGGAGGCGGACACTCAGGTGGTTGCGCTCGCCCAGCGCGAGGAGTTCGGCGCGGAGGCGCGAGTTGGCGCTGACGCCCCCGCCGACAAGGAGCGTGCGCGGTTTGACGTCGCAGCGTTCCAGCAGGCGTTCGAGTTTGAGGATGACAGCGCTGACGGCGGCGCGCTGGAAACTCGCGGCGACATCCGCGACTTGTTGTTCGGTGAGGTCTGATGCGTCTCGTTCGAATGATCCCGGCGCGCCGCCTTGTTGTTTGCCCGGGTTGCCGCGGACGGTGTAGAGCACGGCGGTCTTGAGGCCGGAGAAGGAGAAGTCGAGGGAGTCGGGCGCGAGGCGGGAGATGGGGAAGTCGTGGGCGCGTTCGTCGCCTGTCTGCGCAAGCCGGTCGAGTTTGGGGCCGCCGGGGTGCGGGAGGTTGAGGATGGTGGCGGCCTTGTCGTAGGCCTCGCCGATGGCGTCGTCGATGGTGGCGCCGACGCGGCGGATGGCGAGGGGCGCATCGAGTTCATACATCGCGGTGTGGCCGCCCGAGACGACGAGGCCGATGGCGGGGAAGACGGACTCCATTGTCCAGTCGGAGTCGTCGAGAAGCCCGGCGTAGAGGTGCGCGACGACATGATCCACGCCCACGATGGGCCTATCGAGCGACCACGCCAGCGCCTTGGCGGCGGAGACGCCCACGAGGAGGGCTCCGATGAGCCCCGGTCGGTTGCCGACGGCGACGGCGTCGATGTCGGAGAGTCTGCACCCCGCTTCGCGGAGGGCGCGGTCGATGACGGCGCTGATGCGTTCGGCGTGGGCCCTGCTTGCGATCTCGGGGACGACGCCCGCGTACTCGGCGTGGAGGTCGTGCTGGGACGCGATGACATTGGAGCGCACGGCGCGCCCGTCGTCGACGATCGCGGCGGCGGTCTCGTCGCAGCTGGACTCGATTCCGAGGATGCGCATGGGCGCGAGTTTACTCGGAGCCGTCCGCGGTCTCCTTGGCGACGGGCGCATCGACGAGCCAGCGTTCGAGGTCGTTGCCGGTGATCTTGAGCGTGGCGATGATGTTGCCCTCGGCGTCGCGGATATCGATGTGGCCGCCCTCAAGCGGCTTGTCGTCGGGGATGAGGTCGAAGGGTTCGAGGGGCGTCATGCCGCGGGTGGCCTTTTCGAGGGCTTCGATGCGTTTGCCGTTGCGGACGAGTTCGCGGACGAGGAGTTCGCGCGTGCGCTCGGCGGTCTTGAGGGCCGCGAGATCGAGCGTGCCGGGGGGCGTGTCGCCTCCGACGGGCGCCCATTCGCCGGTGATGAGGCGCGCCGAGATGGCGTCCATGGCGGCCGAGAGCTGCGGGTCGCCGAGGTGGTCGCGGATCCACGCCGGATCGTCCCAGCAGCAAGCCTCCGCCTGATCGGCGCGGATGATGTCCTCATCGCGTCGGAGGCGGAGCATGTTGGTGACCTGCTCATCGGTCATGGGCACATAGAAGCCGGGGTCGGGATCGACGCCCCACTCGGTGGAGTCGTCCTCGCGCTGAATGCAGCGCCCGGAGGGGAGGTAGTAGTACTGCTCGGTGATCTTGAGCTGGCCGGAGCCCGAGGGCAGGTTGTACAGGCCCTGGACGATTCCCTTGCCAAAGGTGCGCTCGCCGAGGATCTGGGCGCGCCCGTTGTCCGACAACGCGCCCGAGACGACCTCGGAGGCGCTGGCGCTGGCGCCGTTGACGACGACGACCATCGGGAAGTCGGGGAGCGTGTTCTCGGGGCGTGCCCAGGCGCGTTGCGGCGGGCCGGAGCGGCCCCGCGTCTCGACGATGACGCCTTCGCGGAGGAAGAGGTCGGCCATATCGATGGCCGCGGCCAGCGAGCCGCCGCCGTTGAATCGGAGGTCGAGAATCAGGCCCTTCATGCCGTCGTTCAGGAGCGACCGGCAGGCGTTGAAGAGTTCGGGGACGGTGCCGCCCGTGAACTGCGTGACGCGGATGTACCCGATCTTGTCAACGGGATCGATCATGTAGTTCCACGAGTCGCCCTCGCGGTGGATGCCCTTGACGGTGGAGGTGATGATCCGGTCGCGGGTGATGGGGAGGTCGAAGCGGACAGAGCCCGTCATCGGGCCGGGGGCCTCGCCGTTGTCGGTCTGGACGGCGTCGGTGATCGTCGCGGCCTGCGCGCCGCGGGGAAGATCGGACGCGTCGCCCTTGCGCTCGATGGTGAGCATGACGACGGTGCCGGGCTCGCCCATGAGCTCGTCGATGACATCGTCGATGTCGCGTTGCCAGATGGACTTGCCGTTGACCGCGACGACAAGATCCTCGGCTTCGACGCCCGACTTGTAGGCGGGTGAGTCTTCGAGGGGCGAGACGATCATCACCCAGCCGCTCTCGGGACGGACGGCGGCGCCGATGCCGACATACTCACCCCGGATGTCCTTGTTGAACTCCGCGACATCGACCTTGGGGATGTACTCGGTGTAGGGGTCGTCGAGTTCCTCGAGCATGCCCCGGATGGCGGCGACCTGGAGGGCGTCGAGGTCGGTGTCCTTGTAGAAGCGCTTCTCGACCTCGGAGAGCACCTCGACGACCGGCTCGGTCCATGTGTACTTCGAGGCGTTGTCGGAGGCGGCGATGGTGAGGCGGACCGCCAGCGTCGTGACGAGAATCGCGAGGAGGACGGAGGCCAATCCGATCTTGTTGCGTTGCACTGCGGGGTCTCCCGGGGAAGTCGTTCGGGCCATGATTCTTCTATCGGCCCGGTGCGGGGGCTTGTTCAGGCCACCGGTAGGGTATACCGTGTGGGCGGTCCGATGGTTCTGGATGTGTGCACCGATGATCAAGAAGAACTGACTCCAACCCACCCCGGTCTTCTGTCCCCGTCCCCTTGAGGCGGGTCATCGAGCGCATACCCCCCGCGCCGCGTCGATCCTCATCCGCGGCGATCATCGGAAAGCAGAACGTTATGGCAGCCCCGAAAGAACGACATCAGATCAAGATCCGCGCCGAGCGTGCGGTGCTGGCGGCGGTGCACCTCCCCACGTCTCGGTTCGACGCGCGCGACCCGCTGGGTGAGTTGCGCGCGTTGGCGGAGACGGCGGGCGTGACGGCGGTGGGCGAGATGGTGCAGAACCGCGACTATCCCGAGGCCGCGACCTTCATGGGCGCGGGCAAGGTCGAGGAACTGGAGCGGATGTGCGACGAGCTGGAGGCGGGCGTGATCGTGTTCGATCACGAGCTGTCGCCCAAGCAGATCGGCAACATCGAGAAGATCACCAAGCGCAAGGTGATCGATCGCTCGGAGTTGATTCTGGACATCTTCGCCTCGCGTGCGACCTCGCGCCAGGCGCAGCTGGCGGTGGAACTGGCGCAGCTCGAATACACCTACCCGCGCCTCCGCGCGATGTGGGACCACCTGGAGCGCATCGTGGGCAGCGGGGGGATCGGCGGCGTGGGCACGCGCGGGCCGGGCGAGCAGCAGATCGAGATCGACCGGCGCCTCGTCAACAAGCGCAAGACGATTCTCCGGCGCGAACTCGCCGACATCAACGAGCGCAAGCGGCGCGAGGTGCGCGATCGGCGCCTCGATCATTACACGGTCGGCCTCGTGGGCTACACCAACGCCGGAAAGTCGACGATCTTCAACACGCTCACGGCGGGCGGCGCGCACGCCAACGACCAGCTGTTCGCGACGCTCATGACGCGGACGCGCGAGTGGGACCTCGGTGGCGGGCAGCGTGTGATGCTGTCGGACACAGTCGGGTTCGTGCGGGACCTGCCGCACCACCTGATCGCGTCGTTCCGCGCGACTCTTGAGGAGGCGACGCACGCGGACTGCCTGCTGATCGTGCTGGATGTATCGGACCCGGCGGCGGAGCTGCAGCTGCAGACCGTTGAAGAAACGCTCGAGGAACTCTTCGAAGAAGTGCGCGAGCGCGAGAAGAAGGCGGGGGTCGAGTGGCACGAGCCGGCGCGGATTCTGCTGCTGAATAAGTCGGATCGGCTCAAGGACAACACGGAGATGCTGGTGTGGCGTCAGCGTCGCCCCGAGGCGATTCCCTTCTGCGGGCGCGACGTCGGTGGCCAGGGGCAGGCGGAGTTGATCGAGCGCATCGGGCGGTTGAGCCGCGGGACGGTGCGCGAGCGCATCATGACGATGCCCTTGAGCGAGGCGAAGGCCGTGCACTTCCTCGAGACGCGGTGCGAGGTGATCGACCGGGAGTATGTGGACGCTTCGGTGCGGATGCGCGTGCGCATCGGCGACCGACAGCTGGCGCAGCTGCGTTCGAGCGGGGCGCGGTTCGAGGTGGACGGCGAGCCCGCGCGGGGCAAGGCGGGGGCGTGGAAGGCGTGACGGCTTGGGTCAGAGGATTTCCATGACCTCGTAGCGGATGACGCGCCGCGGCGCATCGACCTTGATGGTCTCGCCGACGCGGGCCTTCATCATCGACTCGCCCATGGGCGAGGTGACGGTGACCTCGACATAGTCGAGCATGTGGTTGCCGGTGGCCTCGCCCACGAGGCGGAAGAGGTCCTCCTCCCCGGTCTCGACATCCTTGAGGCGCACGGTGGCGCCGACGAAGACGACATCGTCGGGCGCGTGGCTCGGATCGACGACCTTAGCGCCGGCGATCTTCTCCTCGAGGCGGCGGATCTCCGCTTCCATCATGGCCTGGTCTTCGCGGGCGGCGTGGTACTCGGCGTTCTCCTTGAGATCGCCCAGCGCGCGCGCCTCGGCGATTCGGTTGGAGATTTCGGG
>JAGQON010000052.1 GCA_020427395.1 Phycisphaerales bacterium
CGATGTCGTTGGTGCCCTCTTCGGTCGTGATGAAGACGGGCGTCTCGGCCATCGCGCCGAAGGTGGACTTGCCGACGCCGTGAACGCCGTAGAGCATCACGCGACGCGGCATCAGCGTGCGGCCCTTCTGGATGTGTGCGAGTGCGGTCATGATCGATGGGTCTCCTTGCGGTTGGTGGTGCGGGTTCAGGACTCGGTGTTGATGGGCATGCGGTCGTACAGCCGCAGGGACTCGAACCCTGTGGGCCATTGGCCGGTCTCCCGGCAACGCATGAGCTCTTCGATGGCGCGGTTGTTTTCGGCCTGGGCGGCGTCGAGGCACCGCGGCGCGATCTGCCACACGCCGCAGCGGAACGGCTCGCGCTTCTCGACCGCGATGATGTGGACGGGCAAAGTGACACCGCTCACGACGGCGAGCAGCGCCCGGTAGAACGCGAGCTGGTGCAGGTACTTGAATGCGTCGATGTGCCACTCGAACGAATCGATCGAATCGCAGGTCTTGAGATCAACGAGCCCACGGCCGTCCTTGAGGTTGATCCAGTCGAGCCGGGCCTGGCACAGCACGCCGTTCATCTGGCCGCGCACCACGCCCTCCGCGACGCCCTCGGCCAGCAGCTCGCGGGCGAACAGGTGCTCGCGAACGCTTGCGGCCATCTGCTCGACCGTCGCGGCGTCGGTGTCGGCCAGCACGGGCTTGCCGCGCTTCTCGGCCCACTCGGCGAACGCCTTAGTGCTCGAGCCATACGGCTTGCCTGTCTTCTCGTTGATCGGCCCGCCGACCGCGTACTCGGCCTCGTAGCGCTCGCGTCCTTCGAGGATCAGCGTGTGCGCTGCCCGCCCGACGAGGAACGCATGGCTGTCCCGGTCCGGGATCAGCCCCATCTCCTTGCGCCGGAACAGAAGCGGGCACGAGCGGAAGTCCGCCAGCCGGTGCGACGTCAGGCATTCGCCACGGCGGGCGTGATATGTCTCCGCCGGCTCACGTATCAGGATGCGCCAGAGATCGAGACGCCTATCCCGATGCCGCGCCGGCGTCGGCGGGTAGATGTCACGCGTGTATTCGCCCTGGCCAAGCCGGACGAGCGGGTCGTTGCGATTGGTGTTCACAGCCCCGCCTCCTCGAGCTCGCGCTCGGCTTCGAGGTGGCGACGGCGTGCGTCGTCCGCCGTGCGGCGGGCCCGCTTCGACGGTCGCTTGGGCTTTGCCGTCTGCTCGGCGGCGGGGGCGTCCTCGTCACGCTGGAAGTGCGCCGCGTCGGCCTCCGCCAGCGAGAGGCCGAAGTCATTGAGCCACTGCCGGGTCGTGAAGATCCGCGAGCCGAAGCGCACGTGCTTGAGCCGCACGCGTGTCCCCGACGCCGCCTTTACGCCCTCGCGGCACCACCGCCAGACGCAGTTGGAAGACGGCCGCCCGGGGGCCAGCTTGGCCGCCTGAGAGAGCGTGATATGCTCTTCCGCAGCCAGAGGCTCGGGGCCTTCCCCGTTTGCCGTTCGTGTTGAATCTTGCTGTTGCACGTCGAATACCTCGCTCGTCTGAGCCGGGCCTCACATGGCCTTGGCTGCTTGCGACGGGTGAAGAATCGACGCTGTTTTGGGGCGGTAACTCGGTAACTCCAGTTACCACCCAGCCCACCAACGTCAACGGCCCTCCTGAGTTGGAAAGGCCGTTGAACGGGCGAAGATTTCTTTGCAGGAGACGAAAGTGGTAACTATGGGTTAAGCCAGCGGGCCTCCGGTCAGTCGGTCACGCAGAACGGATCGGAGTTCGTCAACATCGGTCGGGGGCTCATGCAGAGGGACAATTGCGTGGCAGTTTGGGCACAGTGGCCGTAGATCGCGAACAGGGTCCACCTTGTACGCCTGGCCCCTAGTGCTGATCTTGCGAACATGGTGCACGTGGATAAATCCATTAGCGACCTCGCCATAGAGTTCACAGAGCGACAAGTCACAGCAGTAGCATCTTGCGCCCCAGTGCGCGATGCACGCTCGCCGCGCTGCTGGGTTCCTCTCGTACTGATCCACGAGCACCTGACGCATCGCTCCCTCAACGAACTCGGACTCGTCTGGCAGCAACTCTCCGGCCGACGGCACAATCGAGTCATCGGAGTCGGCAACAACACGCCAAACAACCTTCACGGGATTCGATCCGCTGGGAGGCCGAGCGGGAACGACGGTGCCCGCGTACATCCATGGATCTCGGTCCGCATCACGCGTGAACAGATGGACCGTTGCACCCGAGGTCATCGCTGCGATCGGACGGTCCGATGGCGACGAGCGAGTCTTGCCGAACCACTCAAGTCCGTCGTCCACAAACCGGTTGTGGTAGTCGTGTCCGGTGCGTGAGGCACCCAAGTTGGCAAAGATCACCCATTGCTCGCCAACTCGCGCATAGCCGGTATCAAAGTCACCGCCACGAGTTCCGGTTACGCCTGCCATCTTTCTGAGTTGCGGACGGGTGTACGTCTGTCCGGGCACAAGTGCCCCGGGAGCAAAGCCGCTCACCGGATCTCCCCATTATTCTCACGCGTCGACTCAGCGCGCTGGATTGCCGCAACCTCGAACTCAATCTCGTCCAGTTCGCCCAGCAGCTGTTGTTCACGAACGAACGGATCTGCCTCGCCACCCGGGTCCACGAGGCCGTCAGCAAGGGCCTCAAGCGACTGATTCACCAGTTTCCATCGCTCGGCAAGTTGGCGTAGGCGATCGTTCACAGCGTTCCGCTCCGAAGGCGATTAAGGAGTGCCGCCGGACTCTCGTCCGCAAAGTCTGGCTTACTGTCAAGGAGAACCTGGCGGTCGACACATCCCCAAAGGGCTGCGCCGCTGAGAGTCTGCGCGGACCTTGCTGCGGCTATGTCTTTGGGGTTGTCTCCGATCGACCAGGCTGAAGCAGGATCACAGCCAAGTAGTTCCAACGCTCGCAGAAGAGGCGCGGGGTGCGGTTTGTGGAGTTTGGTGTCGTGGTAGCACACGAGCGCGTCAACAGTGCATCCAAAGTGAGTCAGTGTGCGTTCCGCATACGGCCGCGGGGAAGATGTGACTACCGCTACCTTGACGGCCTCTGATCGGCACCAAGAAAGCACACTCGTGATGCCCTCGTAGAGAACGAATTCGGGAATGCATGCGTAGACATCTTGCCAACGCCGCGCACGGCGAAGCGGTTCTGCACAGGTCGAATCGACCATCGTCAGGTCGAGGTCAATCAGGATCGCCTTGGGTTGGACAGTACTCACCCCTGATGCCCCCAAAGGTTTTCAGGAATGGGCTCCGAAGACGGAGCGTCGTCCGCGGACTCCTGCCCGAGCACCTTATCTATGAGAGACTGCAGATCCGCGCTGCCCGCCAGCGCCAGTGCCTGACCGGTACGGATGAGCTCCTGATTGCCCCGGGTCTTGGGCTCTGCGAGTAGATGCTCCGGATGCTGCACACAGGCCAGAAGACGATGCTGCTGCTTCGCATAGCCGACCGTGTGCATTGTCCCGCCCTTGATGTCTGTCTCGATCACGACGACCGCCCGTGACATTGCGCTCTGCAAGCGGTCGCGCTCTATGAATCGATTAGGGCGAGCCTCGACACCGGGAGGGTACTCGCTTAGAAGAATCCCACCTTCCTCAACAACTCGTACCGCGAGGCCGCGGTTCTTTGCCGGGTGGACAGTATCGAGGCCGTGAGCCATAACAGCCGCGGTCTTTCCACCAACTGACAGGCATCCCTCATGGGCAACGGTATCGCATCCGATTGCAAGTCCGCTCACGACGGGGATTCCGGCCTCGGCAAGACGGCTGGCGATGCGAAACCCAGTCTTCGCACCGAACTCTGTCGGCTCACGGGTACCAATGACGGCAGCGCTGTGGTCAAAGTCTCCCTCGGACCATCGCCCACGAGCAAACATGATGAGCGGCGCATCGTCGATTCGCCAAAAAGCTTGGGGGAGCCGCGCATCGCCACGACAGAGATAGGCGATATCTCCATCGTTACACCTATCAAGAACCCGCCTAGTGGCATCGATCGACGCGGAGACAGAGGCTGCATCAAGCGAAGCGAGTCCGCGGCCGCTCACTCCGGACGCGACGATTGCCTCACGCAGGAGATCCCCGTCTTCTGCTGCGTTCGCATCCAAGCCCGCATCGAGCAGCTTCCGGGCAGTCTTGGGACCAACCCCCGGAAGCCCGAGAAGGCTGAGTATGAGCTGGGCTTGTACTCGGTCGCTACGCATGTGTTGTCTTGCCCATCGCGATGGTGGTCACACTCTTGGCACCGGCATCCAGCAGAATCATACGGCAGGCCGTCAAAGAGTTCCCGCTGGTCCTCACGTCATCCAGAACGACCACATCCTGGCTCTTAATCAGATCCGCGTGATCAACGCGCAGGGAGGCAAGTTGCACCTCGAACGATCGGTTTCCGCCCGAATGCAGTGCGGGGATTGCCTTCGACCGTATCAGGCAATCGGTGGCATCCAGACGATCGGCCGCCGCGAGGCGGCGTGCCAGGTCTCGCATACCTGTGTCTCTCTTCTTGGGATCAGAAGATGGAACGAAGCAGACCGCGAGGCCTGGCGGGAGCTTCGGATTCATGAGCGAAAAGAAGTAGTCGACAGCAACACCCCGTCGATAGTCCGACGCTGGTTTCTTGAGGTCGAGCACCTTGTCGGAGTGATTGTCAAATGCGGGATTGTGCTCCTTCCCCGCTGGCGTGTAAATCCAGTAGGGGTGATAATCACCGACTTTGTATCCCTTGCCGAGTTCAAACATTGGACACCGCTCCCTTTGGCACCGGGAGCATTGTAAGGGTCAGGTGGGCCCGCGGGCCTAGCCCACCCGCCGCATTATCTCCGCCACCTTGCCGTGGTCCCGCTCGGCGTAGACCGCGTCCGTGACCTGGGCCGAAGAGTGCCCGAGGGCCAACTGGGCCGCCTCGAGGCCGAAGGCCCGGCGGATCTCGGTCGCGGCGGTGTGCCGGAGCTGGTGGGGGTGCCAGCGGTGGGTCTTCTGCCACGCCGCCAGGTCGGCCTTCTGCTTCGGGGTCAGCCGGGCCCGCCACTCGGCCACCGTCTCGCCCTCTCGCCGCCCGAGCGGCGGCGGTGGGGGGAAGGCCCGGTCGCACGCCCTCCGGATCGCGACGTAGTAGCTCGCGGTCGTGTACCGGTCGCCCACGGCCCGCTCCGGGTCCAGTGCCCGGTTCGTCCCGACCCGGTTGCCGCACGAGATCGGCGTCTTCCGGGCCGCGCTGGCTGCCGCCCGGCGCTCAGCCTCTGCTTCGGCCGGACTGAACACAAAAGCCTCCGGATCGCGGCCTTCGAGGAATGGCCCGAGCACGGCCTGGGCCCGCGGCCCGAGCACGATCGTCCGCTCCATCGCGCGGAACTGGTTCTTGTGCTCCCTCGGGCGGAAGAGCCACACCGGCGGCTCGTCGTCCTTGCTCGGGTATTGCTCGATGTCCGCCGGTCGCATGCAGAGCAGCTCGCCGGGCCGAGCCCCGGTGAGCAGTTGGAGGTCGATCACCGCGGCGACCTGCCTGCTCACGAACGGCCGGACGGCGTCCACCCGCTCCTGCGGGACCGGAGCGACCTTCTTGCCCTCGCGGGCCGTGGTGCGTCCTCGCTTCAGCGCCTCGACCGTGTCGAGCGACTGGTAGACCGACGCGGGGATCATCTCCTGCGACGCGGCCCAGCGGAACATCCGCCGCAGCCGCTGCACCTGCTGGTTGATGTACCCGCGCGACCATGCCGGGCGTGGGGGGTCGCAGGTGTCGTCGCCGGCGATCATCGCCTCGCGGAGTGCCCGGAGCTTCTTGGGGCCGAAGTCTTCCGCCGCCTCGCTGCCGTGGTACTGCCGGAGCATCCGCAGCGCCACCCGGAGCGTGCCCGACTCGTTGGGCTGATAGTACCGCTGCGCCCACCGCCAGTAGGCCGCGATCACCATCGCGACGGTCGGTCGCCCCTCGGTCGCTTCGGCCTGCGCGGAAGCGCCGCGCTCGATGCCGGCGTCGGCCGGGTCGGGGTGGCGTCGGCCGCCCGCCTCCCACGCGGCGATGAGGCGGTGATACCGCTCGCGGCTTGCGGGCGAGCCGTACTCGCCGAGCCAGTAGTCGCGCCGGCGCTTCGTGGCGACATCGGTGAGTGTGACGATGGCCTGGTCGTAGCCAGAGCGTTTTCGATACGATGGGGTCTTAGGCATGGACGCCTCCCGAACGCTGGAGCGCGGTGTAGCACCGCGCTGAATTTGGCGTTTCGGGCTGCGCCGCCGGTTGGCGGGTTTCCGTAAATCACGGACTCAGCCAGAGTTATGGAAAGAGCGGGTGATCGGGATCGAACCGACGACATTCAGCTTGGGAAGCTGACGTTCTACCACTGAACT
>JAGQON010000053.1 GCA_020427395.1 Phycisphaerales bacterium
CATTGCCTTGAGGAACAATAAACTCGCGGCCAACGCCTTCGAGGCCATCGGACGCCTAAAGCCCGACTACGACAGCGATGCGGGGCTTCTGGATCTCGTCGCGCAGCTCAATCTCATGGACATTCAAGCGATCGTGAGCAAGATCGGCCAGCGTCGAAAGCTATATTTGGAAAGGTTGGCCGAGGCAGAGCATGGGCGAGCAGAGGATCAGTACATTTTGGGATTGCTATGTGACGAAGGCTACGGCATTCCAGAGAATAATACCAAAGCCGTCGAGTGGTACCGCAAGGCCGCAGAGCAGGGGTATGCAAAGGCCCAATGCAACCTTGGCGCGAAGTATGAAAAGGGCGAGGGTGTGACGACCAACAAAGCCACGGCCGTTGAGTGGTACCGCAAGGCTGCAGAGCAGGGACATGCAAAAGCCCAGTTCAACCTCGGCGTGATGTATGACAACGGCGAGGGCGTGGCGACCAACAAAGCCACGGCCGTCGAGTGGTACCGCAAGGCCGCGGAGCAGGGAGATGCAAGTGCCCAGCTGAACCTAGGGATAGCGTACTACCTTGGCGAAGGCGTGCCCAAAGACGAGGCCAAGGGAGCGGATTGGCTCCGCAAGGCTGCCCGGAATGGGAGCACCAACGCGCAAGACGCTCTGCGTTCACTATCACTTTCGTGGTGACGAACATCAACAAATGAGTGGAGGCGACCATGCCGCACATACTGAGACAGAACTACCCAATCCTGACATTTGCAGCATTGTGCATGGTGCTCGCACTCACCAGCACCAGCGCCTCCGCCCAGCAACTCAAGAACCTCCGCAAGAGCAAGCCCGCCGAGTCGTACGAGTGCCAGCGGGCAAAGGCCGCCCTGCAGGCGCTCATCCGCACACCGGGCTACCACTACGGGATGGATGCGCAGGGCATCGCCAACATGGACTGCTGGTACGCAATTATGAAGGCGGACCTGTATACCGACTTCAAGACCGACGCGGAACTGAAGGCCGAGGCCGAGCAAGCCCGCCGAGACCGAGAAGATGCAGAGGAGGATGCCCAGAGAGACCGCGAAGAAGCAGCGGAGGATGCTCGGCGGGCTCGCGAAGAAGCCGCGGAAGACGCCGCACGCGAAGCCAAGCGGGCGGAACGACGGCGTTCATGGCCCACGCCCGCGCCGCGGACCTCGCCCGGCTTCGGACGCCCGACCAACCCGTTCGGCGATCCCGGAGCCGGTCTCGGCCAGCCAAGCCCGATGGGTGTTGATCCCGCACAGGCGCTCCAATCGCACGCTCAGTCCATTCAATCACAAACATACGACCTGGAGGATCGATTCTACGGTGACCCAAACATGCTGCTGGATAGGGACGCCGTCGAACGCCGGATCGCCTCGCTCGAGCGTCAGATCACGGCCAATGACGAGGGCGCAATTACCGCGAGCATCAACGGACTCTACGATATGTCCAACGCGATGTATGAGATTAACGGCGCGCTACAAACACAGATCGACACGCTCCGAACCCTCCAAAGGGCGTCCGATCGACGCGAGCAAGATGCCTACAACTCTGATCCATCTCTCCTCAGCACCCCCACACCGACAACCAGCAACGCATACAGCGACTATGGCGTCCAATACACACCGGGATCGAGCCAATACCCAGACTCATTTACTCCGAATATACCAATGCCACCTCCCCCGCCAGACCCAGAAATCGCCCGACGCGCCGCTGCACAAGCCAACGCAGACCGAGTTGGAAGCCTGCTCGACATCGCATTCGGTGATCCGCTCTCGCCCGGAGAAAGCAGATTATTCGACAACGCCCTCGGATCCAGAATACCACCATACGGAACAAATGAACAAAGCTGGAACCACGACCTCGCCTCGCTCGACGAGTTCACCAACACCTTCACCACACCTAACGCTTCTAAGCCGCTGGTTTCGATCGCCGACATGACCGCCAAGGCCCCGCCGCCAGCCCGGTTGGATGCGTCGGGCCTCGAAGGAGTGGTGACACGATTCAATACGAGATCAGCGGAGTGGCCCCCCCGCACCAACATCGCGATCGATGCGCTGGCTGATGATCTTGGGGTAGCCCGCCCATACGGCTCAAGCGGCCCGAGCATGGCCGAATATGGGCAGCGGGCCATCAACATCGGTGGAGAAACCGGTGCCTTTGCGCACAATCAGTTGACAGGCGTAGCCGGCGAGTTTATGCCTCAACGCTGGAACTCTGAGAACTTCCAATTCGAGTCGGACGGCGGCCCCGGGCTGTTAGGCACGGCCGAGCTGGTCTCAGACAAACTCGAGAGAAAACTCCCACTCCCTGTGCGCGGTGCTTCCAAGCTGATGTTGCTTTCAGATCTCAAGGACTGGGGGAAGAATGTGGTCGGCTACGCCACCGAGGACAGCCGGGTCGAAGCTTCCGAACGACTCAATAAGCTCCGGATGCTCCGCGAAGAGTTTGTCCGCACTGTCGAGTCCAATGCAACACCAGGCACCGATCCCTGGAACTGGAGTTCACCCAACTACAAAGCAAGATCTGAAATTAACAATCAGATACGCATACTCGAAGAATCATTCAAAGTCCGCGAATGACTGAGCGAGTTTAATATGCGAGTAGGAGGCTTCACCGCCTGCATGCCACCCAACCCATATCCCCTTCGAGCTCTTCGCGATCTTCGCGTTCACCCAAAACTCTTCTCTGCGCCTTTGCGACCCTTTGCGCCCTCTGCGTCCCAAAGGAAAAACCAATCACCCCCTACCGCTCCCCACCCATCTCATCAATAAACGCGTTCGCCTCTGCGATCGACGCCTCCATATCCCGAATCAAAACCGCGATCTCATCCTCAAGCTCACCCAGCGTCGAGTCCAAAGACGCAATCGCCCGCGCATTGAGGTTGTGCTTCAAAAACAGAACCTGATCGCTGAACGCCGCCAGCACCGGCCCCATCTTCCCCTCCGCCTTCCGCATCGCGTACAGCACATCACCGAACCGCTGCCTGGTCTCATCAAGCTGGCGCGCCGAAGCGTTCCGCAGCGACTCCGTCTCGTACTGATCCAGCTCGTCCTCCCACTCGTTGAACAGCGCGTTCGCCACCCGATCCACGGCCTGGATCTTGTCCTTCACCCGCTCCGCCCGATCACGCGCCCGACCAAGCTGCGAGTCCAGCCGCTTATACGCGCTCTCAAGCTCCCCACCATCAAAGTTCGTCAGCGACTGCAGCTCCTCGAGCGTGCTCGCGAACTGCGTCTTCGCATCCTCCTGCGCCTCGCGGGTCTCCTCGACCCGGTCCACCAGCTGCTCACGCTTGGGCGTGCCCAGCTTCTCGCGGATCGCGATCCCCGTCGACGAGCAACCGGGCAATACACCCAGCACCAGCAACCCCAACACGCCCAAAGCAACTACTTTCCGCATACTCGGCCTCCATTCCAACCGTGGACCGCATCATACCAGATCGTGCCCGCATAGAATCCCAGATCGTGCGTGAACATGCCACCAACAGCCCGTCGAACCCCGCCCGCAAGCGCGTCATCATGCACATCGGGTGGGAGAAAACCGGCACCAGCGCCATCCAGAACTTCTGCGGCCGCAACGCCAAATGGCTCGCCCAGCACGGCATCCACTACCCACTCGTCAACGACACACCCCAGCATGTCTTCATCCACACCGAGCTGGCCACCCGCAACCCCCAGCGCATCCGCGACCTGATCCAGCGCGTCCGCACCATCATCGACGAGTCACCCTGCCAGACCATCGTCTTCTCCCACGAGACACTCCACCTCGACGACCCCGCCGCCATCCGCGAGATGCTCGACGGCTGCGACACCGGCATACTCGCCTATGTCCGCAACCCCGTCGACGCCGTGATCTCGCACTTCGCCACCCTCATCCGCTACGGCTCGCTCCCCTCGCACAACCTCCCCAAGGCCGTCCGCTTCTACCGCAAGAACCTCCTCGCCTGCTTCGACTACTACTGGGCCCTCGAAAACTTCGCGGCCTGCTTCGGACGAGACAACCTCACCGTCCGCCACTACCACCCCGACGCGCTCATCGGCAACCAGAGCGTCACCGACTTCCTCCACCACATCGGGCTCGCCGAGGCCGAGGGCTCATCCTGGCCCCAGACCCGCGCCAACCCCTCCATCGACGCCGACATGCTCCGCATCGTCGCCCGCATCACCCGCGCCACACCGGGGCTCAAGCCCCCCGAGCGCAAGCAGCTCGCCCGCGACCTCTACGACAAACTCATCAAAAAACTCGGCGCCGAGCCCAGCCGACCCGTGCAGCGTTTCGTCTCACAAACGCTGCGCCAGAAGCTCTACAACCACTACGAGCCCAACCTCCAGCCGCTCTACGACCGCTACTTCGATGGCCAAGCCATCTTCCAGCCGCCCGCATCGACAACACGCATCATCGACGACGCGCAGCTCGCCTACGAACGCACCCACGAGATCGCCCGCGTCATCGACAAGGCCAAGCTCGTCCCGCCGCGCATCGTCAAGCATGTCATCAGCCGCGACCCATTCGCAACACGACCGAGCACAATGGCATCGCCCAAGATCGCCGAGCCGGTCACGACAGCGGGTAGCCCAAGCTGACGATCTCGTCACCCAGCGCATCCTCAATCACACGCAGCGCCGAATCATCAAGCCCCGACCGCCACTGCGTCGGCGCACCGTCGTGCACATGCGGATGATCATCCCGATCCAGCGCATGCCCCATGCCTCCAAAGAGCGATCGACGCCAATACGCGCGCAGGCCGCGCACCAGCTCCATCCCCTCCAGCCCCAGCCACAGCAGCAGCTCGTGGAACAGCACCATGTCGCGGTCCACGATCAGATCCTCATACCGCACCGTGCGGAACACCCCCTGATCATCAAACCCCGCCATGTTCCGGATCGACCAGCCCATAAAGGTATCGATCTCGAACCGCAGCTGATCCTCGTAGGCCGCGTACGACGCGAGCTTCTCCCGAAAGCTCATCCCGCCCCAGCGAGAGTCCGGCTCATCCAGCCACGCCTCCTGCGACCGCAGGTGGTACCGCACCGCCGAAGCCAGCATGTCCCGAGGATCACGGATCAGGTGCAGCCCCCGCGCCCCCCGCTCACGCTTGCAATCGCTCAGATCCGGGAACGCGCTGTGATAATCAAAGAACACGCCCGGCCGCGCACCACGCGATTCAAACATCTGCCGGTGACGCTCCAGGTAATCCGCCTTCTTCGGGCTGATCTCCCACGCCCGCTCCGGCTTGTTCAGGTGCGCAAAGCCCATCCCGTTGTCGTGCGCAAGCTGACGGAAGGTGGACACCATCCACACCGTCCCCGCCTTGTGATGCGTCCCCACGAAGATATGACCGCGTGCCATGCACCATCCTACGCCCCGCCACCCATCCCTGCACTCACCCCCGCCCGCGTGATACACTCCCCCGACGATCAGCGCAGGAGCCCGACTTGACAAGCCACCCCGACTTCATCTGTATCGGCGCCCAGAAGGCCGCCACATCCTGGCTCTACAACGCGTTCCGCTGGGTGCCGGGCATCTTCCTCCCCGCACTCAAGGAACTCCACTACTTCTCGCAGGTCCACTGCGAGGACGCCGCCCAGTACGCACCCAAGCAGCGCCGCCGACGCATCGACCAGTTCCGCGCCTACCACCTCGCCAACAAGAAACGAAACGCCTATCAGGAGATGGTCCTCCGCCAGCTCGACCACCTCGACACCGAAACCGTCGACGATGACTGGTACCGCGGCATCTTCGAGTTCGCCAACCCCAACGACATCTGCGGCGAGATCTGCCCCTCATACATGACCATGAACATGCGGGGCATCCGCCACCTCTTCCAGATGAACCCGCTGGTGCGCATCATCGTCATCGTCCGCGACCCCGTCGACCGAGCATGGTCGCACATCCGCATGCTCGCCAAGGCCGAGCACCTCGATGTCGACATCGACAAGCTCGCCAAGCGCCGCACACCGCTCACGCCCTACATCAACTACACCGACTACGCCTCCTCCATCCCACGCTGGCAGCACCTCACCATGCCGGACCGGTTCAAGATCCTCACCTACGACCAGGTCGCCTCCGACCCCCGCGCCGTCTTCGACGAGGTCGCCCGGTTCATCGGCCTGCCCGAGGCACAGCCCACCGACGACCTGTCCAAGGGTGTCTTCACCGGCAGCCAGTCCGAGATGCCCGACGCCCTCCGCAAGCGACTGCTCAAGCAGCTCGCCCCGCAGTACGAGTACCTCGAGACCGTCTTCCCCGACCTCGTCCCCCAGTGGCTCGCCCGGCACCGAAGCTGATCACAGATTGCAGCGCAGTGCCC
>JAGQON010000054.1 GCA_020427395.1 Phycisphaerales bacterium
AGCCGGTGTGGACCGCTCGCAGAGTTTCTGTGGGGACGGGGCCAAGGGCGCTGTGCCCGATGGAGCACACGACGGGTACGCCGCACTCGGGGCAGTTGCTCGATGGGTCGGTTGCGGTGAGGTCGTACTCGCATCGGATGCAGCCGTTGATGATGGGCGTGCCGCACTCGGGGCATGTGCCGGAGGGGTCGATGTCGGTCAGGTTGTAATCGCACTTGGCGCAGGTTGGGTGGTATTCACGGAGCTGCTCTGCGGGCGTGGTCTGGGGTGGCGGTGGCGTGTCTTCATGCGTCATAGGGCGAGTGTACCGCAAGTTGCTGCAGCACGCGATCATGAAAAACCCGGCATTACGCCGGGCTGTTGATCTCAATCACATTGTCATCACGCCGGGTCGGGGACGGTGTCGCCCGGCATGTCGGGTTCGCCCTCGTTGACATGCTTGGGCTCCGCAGTCTTGTTGCCCTTGCTGGGCGAGCCCAGCAGATCGGCAACGGTCGAGCGACCGAGCGATTCGCCGCGCATGAGGGTGTGGACCTCGTCGGCGGTGAGGTTCTCGTACTTGAGGAGTGCCTGGGCGACGGCTTCGACCTTCTCCCAGTTGTCGAGCAGCATGCGCTCGGCATCGGCGTAGGCCTCGTCGACGAGTCGGCGGGTTTCCTCGTCGATCACGCGGGCGGTGTCGTCGGAGTAGTCCTTGTCGGGGATGAACGAATCGCGGGTGTCTTCGCCGGCGTAGTTGATGAACCCGAGCTTGGGGCTCATGCCCCATTCGAGGATCATGGCGCGTGCCAGGCGGGTGGCCTGGCGGATATCGCCAGAGGCGCCCGAGGAAACATCGTCCATGGCTTTGGCTTCGGCGATGCGCCCGCCGCAGATCACGCGCATGGTGGCGTGGAGCCACTTGAGCCCGTAGCCCATGCGGTCTTTCTCGGGGAGTGAGAAGGTTGCTCCGCCGTAGTCGCCGCGTGAGATGATGGTGACCTTGTGGAGCGGGTCCGAGTCCTTGAGGAGGGCCTGGAGTACCGCGTGCCCGGCCTCGTGATAGGCGACGAGCTTGTTTTCTTCCTTTTCACGCACTCGGGACTTGTTGGCCCGGCCGAACTTGACCTTGTCGCGTGCTTCCTCGAGGTCTTCGTGCTCGATGAACTCCTTGTCGAGCATGGTCGCGGAGATCGCGGCCTCGTTGACGATGGCCGCGAGGTCAGCGCCGCTGAACATGGGGGTGCCGCGGGCGATCTTCTCAAGATCGACATTCGGGCCGAGCTTGACCTTTTTGGCGTGGACCTTGAGGATCTGGAGTCGCCCGGCGACATCGGGCAACGGGACCATGATCTGGCGATCGAAGCGTCCCGGGCGGATAAGGGCGGGATCGAGGACATCGGGTCGGTTGGTTGCGGCGATGACGATGACGCCGTCGCCGGAGCCGAAACCGTCCATCTCAACAAGAATGGCGTTGAGGGTCTGCTCGCGTTCGTCATTCCCACCGCCGGAGAACCCGCCGCCTCGGCGGCGACCGATGGCGTCGATCTCGTCGAGGAAGATGATGCAGGGCGATGAGTCCTTGGCCTGCTTGAAGAGGTCGCGGACACGGCTCGCACCGACGCCGACGAACATTTCGACAAAGTCGGAACCGCTGATGCTGAAGAAGGGGACATCGGCCTCGCCGGCGATAGCCTTGGCGAGGAGTGTCTTGCCGCAACCCGGCTGCCCGGCCAGGAGCACGCCTCGTGGGATGCGTCCGCCGAGGCGGGTGAATCGCTTGGGGTTCTTGAGGAACTCGATGATCTCGGTGACTTCGTTCTTTGCTTCTTCGATGCCGGCGACATCCTTGAAGGTAATGCCGGTCATCTCCTTGGTCATAGTCTTGTGGCGTGACTTGCCGAAGGAGCCGATCATGCCGGCACCGCCGCCTGCGGCGCGCATGCCCCGGGCGAGCATGAACCAGATGATGCCGACGAGCAGGATGATGGGGAGATACATCATCAGGAGCTGGACCCACTCTGAGGGGGGCGGCGATTTGAAGTTACCGCCGGTGAGCTCATCGAGCTTCTTGGCGTAGAGCTCCTTGGTGCCTGTGTTGAGCGGGACGCGGACGAGGCGTTTGCTGTTCTTGTTGGCATCGACCTCGGGCTGCACCTCGATGGCGGTGATCGCGCTCTCATGGAGCGTGACCGATTCCTGCTCGATGGTGCCCTGGTTGTAGGAAGTCTCGAACTGCTTGTAGGTGATCTCGGAGCCCTTCTCCGCGGAGGAGAGGAACATGACGAGCATGAGCACCATGAGCATGAGCGCAAAGAACCCGAACATGCCACGCCCCTGGGGCTTGTTGGGCACTGGTGGCTTGTTCTCGCCCTTGGGGTTGTCCGGCTTCTGGTTGTTGTGTTCTGGATTTTGTTCAGGCATGATGATCGTGGGTGTCTTCGCCCGTCGGGCGGTGTTCGATCCGTCCTGCACGCGGACCTTTTGATGGTCGCCCGTGCACTCCCTCTTATCGGCTTTGGGTGGGGAGATATTTCCCTCAATGGCACCGAAAGCCCGAGAACACGGGGTTGTGTGCGAATCATAGCGCACTTGGGCGGTCGGACCGCCTTGTGTGCTGTACGCGTGAGGTCGGGGTTCGGATCGGTTGTGGTTGGAAAACCGCGGTTACCAGCTGGAACGCAGGTCGGAGACGAGGTCGGAGGCGAGCTCATCGATCGCGTTGCGTTGCCCCATCTCGAGGCGGTCCCCCACGCCTCTCGAAGGTGAGAACACCGCGGAGGCGCTGTAGCCGTCGCGGGCGACAAGGACTTCGCCCGAGCGGTTGTCACGCCATTCGAAGCGGATGGTGATGCGGACGGCTTGCTCCTGCACGAGCCCGGTCTGTGGGTCGTCAGAGAGGACGCTGAGCTGGGTGCCGGTGATCACCCCAACCAGGGTGGTATCGGCCCGGTCGGTGCTGGAGAGCCGCCAGGGGGTGCGCTGCTGGAGCTGCTTCTGGACGGCCTCGGTGAGCTGGACCTCGAGCCCGCGAGAGGTGGTCTCATTGCGGAAGATGGGAACGGCGATGGTGCGGATGGACTCATCGAAGCCCGAGTCGAAGGCATAGCCCTGATTGGGAGTGCTTGCACAGCCCGGAATCAGCAGCAGGATCGCGGAGATGATGAGTGTGCAGATGGCGGAGGGCATGCAGCCGATCATGGCTCAACACCCTCGGGCTGGGTTGTTTCAGTGTTGCTGGGGCTGGAATCCGGATCATCGCTCTCGGTCAGCGACACATCGTCGAAGACGATCCAGCCCTTCTCGATCATGATGCCCAGTGCCTCGTCGGCGGCGTCGGTCGCGGGGTGTCTGCGGACGAGTCGTGCGAGCACGAAGCGTGCGGAGGGCTCGTCGTTGACTTTGAGGTACCAGCGGGCGGTATCGAGGATCTGCTGGGCCGCGGACTCGTCGATCCAGGACATGAGCCCCTCGGTGATGCCCGAGCGGATGGCGTCGGCGGGGAACTTTCGCTGATACTCCTCGATGAGGAGCTTGGCATCAAGCAGACCAGAACCGTCGTAACGCGGGCCCTTGAAGCGGGCGATGTTGGCCTCGATCTCTCGGAGCATCGCGCGCTGGACTCGCGGCGAGTTAGGGAAGTTCTGGCGGAAGATGGAGTACATCTCGGCGGCCAGCTTGAGCTCTCGACGCTGGTAGAAGTGATCCGCGAGGTTCATCGCGGCCTCCTCGGCCAGTTCGGAGCCGGGCACGCGTTCCTGCGTGCGGATGATCAGCTCCTCGCCGGTCGGGCGGGCGTTCTCGATGCGCATGCCCAGGAAACGGCGCTTCTTGCCGCGGATGTACTCGAGCCCGATCTGGTACTCGAGCTCGACGGCCTTGAGGAAGTACTCGCTTCCGGGGTAGTCGACGATGATGGATTCGAGGTCGAAGAGGGCCTTGTACTCGCGGCCGTTGTTGTAGCGGGCCAGCGCATGGAGGTAGTAGGCCTGGGGGATGTAGGTGTTGCGGGAGCGTTTGTTCTTGTCGAGCCAGTCGCCGAGCATGTCGCTGGCCTTGCCGGGCTTGTCCTCGGCGATGAGGCGTGTGGCCTCGGCCATGATGGCGGCGTCGCTGCCGGGCTCGGGGGCCTGGGTCTGCTCCCAGTCGCCCGAGTCGTCGAGCGTGAACTCGGAGCTCTGTGCGTTGGCCGACGAGTGCGCGAGCAGGGCGGCGATGGTGACGAGTCGTGCGAGTTGGCGCGTCGTAGGCATGCGTGGGTCCTGTTCGTCGCGGTGCGCGAGCGGGTATGAATATAGGATAGCGTCGCGTCGGGGCGTCTGCTGGCACGATGGGCGATTTCAGGCTGCTAGACTGTCCCACGATGAGTTCACAACGCAGCGGCACACAGCATGATTCGGCATCGCTCGCCCGTCAGGCGCAGCAACTGGAGATGGCGGGGCGGGTCCACGAGCTGCTGCGCGTGGGACAGGAAATCGTTAAACTCAAGCCGAACTGGGCGGTCGGGCACTACTTCGTGGGCTCGGCCCAGTGCAGCATGGGGATGCTCGACGAAGCGGAACGGTCGCTGCGCAAGGCGATTGCGCGGGACGGGTCGCAGTTCGGGATGTACACCAAGCTGGGCGAGGTGCTGAATCGACTCGGGCACCGTGAGTCAGCGCGGACCTGCGCGGAGAAGGCGGTGGAGCTGGCACCGGACAACGCGGACGCGCTGGTCCCGGCGGCGATGATCTGGTGGCTGGGCGGCGACCCGCAGCACGCGGACGAGCTGCTGCAAGGGGCGCTGGCGCGGGGGATCGATGCACCCAAGCTCATCAATGTCGCGGCGCTGCTGGGCGGCGAGCTCGGGCGGCTCGATGAGAGCATCGCCTCGTTGGAGAAGCTGCTGGCGGACACCAACGACGGGCGGGATCTTGTTCGCATCCAGCACTCGGAGGTGCGGATGCACCTGGCCAAGCTGCTCGACAAGGCCAAGCGGTACGACGAGGCGTTCGAGCAGGCGCGGATCGGGGGCGAGCTTCGAAACACGGGCTATGACCCTGATCGGATCATCCGGACCTGCAACGCGCGTCTGGAAGCGTGGAGCGCAGAGCGGTATGAATCGATCCCGCAGTCGCGCGTGAAGAGCGAGATGCCGGTATTCATCATCGGCATGCCACGCTCGGGTACGAGCCTGATCGAACAGATCATCGCCTCGCACCCGCAGGCGTATGGCGCGGGTGAGCTGCTGGATACCTACTGGGCGGCCAGAGAGCTTACGGAGCCCAACGAGCTGCTCGACGATCGCCGCGTCATCGCGGAGCAGCTGCAGGTCGCCGCGATCGATCGGCATGCCCGCAAGGCGCTCAAGGTCATGGAGAAAGCCGCCAAGCAGGAAAAGGGCGCGGGCGTCAAGCGCATCACGGACAAGCTCCCCAACAACTACGAGTTTGTGGGGATCATCAGCAAGATGTTCCCAGAGGCGAGGTTCATCCATTGCGAGCGCAACCCCCTGGACACCTGTATCAGCTGCTTCATGCTCGACTTTGTAGGCGACACAAACCACGGGTATTCGTACGACCTGCTGCACCTGGCGAATCAATACAAGGTTTATGAACGCTATATGCAGCACTGGAAGTCGATCGGGTCGATCCGGATGCTCGATGTCCGGTATGAGGAACTGATCGCCGATGCCGAGGGCGGCGCGAAGCGGATCATCGACTTCATCGGACTCGAATGGAACGACGCGTGCGCCCAGTCGCACAAGACCGAGCGGGCGGTGAGCACGCTGAGCAGCGATCAGGTGCGCAAGCCGATGTACTCCAGCTCGAAGGAGCGGTGGCGAAACTACGAGAAGCACATCGGCGTGCTGATCGATGCGCTGGGGACGGGGGATCGCTGATGGATCTGCGTTCGATGCAGCAGATGATCGCGATCGCGGAGCACGGGCACATGACCCGCGCGGCCGAGCAACTGGGGGTGACCCAGCCGGCGCTGTCGGCCGCGCTTCGCAAGCTCGAGGACGAACTGGGAACCGAGCTGTTCCATCGCACGGGTCATGGCGTGGAGGCGACCGAGGCGGGGAAGGTATTTGTCGAGCACGCCAAGATCACGCTGCGGGCTTCGCAGCAGACGGCCGAGGCGGTTCGATCGCTCGTGGGCTTGGAAACCGGGTCGATCAGGGTCGGCGCGGGGGCGACGGCAACCGGGTACCTGCTGCCCGGGGCGATCCAGGCCGTTCGCAAAAAACACCCGGGACTGCGGTTCTCGATCCGCGAGGCCGGCAGCAGCGCTGTGGCGCAGGGGGTGCTCTCG
>JAGQON010000055.1:0-2301 GCA_020427395.1 Phycisphaerales bacterium
AAGCCATAAGCACGAAAGCCGCGCCCTCAACAGGCGCGGCTTCTTTATACTTAGCTCACTCGAACTCACACCCTCGGTGCTTTCCCTTTCACGAGCCCCATGACGAGCGAGACCAGGAAGAGCACCAAGAACAGGAAGAAGAGGATCTTCGCGATATCCACCGCGCCCTCTGCGATTCCGCCGAAACCGAACACCGCCGCGATGATCGCGACGATGAAGAATATGACTGCCCATCTCAGCATGGCTTGCCCCTTTCGTGGCACCGGACGATTCCGGTTGTTGCAGCGTACCAGCACCACCTAGGGCTCCAGCATGTAAAGTTCATGAACTTCCTTTCATTTTGGTGTCTATCGCATCTACCGCCTGCGGCCGCCTGGCAGTATGATGTCACCCATGAGCAACGAACCCACCGATCACGCACCCTCGCCCGAAAAGACCGAGCAGCCCCAGGACGCGATCACTCCTGAACCCAAACCGGATCCGACGCCCGAGCCCAAGCCGGCGGTATCGGATGAGGATTCGGTGCTCAATAAGGTTGGCAAGCGCATCGTGGCCCATCCGCTGGGCAAGCTCATGGCCGTCGTCATCGGCGTGCTCTTCGGGCTGGCGATCGAGACGGGCGTGGGGGCGACGGGCATCCTCGGCCCGGGCGTCGATCAGCTCATCGCCGAGCAGGCCGAGGGATTCCATAACCTCGAAGCCAAGCTCGAAGCCCTCCGCAACACCACCGACCCCGAGCAGGCCACCAAACTCACCGGCGAGATCGAAACCCTCCTCGGCCGCCAACAACAGCTCGGCCAGCGCACCGAAACCGAACTCCGAGCCGCCCGCGCCGAGATCGAGAAGCTCCGCGCGGAAGTCCTTGAAGCCAAGGGCGCCACCACCGGCGCCGACATCTGGCTCATGCCCGGCGAGTCCATCACCGTGGCCGGGAAGGCGGGCAATGTCTTTGGATTCAACTCCTACACCTTCAGCAACAACACCAGCGACATCACCGTCAATGTCTCGGGCGAGCGTACTCGTCTCAAGATCGGCGACGCGGCCGAGTTCCCCGCCGAGAACGGCATCTGGAAGGTCATCTACAAGATCGGCGAGAAACGCAGCGACGACCGGGTGGGGTTCGATCTGGTGTTCGTGCCTCAGCAGTAAAGTACCCGCCCACACTCAGCTCGTTGGCGATCGTTTCTCATAGATCGCGTCGACATCAGCTTTGCTTGCGGTCTGGGCGCCGTCGTTGGTCTGCTGCGCCAGTGCCTGCATGAACCGCTTGGTGTCTTCCATCGAGTTCACATGCGGGTAGGGCTCGTTGGGTACATCGACACCGAGGAAGCTGCACAGCGACCCCCAGCCGTCCCTGGCCTCGAAGACCAACAGCCGATCCGCCGGTACGCCGGCAACAACCTGGGCGCAGTGCTGCTCAAAGCACGCCATCATGTGTTCACGATCAGCCAGCCGCCGATCGAAGAGCTGCCAGATGTTCGCATCAAGCATCGGTCCCATCGGCGACAGCGCGACTTTCTCGTTCACATCCGGGTTCAGGATCGTCTCATTGACCGAGGTGAACCACTTCCCCGCATCGCGCCGCGACAGGATGATCTTCGCATCGGGGTAATGCGCCATCAGCGCCCGCCAGTGCGTGCAACTTGGCCAGTCCACCGTGGCGTTGTATCCCTCGAAGGCCTCATCCCAGAGTGCTGGGTTGCTCTTTGCTTCGCCCTGCCCGATCCGGGTCCACAGCGCCACCCTTTCCGGGCTAGGCAGCACCTCACTCATGTGATGGCACGGCCCCAGGCCAAGTCGCTCCAGTGCGAGCTTGAGCGATGCCGTCCCCGTGCGTCCATACCCAGCGCCGATCACCTTCAGTGCCATGTGTGCCCCCATCTGTCCGTTTGCATACTGATTCGAGGCATATAGGGTAGCAGCAATCTCCGGATCGCGGATATCGGGATATCGAGTTCGATCCTTTGTGGTACATTGATCGCCCGCAATCCCGCGCCTTCGTAGTAGGGGACCCATGACCGCATTGCAGTATCCGACCGTTGACCAACTCGGCGACACCGCGCCGGACGCGATCCGCGCCCACATCGACCATCTCTTCCGAGCCTTGTTCTGTCCGCCCGGGTCGCTTCTTACGCCCGCGTGCATGCGGTACATCACCGATTCACCGCACCCGCTGGGCAACACGGCCTTCATCAGCCGGGACGCGGGTGTCGAGGAGGTCCGTGAGACCATCGAGCCGCTGGTGAATCTCGGCCTACCTTCGGCGGTGGTGCTGATGAACGACGACCAGCCGGCGCAGAC
>JAGQON010000055.1:2398-5146 GCA_020427395.1 Phycisphaerales bacterium
CTTGAGACCATCGAGCCGCTGGTGAATCTCGGCCTACCTTCGGCGGTGGTGCTGATGAACGACGACCAGCCGGCGCAGACCCAGGCCGTGCAAGACGCGGGCTATGTCTTCGCCGAGGGCATGCCCCTGATGTCAGTGACGCCCGGTACGCTCACGGCGACCGATCTGCCGGAGGGATATGCCCTGCGAGAGATCCCGCTCGCAGAGGACGCGGCCTGGAACGAAGCGGTCTCAACGGGTTACGGGCTGCCTCTGGAGATCGGCTCGTTGTTTGGTATCCGGCGTGCGCATGAGAAGTGCGAGCCCGGCATCGCGCGCCACTTCGCGATCGAGCACCAAGGGGAACTCGTCGCGACCTCAATGCTGTATCTGCACAACAATCTTGCGGGGATCTACGGCGTCGCCACCAAACCCGAACACCGCGGCAAGGGCCTCGCCGCCCACCTCACCGCCGAACCACTCCGCCTCGCTTGGAAACTCGGTTACAACACCGGCCTCCTACAGGCCTCGGCGATGGGTGCACCGGTGTATCAGCGGATTGGGTTTCATTCTCATGGGGACATGGCGCTGTTTGTTCATATCCCGGAGTCGGCCTGAAGTTACAGCCGAGTGCCTTTGCGGTAAGATGTTCGCATGGCCATCATTGTGAAACACAATCCGAGCGGCAAGCACTACATCCTGCTTGGCGCGGGCTACGGCATGTGGGCTTCTGCTCGCCCAAACCGGTTGCTGGGCGATCTGTTCGCCGCGGATCGGAATGGGCAGTCTCGGCTGCTGTGCTTGTGTGATGAGCAGGGCGGCGTCGAGTGGGCGTATGCGGAACGAGTGAGCATCGTGAGCGTGGATGGGTTGAGCCCATCGCAGGTGCTTGCGGGCTTCGTGCAACCGGAAGATGCGGATTGATCCGGACACAGAAAAGGCCCGGCCGCACACAACGGACCGGGCCCACACTCCTGGGAGGGAGTGGAGGTCAGGCAATCGTGGTGCCTGACGGCCTTGAGACCATTATCTGCGGCGGCGCGAAGCGCAGAATCCGCCGAGCCCGAGGAGTGCGAGTGAGGAGGGCGCTGGAACGGCTTCACGGGTGAAGCTGGTGATTCGGAAGTCCGAATCCGCGGAGGCCATGAGCGTGACGGTGACGCGGTCGATATCGCTGAAGTCGACCATGGAGAAGCCGGCATCATCGAACCCGAAGGAGTAGGTGCCCGCGGCGTCGACCACCATGCTCGCGCTTGAGCCGGCACCGTTGCTGCTCTCGAAGCTGACGCTGAGGACGCCATCGCCGACGACATCGCTGAAGCTGACGCTGACGAAGTCCCAGTCGGTATCGAAGTCGGCATTGAGGGCGCCGTTGCCGCCCATGAAGTCGCCGTAATCGAGCGTGAGGACGCCGGCGGCGTTGACATCGTTCTCGAAGTCGATGAAGTCGTTGCCGGCCATGAGACTGGCGCTGGAGGCACCGTCGACGGTATCGATGCCGACATAGCGAGTTCCGCCGAGGATGTTCGCGGAATCGCCGGCAACGACGGTGAAGCCGGGGCCGGAGATGTTGAAGTTCCCGTCGGTCATGAAATCGACATGGTTCGCTGATGCGTTACCAGTGATCAGTGTGAGTGCTGCGGCTGCTGTGATGATCTTGTGCTGCATGGTGTTTCCCTCTGATGCAGGAATGGCGTTGTTTGGTGCACGGTTCAAGCACGCGCTCGTGTCGTGCGATACAAGCAAACTGCAGGCGCATGCGGAGATCGCCAGTCAATGCGCGGATGAGTTGGGAAAGAAGTGCAGTATGAACTTTGATTCATGCATGAACACGCTCGATCGTGGGGGGTGAGCTTTTCTCGTTGTCCGAGTTGATGGTAAACACGCGTTAAAGCTCGCTAAATCCGTGATTTTGGGTCGCGTCGGCGCACACAGACGCCCCGCGTTTCGTGCCCGTTCACGCGCCTGCCGTTTCAGGCGCGATCCCTCCTCCTAGACACACAACGCGGGGCGTCGTGATGTAGAACAGTGCGGTGTGCGCCACCACTGGGTTTGAACTTCTCGACCGAACGCGCACGGCACTGGTATTGGTTTTCAAGTCTCCCCAGAACCCCTCGGTCGTGGGGAGACACGCAGGAATGGATGTATCAGTCGTCGTCCTCGTGGACGCCTTCGCTTACATGGTCTTCGCCACTTTCATGCCCAACCGCGTAGCCGGCACCGGCACCTGCTGCTGCTGCCGCCGCGACGCAGCCGGTCATGGTGAAACTGGAGGCGAGCCCGAGCCCGATAAGGGCGAGCAGGAGGATCCTTGAGTTCGGCTTGGAGTGATCCTTCGGTTGTGTCGTATTGAGGTTCATGTGTGCCTCCGTATCTCCTCGTGACGAGGATGTTTTTCCTCATCTCAACTGTCCGACTATCGTGGCGCGGCGTGAACCCCGGCTCAAGCCCACATGAAATCGGGTTTCATTTTGATGATTCTTGCGGGACCTTTTCGGGCTGGTCTTGAGGAATCAGGGGTCGGGGCCCGGTGGTATGCCGATTTATGGGCTTGTTCTGCGTGGCTGAGGGTTGGCAGGGAGGCTTTTTCCGTGGATAATGCCCGAAACCGCTTCGCGTTTACTGCGGATCGGATAGCGACGCCGATTCCGGCGGGAGAGAACCAGATATGACGATCAAGACGCTCCGGGCCGCGGCCCTGCTCGCGGTATCCGCCGCTCCCCTCGCTCACGCCCAGTCCCTTGAGTACCCCGAGGGTGCCGCGATTCC
>JAGQON010000056.1 GCA_020427395.1 Phycisphaerales bacterium
TCATTCCCGGCATTGAGATGCGCATTGAATGACCGATAATAGCTCGCTACCCCTGAAATCTGGACTTGGGCGACGATCGCCGATTGGGTAAGACTGATCATTACGCAGGCCGCCCAGGTTCGAGGGAACCGATACTGATGATTTCCGAACACTTGTCATTCTCCTCATGCGGTGCAGGTCTCACGCCCTAGAGTTACAAGCGTTCCCCGCCGGTATACCCCGCCAGGATTTTTGACTGAAATGCCCAAATCGATGACTTTATCACGCTTAGAAAAGCGACCGAGCTGATCGAGATGGCCAGTCCCCAGTACATCACGCATTTCACCCGCTCAAACGAGAAACGTGATCCTGGAGATGACGCGCTGAGCACACTGTTCCTATCCGTTTACAACGATCTGGAGGCAGTTGCCCGTAGCATGATGAAGAGCGAACGCGTCGGGCATACTCTCGGAACACACGGTCTACTGAATGAAACCTATTGCCGCCTGATCGCGAGTTATCAGGATCGCCACAAAGTCAACGAGTTCGATGTCCATGACCTGCAGGCAGTGACTGCTGTGATCATGCGCCGCGTCTTGGTCGATCACGCGCGGGCGCGGAAGCACCGGATAACCAACAACAACAAGTATGGCATGCATCTGGAATCATCCTCGAAGATGATTTCTGAGATCATCGTCGACCTGATCACGCTCGACGAGTCCCTGATCGAACTCGAAGCGATCGACCCACAAAAAGCCCGGATAGTTGAGCTGCGATTCTTTGGGGCTCTCCCGATGCAAAAAATCGCTCTGATGATGAATCAACCACTCCGAACTGTGGAACGAGACTGGTCTTTCGCACGAGCGTGGCTCTGCGCTCGCCATTCTGACTCTGGCCAATCGAACGCCAACTCCTCAAGGGATGTCTCATGAACCATGATTCATTCAAACACATCGAGGCGTTGTTTCACGAGTTCAATGAACTCCCTGAGCCCGATCGCAACGCTCGCCTGAGTGAACTCGACCAGACCGATCTGGATAAGGCAAGCACCCTTCGACGCATGTTCAAGGCACTCTCAGGCATGCCAAGATATCTCGACCCGTCATGGTTCGATGCCGACTTACCCCAGGGTATCGAGATTGCGCTTGACGGCACAACGATTCTCGGCGGCCGTTTCACGCTCACCGAACGGATCGGTACTGGCGGATCAAGCACCGTTTTTCGTGCGCGATCTACAGACCCCGATCGCGATGTGGCGATCAAGATGCTCCGGTTCGGACTCGACACGCCTCAGATGCATGATCGGTTCATCCTTGAATCCAAAGCACTCGCGTTGCTCACACACCCGCACATTACGCACGTGTATCAGACCGGCCTGTATGATCACAACGGAATCAAAGTCCCCTGGATCGCGATGGAACTCATCGCAGGGTCAAGGACGATAATCGAACATGCCCAGCATGCCCAGCTTCGATACGAACAAAGGATCGAGCTATTCCTGAGAGTCTGCGATGCGATCCAAACCGCGCACGACGCTGGCGTTCTGCATCTGGACCTCAACGCTTCCAACATCTTGGTTGATTCCCATGGTTATCCGAAGATCATTGACTTTGGTCTGCTGGGATTACTCAAAAACTCCTCAATGACGCAACCAACATTCGTTGGAACACAACTCTCCATGGCACCTGAGCAGACCGCCTTCCGTTCGGGCAACTTCGATCAACGAACCGACATCTACGCGCTCGGGATCCTGCTCGTCGAGCTACTCTCCGGAATCCAACTCCAACTCTTCCCGGGCAAGTCCACGGAGGAAGCTTGCCGCCTCATCGCGAACGGGAGTGCCAGTCAACAGCTCGCCGAACTCAGATGCATCCCGTTGCCAATCAGGAATGTGATCGAATCGATGATCAGAGTTGACCCTGACAGCCGGATCGATTCAGTCTCCGCGGTAACAAAGCGAGTTCGTGATCTCCAGCCCAAAGCACAGCAGAAGAGATCACTCGTTATCGCAAGTGCAGTTGCCACGCTGTCTGTCATCGTGATAACTGCATTGATGCTCCTGCGCCGAACGCCATGGCAGCCATACACCTCACCATCAGATCCCTCCGGGCTGACTGACACCGGCTCGCTCAGGATCCCCCAGCAAGTCGCGATCGATATATCCACACAGAATCCCCGATCCTCAAAGTATTCGCGAAGCGATGCACGAATCGTGGAAAGCATCTCCGATGCCATTGAATCTGACCATGAGCTTAGCAACCTTGAGCGAGCAGACCTGTATGCAAACCTTGCCGATCAAAGCCGGGTCGCGGGGCGGTACGAATCTGCGATCGAGCATTATCAACGCTCGGCAGGCCTGCTGAAGGACACTGGCCTTTCCATGGATTACAACTGGGTCCTGCTCGGGCTCATCCAGACACAGCTATTCCTTGAACGCATCGATGATGCTCAAGAGACTCTTTCCCGAATCCATCACACAGCCGACTTCCCGGCACTTTTTTCCGTAGACCTTGCTATTGCTGAGTCGAGAATCCTGCTTGCGCTTGAGCAAAGAGACAACGCAACTCGCCAAGCCCACTATGCGATGAAACTGCTGGACGCCTTGCCCGAGGAACAAAGTCAGGATCGCATTGATCGGCTGATCGATCTCAGCTCACAGTTCAGCTCTCTATCCCTTGAGCATGACGCAAGAAACGCGCTCTACAAAGCTAGATCTCTCGCGAACCTGACCTATCCATCATCCAGCGTGGAAGCCTCGCTTATTGATATCCGGATTGCAATGATTTTATCACTCGACACGAGCGACGAGAGATATGAAGAATCGATCCAAATCATCCGCGAGTCTGTTCTGAAACTGGAGAATGCGAATGACCACTTCCATGTGGCCTGGTCGCTTCGTCAGCTCGGGAATATATATATGCGCCGTGGCAACGCGACCCTCGCGATCGAATCATACGCAAACTCTCTCACAAAGATGACCTCGATACTCGGCGCGGATCACCACGAATCGATGATCTGCTCCGCATACCTCATCATCGCCCAGTATGTGAACGGAGATACTTCACCGGAACTTTCTGTGATGTTCTCATCGACGCTCGACAATCTTGCCACAGCGATAGGCGAAGATCACTCGCTAATTCGATCGCTGGTCTCGGAGTGGGACCGAGCACACGAGTGACACCGAGACAACTACCGATCAGCCCGATGCGCCGCGTATCAGATCGCTCATCACTCATCGCGCGAGCCAGCCCGGCGATCGGCTAGAGATGCTCAATACTGATCCTGTTTTCTAAGGAAAGCAACTCCAGACAGCACCGAGTTCTACGACATGGGGATCGTCCTTGATGCGGGCGTTATTGCCCTTCATCAAGCACCTATGCCGCTTACCGATGCCGTGGCCGCTTTTCGAACTTTGTTGCGAAATGTCTCTCTTCGAAACCTGGGAGGTTGTGATGTGTACACCACGCGCAACGGTCTCTTCACCCGTGCACCGGGTCTCTGAGACTCGAGAGACTTCTTGCCAGATTCGGCGTCGATCTGCGCGAATCCGATGCGATTTTGGTTATGGAGTGCGCGACATCAGAGACACCATCAGCGCGATCAGAAGCCGCGTATTGCCCCGCAATCTACGAAAAAACCGCCGTGTCTCTCGGCGGCGTGATCTCCATAAGAAGAAAGCCAGCGTCTTTCGACACCGGCCGTTCAATAGTGAGCCCGCGACCCTCTTCGAAACACCCAAAGAGACGCATCTGGCATGTCTCTCGGTCATAACCCGTAAGTAGGTTACAAACATGCCACCTGATCCGAGTGCGAACTCAGGGGCCAGCACAGTTTTTGGGGGGCCTTGAAAGGGTTTGGGGCCAGAAAACAAGGATGGCAGCCATCATACTCACGCTCGGCACCCGCAGCTACTGAAGCGGCGAGAGTGAAGCCAATCATCTATGCCGAAACTAAAGGTATCGAACCGCAAGTCCTCGTCATTCAACAACATACCAGTGGAAATTCAAAGCTCTTCTGGCTCGACATCAATGCCAGAGAGTAGCAGAATGCCGCTTCAAACAAGAACAATAATCCGACTCGCGGAGCACGAACAATTATTGTTCCATTACTCAACCATCTCAATCAACTTCCACCGGGCTCCCAAGCCTAAAAACTGCGTTCATCTGGCAATAAGCCAGAGAAACAGCCGCTCCAAAGCCCTGAGCTGAACCACCAAATGAAGGTGGATCGAGCAGTGACTCCGATTTCCTTCCCCTTCACCCACAAAATTATTCAAAATTCGCCAGGGATCTTGTCGCTCTGCCAGAGGCGGGACGCATGACCGGGAGTGGGTTGTGCGACTTGTCCCAATGATCGCGCATCCGTGCTGTAGGAACAGATCCGTCGACGAGAACACCACGATGGCAGAAGTGATGCCCCCCAAAGGCCTGATTTCAGAGCTGGAAACAAGCGAGGCCGTACCGGATTGCCCGAAGTTCGGGGACAAGTACGAAGACTTCGGCTGCACCGTTAACGCTATCAGCGTTGAGGATCTCTTCGCCAAATACGAATCCAGCGGCTTTCTCTATCCCGCCAAGCGAGAGCGACTGATGCCCTATATGGCGCACATCATAGAGAACTGGCGTCGGAGCATGTCGGGCCCGGCAAACTGCATACTCCATGATGTAGTTGTCTATGAAGACCCGTGTCGAGGCACTTGGGCCTCGACGACATTCTGGTCAACAACAGATCGGAGTGTGCACGCACAGCATCTGGTATCACAGCAATCACCGCAAGCTAGTCGAATGGTTGCACTCAGCGCAGACTCTGAATCCTATAGAAGGAATCATGTTGCTTCATCAAACTGGTTTCGTCCAGAGAATCGCTTCCCAGCAAAGGTGTTCGGTTCCTGTGTCCAGTCGCTTGGGTCTGAACGGGCCGTCGTGCAGGAGCACGCTTACCTCCGACTGGATCGCACCCGTATTCCTGATTCGCCAGCCGAGATTACTGTCGATGAACTCAGCAACGCAGACG
>JAGQON010000057.1:0-1808 GCA_020427395.1 Phycisphaerales bacterium
ACGATGGCTCAGTACCTCAGCAAGGGCAAGCCCGTGTTCATCGAGGGGCGGCTCAAGATGGAGGAGTGGGAGGACAAGAACGGCGGCGGGCGTCGCACCAAGCACGTCATCGTCGTTGACAACTTCCAGTTCGTGGACTCGGGCAGCGGCAGCGGCGGGAGTGGTGCCGTGGGCGGTGGCAGCGGGAAGCCCCAGATCAATCACGATGAGATCCCGTTTTGATCACACCTCGTCAGCGGAGTCCGCGTCACCGTCGATCTCATCGACCTCGACGAACTCGATCTCAGTCACCAGTGTCTTGAGTGCGAGCTGGAACGCGGGGCCGCGACCGAAGCGGATGAACTGAACCCGGCCAATCCCATCGTCATGCTCGGGATACCGGGACACCACCAGAAACATCGCGTCCACCTTGGGTGCGATGTTTTTCTTTGCCTGGAGCAGCAGCTTCTCGATCTGATCCATCTGGTTATCGCTCATGCCTGATAATCCTCCGGGCTCGGGGTGAAGTAGATCGTTGCCTCCAGCCCCTCACGCGACCAGACGAACGCCTGTGCCGACTTGCGACCGCAGTACCCCATACCCATGTGCCACGCATCCGTCGCCGAGAGCGAGCCGATCCGACGCAGCACAAGGTCGCCCCACGAGTCGATCATCATCTCCTTGTGCAGGTGCCCCATGTGGTACTCCTTGACCGTGCACTCGGCAAAGTCGCGTGGCCGCATCTTGGCCATGATCGACTGCAACTCGGGGTACTTGGCCTGATGCCCGTGCCCCAGCCCGATCAGGCAGTTGCCGTGCCGGTGGAACTTGTACGGGGCCATGCCCGCGTCTACCTCCACGTGCTTGTCGTTGTTGAAGTAGCACCAGAGGGCGTCGCCGAGGTAGAACGACTCATCCTGGGCGTGGTTGTCCGAGTGGCAGATGTTCTTGACCGGGGCCACATCACGGCACTTGAGGGCACCACGGACCATCGCCTCGCGTGCGGTGCGGTAGGTGCGTTGCCACACGGCGCACGAGTCCTGCCGCGTGCCTGCGGTGGTCGTGTACCGCGAGCCCGAGTAGTGCATGATGTCGTTGGAGGGGACGTTGAGCACCAGCCCGATGTCATACGCCTTGGCCGCCTCACCCAGCAGGTGGTCGTATGCCTTGTCGTATAGCCTGCTGGCTATATCGAGGTTGTAGTCCTCGCCCGTCTCCTCGGCGTCGGCCAGCTTGCCGAAGTGGATATCGGGGACGCTGATCTCCACCATGATCTCACCACGCTTCTTGCGGCGTGCCCATTTGGGCGAGGGGATCTTGGGTGAATACTGGGTCAGCATCCGCATCACATCATCCTTGACGCGGAGCGGGTGGTCGATGCTGCGACGCTTGAGGCGGGCCTTGACGTTCCAGAGCCGGATCACAATGGGGTCACCATCGTCCGATTTCTGGGCCTGCTCGTGGCTGGTGATGTCGAATGTGTGGACCTCCCACATATCGCGGTCCACCTCGGCGTAGTCGAGGGCATCTTCGATGGTACGGATGCGACGCTTGGTGGTGACGACCAGTGATGCGATGTCGCCCGAGACCTTGAGGCTGGTTTTCTCAGAGGCGACGGCCTGATCCTCGGCGTCGGTGGGCTCCAGACCCAAGTGCTCCTTGGCCCTGCGGAGGCGTGAGTACAGGGTGCCGCGAGGGATGCCGAGCCTGCGTGCTGCCTTGGTGGGTGATCCACCACACTCGGTCACGGTTTCAACGGCTTCGGTCCACTTCTGTTCTTCGGTCATGGTTGCCCCTTGTTACCTGGTTCGCCTCCGGGCTCGGCCCCG
>JAGQON010000057.1:1906-4924 GCA_020427395.1 Phycisphaerales bacterium
TTTCAACGGCTTCGGTCCACTTCTGTTCTTCGGTCATGGTTGCCCCTTGTTACCTGGTTCGCCTCCGGGCTCGGCCCCGAGCTGGTGCGTTGCCGGCAGCGGCGGCGGCGGCCGTACCCGCAGCCCAGACCTCCTCGTTGCGTGTCTCGTTGTCTGCCGTATCGACCACGATCACTCGATCGAGCAGGATGGGCGTGCCGCCCAGCGTGATCTTGGTTGCGTCGAACACATCGGCGATGGTGATCTCCTGCACCGGCGCATGTCCGATGCGAGAACGGACGACGAGACTCGACCCGTTCGAGACCACGGCGATCAGCACAGGGGTCTCACGGCCGAACCATGCCGTGTCATCGGTCCCCGCCGATCCAGACACCGCATCGGTGGACGCGATCACCTTGCCGTTGAGCGTGTCGGCGCTCACGGTGAGCACATCCGCGTCGCCCGCACTGGCGATCGTGAACAGATCCCATGTGAGCTGGCCGCCCCCGTCGGCGTTCGTGCGGTGATCCCACGAGTCCTCGGGCACCCAGCCAAAGAAGTAGGCCGTGTAGGTGTCCGCCGCCTCGGGCAGATCGACCTCAAGCGTCTCGGGCTCGGCGGTGCTGTTGTACCCACCGAAGCCATCGGGCGACGCTGCACCGTTCCAGATCTGATCGAAGGCGATGAGGAATCGCTGGCCCTGCACATCGGTCGCCGCCGAGGACTGCCCCAGGTTCTCGCACACCCGCAGCGTGTGGCGGATGGGTGCGGTGTAGGCGGCCGCATAGAAGTCGGCGATATCCTGCCAGAAGGTGACGGGCACCCACCGCCCGGTCTCCACCTCCACACTCTCGATGTTGGCAAGGTTGGTCGCACCGCTCGTCGGGCTGGCCTGGAGCTGGAACTCCAGCTTGACCGTGACCTGATTATCGTTGTTGGTCCCGTCGATCGGCAGGGCGTAGACCCAGAGCCGAAACCCAACGCCACCGCTTCCAGCGGGCGTGATCGTGCGGACTCGCGAGGTCGGCCAGAAATCACCATAGAACCCGCTGGTCGCGTCGTCGTCGCGGATCTCGTACACATGCTCGGTGTGGCAGGGTGGCAGTGGGATCGGCTCGCCGTAGAGCGTCTCCATCTCGTCCCAGTTGGCGGGCTGGTCCGCACCACCGGCGTAGGCGGTGATGGCCTCGGGGAAGCGGTGGATCAGCACGACGCCGTTCGCGTCGCTGACCTCCACATTGCCCAGCCCCGCCGCGTCGAAGGTGCTCGGGCGGAATCGGTTGGCGATCGAGCTGGACCCACCTGGTGCCTGGATCACATTCGCCGACGACTGGCCACGGATGCTCACCGGGGTCGATGTCCGTGGGGTGCTGATCGGGATGCTCACCGCGTCGTTGCCGCTGGCCGGCCGGCCATAGACGCAGACGCCCGAGCCCTCAAAGATGGGGGCGATCTGCTCGCTGCCGCCGCTGACATGGTAGAGCTGGCCCCAGGTGATCCCATCGGCGGAGTAGATGATCCGGGTGGACTCGTTGGCCGAGTCGGTGCCGGGGCCGATCTTCGTCAGGGCCAGATACGGGCCGCCGGGTTCCCACGCACGCAGCCCGAAGGTGATCGAGTCCTCACCCACGACCGAGGATGATGTCGGCAGGTACACCGTCTCAAACCGGGGCAGTGTGTTGTCGTGGTCATAGGTCAGCCGCATGATCGCCGCGCAGCCCTCGTCGTTTCCGCAGAGGATCGAGCTGAAATCAGCCGCGCCGGGAACCATTGAGATCACCTGGTTGAAGTTGCCGCCGATCGTGGCGCCAGAACCGCCCACGCTGATCGACCCGTACACGATCGCCGGCGTGCTCCACCCGGTGCCCTGTCCCTCGACCGTACCGACCCCGCCGATGCCCGTTCCTGAGACCGCTGAGCTGTCGCTGTACTGGCCCCCGCTGGTGAGGGTTGTGGCCAGCATGTGGTTGAACTCGTTGGTGTCGCCCGCCGCGATCAGCACGGACCGGTCGCCGTCGCCATGGACAATGACGCCGCCGCAGTGGTAGTGCATGTCGGTGTAGCTGGCGTTGTACTCGGCGTCCAGCAGGACGGTGGTGTCCAGCGACCACACCGACCCGCTCTTGGTGAACCGGGACTCGAAGGCCATCCCGCCGTCCTTGCCGTTGGCCCCGCGATAATCGCACCACTCGATCAGCAGCTCGCCAGATCCGATCGCCCACTTGGTGATCGACCAGTGCGAGCCCGAGTTGTCGGGTGCGTTGGGAAACGCGGCAGAGATGCCAGCGATCTCCCACGGGTCCGATGTTCCCGCCAGCAGATCGGCAACGGAAGCGTAGAGCAGTGAGGTACGCTCGATCACCCATGTGGTCCCGGTCGTGTTGTACTCGACCGTGCACTGCATGTAGACCATACCATCATGGATCAGGCCACCGGCGGGGTCGAAGCGGTAGTCGGCGATGTCGTTGCTCTGGCCCTTGAGCAGGTTGTTGCCGTCGTCCTTTGTGGCATCGGAGTAGTCGAGGGTGTAAACATCATCGGGCGACTCACCGGCCAGCTCCGCGGCCAGCGCCCCCGTGCCCTTCGCCACGATCAGCGTGGTGTTGGTCGTGTTGAGGGTGAGGGTGACGGGCGCGCCGTCCGCGTCCTTGCCACCGTCGAGGGTCTTGACGGTGATGGTGTCCTCGATGATGCTCACACTCGGCGAAGGGATCATCAGCCGGGAAAGATCGACCCGGGGCTCGTCTGCGGCCAGCTCCGACCCGTCGTACCCATAGGCGACCGCGTCGCGTGTGAGCGAGGCAGTGATCCCCGTGGCAATGATGGTGCCTGCTGAGGCGATAACCTGTCCGATGACACTCACGGGTTGGCTCCTGTCTGCACGCGGACGACCGACTCGCCCAGCTCAAAGTAGGTGACCGGCCCGATGGCAGGGTTCTCCCCGCGTGCCATCGTGTCGAATGCGCGCTGATGCTCAATCCAACCGCCCACAATGAAGTCGATCCGGTTCTCGCGGGTCAACGGGACGGCGATGGTGGT
>JAGQON010000058.1 GCA_020427395.1 Phycisphaerales bacterium
CACAACCTCCCAGGTTTCGAAGAGAGACATTTCGCAACAAAGTTCGAAAAAGCGGCCACGGCATCGGCAAACGGCATAGGTGCTTGATGAAGGGCAATGACGCCCGCATCAAGGACGATCCCCATGCCAAAGCAACGACCTGCTGATCGCACGACCGATCCGGAGATCATGACCCCAAAGGAGCGAACGGCCGAGATTGCGAGCATCCTCGCGCTCGGGCTGGTGCGTGCATCGAGCCTGCTCAAGACATCCTCAGGTGTCTCTGAATCTTCACCGGAGGGACTTGAAGATCCGCAAGATGCGGACCTCAGTGTGGCGAACACCACGCCCCAAGGAGGCACGCGATGATTGCACAGAACAAGCAGGCTCAGGTCGAGGCTGAGATCGCCGAGCTCTACGAAATGACCACCGGCGAGCTGGCCGAGAAGTATCAGCAGCTGCACGGCCAGCCCACACGCACGAGGCACCGCCAGTACCTGATCCGCAAGAACGCCTGGCGGATCCAGGCCAACGCATTCGGCGGGCTCTCGGAGCGGGCCAAACGCCGTGCGGCCGAGCTGGCCAACGACGCGGACATCCGGGTGATGGCACCCAAGACGCTGGTCTGCCCGCCGCAGGACGGGGAGTCTGAGAGCCGGACCACCAGCTTCATCGAGCGTGACCCGAGGATCCCGGCCGCGGGCTCGGCGATCGTGCGGGCCTACAAGGGCAAGAAGCTGCGAGTGATAGTCTTGGCAGGTGACCAAGGCTTCGAATACGACGGGAAGCGGTACGACACGCTCAGCGCCGTCGCCAAGCACATCACCGGCAGCCACATCAACGGCTTCCGGTTCTTCGGGCTCGGGAAGAAGCCATGAGCAAGCCCAAGCATTCCAAACCCGACACGATCCGGTGCGCGATCTACACCCGCAAGTCCAGCGAGGAGGGGCTCGATCAGGAGTTCAACTCGCTCGACGCACAGCGGGAGAGCGCCGAGGCGTTCATCACCAGCCAGAAGGCCGAGGGCTGGAAGTGCCTAGCCGAGCGATACGACGACGGCGGCTTCTCTGGTGGCTCGATGGAGCGCCCCGCGCTGGATCGTCTGATTCGCGACATCGAGGCGGGCAAGGTCGATTGCGTGGTGGTGTACAAGGTGGACCGGCTCAGCCGATCGCTGATGGACTTCTCACGCATCATGGAGACCTTCGACTCCAAAGGGGTGTCGTTCGTTTCGGTCACGCAGCAGTTCAACACGACCAGCTCGATGGGGCGGCTGACGCTCAACATCCTCCTGAGTTTCGCCCAGTTTGAGAGGGAGATCATCGGCGAGCGGATCCGCGACAAGATCACCGCCCAGAAGCGCAAGGGCAAGTGGGCGGGCGGTGTGCCGATCCTGGGCTACGACGTGGACCGGTCCGGGGGGAGCCCCAAGCTCGTCATCAACGCCAAGGAGGCGGCCCGTGTGCGCCAGATCTTCGCCTTGTACCTCGAGAAGCAGTCGCTCCAGCCCGTCGTGCGGGAGCTGGAGCGCCGGGGCTGGCGGAACAAGAAACGCATCACCAAGAAAGGCAGGCTGATCGGGGACAAGGCCTTTGACAAGGCCACCCTGTACATGCACCTCAAGAACCCGCTCTACAAGGGGATGATCAGCCACAAGGGCGAGCTGTACGAGGGCGAGCACGAGGCGATCATCGATGCGGATCAGTTCGAGAAGGTGCAGAAGATGCTGAGCTACAACGGCCGCACAGGCGGGCTTGAGGTCCGCAACAAGTACGGGGCGATCCTGAGGGGCCTGCTCCGCTGCAAGGCCTGCGACCACGCGATGACTCATGTCTTTACGACCTCGCGGGGGAAGACCCGCAAGCAGTACCGGTACTACAGGTGCGTCGGTTCGATCAAGCGGGGCGCGTGCACCTGCCCGTCGGGCTCTTTGCCAGCATCGGCGATCGAGCAGCTGGTGGTCGATGAAGCACGGAAGGCGATGACCGACCGAGCGCTGATCCGGCAGATCGTGGTCGAGAGCGAAGCGGTCCTGAAGCAGGAGATCAGCGTTCGGGAGCGCGACCTGCATGACCAGCAGCAGGAACTCAAACGCCTCGATCGGGATCTGCGACAAGCGGTGGGGGAGCCCGGGGATCAGACGGTTCAGATCGCGGAGATCAACGAGAAGATCATGGCGGATCAGCGTCGGGAGCAGCAGCTGCGGCAAGAGCTCGATGACATGCGGTCCCAGCGGATCGACCCCGAGGAGGCCAAGCGTCGGCTCAGTGACTTTGACGAGGTATGGGGTAGCCTGATACCCCGAGAGCAGGCACGGCTGCTCAATCTGCTGATCGAGAAGGTGGAGTACGACAGCGAGTCGCAGTCGGTGAGTGTGACTTTCAGGCCTGGTGGTATCAAGCGTCTGGTGAGGGAGGCAGCATGAAGACGGTAACTCGGACGGTGGACTTCGCGGTCAAGGGCAAGCGGAAGAGTGAGCGGGGGGCGGAGGAGCCGAAGGGGCGAGTGCCGCGGATCTCGAAGTTGATGGCGTTGGCGATCCGGTATGACCAGATGCTTGACGAGGGCGTGGTGCAGAGCCAGACGGAGCTGGCGGAGCTGTTGCATGTGTCGCAGCCGCGGATGACGCAGATCATGAATCTGCTGCATCTAGCGCCAGAGATTCAAGAAGAGATACTATTACTGAACGAGCAGAATCAAACGGACTGCTATGAGCACGGAATTAGGATAGTCACTCAAGAGCCTTTGTGGATCAATCAGCAAGGGTTGTGGCGAAGTCAATCGCACGATCAAGTGTCGTTTGAAAATGATTCTGCCAAAGTCTCTGCTTGTGCAAGCACTAGCTCAGTCGCAGCATCTTGTTGATCGGGCGGATACTTATACTTCCGAAGCAGGCGGCGCACCATTGCACGCATCTCTGCTCGCACTGTTTCCTTGATGGTCCAATCGATTGTGGCGCTCTTCCGGATTCGGTCTGCTAGCTCTCTTGCGATTGTCTTCAGCGTCTCATCGCCTAGGTCTTCGACAGCACTCTTGTTGTTTGCAAGGGCATCGTAGAAGGCCTCTTCTGACTCATTGAGCCCAAGTTGCTCACCTCTTTGCTTCGCTTCTTGCATTCGCTGGGCGAGCTCTATGAGTTCTTGGAGTACCTCTGCAGTTTCGATGCCGCGATTCTGGTACTTCTTGATAGAGCCTTCGAGCATCTCTCGGAAAGAACGAGCTTGAACAATGTTCTTCCGGCTTCGGACTTTGATTTCGTCATTGATAAGCTTGCGAAGCATCTCCAATGCGAGGTTCTTCTGGGGCATGTTATGCACATCAGCCAGGAACTCATCGGACAGGATCGAGATGTCGGGGTTCTTGAGTCCCGCTGCAGCAAAGATATCTACCACGCCCTCGGATGCGACGGCTTTGGAGACGATCTGGCGAACAGCCGTATCGAGATCCTCCGGCGACGTTCCGCCGCCAACGGTTGCCTTCACGATGCCCGCGCGAACAGCCTGGAAGAATCCTACATCATCTCGAATGGCAAGGGCATCCTCATGCGGCACAGCCAGAGCAAAGGATTTGGCGAGTTCCAAGACCGCCTGCAGGTACCTCGACTTCCCGTCCTCAAGCCCCAGTATGTGTTCGATGGCCTCCGGGATGACAGCCATTCGCTCCGAAGCCTTCTCTGAGAAAAAACGGCTGTAGTTGAAGCCGTGGTACATGGAAACCACGACCTCGTACTTCTCCTGCATGATGGCCACAGCTTCGTCTTGATCGACTGTGGTGCGGCCCTGACCGCCGCTCTCTGTATAGGTCGCCAGCGCCTTCTTTAACTGGTCGGCGATGCCGATGTAATCCACCACGAGGCCGCCAGGCTTATCTCGGAAGACCCGGTTCACTCTCGCAATCGCCTGCATCAGGCCGTGGCCGCGCATCGGCTTATCGATGTAGAGTGTGTGCATGCAGGGGCAGTCGAAACCAGTCAGCCACATGTCCCTGACGATCACGAGTTTCAGCGGATCATTAGGGTCTTTGAACCTCTTGGCGAGATCCTCTCGACGGGACTTGTTGCGGGCATGCTTGGCGATCTCTGGGCCTTCGCTCGCATTACCAGTCATCACAACTTTAATGGCTCCCTTGTCGTCATCGTCATGGTACCAGTCCGGGCGGAGTTCGACGATGGCATCGTGAAGGGCCATGCATATTCGGCGGGACATGGCAACCACCATTGCCTTGCCCTCCATCGCGGATTGTCGATCCTCGAAGTGAGCCACGATGTCCTCGGCTACCTGCTTGATCCGCTCATCCGAGCCGACGATCGCCTCCAACGCCGCCCACCTGGTCTTGAGCTTCTCCTTGGAGGTGTCTTCTTCGCCTTCAGTCAGTTCTTCCAACTCATCATCGAGAGAATCCGCAGCGGCTGCGTCGAGTCCGAGCTTGACCAGGCGACCCTCGTAGTAGATGGGGACGGTGGCGTTGTCTTCGATGGCCTGCTCGATGTCGTAGACATCAATCTCGTTACCGAAGACCCCTCGTGTGCTGACATCGGTGCGTTCAACAGGGGTGCCCGTGAATGCGATGAAGGTGGCGTTGGGAAGGGCGTCTCGGCAATATTTGGCGAAGCCGTAGCCAATCTGCCCCGTCTCTTTGTCGATCTTCGCCTTGAAGCCATACTGGCTGCGGTG
>JAGQON010000059.1 GCA_020427395.1 Phycisphaerales bacterium
GATCTCCCCTTCCTCCGTAAACTTGATCGCGTTATTGACGAGATTGATAGCTATCTGACGGAGCTTGGTGGGATCAGACAGAACAAACTTGGGGACGCCGCGCGTGATGTCGCAGATGAGCTCGATATTCTTCTCATCGGCCTTGCACGCAAGCATTTCAGCAACGCCTTCGAAGATGTCATGAATGTCTGTAACAACGCTTTCGGGTTCCATCTGCCCTGCTTCGATCTTTGAGAAATCGAGGATGTCATTGATGAGACTCAACAGCGCGTCTGCCGACGAGATCGCGGTGCGCAGGTGCTTGCGCTGCTTCTCCTGCAGTTCGGTCATCGCGATGAGTTCGAGCATCCCGGTGATACCGTTGATCGGAGTTCGAATCTCATGGCTCATGTGCGCAAGGAACTGAGACTTGGCCATGTTCGCCTTGTTTGCTTCTTCGTGTGCGATCCGAAGCTCTTCCTGGCGATTGTGCTCCACTTCTTCTCGTTCCTTGATTGAGCATCTCATGTGCTCATACGCCCCCGCGAGCATCGCGATCTCATCGAGGCGATTATCCTCGATGCGATGGGCATAATCGCCCTCCGAGATCCGACGGGACGCCGCGATGAGCTTCTCTAGCCGGCTCGTCCAACTCCCGACGAGCAGGAAACTGATCGGTGTGGTCGCGAACATCACTACGCCGATGGTTACGAGCATCACGAACCATTGCGCCTGCTTTGCGCTTTGGAGCATGTTGTTCGAAACGCCCACCGAGATGATCCCAAGCAGGTTCTCGGTCGACAACGCGGTGTCGCCGACTGTTGCAGGGCCTGAAGTTTCTTGGCTGAGCTCTTCGAGTCCAAAGAGATCATCTTCGTACTCGACAGCGTGTACTTCGAACTGAATCTCGCTGAATCCCTTGGCATTACCCTGAGCGAACTGATCGTAGATCCCTTGTTCTCGTTCAGTGATCGTGAGTTCGCGACCGCTTGTGCTCTGGATCCGGATGAACTGCCCGTCGGGAATAAGCTCAAGGAACTCCTCAGCGATCCGATTCATCTCACTGGTATCGCCCACTGCGAGGGGGAGCTCGATCGCTGTCACAAGCCCCGAGCTGATGCCGTCGATCGTCGCCGATTGATTCTGGATCAGCATCCGGTTTGTTCGGAGCACCCCGAGTGTGGCAACCGCCATGACACTCAGGATACAGAGTGACGCAACAGCTAACACCGCGCGCTCGCGCAGCCCAAGCTTCATGTTCAATGCTTTCGGCTGGTTCATTCAAAGCCCCAGTTCAATTCAATACGAGTCGATCTGATATCGAACTGCCGGCTGGGCATCTTCAACGACACACACAAATCGGACAAGAGCATTAGATTTGAGTGATGCTTCGAACTTGCGGCTCTGTGGATGAACTCTGCATGAGTGAAAGCCGATACACGGGGTGCTTTTTCCGTCTAATCGAGGTCGTGCGATGACAGATCCAGACAAGAAACTCCCGAAAGCTGCGCCTTTTTCTCGAGTCCTGCTCTCAGCTTGCTCGGTCACTGCTCTTCTCACGACAGGGGCGAATACTGCCACAATTATCCCCCCTGTTGAGGGGAGCGGGTCGGACACCGCTCGCACTGATCTGGGTGATGATCATGATCCGCTCACCGATATTGGGGATCTCGACGAACTCGACCTCGGGGGGACAGTTGATCTGCTCTTCGAAGACTTTGATATTGTGATCAGCGCGTCTCGCTCAGAGCGTGCGACGAACCTCGCGCCCGCCCCTGTAAGCATTATCTCAGATGACGATATCCACTACTCCGGTGTCGGCGAACTCCCGGAGTTGTTCGACTTTGTACCCGGCGTTGATGCCCTGCGATTAGATCGCAATCGCTGGGCCCTTGGTGTGCGCGGTCTGCATCAGACCTTTAGTGATCGCACGCTGTTTCTCGTGAACGGTCGTAACGCGAGCAACCCGGCGTACGGCGGGGTGGATTTCCCAACTCTGCCGGTCTTCCTTGAGGATATCTCTCAGGTTGAGATCGTTAGAGGTCCCGGCGGCGCGGCATGGGGTGCGAATGCATTCAATGGCGTTGTGAATGTGATCGAGAAGAGCCCTCGCGACACAACAGGCCTGCGCTTGACGTGACGGCTCACAGAACACGGAGATTATCGCTCGTGTTTGCGGCTGGGAGCAGCGAACAACAGCTTTGCATGGCGTGTATCAGTTGAGAACAATAGTATCGAACCAAGCAATAGCACAAACCTGATCACCAGTGCTACAACGATCGCTCCAGCGATTTCTGAGGACTTTCGCCGAAACTCGCGGATGAAGTTCACAGGGAACCTCATCCTTGATGATGAGAGGAGTCTTGACTTTGGGCTCGGGATCTCTCATGTTGAACGAGCGGACGCGCCATTCCTTGTCCAGCAGATCGACATCGATGAGCGTCTAGACCTCGTAACGGGGCACCTGAAGTACGAGATGAATCGTGCTGACGGCAACAGCGGGTACATCCAGTGGTACGGTTCGTACATCGAATCTGATCGCCCCTCGCTTTGGACTTACAACGCCTTCGATCAGAGCATCGATGGGCAATACTCATTCGCCCGGAGTGACGACCATACGATCACGGTGGGCGGTACGGCCCGATTTGTGTCGCTCGATATCGAGCAGCCTCGCACAACTGATGCTCTGCCCGCTGGTACGCGAGATGAGCAATGGGTCGGGGTGTTTGTTGGTGATCACTGGATCATCAACGATCGATGGACACTGGAAACCCAGGTCCGAGCCGACTGGTACTCTGAAACACAGGTAGACTGGGCGGGGCGTACGTCGCTGCTGCACTCGCTGGATGCGGGCCAAAACCATATTGTCAGGCTGGCGTTCGCGAAGGCGTTCAGAACTCCTCAAACGGCTCTTCGAGAGCTCGACTCTGACCGCGTCCCGATCGGTGGCGGGTTGTTCGCCATCAACTTCGTTCCATCGGTTGACATCGACAACGAGGAGCTCTATTCGATCGAGCTGGGTTATACGGGAAGGATCGATGACGGGCTGACTGCCCGCGCCGATGCGTACATGCAGTACTATCAAGACCTGACAGGGGCAATCGCACTCCCCGAGCCGGCACCCACAGTGGGTCGTCAGTTCTTTACAATCGATAACATCGGCGCTGCCCGAGCATGGGGCCTTGAGACTGAACTCAAGTATCAGCATGAACGCTTCAGTGCCTCTGTATGGTATGCTTACAACGATTTCGAGTTTCATCTCACGAACCAGAACGCGCGTGCATTCCTTCCTGCCAAGCACAAAGTCGGATCTACGCTGAGGTACAAACCGAATGATTGGCTTACGCTGAACGCGAACTACCGGTACACCGACACTACACCGGAAACCTTTACGAGTGAGGTCGAACAGCATCACCGCCTGGATCTGAGTGCGACCTTCGCGATAGAAGACCTGCACGCGGAGCTTCAGATCGGCGTCACCGACCTGCTCGACCAGACTGATCTTCGGGTCTTTGACCAATCCGACACGAGCTTTGCGGCACAAGTCCCAGGGCGGACAGCTTTTATTCAGTTGCACATGGAGTTCTAACCCGAGATTGACTATGCGAAGTATGTTCACATCAAATCTCGGTACCCGGCTGATGAGAGTACTCGCGGCATTGGCGATGGCGGGCGTGCTCTGTGCCGGCGGGTCCGTCGCGTATAGCGCGGAAGTGCTGATCCTGATCAGCTCGGATACTGGCCCGTACAAGACCGCCGCCGACGAGGCCGAGCGATCGCTCAAGCAGTTTGGGCACTCAACTCATCGACAACTACTTACCAAGATAGACCCTGAGTCACTTGCGGAACGCTCCGGACCGGTGGTCGCGATCGGCGGGAACGCCGCGGTTCGGATGGCACAGGTTCTTCCTGAAAGCACCCCGCTGTACTACTGCATGACCCCACACCCGGATCGCATCGGGCTGACTAATCGAGCGAAGACCTCTGGCGTGAGCACCGACCCGGATATCTTGGCTCAGGTGGACCTCATCCAAAGATCAGGCATCCGCGTGAATCGCATCGGTTTGCTCTATAAGGGTTCAGTTGAAAGCTCGAAAGCTCTGCGCGATCGGTTTGAAGAGGCGATGCCCTCCGGGTGGGCGCTTACCGCAATCGATCTGGACTCAACCGGGTCTGCCGCCGCGAGTATTGATCTGCTCTTCTCTGAGGAGATCGACATCGTATGGACCGCAGCGGACACGGCGGTCTTTGATTCGTCCCTCGTCAAGGCACTGCTCCTGCGATCGATCCGTGATCGGATTCCCATGTTCGGGTTCTCGCATGCACTGGTGCGTGCGGGGGCGCCGTTTGGTGTCGGCTTTGAACCCGAAACTCAAGGGAGACGGGTTGCGGAGTTGCTCAACAATGGCTCTATGAGCATCCATGAGCCATCAGACACGCGGCTCGCGATCAATGCGACAGCGCTTGACCGTATTGGGCTCAAGCTCAGTCCCGACCTTGCTCGAGAGGCCGAAGTGCGATTCGGTTCCGATTGACCGATCGATACCGAGCGTCGATCTGTTACACTGAAAGCATGGGTCTGAAGCACACAATTGCGATCGCT
>JAGQON010000005.1 GCA_020427395.1 Phycisphaerales bacterium
GCTCTCGGCGGACCGGCAGCTCGGGCTCGAGGCGCTTTGAGCGTGCCTCGTCGATCGATCGATCGAGCTTGCCCAGGATGGCCCGGACCTCGTTGAACGCGTTGGATGATGATTTACCACTCATGGACACTCTCCTCCGTGACCCGATCTATCGGCCCTGACCGGCCCCTACTTGCCTGTGTCAAGCCGCTCGGCGAATCAATGGCGAACACTGTGACGACTGTGCGGGCTGGGTTGGATACTCCACGATTGCATACAAAGTCCGGACCCCATATCCGCGTGCGTATGATCCAGCGTTATGCCAGACCCACTCGATATGTTCAGCGACGACCACGACACCCCCAGCGGGGGTGATCTGGACGACGCGACCCCGACCTACGGGCAGACGCCCGCGCCGCTTCATGCCCAGGGGCACGCCTTCCCGGTGGCCCGGGCCCAGATCCGGCGGGATGTCTTCTGGCAGAATGTCTGCCGCGAGATCCTGCTCGGGCTGGCCGCGGCGGCGGCTGAGAGCTCGGGGCGCACGGGGATCGGCCCCAGCGACGCCCAGATGAGCCCAGACCCGGTCTCTGAGTTGTTCGACGGGCGGATGGCCATCATCACCAGCCAGGGGCAGCGCATTCCGATCGCGGATGTCTTCCCCGTCTTTGCCTTCTCGGTGCCGGGCGATGTGGAGACCCGGATTCGCTCGAGCGATGTGCAGTGCACCGTCTTCCGGATCAGCACCCCCACCGGAGAGAGCTACACGCTGCCGATCTCACAGATCGTGGGCATTCATTCGCTTTCGCAGTCGCTGATCGAGCAGATGGAGCAGGCCGAGGCCAGCATCGACAAAGACTCGATTGAAAATCGGGTTCCGTTCGGGTTTGCGGCGTATACCTCGCTTGCACGCTCCGAGCAGCAGGCAAAGGGGCAGGAGTACGAGGGGGAGGAAATTCCATCCCCGGATGCCCCTTCTGGGACGCTTCAGGGGGAATAATCATTCCCGACCATCCGTTCAGGTATCCAGAGCGCGAGGTTCATCGAATCTTGACGCATTGAATACCGCAGGAGGCCTTATGCGCACACTCGTCGCGATTCCCGTTTACAACGAAGCCGAGCATGTTCAATCGGTGCTCGAGCGCGTGCGCCAGCATGCCCCCGATATTTTGATCCTCGACGACGGTTCGAGCGATGCAACCCCTCAGATTCTCAATGACTTGCGCCCGCAGATGGGCTTCGATCTGATCCGTCATGAGTCCAACGCGGGGTACGGGCGGGCCATCCGTGAGATCTTCAATCGTGCGTATCGCGATGGGTACGACTGGGTCATCACGATGGACTGCGACGATCAGCACGAGCCGGAGCGGATCCCCGACTTCCTTGAGGCGATCGAGAAGAACGACCTCGACATCATCTCGGGCTCGCGGTATCTGCGTGAGGGCGACCGGTGGGCGAAAGACCTGCCGCCGGGCGATCGAAGGGCGATCAACGCGACGCTGACCAGGGAGATCAACCAGCGTCTGGGCTTTGCGCTGACCGATTCGTTCTGCGGCTTCAAGGCCCATCGCGTGAGCGCGATGCATGAGCTGGACATCAGCGATGATGGGTACGCCTTCCCGATGCAGCTGTGGGTGCAGGCGGCCGCTCATAACCTGCGGGTCGGCGAGATCCCGGTTGAGCTGATCTACAACGACCCGAACCGAACCTTCGGCGGCGGGCTTGATGATCCGGAGACCCGTCTGCGGCACTACCGCTGCGTGCTCTACCGGGCGATGGACCGGGTGATCGATCGCCTGCCGAGCTCGGCGCGGGCTGCCCAGCTCGCGGACTGCAACTAATGTTGGGTGTGCGGACCCAAGCGCCACAAGTCACGATCCTGCCCGAGTGGCCGCTCTGGGAACGCGCTCTGCGCACAAAGGGTGAGAGCCCTGCGCGGGCTGAGCTTGGGCTTGATACGGCGCACCCGATCGTGTTCAGCGGTCATCAGCCGATTGTGTTTCATAATGGCATCCTGGCGAAGTTCATCGCGCAGCACCGGGCGGCGCAGGTGTGTGGGGCTGCTCGGGTTTGGATTGTTGCGGATCAGGATGTTGTGAATCCTGGGATTATGCGGATACCGGAGGGAACGGGCGCGGAGCTGCACGAAAAGACGATTGAGCTCTATGAGCAAGTTGCAGTATCCGAGGGTGTCCCGAGCGCATCAATCCCTGCGCAACGCATCACTTCGCGCCATTCAGAACAAAGTGAAATCATTTCGAATCTCATCAGGGCACTTGATGTTGAGCACAGATCTCTCAGTCGCAGCCTTATCCATCTAAGTCCAGATGTGCGAAAGTACTTGGACTCCAACTCTCTCGCTACTCAGTTCTCAAACGCCACAATCAAAGTGATCTGCGAGCGCTTGCTTGTATCCCATCCGAAGCTGATCTATGCGAGCAAACTCTTCACTTCCGACATGCTCTGGGGTGCTGTTGAGCGGATGATGGCTGATCCGCAGGCGTGCGTGGGAGCGTACAACGATGCTGTTGCTCGCTACCCAGAGGCGCGGGTTCGTCCGCTGGAGATCGGCGACACGCGCGTCGAGCTTCCGTTGTGGGGGTTGCGGACGATGCAGGCGCGGGTGGCGATCACGACGGACAACTTCCATGAGTTCTCGCGTGAGGAGCTGGCGCCGCGTGGGCTGTTTATGAGTCTGCTTGTGCGGGCGCATCTGGGCGAGCTGTTCATCCACGGCACTGGCGGGTGGGAGTACGACAAGATCACGCAGGACTGGGCACGCGACTGGCTGGGGATCGAGCTGTCGCCGATGGCGATGGCGACCGCCACGCAGCGGCTCGATCTTGGGTTTGAGCCTGAGCAGATCATTGATCCGGCGCGGGCGATCTGGGAGGCGCACCATGCGCGGCACAACCCATCGGCTGTGGGCGATCACGAGACACAACGCAAGAAGGAGATGTGCCTGAAGCACATCGCCGAGATGCAGAAGCACGACGAGGACCCCTCGGCGATGTACTTCAAGATGCACGCGCTGCTTGAGGAGTACCGGGCGTTCTATGCCGACAAGCTGGCGGGCTTTGATGAGCGTGTGCGCGTGGCGCGGTCGATGCAGCGGCAGCTGGAGCTGGCCGGCGATCGGACATGGCCCTTTGTGCTCTTCAGCGACGAGCAGCTGGCGGCCCTTCGCGATGCGGTCGCCCAAGCGATGCAATAATGTCGGTGCGTATGCGGCTGATCCGACTCATCTCGATGCTGATCGCGTGCCTGCTGCTGGCTGCGTGCTCCAAGGGCACGCCCTCGTCACAGGGCAGCGACAACGCGGGCAGTGAAGCGGCGGTGGAGCCACGGTTCGCGGTGTTCTCGCCGGCGATTGGGGTGATGCTGCGTGACCTTGGGTTCGAGGATGACATCGTTGGGCGGCACAGCTACGACACAGCGCTTTCGGCCTCGATCCCGGTCGTGGGCTCGCACATCGAGATTGATGATGAGCTGCTGATCAATGCCGAGCCGACGATCCTGATCTTCGAGGAGAACACGATCGCCATCCCGCAGCGGATTCGTGATCTTGCCAAGGACCGCGGCTGGGCGATCTGGACTTACAAGCTCGAATCGCTCGACGATATCGCGCTGACGATTGATGATCTGTACCTCAAGCTCGTCGGATTCCCGTCGGATGCCAACAGCGACGGCGACCCGACGACCTTTGAGGTCAACCCGACCAAGCGCTTTGAGGTTGACCTGCCCAGTGCTCGGCTCTCGCGCGCGTGGCGACCGATCGGGCCGGGTGCGGATACAGCCGGGCGCACGCTGCTTCTCGCGGGCACCGACCCTGCGGGGGCGCTGGGCCCGGGCTCTTTCCATGCGCAGATGATCGATCGGATGGGGATCGAGAACGCGATCACCGATGGCGCGATGTGGCAGGAGTTTGATCTCGAGGATCTCGTGGAGCTTGCGCCCGATTCCATCATCCTCTTTGCGCCCGAGCCGGATCAGGCGCTCATCGGTGAGCGGGAGGCGATGGCATGGAGCAACATCGAGCCCATGCTCGGCCCGATCGCGGCGCTGCCGATCCCGGCGATCGAGCACCGGCGTGTGTGCGTGGTGACGCACCCGCAGGCGCTGCTGCCCAGCACGACGCTGGCGCAGGTTGCTGATGAGATCCGATTGTGGATCGAGACGCTCGAAGACACCGGACCCTGATTAGTCTTTGGTGGTCACATGCACCGAGTGGCCCTGCTCGAACGCGTCGCGGTCGAGGGTTTTGCCGTGCTTTTCGAGCAGCTGCTCGGCGGTGTGGTGCTGGTCGAGGTCGAGGTTGATCGCGTAGAGGTACGCGGCCCGCGTGCCGTCGAACACGCTGTCCTGCTCCGCTTCGTTGAAGGGCATGGCGTCCAAGGCCGCCTTGAACTCGACCCAGCCGGCACGCTGCTTCTCAACGAACGGGTCGAGGTAGCGCGTGCCCTCGGTCTCGCCCAGGGCGTAGGCCTTGCGCACTACGCGGGCCACGAAGCGGTTGCCGTTGCACGCGCCGAGGCGGACATAGTGCAGCCCCAGCAGGTGCAGCGGCTGGTCGGCGTGGTTGTTGATGTGGTCGATGTAGCGCTGCGTGCCCTTGGTGGGCTCGATCGAGGCGGTGTCGACACCAAAGAACGCAAGGTCCTGCTCGAGGTAGGGCGTGAGCATCTGCTCAGTCAGCACCAGCTCGCCCACGCGGGGGTCCTGACGGATGGCCGGGGCAAGAGCGTCGTCGAGGGCGCGGTTGATCAGCCATTGCTGCTGAAGCATGGCGATGTAGCCGTCCTTGAGCATGGTGCCCTTGATGAGTGAGCCGGGTGTTTCCTGGCGTTCGGCGATCTGATGGAGTGCCCAGTTGTCGTCTTTGAGTCGTGTGGTGAGCATGGGAGCCTCGGTATTGAGAATGAGTCTCAATGATAGTCATTGAGTTGACGAAGATCGAGGCGGAACAAAAAAACCCGCCGCGTATGGGGGGGCGCGGCGGGCGTTACGGTGGCGAGTGCGGATGAGACCCATCGGGGAGAGGGTCAACACTCGCCCCCGTTGGGGGGCTTGATGTTGGATGTCAGCCCGCGTTGAACGCGGCGAGGAAGGCGCTGACATCGAAGAAGTCGTACACACCGTCGCCGGTGAAGTCGGCGATCGGGTCGTTGGCGTTGAATGCGTTGAGGAAGAGACTCACATCGAAGAAATCGAGCGAGCCGTCGCCGTTGAGGTCGGCCGGGTTGCCCGAGCAGCCCAGGGCGATGAGGCGCAGGTCATCGACGCCCGCCTCGACGATGGAGCCGCTGAACACATCCGAGGCGATAATGCGGACGCGCACGCTGTTGGTCGGTGAGACGAAGTCGGCGATGCGGAAGCGCTTCTCGACCCAAGCGCCGGCGTTCTCGGTGACGATCTCCAGCGTGGTCCAGCTTGCGCCGGCGTTGTCGCTGATCTCGATGCGCATGGAGTCTTCGTTTGGCGCGGAGCCTTGGTTGTTGGAGTACCAGCGCCAGTAGACCAGCTGGGCGTCCTCGCCGAGTGTTGAGGCGTCGAGCACGGGGGAGGTGAGGGTGGTCGCGCCGCCGTCGATGTCGTTGGCGCCGACGCTTGCGCCGGCGTTGCCGTCGGTGACCCAGCAGTTCACGCCTGTTCCGGGCGTGTGGTCGTCTTCGGGCTGGGCGTCGGTGCCCTGCGGGTTCATGCGGTTCCAGATGCCGGTGGTCGCGCTGTCGCTTGGCTGCCCAACGACCCAGCCGGTGTCGGTTTCCATATCGTCATCGGCGGCGATGCTCAGCTCCTGTGCCAGCGCGTCGAACTCGCCCGAGCTTGGATAGCTGATGGTGTCGCCGGCGGTGGTCTGCACGCTGAAGGCGTAATGAACGCGCATGCCGCACGGGGTTTCCGGCAGCGCCGCGCCGTAGACATCATCTCCGAGCGGCGTCATGGGGATCGGGATCGCTGCGCCCGAGCTGCCCACCCGCGCGTGGAGCGTGACGGTGGACGGATCGTGCGTGTCGATGATGTCGCTGACCGCCAGCTCAATGGGAGTCGGCAGGTCGGCCTCGATGAAATCAGCCGGGGTGTGCGCGAAGCTGACGGGGAGCGTTGTGCGTTCGACGAAGAGCTTGGCGGCCTCGTAGTTCTCGCGGGCCGTGGGCAGGATGATGCTCGGGTCGGGATCGAACCCGCCGAAGCCGCTCCCATCGGGTCGGAGCTCGATGGTGAGCGACTTGACGCCGAGCTGGCCGTAGAACCAGTCGCTGGAAGCACCCGCGGCCGGGTAGAGATCGACGGACTGGATGGGGTCATAGAACACGCCCGAGTAGGCCAGGATCTCGTCGCTCATCGCGGTGGCCAGGTTGTCGAAGAAGGTGCGATCGGGCTCGGGGGTCTGCACGCCCTCGGCGTAGCCGAAGGGCCAGAGGATGAGCTGGGAGTAGGTGTGGTAGTCGATGTGGGCGACGAGGTCATCGCCGAACGAGAGCGAGAGGTCTCGAAGTACCTGCGTCTCGGGCTCGCTGAATGGCGCGGAGCCGTGGTAGGTGTCGTCTGAGGAGTTCGACGAGGCGCCTTGCCCGCCCCACTCGTAGCCCCAGTTGCGGTTGAGATCGACGCCGAAGGTGCCGTTGCCGTTGTTTCGGCGGTTCTTGCGCCAATAGCGTTCGCTGCTCCAGGTGTAGAGGTAGCCGTCCGGATTCACGACGGGCACGATGACGAGGCGAGTGTTGTTGATGATGTCATCGACGCGCGGGTCGCTGCCGTAGTCGGCCGCCAGCTTGCTCGCCAGGTACGACACCGTCATGGGCGAGACCCACTCGCGGGCGTGCTGGGCGCCGTTCCAGAGCACGACGGGGCGATCGGCGATCAGGTTACCGGGCGTTTCGGGCCCGGTGATGGTGAGCGCGTAGATGTCGTTGCCCTGTAGCGAGTTGCCGACGATGTTCATCGAGGCGATGTCGGGGTGCGTTGCGGCGATGGTGTTGAAGTAGGTGATGATGTCGGCGAACTGCTTGTAGTTGCTGAACCAGCCGTCGTCGTGCGCGACACCGCCTCGTGGGGCGACGGCGTCGAGCGCACTGCGACGACGGTTTTCCTGCCAGCGGGCATCGCGGTGTGCCTGCAGGTCTTCGATGAGCATGTCGTAGCCGATGCCGAGCTTGGTCAGCTTGGGGAGGTCGGCTCGCTGGAGTTGCACATCGATCAGACCCACGCCGGTGCTTTCGCTCCAGACCGACTCGACGAAGGTGAGCAGCGCATCGAGCTGCGATCGGGTGGCGGTGCGCACCCGCACGACGCACTGGCCGTGATAGACGGGTGGCGGGGTGTGCTGTGCGAGATCGATGCGCGGCAACTCGGGCAGCGCGATCGGCTGGGCCAGCGCATGGCCAGCGAGCAACGCGAGCACAGACAGCGACATCGTGGCGGCTCTCACTCCAACTCTCCCCTGCCTGACGGACCACGGCATACCACAACCAAGCCGGATCGGATCAAACACTCAAGTTCTCGAACTGCATCACGCGCATCAACATCACATGCCGTGATCCGGCCCGCGACAGAACGGGCGAGCCGGGATGACCCCAAACACATCGGACGGGTCGTCTAGTCGATACGGGCTTGCATCGGCCAGGTTTCACCATTTTCGACATTTCGGACACGACGGTGCACTCTTGCGTTGGCGCGTCCTTTCGGTCACAATACCCACTTCACGGGATCGGCTCCGATCTTGTCAGGGGTATGTATGGGCACACAAGAGATCGATCAGGACCAGAGCGGGCATCGGCATCGCGCCACCATCCAGCATGTGCTCAACGACTTGCGTGCGCTGGAGATGATGCTTGAGCAGGGCACGCTCGAGTCGGGCGTGTGCCGCATCGGGGCCGAGCAGGAGATTGCTCTCGTTGACTCGGGCTACCAGCCCGCGCCGGTTGGGCCCGAGGTCCTCGATGAGCTCAACGAGCCCAAGGCGACCACGGAGATCGGGCGCTTCAACATGGAGTTCAATCTCAACCCGGCCGAGCTGACGGGCACGGTCCTCTCGTCGTTGGAACGGGAGATCTGCGGGCTGATGCAGAAGGCCCGGGCCGCCGCGCTGACCCACGGGGCCGAGCCGGTGCTCATCGGCATCGTGCCCACCCTGACCCAGAAGCAGCTCACCCTCGACTTCATGACGCCTCGCCCGCGCTACTTTGCGCTCAACGACCGCATCACCGAGGCACGCAACGGCAAGTACTCCATCCGCATCAAGGGCATCGATGAGCTGAGCTTTGTTCACGACAACATCCTTGTTGAGGGGCTCAACACCTCGTTCCAGCTGCACTTTCAGGTCGATCCGGAATCGTTCGCCCTCGCGTACAACACGGCCCAGCTGATCACTGCGCCCTGCCTCGCTGCGTCGTGCAACTCGGCGGTGCTCTTTGGCAAGCGCCTGTGGCACGAGACGCGCATCGCGATCTTTGAGCAGGCCGTGGACACCTCGGGCGATGACATGCCTTCGCAGCGGGATGTGCTTAAGCGTGTCCGCTTCGGCGAGAAGTGGATCAAGGAGTCCGTTCTCGAGATCTACCGCGACGATGTGGTCCGGTTCCGTTCGCTGTTCGGCACTGGCGACATCGAGAACTCCATCGAGATGGTTGAGCGGGGCGAGGTGCCCAGGCTGGCCGGGCTGCAGACACACAACTCGACGGTGTATCGCTGGAACCGCCCGTGCTACGGTACGACCAACGGCAGGCCGCACCTACGGATCGAGAACCGCGTGCTGCCTTCGGGGCCCAGCGTGCCCGACGAGATCGCCAACGCCGCGTTGTGGTTCGGGCTGATGGTGCAGATCCCCAGGGTCTACCCGGACCTGACCGAGCGGATCCCCTTCGAGCATGCGCGGGCCAACTTCGTTGCCTCGGCGCGAAACGGGCTGCACTTCAAGATGCACTGGCTCGATGGCACGACGATCTCGGTTCGCGATCTGCTGCTAGAGGAGCTCATCCCCCTCGCCCGGGCGGGCCTGCGTTCGCGCGAGCTCGATGAGAAAGATATCGAGCATTACCTGGGCATCATCGAGGCGCGCGTGGCGTCGGGGCGGAACGGGGCGCGATGGATGCTCGACTCGGTCGCCAAGATCCATGAGCTGGGCACGCGATCCGAGCGGCTCAGCGCGCTCACCGCGTCGACGATCTCTCGCCAACGCTCCGCCACGCCCGTGCACGAGTGGGACCTTGCCGAGATGCACGAGGGCGGGTGCTGGACGCGCCATTACACGCATGTCGGGCAGTACATGCACACGGACCTCTTCACGGTCCGCGAGGACGAGCTGATCGATCTGGCCGCGTCGATCATGGACTGGGAGAAGGTCCGCCATGTGCCCGTCGAGGACGCCAAGCACAATCTCGTGGGCATCGTGAGCTACCGCTCGCTGTTGCGTGTCATCGCTGACCCGACGCTGCGGGCCAAGGGCAGCGTGAGCGTGTCAGAGATCATGCACAAGCAGCCCGTCACCGCCACGCCCGACACACCAACGCTCGAGGCGATCGAGCTGATGCGCTCCAACGGCGCGTCGTGCCTGCCGGTCATCAGCGAGGGCAAGCTGGTGGGCATCGTGACCGAGCACGACTTCATGCGCATCGCCGGGCAGCTGCTTGAGCAGCAGCTCCGCGACAACCCGGACATCGCTTCGAAGCCGGGCAACAATCAGGCATGAGCACGCGTTCGCCCGAGCAGACCGCCGCGATCAATCATGCACACGCCGCGCGTGAGATCGGGCGTTACGAGGATGCCGGCACACACGCAAGGACCACCACGCTCGTTGTCGTCGCGGGCGTGCACGGCAACGAGCCCGCGGGCATCACCGCCGCGCAGCGCGTCCTCGACACCCTCCACCACGAGCAGCCTACCAGCTTCCACGGTCGTCTGATCGCGCTGCGGGGCAACATCGCCGCGCTCAATCATTCCGACCCCGAGACGCGTTATATCGCCCACGATCTCAATCGACTCTTTACCGACGAGCAGATCGCCCTGCCCGCCTCGACCAGCCCCGAGCACGAGCAGATGCAGGAGCTGCTGGCGTCGCTGCGGGCGATCCGCGCGCAGTGCGATCGCATGATCCTCATCGACTTGCACACCACCAGCTCGCGGATGCCGCCCGTGGTCGTGCTCGAGGATTCCATCCCGACGCGGCGCATCGCGCGCTGCCTGCCGCTGCCGATCTACTTGGGGTTTGAGGAGGAGCTGCGCGGGCTGCTCATGGATCGCGCGACCAACGAGCTGGGTTCGATTGCGATGGTGATCGAGGGCGGGCAGCACAAGGACCCGAGCGCCGTGGGCGTGCACGAGGCCGTCATCTGGACGATGCTCGACGCCGCGGGGATCCTTCGCCTCGATGCGCTCCCGCACGAAGCGCCGCCCAAGCGGGTGCTGCGCCAGGCCGCGGGCGAGGACGCTGATCGCATCCACGATATCCGCTACCGTCACGCGATCCGCGGCACGGACTTCGCCATCTGCGCCGGCATCGTCTCAGGGAAGAAGATCAAGCGCGATGTCACCATCATCGCCACAGAGAACGGCAGCGCCGTCACCTCACCCGTGCGCGGGCGGGTGTTCATGCCCAACATGCAGCAGCACAAGCGCCCCGGCGACGACGGGTTCTTCATCGTGCGGCGCGTCGGCGAAGGCTGGCTGGGGCTCTCGGCCCGCTTGCGTCGCCAGCACTGGCTGCACTGGCTCATCGCGCACGCGCCGGGCGTGTATCCGCAGCCCGACGGCTCGCTGCTCGTCGATGCTGATCTGGCGGCCGTGCTCCGTCGGCAGCTGCTGCACCTGCTGGGCTACCGCCTGATCCGCCACGATGAGCGATCCGGCGGGCACGGGCTCTCGCGGGTACTCAAGGGTGTCGGGGCGTTCGGGCGGGCGTTCCTGCGTGGCCCGATCCGGGGCGGGCTAGACCGCGACGATCCACGCTTCTGGATCGTCCGGCGTCACAAGCTCGACCTGCACTAACGCGCCTCGGCCAGCTCGATCGCCCGCGCGTAGACATCCTCAAGCCCCTGCACCATCGCGTGTGTCGAGAACATGGCACTGCACATGGCGCGTCCGCGCTCGCCCATCGCACGGCGCTCCTCGGGGTGCTCGAACATCCACACCACCGCATCGCGCAGGCCCTTGGTGTCGCCGACCATGAAGATCTTGCCGGTGGCGTGCGCCGCGTCGACCTCGGGGTCGATGCAGGCCTCGGGCGTGCCGTCGGTGTCGCTGGCGCAGACCGGTACGCCGCAGAGCAGCGCCTGGGGCACGGTGCGGGGCAGGCCTTCGCGGTAGCTGGGGTGCAACAGCACATCCATCGCCCGCATCATCGCGCCCACGCGGTGCTGGGGCACGAGCCCGGTCGTGACCACCTGATCGGACAGGCCCATCTCCGCGACGCGGGCCAGCAAACGCTCGCTCCACCAGCCGTCGCCGACCCATAGCAGCTTCCAGCTCGGGTTGTTGCGCAGCTCGATGCCCAGCGCGTCGAGGATGTCGTCGTGCCCCTTATGCTCGGCCAGTCTTGCCACCGTGCCGATCACAAAGTCGCCGTCGCTGAAGCCCAGCTCGCGACGCATCGCCTCGCGTGTCTCGTTGGGCAGCGGATTGAGAAAGTGCTCGGTCTCCATGCCCGAGCGCACCGTAACGAACTGGTCTTCGTGCCCGATGCCCTTGGCGCGGAACTGCTCGGTCATCGCGTCGGCGACGGAGACGATCAGGTGGCACTTGCGTGCGGCCATCTGCTCGGCCTGCACATAGAGCATGTTCTTGAACTCGGTCTCGTACTTATGGAAGGGCGGGCCGTGGATCGTGTGGACGATGGCGGGGCGCTTGCGCTTGCCGCTCTTGCGGTACACGCCCCAGGCCGCAGCCCGACCGATGACACCGGCCTTGGACGAATGCGTGTGCACAATATCCGGCTGCAGTTCTTTGATGAACCGGTGCATCTCGCGCGAGGCGCGGATGTCCTTGATCGGGTTCACCTCGCGCACGAGGTGCCGCAGCTCGTGCATCCCGATGCGTCGCCCGTCGCGTGTGCGAAAGTCGTTGGCGCGATCGAAGTAGGAGCCCTCGGGGCCGAAGATCGGGCCGTAGGCGAGATGCACCTCGTGGCCGAGCTCGGCCTGACCCTCGCACGAGAGGACGGTGTTCTCCTGCGAGCCGCCCTGGATCAGTCGTGTCGAGATGTGCAGGATGCGCAGCGGCATGGGAGGAGTGTAGGTATTCACTCGCCTCCCCCGCGCTTGCGGGGGAGGTGGGCCGCCGAAGGCGGGTCGGAGGGGGTCCACCAAGAACCTTGTGCGCACCTGGTTGTCGAACACTCCCCCTCCGTCATGCTTGCGCATGACACCTCCCCCGCAAGCGCGGGGGAGGCGAGGTTAGAGGGTCGCCCAGCGTTCCTTGGTCAGCTCATACAGCATGCAGGTGATGTCGTAGTAGCGATCGGTCAGCCCCATCTCGTCGAAGCCCGCGTTGACGAGCACTCGACGCGAGCCGATGTTCTCCGGGTAGGTGACGGCGATGAGGCGATCGAGGCCCAGCGACTGGAAGCCGTAAGCGGCCGACGCTCTGGCGATCTCCGTCGCGTAGCCGTGGCCCCAGTGGTCGCGCCCTAGCCGGTAGCCCAGCTCGATCTCCGGTCCTTTATTCGCCACGGGCACGAGCCCGCCCTGGCCGATGACCGTGCCGGTATCGCGCCGTTCGACGACCCAGAAGCAGAAGCCGCTGATGCGCTGGCGCTCGATCGCCTGCGCGATCCGCTGCTCGACCACCTCCCGCGTCCACGCCTCGCCCGAGTGGCCGATGTACTTCATCGTCTCCGGGTCGGCCCAGTAGCCCGCGAGGACATCGACATCGTCCATGGTTGGCACGCGGAGGGTGAGGCGGTCGGTCTGGGTGATGATCTCAGGCATGGGTGATTGTTGCACCGCATTCGGGGCATAACTCGGCGGCGACCCCCGCGAGCGCATACCCGCACTTGACGCAATGCCCTTTGCTCAGCCGCTTGGGGCGAACCCACCAAGCCTGCACAAGCAGCCCCAACGCCGGTGCCCATAGCGGGATCAGCATCTGCGAAGACTGCGGTGTCTTGGCGATCGAGAACCACCATCGCCAGCTCGGGTCATACCTATGCCACGACCAGCCCAAAGCGGCCTGAGCACCCTGTTCGCCGATGACAAACGCGCCCTGCCCGTTGCCCAATCCAAGTATCGTGACGCGCGAGCCCGTCTGCATCACATAGCCACCTGAATACCATCCGCTGCCCACCGCGAGCACGATGAGCAACAACGCGAGCGAGATCGCGAGCCGAAAAAGCCAAGCTCTTTTATACCGATTCATCATGATGATGTGGTGGTGGTACCGCCGCATTCGGGACAGGTTTCAGCGGGGAGGCCGGCGAGGGAGTAGCCGCAGTGTTCACAGCAACCTTGGAGCCGACCCAGTCGTGAGCGATACCAAAGAACCATACTCAACCCAACAAGTACAGCGGTTGGCCAGATTGGACGAAAGGTGTAACGGATGTATGGCCCGCCTGAACCACCGCCGTTTGTGATGTACGCGGGAGTAGATAGTGCCTGAAGCGATGACGGGTTCGTCTGCGATCGCCATTCGAAATGGTGGTGCACGCCGGGCATCGGAGCGCTGAAACCCATCTGCTGGTAGTCAGGGAATCGTTCGAAGATGAGCCAGCCATTCCAAAGAATCAACTCCGTAAAGCTGCGGCACGCGACTGTGCCGTTGGGTGGCACATACTCGCGACTCCATCGCGGCTGGGGCCAGTACGACGCGATGCACAGCAAGCACATCACGATCGTACATGCGTACACCCCCCACCGCATCAACCTCCCCAATCTGCGGCCGCGCTGTTTCACTCGAACTCCCCTTCTCTGGGTGCCACGACTCGGCGTCTTCGGCGCAGTCGTGTCTTCTGAGCCGTCCAAGAGCCCTACTGCGCGGCAGGCCGCGAGTAGGGGCACCCAGAGTCTCTTGTCTTATCCGTCCACATCAGGATACCGGATCCACTCCAGCCGCAGGCCCTGCGGCGGCAGTGTCGTGCCCGCCCGCGTGCGATCGGTGCTGGCGATGATGTCGGGGATGGACTCCGCATCGATCTTGCCGCGGCCGACCTCCATGAGTGTGCCGGCGATGATGCGGACCATGTTGTAGAGGAAACCGCTGCCGCTGACGCGGATGACCACCGTGTCGGGCTTGGGGTTCTCGACAACACAGGAATAGATGGTGCGCACCGTGGTCTTGCGCCCGTGGGAGATCTGGGCGAAAGCGGCGAAGTCGTGCTCGCCCTCCATCAACCTCGCGGCGCGGGCCATCTTCGATGGGTCGAGGGCGTACCAGGTGTGGAACACATAGCGCCGGTCCCAGAGCGGGCGGGTGTCGCCGCTGACCATGGTGTAGCAGTATTCCTTTTCGACGGCGTCGCCGATGGGGTTGAAGTCGTCGTGCACCATGCACGCGTCGCGCACCAGCACATCGCGCGGTAGTCGCCCGTTGAGGGCGCGGATGAGCTGGTCGCAGCCGCGCTCGGCGGGCCAGCCGACGCCCTTGTCGGGCTCGGGGTTGCTCATGAAGCTCGCGACCTGCCCGTTGGCGTGCACGCCGCTGTCGGTGCGTGAGGCGCCCATCAGCGTGATTGGCTCGCGCACCACCTCGCGCACGGCCTGCTCGAGCACATGCTGCACCGTGCGGAGCTGGATGCGTTGGGGCTCGTGCCCGGGCGCGGGCTTGGGGGCGCTCGGGTCGGGCGGTTCCTGCTTCTGCCAGCCGTGGAAATCGGTGCCGTCGTAGGCGACGGTGAGCTTGTAGCGCGGCATCGCTTACTCGGCCTTCTCGTCGTCGACCTTGGGGGCCGATGATTCGGTGCCCGAGATGGCGTTGAAGTCCTTGATGACCTCGGGGGGCGGGCCCTTTGGCGCACCACCGCCGTGCCCGAACTTCTTGTACTCGTCGTCGGCCCATTGGTCGCCGACCTTCCACCAGATCAGCGTAATGATCGCCGTCAGGACCGCGATCACGACAGTAAGTATGACAAGCCCGGCCATACCCGATCGTAGCCCATAAGGGACCGCTGCATCAATTTTGCAATCACATGCAATGCCCAGCCCACTGCCTCGTTTTGCTTGTGCCGAGGCGCGGAGCGCCGGGGCCAGAACCACAAACCGATGCGTGATCAGACGGCCAGCCCGCCGGAGGGATGATCACGCGCACAGACAAACCAGACGAGTCATAAGGAGAATCACCATGAGAACCCGCACCCTGACCCTGATGCTCATCTCCGCATCAACCCTCGCCGTCCTGTCGCCCGCCGCCAGCGCGATGAACCAGCCCGAGCAGGGCCAGCGCGACAGGCAACTGGACTCCCAGAACAACGACGCCCAACGACCCGAACGGGCCCAGCGCCGCCAGCAGCTGCGGCAGCGGCTCGAGCAGCGATTCGCTCAGCGCAGTGAACGCCGTGGTGAGCAAGGCGCCCAAGCCCCCGAGGGCGAACGCCAGCAGCGTGCCCGGCGCGGCGGATTCGATCGCCAGCAGCTCCGACAGCGATTCCAGCAGCGCACGCAGCGTGGCTTGGAACAGCGCGGCGAGCGGGCACGGAATGATGGCCCTCGTGCGCAGCAGCACGGGCAGCTTGGCCCGCGTGGGTGTGCGATGATCGCTGAGCGCATGCTCCGCCAGCGTGCGGACCGCCTCGATCGCGGCGCGGACATGCTCGATCGACAGGGCCAGCGCATGCAGCTCCGCCGCCAGATGCTCAAGCGCCGCGGCGCGATGATGGACCGTCAGGGACGGGGCTTCGAGCGCGGCGAGCAGCGCCCGCAGCGTGAGGGCCGCGGACGCGCACCCGACGCGCAGTAATCAGATATCAGAGCCCCTGTACCGGGCCCTCCCGAGCCCGATGAGTCGTCAGCACCACTGACGCAAAGCACCCCGCTGTCCGGAGCGGGGTGTTTTATCGTTCGGTATCAGCCATCGTCAGGAACTGGTTGTTCGCCGTGTTCCTCTTCGTAGGACTCGTCTTGTTCGAGGTCCCAGTCGAGGTCGTAATCGGAGTCGTCTGCATCGCCAAGCGGTTCGGGGTCGTTCGGCGGAATCAGGTAGAGCGGCCAGTCGCTCTGATCGCGCTCGTCGCTGAAGCGAACCGCGACCTGCTCGCGACCCATCATCTCAACCGGTTCCCGAACCATGTAGGTTGTCCCGTTGTACTCCTTTTCGATCCACATCACTACCCCCCCATTGTCAATCCGATCAGGGCCTATGGAGTAGATGTACGGGCGCCCATCGAAAATCTCATAATGGAGCTTCTCGCCTGAGAAGATGTCGACCGGTTCAAGTGCCAGCAGATCGGCATCAATGCCATCGATGCTGTCGGGATATTCCCCATGACGCTCAAGATGACGCTCGGCGCTAATCCCCAAGCGGATCCCGATGACCACCTGCCGGTGCTGAGCCGATCGTGCCGGACCTCGCTCGAGCGCAGGAATCAGGATATCCAGCATCGTCTGCGCGACCGGGCTCATGAACTCAACCTGCGCCTCATAAGGATCGCGGATGGCTGCCGCGGGATCGTCCCACGGCAGTGCCCCGCTGGCATCCATCTCCCTGCCCATGCGTCGCATCACGAGCAGCATCCGCTGCATTGTGGGACCGAGCTTCTCAACAGGCAAATGTACAGGTTTGCCCAGACCCATACCATTCGCCGCCACTTGCGCTGCCGCGCGTTCGCTCAGGTGCCCATTCGGCCCACATATACGGCGCAAGGTATCTTCAAACTGCAGCATCTCCCCCTGCCAGATGAACTGGTTTCCGGCATAACTGGATAGTGCCTCTTCAAGCCGAGCAAAGTGCGCCTCGGTGAAAACCTCTCGGTGAGATCTCAAAGCCCAGTCAATGGTGTCGATTGCCCTGGCTTCGATCCCGATCTCAAAGAACAGCGCAACATACTCCGGCACAGCGCGGCTGAGATCAGACGATCGCACCAGAACGATCATCGCATCGACAAACTCATCAGTATTCCCTCGCTCAAGTTCGTACGCGGCCTTACTGGAAACAAAGTTCGTCATCAGACTATGCCAACCCAGCCAGGCTCTCGATGAGCCCAGAACATCTACATTTTCATCTGGATCAAAGTCCAATTCGCCAGGATCCCATGCTTCGGGATCGCGCTCGGCTCGGGCGTTGAAAGCCGCATAAGCGACAGGGTCGGTATCCTTTCCCCACATCGCCCCCATATGCGGGCGGTTTAGGCCTTCCATCAGCATTGCCATAACCGCGTCGCTCTCCTCGCTGCCCAATACCTCCTCGATTGTCGCCCATCGCTCGGGGTCCGTTGGCAGCGTACCCATATTCTCCATGCCCAGCAGCGAGTCAAAGTAGTCCGCGTAAACCACGGCGATGATGCCCCAAGCCTTCTCATCATCAGTCAGCGAAGCGATCCACTCGTTGTAGCTCGCCGTCGGGTTCCACTCGACTTTTCCATCACCACGATCCCACCACGGCGACCAGTTCCCGCCTGTAGCGATATCCCAGTCGATCACCAGATCAGCGAGTTCCGCTTCGCTCAATGGCTCAGGTGAAAAATAGGTGTTGTACGCCCATGCACCCAGACCTACCGCGAGTAGAACAAGAACAAGCGAAACCACACCAGCGATCTTCAACTCTTTCTTCATGACTTATTCTACAGCCCGTCGCCCAACATCAACACAAGAAAACACCCCCGTTGCCGGGGGTGGAAAGAAGTGTCATCTTGTGCTTTCAGCTCAGAGCTCGATCAGTTCCATGTCGGACTCGACCAGCTCCTCGGGTGCGCTGTCTTGCACGCTCTCGCCTACAACGCGCAGGGCGTCGTAGTCCTCGCCCATGCGGGTGCGGATGGTCTTGGCGTTGTAGAGCTCGCCTCGGGGCAGCAGGATCGAATCGTCCGAGCCGGGGACCTGGCCGGGCTGCTCGTCGACGATCTGGGCGCCGAAGCCCGGGGCGTGCTCCTTGAGGGTGCCACCGTTGGCCAGCTCGATGAGGTCCAGGGCGATCTGGCCCTCGCTCTTGCTGTCGTGCTGGCAGGGGATGGCCTGATTGAAGTGCTGCATCGTGCCGCCGAAGTTCTCGAAGCTGCCGGCCTTCTCGGCGAAGGTCGAGCTGGGCAGCACGACCTCGGCCTTGGCGCAGAGCACCGAGTCCGTGGTGTCGATCAGGATGGTCTTGCGGCCGTCGAGGGCATCGACGAGATCGTCGGTCACCCAGGCGCTGGGGAAGTTGGCGGTGAGTACCACCGCGTCGAAGTCCTTCGCGCTGCGAACGAAGGTGTCGAACTCCTTGTAGCCGCCCATGGCCTCGAGCACGCGCTTGACGCCGTTCTTGTTGGGCACCTTTTCTGCGCGCTGCACGAAGGGGCGCTCGCTCTGCGGATTGGGGTACTCGACATCTTGGCCGTCGATGGGTACCGGGCCAAGGAAGAGCTTCACATGCTCGTTCATCGAGCGCACGGCCCGCACCAGCAGGTAGGCCTCCTCGGTGGTCAGCGTGGGCGACACCACCAGCGCGGCGCTGCCCGCGCCACGGAGCGTGTCGATGATCTGCTTGTACGCGCGGGTCCAGGTCGCGTCGACCTGCACGCCGTGCTGCTTGCGGGTGGGGGCGACCAGGCGGTTGTCGCTGTGGACGAACTTCCAGCCGTAGCGGACCTCGTCGGTGATCCACCAGGTGTTGAGATCCATGTTGTAACGCGGCTTGATGCGGTAGACGCGTCCCTGGTTGTGCTCGACCCAGATGTTGTCGCCGCTGCTGGTGAACGGGTCGATTCCGGCGGTGCGCTTGAGGAACCACACGCGCTGGGCGAAGAGGAAGTCCTTGTCGAGCAGCGAGCCCACGGGGCACAGGTCGATGACATTGCTGGCCAGAGGGTTGTTGATGGGTTCGCCGGGGAAGATGTCGATGGTGGACTTGTCGCCGCGCGAATCGATCATCAGCTCACTGGTGCCGGTCACCTCCTCGGTGAAGCGCACGCAGCGGGTGCACATGATGCAGCGGTCGCTGTACATATAGATATGGTCGCCCAGGTTCTTCTTGGGCGAGACGACCTTGGTGTCGGTGAAGCGTGAGTGCCCGCGGCCGTACTTGTAGCTGAAGTCCTGCAGGGTGCACTCGCCGGCCTGATCGCACACGGGGCAGTCCAGCGGGTGGTTGATGAGCAGGAACTCCATGACCGCCTTCTGGTTGGCGATGGTCTTCTCGCTCTGCATCTCCACGACCATGCCGTCCACGCACTCGGTGACGCAGGTGGGCAGCAGCTTGCCGCCCATCATGGGCTCGAGCTTGTTGTCGTTGCGGGGGTTGGGGGCCTGGAAGGTTGCCAGGCAGATGCGGCACTGGGCCGGGCGCGAAAGACCCGGGTGGTAGCAGTATCGCGGGATCTCGATCCCGTTGCGATCGGCGACCTCGATCACCAGATCGCCCCGCTCGAACTCGCACTCAATCCCGTTGATGGTCACTGTCGGCATGGCTTGACACGATCCCAGTTCGGCCCCGGCGGGGCATGGACACGATCGCGACGCCCCGGAGAACCCCCGTTGCGACGCGTAGAGCTTGTTTGCAGATCATAGCGCCCCGCCCCGAAAGCGTGTGCGCACCGGGCCCCAAACCCTCAGCCCCCGGACGCCTCCTCGGGAACGGCTGCCCGATCGTCGGTGTCCCCGATCTCGGGCTCATCCTGCGTGGCCTTGTCTCGCTGGTCACGTGGGTCGCGCCGGCTTCGGGGCTCAAGCAACGGCTGGGCGATTTCCCAGAAGGCATCGAGCTTGTGGAGCGATTCGAGATCCGGATCGACCATCCACCAGCCACCTTCGTTGCCGCCGTCGCGGTAACCCAGCTCTACCGCCCGGGCCCAGTGCGCCATGGCGACCTCGGTCTGCCCCGCCATCGCCCGGTAGCACGCGGCGTTGTAGTGCGCCCCGGGCTGCTCGACCTCGCTCATGCGGAGCCGCTCCTGCACCCGGTCCGCCAGCTCGCGAAACTGAGCCTGCCCCTCCTCGATATCGCCCACGCCGATCGAGCCCCATGCACGGAAGTAGCCGATCTGCTCGGACGAGTAGCGTCCCTTCCACCCGATCAGGCGCTGCATCATCGCATCCAGGCGACGCCAGGCCTGCGCGGCCGCCTCGTCATGCCCCATCGCCTCGCTGACCAACGCCCGGTAGAACCAGGTCGATGGATCGTCGTAGTAGTGCTCCACCAGCGAATCGGTCATCGCGTTGGCGGCCGTCAGCTGCCCGTTGCTCATCGACTGCCGAAAACGGTTGATCAGCCCCGTGCGGTCGGGGGTCTGGTCGATGGCCAACGCCCGCGGGTTTTCTTTAGGGTCCATCGGCTCCAGCGTCAGGACATAGAGAAACGCCCCGAGCGAGAGCGTCGCCGATGCCCAGACCACATGCCGAAGAGCGATCCCCATGTAAGTCCTTCCGTGTCAATCCCCAAACGGTTGCACCCAGCCCCCATTGCCCCGCACGCATACCCTACCACACGATGAGCCAGAAGAAGATCAATGCACCCAAAGGCACCCGGGATCTCTATCCCGAGGACCTGCTCCGCCAGCAGTACATCACCAACGCCTGGCGAGACGCGGCCATCCGCTGCGGGTTCGATGAGATCGCCGGCCCGACCTTCGAAACCACCGAGCTCTACGCCGTCAAATCCGGCGAGGGCATCCTCGGCGAGCTGTTTCAGGCGTTCTCAGGCAAGTCGCCCAAGGAAGTCGAGCGGGTGAAGGAGACCGGGCAGGCCGAGTTCGCCCTGCGCCCCGAGTTCACCCCCACCCTCGCACGGATGTACGCTGCACGCGCCAAGGAACTGCCCCAGCCGTGCAAGTGGTTCACAGCCGGTCCCTACTTCCGTGCGGAGCGCCCGCAGCGGGGGCGGCTGCGGGAGTTTTTGCAGTGGAATGTGGACGCGATTGGCATGCCCGCCGACGACAACTCGACTGAGAACCGTGCACGCATGGATGCCGAGGTGATCGAATGCATGGTGCGCATGTTCGAGGATCTGGGGCTCATTGCCGATGCCCTGACCATCAAACTCAACGATCGCAACGCGATGGCCGCCTTCTTCGCCTCGCTCGGCGTCACCGGCGACCAACTTGAGGACGCGTTCAACCTGCTCGATCGTCAGGCCAAGCTCCCCACCGACGCGCTGCGAACGCAAGCGCAGGACGCCAATCTCCCAGAACCCTTCATCGCCTTCCTCACCAAGGCCGATCCGAGCACGCTACCCGACCTCGACGCCTCTGATCTTGACTCTGTGTGCTCTGTGTGCTCTGTGGTGGAGATTGATCGCTGGATCGCTCGCGATCACACCATTGCACGCGGCCTCGCCTACTACACCGGCACCGTCTTCGAAGCCATCGCCGAGGGCGAGCGGGCCGTCGCCGGCGGCGGGCGCTACGACAACCTCATCGAGCTCTTCGGCGGCCCACCCACCCCCGCGTGCGGCTTCGGCATGGGCGATGTCGTGCTGGGCAACCTCCTCGACGACAAGGGGCTCATGCCCAGCGGTGCCGAGCTTATGGACGCGGTCTCACGCCCGCAGGCATCGATCCGCCCGGTGGCCTTTGTCGTACCCAACGGCGATGAGGCCAACGAGCCGCTCGTGCACTCGCTGGTCGCGAACCTGCGACGCGGCATCGAGAGCGAGCCGTGGAAGTCGCGCGATGATCGCAAGCCGTGGGACAGCGATCGCTACTCTGTTGCCCCCGTGCACGCGCGGGTAAGCTACAAGAGCACCCGCAACATCAAGAAGCTGCGAAGCGATGCCGAGCGACAGCACGCGCGGTACTTCGTGGAGATCCACGCGGACAACAAGGTCGAGCTGACGGATATGGACCGGCGCGAATCGCTCACGAGCGATACGCACGGGTCGTTCAGTGTCGATCCCGCAGCACCGAACTATGTCGGCGCGGCGATCGCAGCGCGTCTCTAAGTCTTGTGCCTTCCCCGCCCCGCGGGGGAGGTGGGCGGAGCGAAGCGCAGCTCGGAGGGGGTCTTGTACCGCGTGAGTCTCCAAAGACCCCATCCGTCACGCGAAGACGCGTGCCACCTTCCCCGCGGGGCGGGGAAGGCACAGGGATCAGGTCTGGCTGTGGATGAAATCGATCCGTTTGCGAGCGCGATCAACGATCGTCTGCACGACGCCGTTGAGATTCTGGAACACCTCCCGCGCAGGAATCCGCATCAGCTCAATACCGCACGATTGCATCCAGGCGTCTCGGCGTGCATCATCACGCAACCGATCTCCCTGATGCGTATTCCCATCGATCTCGATTACGAATCGGGCTCGGTGACAATAGAAGTCCGCGATGTACTGGCCGAGCGGATGCTGGATACGGAACGCGATGCCATCGATCCGATTGCCCTTGAGCGCAGACCAGAGCAGTTTTTCCGGATCTGACAGCGATTCCCGCAGTGCCATTGCTCTCTCACGAGCGAGAGGCGTTGCCTTCGTCAGTTCCTTGTACTCGCGGTGCGAGATCATTCTAGAATCGTACACGAACTCTAGTTCCCGTGCCTTCCCCGCCCCGCGGGGGAGGTGCCGGACGAAGGAGGGCGGAGGGGGTCTTCTGAGAAGCAGGCATATACCAAGACCCCATCCGTCACGCGAAGACGCGTGCCACCTTCCCCGCGGGGCGGGGAAGGCACAAGAGGGGAAAGGCAACAAGACATTACCGTGCAATCAGGAATGTCCCCACCCCCACCAGCAGGTGCACCACAAACACGCCCACGAAGAAGCCCCACGCCAGCTTCCACTGCTTGCGCCGGGCCATGCGCAGCCAGTCGCGCTTGCGGGCGACCAGCACCCACAGCATCCCCACGCTCACCATCGTCAGCGCAACCAGCGAGACCATGAGGAACACGCCCTCGGGGTTCTCGCCGGCGCTCATGATCACGCCAATCGTCATCATCGTCCCGATGAGCAGGTCAAAGCTCAGCGGCATCGCGAAGCTCAGCAGCGCCAGCAGCCACGCGCCCAAAGACGAACTGCTCGACGACACGCCCAGCTCGATGGGGCACTCGCACTCGGGGCAGATGTCCAGCATCACGCCGCGGAGGTTATAGCCGCAGATCGGGCACGGCGCGTCGTGCTCGGCGAGGAACGCTCGCAGCATCTGTGGCGACGGCTCTCGCGGCAGATGCTCGCTCACCGCTTCACCCGCTCGATCGCGCGATCAAGCATCGTCCGATCCGCCTCGCTCAGTTCGTAGCGTATCCCTTCAAGCACACCTAGCGCCGCGTCCAGCGAGTGGCTCCGCATGGACATCGCCAGACGCTCGGCGTCCGAGATCTCCTGCCCCTCACGGATATTGGCCCGCAGCAGGGCCTCGATCCTTGCACGCAACGATGGGTCCTGTTCACCACGGGCCAGCAGGTAGGGCGACGCGAGCCACAGGTAGTCCTGCATGATCCCGTCCGCCCGCCCGGCGTTGTCCATGTGCTCGTAGCAATCCACCATGGCCGTAAAGTCGCCTGTCCGCTGCAGCGCCCCCATCGCCAGCAGCGCGGCCTGGGGCTTGAACGCCTCGGGCTTGTCCTTCATCAACGCCATCGCCAGACGCGACGCATCCTCATCACGCCCAAGCAGCACCAAGTCCTCGATCGCGCCCGCGAAATCCTCATCGCTCAGGCGCTGCTTGACGCGCTCGTCGAGGTTCACCAGCGAATCGATCGTCAGCTCGGCATCGGTCCGGCGTCCGGCGCTACCGAGGGTGACTAGCGGGTCGCCCAGCACCGCGATCTTCCACACCTGTCCGTTGTCGAAGCGCACCGCCGTGCCGAACGCGAGCCCGGCCGCCAGGCGCTTGGCGATATCCGGCGTAGGCACGAACCCATTCAGGAACGGCTCATCAACCGACCCGGCGTAGACATACACGCCCCGCTCCAGCAGGCGGGCGCCGATCGTGATCCGCCTGAACGGGAGCTGCAGCGAGAAGGAATGCACGATGTGCATCGCCGCGGGCACTTGGAGCATCGGGATATCGCCCGCCCGCCCCTCTTCCGCGTACGAGCCCGGCAGATCGAAACGCCGGTTCGCGCCCTTGGAGTTCATCAGCATCAGCAGCGCATCGGTCTCGTTGTCGGTCCGCTCGCCGATCGATCGCACCATCCTGTTCCGCCAGTGCTCGATGGTGTACTTGGGCTGATCATGCAACTCGACGCGGATGTCCTTTGGCTCCAGCTGCGCCGCCGCCTCGGTGCCGTCGTAGGCCGCCCACGGCTCGTTGTTGCCGTACCCGTCCCAGATGAATGCCTGATCGATTTCCAGGAACAGGGCGCACATCGCGCGGTATACGCTCTGCGACTCGCTGCCGATCAGTTGCCCGCAGTACGCCCAGCGTGTGCCTGCACCGTTGTGCTCGGTGCGCCCCAGGCGATCGCTCGTCGCCAGCATATCGCGAGCGCCCGCGCCGGTCTGGATGCGCGTGCCCGTGTTCATCGCCAGCGTGACCGCGTCGATATCGTCGCCCAGCTTGTCCCACGAGCGATCGAAGCCACCCGCGAGGCGCTCAAGCTCACGCTCGATCCGGTCCGCCGCGTCCGGCTCCAGCGGCGGCGGGAGATTCGCCGGCTTGATCATGTACCCGATCGGCTGCAGACGACCCGCGCTCAGCGCCAGCGCACCCGCCCACGCCGCATCCGTCGGGTCCGTGAGCACCACGCCGGGCGAGACGATGCCCTGGCTGTGGACCTCCCTCATCGAATCGCGCCAGTCCTCGATCTGCTCGCTCAGCGCCTTGCCCAGGGCCTTGTCGATCTGCTCGCTTCTCGCATCGAACTCCTTCTCAAAGTCCCAATCCCCATCATCCTCGAGCCGGTACACCCGCTCGGGCTTGAACCCGCGGATGAACCTCGCGATGTTCTCACGCGACTCCACGCGCCCGTCGTCCCAGAGCACCGGAAAACGAATCATCAGCTCCCACTGACTGATCGCGTAGAGATAGCTCGGCGCATCGTCCACGATCACCACGAACGGCACCACCATCTGCGCCTGGCGCAACAGCGACGCCCTGAGCCCCGGGCGCAGCAGCGGGTCCATGTCGTTGATCCGAGCGAACAGGTCCGGCAGCGAGCCCGTGACACGCCCGCCCGGCGCCTGCCCGCTGCCCTGCGGCGTCGGGATGATCGGCGGGCGTTGCCCGTCCTGCCCAAGAGCACCCGCGCTCATCGCCACGAGCAGCGTCATTGCCCCAACACATCGCATCGTTCGTCTCATGCACCATCCTACGGGCCCCATGCCCCGCGGGTTCAACGCATACACTCTGCGCTATGCCGAGCATCGACCGCACAACATTCATACAGACGGCCCAGCTCGGGCGCGAGAACAACGACCACGGCGTCGTCGTCATCCCCGTCGCCATCCGTGTGCTCGCCGACCAGCTCACCCCCGTGCTCGCCTACCGGCGTCTGGTCTCTCGCGACCAGCGCACCGCTCCCTCCATGCTCCTCGAGTCCGTCGAGAACGGCAACCAGCAGGGGCGGCACTCCATCCTCGGTGCGCACCCCGTGATCGAGTTCAGCGCCCGCCAGAGCCAGGTCCGGGTCATCGATCACGAGCTGGGCACCGATAACACGCACGAATCCAGCGACCCGCTGAGCGACCTTCGTCAGCTCAGCGACGCGTGGCACTACACCGTTCCCAAGGCATCACGCGATCGGGGTCTGCTGCCCGAGTGCGTGCTCGGCGGCTGGTTCGGCTACAGCGCCTACGACTCGGTCCGCTACGCCGAGCCGCGCAAGCTCGGCTTTGAGCACGCCCCCACCGACGACCGGAATCTCCCCGAGGTCAGCTTCGGCTTCTACGACGAGCTTGTCGTCTTCGACCATGTCGAGAAGCTTGTCCACCTCGTCAAGCTCGTCCGCATCAATGCCACCGATGACGCAGGCGCCCGCTACGACAGCGCGCTGCAGTCGCTCGATGCGCTGGCGAACCAGGTGCAGGAGCACTCCAAGCCGCTCCCACTGGGGCGCGTGCACAGCGACAAGCCGCTGCGCAACGAGCCCATGCCATGCAACACCTCGCGCCAAGAGCACGAGCGCATGATCGAGCGTGCCAAGCAGTACATCGAAGCCGGCGACATCTTCCAGGTGGTCCTCGGGCACCGCTTCGAGCGCCGCGCTGATGCCGACCCCTTCGATGTCTACCGTGCGCTGCGGGCCGTCAACCCATCACCATACATGGTCTACATGCAGACCGGCGGCTGCATCCTCGTCGCCTCAAGCCCCGAGATCCTCTGCCGCGTGCGAAACGACGAGCACGGGCACGCCATCGTGACCAACCGCCCCCTCGCGGGCACGCGCCGGCGCGGGCGCACCCCCGACGAAGACCTTGAGATGGAGCGCGACCTGCTCAACGATCCCAAGGAGATCAGCGAGCACGCGATGCTCGTCGATCTGGGTCGCAACGATGTCGGCATCGTCGCCAAGCCCGGCACCATCGAGCTCAGCTCGCTCATGAGCATCGAGCGTTACTCGCATGTCATGCACATCTCCTCAACCGTCACCGGCGTGATTCGCGACGGGCTGGACTGCTGGGACGCGCTGCGGGCCGCCTTGCCCGTGGGCACCATCAGCGGCGCACCCAAGGTCCGCGCCATGCAGATCATCGACGAGCTCGAAAAAGTCAGGCGCGGCCCGTACGGCGGCGGGCTCGGCTGGGTCTCGCTCGACAAGCAGATGGACATCGCGCTGACCCTGCGCACCATGGTCGTTCCCATCGACCGCTACGACGAGTCCAACCCCGAGGGCTCGTGGGAGTACCACATCCAGGCCGCGGGCGGTATCGTCGCCGACTCGGTGCCCGAGCTGGAGTTCAAGGAAACGGTGAACAAGGCCGCCGCGCTCGGTGCCGCCATTGATCTCGCCCAGCGTGCCTTTGCTCGCGATGCTTCCGAATAATTCCGGTTGTACTTGCGGCGAGGTGTGTTAGGATCTGGATTCACACCATACCGATTCAGAGAGGGATCACATCATGCATACCAGCTTTGTTTGTCTGACCGCAGTCTCGTGCGCCTGCGCCGCCGCCCTCGCGGGCCCGGCAGGCGCGATCCACAGCACCTTTGACACCGATGCGCAGGGATGGTCCACCGACAAGGATGCCAGAAACTTCCGCTGGGAATCAACCGACGGCAATCCCGGCGGGTTTATCGCCGCCGACGACATCGGCTCGGGGCAATACTGGCGCTTCGCCGCGCCCGCCGAGTATCTGGGCGACCTCTCCGCGTACTACGGCCAGACCCTCTCCTACGAGCTCAAGCAGCTCGGCGCTGTGGGCACCGTCTCCAACCAGAGCGATATCGATATTGTCGGCGCTGGCATCACGCTCGAGTACCGCTTCGGTGTCACACCATCCGGCGAGTGGACCCCGTTCAGCGTTGAGATTTCCGAAGGCGCTGGCTGGGAAGTCGCCGGCATGCCCGCGAGCGAGGCCCAGATCCAGGCCGTGCTCGCCGATGTCACCTCCCTGAGCATCCGCGGCGAGTTCCGCGTCGGTGCCGATTCGTGCGGGCTCGACAATGTGCAGCTCGGCGATGGCTGCCCCGCCGACCTCAACAACGACGGCGAGCTCAACTTCTTCGATGTCTCCGCCTTCATCGACGCGTACAACACACAGGACCCCGCCGCCGACTTCGCCGAGCCTTTCGGTGAGTTCAACTTCTTCGATGTATCGGCCTTCATCGCCGCGTTCAACGCCGGCTGCTGATCACCGTCAACGCCCTCAGCTGGTCCAGATCAGCCCGAAGAGCGTCGTGGACCACGGTGCCGTCAGCAGCGAGATCGTCAGCATGCCGTAGAGGCACCATGCCAGACCAGTGGAGAAGCGGTGCAGAAGGCGCTCATCGCTCGCCTGATTCGCCCGACGCAGCATCGCCCGCCAGCTTGCGGCGCTGGGCACACCCATGCAACGCGAGGCCAGCGCGATGAACACCGGCAGCAGCAGCAGCACGAAACCGAGGTACAGCAGCACCAGCGTTGGCAGGCTCATCGACAGCGTCGAGTTCCCAAGGATGTGCGCGCTGGACGATGCCACGGCACGCTCGGTCGAACGCGCTATCAGCGCGTCGTCCACGCCAGTCAGGAACACCCGGTAGTACACGAACGATCCGCACGCGACCAGCGATGCCAGAACAAGGAACATCGAGGTCCGCGAGGCGCTCATGCCCGGGCGGAGTGGGGTGAGGAGCTCACGCATGTGCAACTGTTCGCTCTCACGACGACCATGGTGGGCGATCACAAACGCGATCATGGCGCACAACGAGATGATCCCAACAATAACAAGACGCTCTCGCCGCATCGCCTGCACACGCGGTGCCGTCGCGAAGTCTTCACGCAGGCTGGCCGGCAAACGATCGGGAAGCGTGTAATACGACGCGGGTTCGATGCGAACAACCTGGTGGCTGCCGCTCTCCTCGCTCAGGTCGTTGCCCGCGGGCAAAGACTGCCCGAAACGCTGCCCAATGCTGTGGACCGAGTCATACATGACACGCACACGATTGCCCTGCGTAACAAAGAACAGCAGCGCGATCCCGGCGAAGATGATGAGCGTGGCTTTGAGCAGATGCATGAAAACTCCCGGAGCCACTCTAGCATATGCTCAGGGAGTCATGCAAACCCTTGAATAGGCGAGTCACGCTTACGGGTAATCAGGGCAGCCGCCGGGACCAGCCCAGAACACCGTGCGCTCCTCGATCTCCGTCAGGATCTCCGGATCGTCCTCGCTGCCAGTCGTGCACTCGGTGCAGTCGCTGGGATACTCGCCCACCTGCCAGTAGCTGTGCGTCAGTGTACGGCTGTACTCACAACGCATCGAACCGCCCCCCAGATTGGTCTGCACCACCGTCCAGGGCCCCGTCTCCGTGCTCAGGGTCTCGTCGCAGATGCACGAGGCGCAACTGGTGGATGTCGTCAAACGCAGGCAGTCCAGCAGCTGCTGGGTCGCGTGGTTCATGTTCACATTCACGCCCGCCGTCCCGCTTACCAGCAGTTCCGTCATGCCCGGCGCGATCGGGTAGCTCACCTGCGCCAGGAGATCGATCATCGGCTCAGGGTCCTGCAGCGATCCCACGGCCTCTGTCAGCGGGTCGCCGTCCAGAAAGCCCTTGGTCACCGTGCCGACCGTCCCGCCATCGGTCAGGTAGTCCGGATCCTCTGCGCGTGCCCGGCGCTCTCGCGAGAGCATGAACACCAAGGATTCTTCGCTCATGCCGCCGTCACGAAGGTCATACGCCTTGGCCTCGGCGTCTTTGGGCTCATACGCCTGGACCACCCACAGGTCGTTTGGTAGCGCCTCGAACCACAGGCGACGGATGTTCCCCACCGCCAGCGGCTCCAGCGGGATGCCCCACATCCCGATCACATCCCCGTCGGGCTCGTGGAGCATGTTCAGCTCCCAGCCCCCCACCTTAAACGAGTGGTGCGCCGGGAATGCCCCCTGGGCGGCTGATATGGATGTAAAACTGGCTACAACAAGCGCCACAATCGCCGACACGAACAGCTTGCATCGTCCCAACATAGTAAACCTCCAGACTCAGATTTGAGTCTGAGGGTTACACACATCTTCTTGCCTGTCAAGAATTTAGAGCCGAATTCGCCCAGAATGCGGGAATGAACTCAGAGTGAGCCATCCGCATCGCCGGAGAAACATCCGCTTTGGCAAGATGGGCAGTTTTACCACCCTGTTTGAGCGATCAGCTATGCATCGCGGCCATCGGCTTGGGCTCGTGCAGCGCATCCTTGAGGTGCTGCGACGGCTTGAACGAGCAGGTGGTGCTCTCATTGATCTGGATCGGCTCCTTGGTCGCCGGGTTCATCCCCACGCGCGCCGAGCGATGCTTCTTGGTAAAGGTGCCAAAGCCGCTGATCGCGACCTTCTCTTCGGTCTTGAGACCCTCCGAGATGGCGTTGATCACCGCTTCGATCATCTTGCCGGCCTCGGCCTTCGAGCTCTCGAGTTCCGATGCAACTGCTTCAATCAGGTCAGACTTGTTCATCGCGAAGCCTCCATGCTGCGAGTGTGTGTGCGTGTCCAGGGTGTCGTGTCGGCCTCGAAACGGACTCCCTTTCAGCGAACTGCATCGGCGCATGCCCCCCGATCACTTCAATTATCCCCATCCGTACACAACTTCTCCCCAACCCCGGGGGGCCGTCCTCGCCGGGCCCACGCCCCCCACTCCTAGCATCTGCCATGTCGCGCCCCACCGTGCTCATCACCGAACCCATCGCCCCCGCCCCGCTCGCGTGGCTGTGCGAACGCGCCGACACCCGCGTCCTCGACACCCCCGCGCCCACCCCCGAGCAGCTCGCCTCGGCCAACGCCCTCATCGTCCGCACCTACACCAGGGTCGACGAGGCCATGCTCGCTCAGGCACCCAACCTCCGCGTGGTTGCCCGTGCCGGTGTTGGGCTGGACAACATCGACCTCGACGCCTGCCGCGCACGCGGCATCCCCGTCGTCCACACCCCCGAGGCCAACGCGCAGGGCGTCGTCGAGTATATCACCGCGATGATGCTCAGCACCCTCCGCCCCATCGAACGCTTGAGTGCACCGCTCGATCAGCACGCGTGGACCGAGCTGCGCACCCGCGCCGTCACGCCCCGCACCGTCGTCGGCAGCACCATGGGCATCATCGGGCTCGGGCGCATCGGCTCGCGCGTCGCCCGTGTCGCACAGGCGCTGGGCATGCATGTGCGCTACACCGATATCCGCGCCATCGATGAACCCGAACGCTGCGGCGCCCAGCCCACCGACCTGCTCACCCTTGCCCGCGAATGCGATGTCATCAGCGTGCATGTCGATGGACGCGCCGAGAACAGGCACATGCTCGACCAATCCTTCTTTGAAGCACTCCGCCCCGAGGCCGTGCTCATCAACGCCGCACGCGGCTTCGTCCTCGACACCCACGCCGCCTGCGCCTTCGCCCGCGCCAATCCCAACGCCACGCTCATCCTCGATGTCCACGAACCTGAGCCGATCCCCGCGGATTCGCCGCTGTGGTCGCTGCCCAACGCGATCCTCACGCCGCACATCGCCGCCGGCACGCGCGAGGCCAAGGAGGCCATGAGCTGGGTCGTGCTTGATGTCATGCGCGTGCTTGAGGGGCAGCCGCCCCACCACCCGGCCTACTGACCCCCCAGCTCAGCGCCCGAACCAATACCGCGCCGTAACCGCACCACTGGCATCGAACTCCACCACGATCGCCCCGCCTTGGGCGGTTGTGAACCAGTCACGCCCCGGGCGCTGCGCATCCCAGCGGTCATCATCCAATCGCGATGGCCCGGTCGATTGCACAATCACGCCCGGGTCCAGCCAGCCAACGAAGCCGTAGGCCGCGTCCCGGGCGCTGCCGTGATGCGGCAGTTCGAGCACCCCGCCCGCCAGTTCGCCTGTGAGCCCGGGCTCGAGCACCATCAGCCGCTCCATCGCGTCCTGCTCGATGTCGCCTGTGAGCAGCATCCGCGGGTGACCAACGCGGCCCGGCAGCAGGTCCAGCAGCGCCACCACCGAGGTATCGTTGTCGTCGTAGCCTGCGATCATCGTCGGCTCGGGCCACAGCACCCGCATCGAGGCGCCGCCGATCATCAGCTCATCACCCCGCCGAATCGTCTCGATCGTGACGCCGCGTGATTCCAGGTCGCGCTGCACCCGCGTCCACGCGCTGCTCGCGTCATCACGCAACCGCGCCGTGATCCGCACCCGCTCGAACCCCATCGCCTCGTGCAGATCCGGCAGCGCGTTGTAGTGGTCCAGGTTGTCGTGCGTCACGATGACATCCGTGATACCCCGCACACCCATCGTCCGCAGCGCCCGCGCGGTCGCCTCGCCCATCCGCCGATCGAGCGAGCCGCAGTCCCACACCAGCGCCTCGCTGCCCGATTGCACGATCAGGCACGAGCCGTCGCCGACATCGAGCATGACCACCCGCAATGGTGCGCTTGGTTTGTGCAGCCATCCCTGAGCGAATCCCCACGCTGTCACAACCAGCAGCGCGCCGATCCCCAGCGGGCGCTTCCAGCGCACATGCCCCGTGACCAGCAGCGCCAGCACCAGCGTCGCGCCGATCGCCCAGCCAGCGCTAACACTCGGCACGCGCACCCACGCCAGCGGCAGTTGCTCGAACCAGCCGATCATCCCCATCGCCCACGCGCTCGGAGCTTCAACTAGCCACATCGTGCGCACCGCCAGCTCCGGCCAGAGCACGCCGATGATGATCTGCAGATACCCGCACGCCATCAGCAGCGCCACGATCGGCAGCACTCCCACCGCCGCGATCGGCGCCAGCGTCCCCACCACCCCCGCGTGGTACACAACAGTCGGCAGCGCCACCAGCCAGCAGCACAGGTTCACCTTCAGCGCGCCCCACACCCAGAACCCCGCTCGCGCCCACAGCCCGCGCGCACGATTGCGCCCCGTCGGCAGCACACTCTCGCGCGCCAGCAGCGCCCGCCGATGACCATCGCCCAGCGACACCAGCAGCGCCGTCACGCCCATGCTCAGCTGCCAGCCCATCGACATCGCATCGAGCGGCCTCCACACCAGCAACCCCAGCCCCACCCACGCCAGCACGGTCAGCCGGTCGTAACGCCGCCCCGCGCCGGACGCGAGCAGCATGGCCGCGACGATCACCGCCGCGCGAACGATCGGCGGGCGCATCGGGATCAGCACCACCACGCCCACCAACACCACAAGCACCGCAGCCGTCTCCAATCGCGGATGGTCCCCCACCGCCCGGATCAGCAGCGCGCCCATGAACACCACCAGCGCCAGGTGGAACCCCGAGATCGCCAGCAGGTGCGCCACACCCACGCGCTGGAAACTCGAAAACACCCGCTCGAAGCTCGGCTCGCGCTCGCCCAGGAGCAGTGCCGAGCGCACGCCCGCCGCGTCGTCCTCGCTGCCGATGCTCGCCAGTGCCCGCGCACGGATCACGCCCCGCAGCGACAGCAACCACGACTCACCCCGCGCCAGCAGCCCGCCGGGCGCGATCGGGCGGATGTGCGAGGCGTCATCCACGACCAGCGTGCCCACGCTTGCGCGCTGGGCGGCGAGCAGGTCCCAGTCCGGCTCGCCTGGGTTGCGACGCGAGCCGGGCGCGCTGTATCGCCCCAGCAGCTCGATGCGCGAGCCTGCGCTCACCGCCGCATTCATCGGCAGCAGCACGCGCAGCGAACCGCCTGTGTCGACCCAGTCCGTGCGCCCGTCGCCCGTGTGGATCAGCACCGATCGCACCCGCAGCTCGCCGGCATTCGTCCTATCGGGCCACATCGGCGGGTCCGCCAGCCCGGGCACGCGATCGATCACCCGCGATGATCGCGTGACCACGCCGCGCACCTCGATGGGCACCGCGCCGAGTTGGACATCCAGCTCACCGACGCGTGCCGAGAGTCGATCGGGGCGGTGCGGATCAACACGAAGCGCGCACCAACCGACGCCCAGCAGCATCACCGCCGCGCCCAGCAGCCCAGCGCGCCATCTCGTCGGCACGAACACCGACACCGCGACGCACAGCGCGCTGATGCCAAGCGCCACGACAGCCCCGTGCTCGATCTGAGCTCGCACGACATGGGCGCCGATGATTGTCCCGCACACAAAGAGCGCCAGCGCCCACAGCGCCCGCCGACGCGCAGCAAGAACCTGGTTGTGGCCCGTCCCCTTCGGCATTGACCCCTTGTAGCAGATTCATCCCAGCCCCGCACACCAAAAAACCCCGCGAGATCGCGGGGCGTGGAGAGGACATGGCTGTGATCACTCAGTTCTGAGTCTCGTCCATCAGTTCACCGTCTGGATGATGTCGTCGAACTCTGAGATCAGGTCGTAAGTCGTCGGCTGCTTGTTATCGTCTTCAAGCCGATTGCCGGTGAGTGTCTTGAAGCTCGACCCGAAGTCAATGCTGAAGTGAGAGTCTGTATCCGCGTTCGCACGCCAACCGGTGTCGTTGGTCCCGAAGAAGTAGTTGTCTGCGCCCGCTGACTGGACGATCAGATTTCCTCGCGGAATCGATGGGTAGATCTCATGAAGGTCCGCATCATCAAGGGTTTGTACATCTTGGGGCAGTGCGTAGTACGATGGGCTTGCGAGCAATGACGCGAGTGTTTTCACGCGATCCTCATCATCGACCGTGGTAGTGCCATCGGACTGGAAGCCGCTGAGCGCGCTGAACGCGTTCTGATTGCTGCCGCTAAGCCCGATGCTCGTCGCGTTGCGGCTGTAGAAGCAGTTGTTGCTCGCGAGGTAGAACCACGCCGGGCCCGCGTAATCGCCCGCGCCGTCCGAGGTCATACTCACGAACTGCCCGAAGGGATCGGGGTCCGAGCCGTTGGGATCGATCGAGCCGCGTGCGGTGGTGTCCTTGCTCCACACCAGCAGCGGGTTGCCGAACGCGTCCACCACATCGGGCATCAGGTTCTGCCCGTTGGTGTCCACGGTGTCCTGCTGATTCTGATTGATGTCGAGCACCTTGAGGAACTGGGTATCGGGCGCGAAGTACGCACCGTTGGCACCGACGAGCTTGGTGTTCACGATGGCGGCATCGACGGTGCTGTTGCTGAACGGCGCGATCGAGATAATCCCGGCCGACTCGTTGATCTCGCTGCTGTAGTTCTCGTAACGCCCCACCAGCACATCAGGCCCGCTGAGCTCGATGAGGACATTCTCCATCGCCGACATGCCCTGATCCATGTTGGACTCAAGACCCATCTCGTACTCGGAGAAGTAGCCGGGCATCCGCGAGCCGTTGTCGTTGCTGAACGAGCTGACGGCGTTGGTGAACGCGTTCATCATGTTCTGGGTGGCGCTCCTCTTCCCCGCGCGGCGTGCCCCCGCCAGGGCAGGCAGCAGCAGCGCCATGAGCACCGCGATGATCGCGATCACCACAAGCAACTCGATAAGGGTGAACGCACGCCTGGTCAGTTTCGGTGCGGGCTGATTGAACATGAAGAAAACTCCGTCTGGGCCCCTCGTACGGGGCAGATAAGCACCCGGCGTATCCCCACACCGGCCGCGCTCCGTGTCATCGACCCGCAACTATACGGCCCAAACCGGCTTACGGATGCCCGAACAAAGCCCGGAGTCGTATACTGGCACTCGTGAACGCGAGCAAACACGCACATCTTCATCCCATCCGGGCCCTGTGCATCTGGGTCGTGTTGATCTGGCTGCTCATCACAGGCATGCTGATGATCCGGGCGCAGCGGTCTGGATGGCGGACGACGGGCGGGAGCGCACAGACTTTCGAGCTCACCCAAGTCATCACGATTCCGAAGAATAGTGCCCTTGAGACCACACCGAGAACAATCACCGTTCGATTCGTATTCACCTATTTTACGTCTCGATATCAGCACCCCATACTTGCCGACAAAGGCCCCGAGGCGATCTGGATCGATTTCGCCGGCCTGGATCGGATTACCTACGATCGATTTCAAGGCTCGCAGGAGGTGACTGAACGAATCAGTATCTCCGAACTGCCCATGATGTTGCGATCACATCTCGCGGCCGCTCAACCACGCTGGTACACCACGCTTGAGACACTTGGGCCCAACCAGATGCTTCTGGGAACGAACTACCCACTCCCCACCGGGCGGTACGGGTTCAACCCGAGCAAACGCAGAGAACTCCTCTGGAGCCCGCGGCTGCTGAGTAAGGTCCTGCTGCACTTGACGATCCGGGGACTACTGCTCGCGCTGATCCCCGCGATCCTTTTTTACATCCTCTTCTATCGAGTTTTCTATTGCACACTCGTAGTCGATCGGCGCATCAAGCACAATCTCTGCCCTGTCTGCGCCTACCCGATGCAGGGTGTGCAGTGCCCCGAATGTGGCAATAGGTTCAGGGCCGGGTGGTTTATCTCAAACCGAGGCGGCTGATCACATGACCCAAAGCAGCAGCACCGCGATCAGCCCCACCACGCCCAGAATCACCCACAGCGACACGGTTTTCTCGACCTCGCCCAGGTACCAGCCGCACTCGGGGCACATCTCGGACTGGTCGTAGATGGTCGATTTGCAGTTGGGGCAAACATCGAGCTCGGAGCCGAACTGGTGCAGGTCCTCGGCGCTGGGGCCCTCGGGATCGAGGCCCTCGCTCAGGTCCCAGTCACGCTCGTTTTCCCCCCGCTCATCGGGGGAATCGCCGTCGTATTCGTGTCGCACGCGTCGCATGGGATCAATCCTATACCCGCCGGCTTCGCTTCAGTCGGGCCCCATAAGACCCGATGAGACCGGTATGTACGCCCCCGGGATCTCCAACATGTTCAGTTTCGGGCTGCGCCAGCTGGCACAGAACCAGGAGCAGTTGCAGACCTCGCTCGAGCGTCTGGCGACGGGCAAGCGTGTCAACCGCGCGGCCGACGACCCCAGCGCGATCATCCCCATCGAGGACCACAAGGCCGAGATCTACTCGCTCAACAAGGAACTCGATGCGCTCGGGCAGCAGACCGGCTTCCTCGGCGCCAAGGAGGGCGGGTTGAGCGTCGTTAGCGATCTGATGATCGAGCTCGAATCGCTCGCGGTGCAGGCCGCCAACAGCGCGGGCAACAGCGACGAGGAGCTGCGTGCCTACCAGCGGCAGGCCGACTCGATCCTGGCCGGCATCGACAACATCGCCCGCACCACCACCTTCAAGGGCGAGTCCGTGCTTAAGGAATACACGACCAACGCCCTCGACGAGGACCTGCGGAGCTTCGCGAGCCTGCTGGCCGACAATCCGAGCAAGGCCCAGGAAGTCGCCAAGGACGCGGCCAAGAAGGTCAGCACCACACGCGGCGCCATCGGCAACCAGCTCAAGTCCATCGACACACGACAGAATGTGATCGCGACCAACCTTGAGGGCCTCAACGCGTCCCTCTCGTCGATTCAGGACACCGACTACGCCGCCGAGACCGCCAAGCTTGTCCGCTCGCAGATCCTCGAATCGGCGACCATCGCCGCGATCGATATCAGCCGCCAGAGCGCCAATCAGGTGCTCGACCTGATCAAGCAATCGACGCAGTTCGTGCCGGCCAAGAGCTGATCGAGGCACACTCAGCCACAATCTTCATCGACTGTCCTTCTCTCACCCCGCGGAGGGGTGCCCGTACTCGCCGTCTTCGGCGCAGTGCGGCGAATACATGCTTTGTCAGAACCCGAGTGAAACCGTCGTTTCGACCGCACTGCGCGGCTGCGCCGCGAGTACGGGCACCCAGCCGCTGCCGTGAGGGCACCGTGTGAGAAAATCAGCGCATAAAAAAGGCGGTATCCCCCACGAGAAGACACCGCCCGTTGTGTCTTGTTGCTCGAGCGGCCCAGGAGGAGTAGCCTCGCAACAAGACACAGAGACCGCCGCTCCCCTTCGCCGAGCGTGACCTGTGTGCAGAGCGGTCACGCTCGAACCCCCTCAGAGACCCCATCAGTTGCGATCGGCCCGTGTGTGCGTCAGGTCGATCGCGGTTGAGGTGGGTTGCGGCAAATCGATTGTCATCATCCAGCCACGACGCCGGCGATGGACCAGCATCCCCGAAATCGATGTGAGTGTCAAAGGGGTTTTGAATGATTCTGCACCAAAAAGTGGCTATTGATGCAACCTACGCGATATTTACCGGGCAGCGACCAGCTGGAACTGCACCCCGCGTATCGGGAGTTTTGCCAGTGCGGACAGCTCCCCGAGCCCCCCACTTCGCAGCCACTGCTGGGCTATGTAGCGCGTCGGAGCATCGGGCACATGCACGATCACCTTGCCCGCGCGGATGCCCGCCAGCGTGCAGCGATGCACCAGTTCATCCGGGGCCGCGGCCTCCCACGCGCGCTGCAGCGATGCCTCGGCGCGCGACACTTTCCGAAGCGCCTTCATCTGCATCTGCATGTCGCCGCCCAGATCCCGCGCTCGCTCGGGGCGCACACGCATGGAGCGCAGTCGATCGAGCGGATCGGCGCGATGCCCCGTTTGCAACGGGGTTTCCGGCGAAGTGTGTGAAGATCTGGGGTTGGGTTCGCCCATGCCCGAGTCTATCACGACGCGCGCCGGGTCGTTGCTATCATTGCCGACAATGGGCACACGAATCACCATCAACAACCTCGTCAAGGTCTTCGGATCGGGCGCCAACGCCGCGACCGCGTGCGACCACCTTTCGTTGACGATCGAGCCGGGCGAGCTGTTCTTCCTGCTCGGGCCCTCGGGCTGCGGCAAGACCACCCTGCTCCGCATGATCGCCGGGTTCATCGACCCCACCAGCGGGCGGATCGACTTCGATGGCAAGGATGTGACCCACGACGCGCCCAACAAGCGCAACACGGGCATGGTCTTCCAGTCCTACGCGCTGTGGCCTCACATGAGCGTGGCCCAGAATGTGGCCTTCGGGCTCAATGTTCGCAAGGTGCCCAACCCCGAGAAGGACCAGCGGGTGCTCGATGCGCTCGCGGCCGTGCAGATGGAGCAGTACGCGGCCCGCAAGCCCAACCAGCTCTCGGGTGGGCAACAGCAGCGTGTCGCCCTGGCACGCGCGCTGGTGATCAAGCCGGCGGTGCTGCTGCTCGATGAGCCGCTCTCGAACCTCGATGCCAAGCTGCGCAACGACCTTCGCCTGCAGATCCGTCGGATCTGCAAGGACTCGGGCATCACGACGGTGTATGTCACGCACGATCAGAAGGAAGCCCTGTCGATGGCCGACCGGGTGGCCCTGCTCAAGAACGGGCACATCGAGCAGATCGGTACGCCCCGCGAGCTGTACCGCTCACCCAAGAACCGATTCGTGGCCGAGTTCCTCGGCGAGACGAACCTGATCGAGGCCAAAGCAACGGAGATCGGGACCGATCGGGTCCAGTTCGAGATCGAAGCCGGGCGTTTCGACGCCGAGCCCGAATCGAATCAGGATATCCTGACAAATTCCGAACACACATTGCTCTCAGTCCGCCCTGAGGCCATCCAGCTCTGCAAGCCCGGCGCGGAGGGCTCATTGCCCGGCTCGCTGCTCGAGACGACCTATCTGGGCGAGACGGCCCAGCATCTGGTCGAGGTGAAGGGTTGCCCGCCGATCAAGGTGGCGGAGATGAACCCCTATAGCGCGGGCAGTGCCGTGCACCCGGAGCCGGGCGACGCGGTGGGGGTCCGGTTCATGCCGACCGATGTGGTGCCCGTGCATCGCTGATTCAGGCGGCTGATTTTCGTTCAACCGAATCGAGGCGGACCGCCGGCACACGGAGGATCATCCTCGTACCCTGCCCCGGCGCGGAGACGCATTGCAGCGTCCCCCCCACGGCTCCCAGTAGCTTGCGGCAGACCCGCATGCCCAGCCCGTGACGCGCGAAACGCACGCTCTGGGTGTGCTCAGGGGTATCGACGGGCTCACCGGCGTTGAGTTGGGCGACCTGTCTCGGGGTCATGCCGATACCGGTATCGGTGATCTCGATCTGCATCCGGGATTGATCGTCGGGGGTGTTCCATGTGGAACACTGGGCCGACACACGGATGATGTGCGACTGATTGTCTGGCGCGGGGTGCTCATCGATGGCACGGATGGCGTTGATGACAAGGTTCTGGAGGACCTGCTCGAGCACGATGGGGAGCACGTCGGGCGCGTAGCCTTGGGTTTGATCGTCGAGCTCGAACTCAAACTGCTTGAGATCGCTGTGGCGGAGCCCGGCGCAGGCCCGGTCATGGATCTGGCTCAGCCCGATTCGGATCTCGTCGTTTCGCTGGTTTGTGGGAGCAGCGGGGGCCATGAACAGCTGGGCCAGTAGCTCGGCCCGGGCGCAGCAGTCCTCCACCGATGCCAGGGCTAGCTCGGTGAGCTCGGCATCCTCGGGACGCATCCGAGCCAGCTGGGCCCGCCCGGCGAGCTGCGTCAGCAGGTTGTTGATCTCATGGACGAACAGCGAAGCCATCGCACCCAGCTCGGCCAGGTGCGAAGCCTGTCCGGGGTGCCGATCAGCGTGCCCGCCGCCGTGTTGTGGATTCGACCCATGAGCCATTCGAATCGCCTATCGGACGATTCGTGGGCTCAGTTCAGGGGGATATCCAAAGCCGCTGCAAGAGCCCGTAGTGTGCCTGAGTATGGAGGCGGTGGGGGCTTCAGGCGTGATTCGAGCGGTGGAATCGGCTGGCCATGGGGCCGCTGTCCTGATCCACCCCGCCGCCACTCATCAGCCAGGCCTTGATGGACTCGGGGTAGAGAACGCACTCGGGGAGCTGTGCCAGCTCGACCCAGTCAAAGGCGATGTGCTCTTCGATGCTGGGGACCTGCTCTGGCGGGGTGCTGGCACCACCAAGTTGTTCCATGTGGAACACGAGGTTGATCTCGTGGTGTTCCTTTTTGCCGTCGTGGAAGCACTCCTCGCCCGTGAGCAGCAGGGGCCCCACTACAACGCCAAGCCCGCATTCCTCCTGCATCTCGCGATCGAGCGCGACGCGGGCGGGCTCGGCGAACTCGACATGCCCGCCGGGCAGGTAGTAGTAGCCGTGCTTCACATTGCGGCAGAGCAGCACCCGCCCGTGGTGTGTCAACAAACCGCGGGCGATGATCTCGATCGATGGGGATTTGGGCATGAGATCATGATATGCTTTTGATGACGCGTCGGCTTGCGGCGCCGAGCACGGGCCATGTGCATGGAGGTTCATCATGGGTACCGATACCGAGAAATCCAAGAAGAAAACCAAGCGGGCACGCCTGGGACGCGGACTCAGCGCCTTGGTTGACAGCGGCCCAGTGACCAGCATTGATCTGGACACCGATCGTCCAGACACCGATCAATTACCGAAAATCACACCCACTGTTGGCGCGATTACGCCTGACGCGGGGCATGAGCGGGTGCTGGAGATCCCGCTGGGCGAGATCGCACCCAACCCGCACCAGCCTCGGCGGGACTTTGATGATGAGGCCTTGGAGTCGTTGGCGCAGTCGATCCGGACCCATGGCGTCATGCAGCCGATCGTGGTGCGCAGGGTGAACAGTGGTGGGGGGTATGAGCTCATCGCGGGCGAGCGTCGCCTTCGGGCGGCCAAGCTGGCGGGGCTCACGAAGATCCGCTGCGTGCTCGACGAGGCCGACGATGCGCGATCAGCCGAGTTGGCCCTGATCGAGAACATCCAGCGTGCGGACCTGAACCCGATCGAACGAGCGCTGGGACTTCGCGAACTGCTCGATCGGTTCGGATCAACGCAGCAGCAGCTTGCGGATCGCATGGGCATGAGCCGATCGGGGCTTGCCAACTCACTGCGATTGCTCGACTTGAACGATGAGATCCGAGCCATGATTTCGGGTGGACGCCTGAGCATGGGGCATGCAAAGGTCCTTTTGTCTTGTGACAACGAAGAGGCACGAACTGAACTGGCGACGCGATGTGCCCAAGAACACTGGAGTGTTCGGGAACTTGAAACCCGCTGCGCAATACTCGATACGAAACCTAAAACCGAGCGTACCGATTCACCACGCCCAGAAAGCACGACGCCGGACCGCGTCAGCTCGGTGCTCCGTGACCTTGAAAAACAACTCAGTGAGCAGCTGGGAACGCGGGTGACGCTGAGAACCAATCTCAAGGGCAACAAGGGGCGTATTCAGATCGAGTTCTTTGATCTGGACCAGTTCGATGGGCTGCTGGCTCGGATGGGAATCTCAAGTGATCTCGGATGAGTCGTCTAAGTCTTTGCTGGCCAATATTCACCGAGACCGACATTCTACCAAACGCACCCTGAACACTGATTTTTAGTGTTTTTATACATCCCCACAACTTGTCTTTCGCTATATTGGTGTAATAAACTCATTTTCGGTGCTATGTAATTCCGCAGCACTCATTCTCGATTCTTTTTCCGTCTCTTTTATGAGTCTGATCGTGCCTTTCGTAACCGGCAGATCGTGTCCCCCCCTACCAATCAATCAGAAGTAAAGAACACAAAGCATGGCGAAGAAGAAAACCACCCGTCGTAAGGCGACCGAACCCAAGGTCCAGTTGATGTCCACCGCGGAACTGCAGGCTGAGCTGCACCGTCGTGGGCGGAGTGTGCGCAAGCTCGAGCGTCGACGCGAGCGTCTGCTCGAAGACCTCGCGGAGGTCGAGAAGCAGCTCGCCTCTGAGGGGGCGCTGAGCGCGAGCGGCGGCATCCGTCGTCGTCCCCGCAACGAAATGAACCTCGTTGACTCGCTCGCCGAGGTCCTCAAGGACAAGGAGATGAGCGTCACCGAGGTGACTCAGGCCGTCCAGCAGGCCGGCTACATGACGACCGCGGCCAACTTCCGCACGATCGTCAACCAGGCGCTCATCCGCGAGAACAAGCGGTTCAAGAAGGTCTCACGCGGGCGCTACACCGCTCGCTGATCGCACGATCAACCGATCAAAGAAAACAGCCGCGTCCATGGGATGCGGCTGTTTTCGTATGTCTCATGATCCCGTCAGCACACGGGTGAGGATCGCGATCAGGGCTTCACGCCGTGATGCAGGCGCGAGGGGCGGTCGAGGAAGAACATCTTGTCGATATCCTCCGAGAGCGCCCGGAAGTTGGTGTCACGCATGCGGGCGTGCATGTTGAGGCGATCCGAATCGCGCCGGGCCAGGGTGTGCATCGCGGGCGAGGGGTTCGAGCGGATCGCGTCGATATCGCCAGCGTGGCGGGGCCCGCTGGAGCTGCTGCACCCGATCAGTGCGGCGGGGAGAACGAACAGGGCAGCAAGGGTCAGGGTGCGGGTGCGATTGGTCTTCATGGTTCTGGCCTTTGTGTCAATGGAGGCGTTCTCGCTCGCTCGCGCACGCCGGTGTGTGAACTTTGGTCACGAGCATAGCGGGTTTCGGCGGTGTTGTCACGCCCCAGCCGATTCGTGGATGATCGGGGCCGCGTCCGATACGCACGCAGGCGTTTGCGGTTGCGATGAAGCGGTTCGTTCGCGTAAACACCTGATTTGTGGTGGTTTAGCGGTGCCACAGATTCCACGGGCTGTCCACAATTGGACGAATTGTGCCCGGCGTGACGAAATGATGGGATCAACTTCCGCCGCCACGCAGTATGGTGTGACAAGACGCGGCGTATCGCGGTCGGTCAGACAAGTTCGATCCCTTTGAGTCTCTGATTGGGAGCCGAGCGATTCTGGGCGAAGACCAGGCCTCCAACGAGTGGAAGGTCGGGATCCGGACCTGGGCACCCCCCTGTTCATCAGGGTTTCGGACGCTGACACCGACTGCGATACGCCGCGTTTTCTCATGCGCATCTGGCATCGTGCCGCTAGACCACCCTGTCTGCCAGAGCGGCAGGGGGCTTCGCTCGCTATGCCGAAACTGGTCCAGCCGAGAGCATTTCTGACCCGAATTCCGCGATTTGGCTGTGGCGCGCCAGTTGCAACCTCCTGATCAGTACGCTCACCAACGCGTGGGGCGCACACCAGTTAGGAGGAACCACCATGCGAATGGATAAACTGACCACGCTCGCCCAGCAGGCGCTCGCTCAGGCCCAGCAGTCGGCCATGGGCAACAGCAACCCCGAGGTGGGGGCCCTGCATGTGCTCGATGCGTTGATTGAAGACCAGCACGGCCCCGTCGTGGGTATTCTCAAGAAGGTCGGCTCGCCGATGGCGCAGCTGTCCCAGATCGTGCAGTCCGAGCTCAAGCGCCTGCCGACGACCTCGTCGGGCGCGGGCAGCAGCGGGCGTGAGATCATGGAGATTCTGGGCAAGGCCGACAAGGCCGCCGAGTCGATGGGCGACCAGTTCATCTCGTGCGAGCATCTGCTGCTGGCGCTGAGTGAGATGGGCGGAACCGTCTCCGAGATCCTCAAGACCCACCACGCCAGCACCAAATCCATCAAGCAGGCGATCGAGCAGATCCGCAAATCGTCGGGCGTGCAGAACATCACGGACCCCAACGCCGAGGCGTCTTTCGAGTCGCTCAAGAAGTACGGCATCGACCTCACCGACCGGGCTCGCTCGGGCAAGCTCGACCCGGTGATCGGGCGAGACGAGGAGATCCGTCGCTGCATGCAGGTGCTCTCGCGGCGCACCAAGAACAACCCGGTGCTGATCGGTGAGCCCGGCGTGGGCAAAACAGCCATCGCCGAGGGTATCGCGTTGCGCATCGTCAACGGCGACTGCCCCAGCGGCATGAAGGACAAGCGCATCATCGCGCTCGATGTCGGGCAGCTGCTGGCCGGTGCCAAGTACCGCGGCGAGTTCGAGGATCGTTTGAAAGCCGTGCTCCGTGAGGTCGAGGGCAGCGACGGGCAGGTGATCCTGTTCATCGACGAGCTGCACACGATCATCGGCGCGGGGGCCGCGGAGGGCGCGGTGAGCGCCGGCAACCTGCTCAAGCCAGCCCTGGCGCGCGGCGAGTTGCGATGCATCGGCGCGACGACGCTCGACGAGTATCGCAAGCACATCGAGAAGGACGCGGCCTTCGAGCGCCGCTTCCAGAAGGTGCTGGTCGATGCGCCGAGTGTTGAAGAAACCGTCGCGATCCTGCGTGGTTTGAAGGAGCGCTACGAAGCGCATCACGGCGTGCGGATTCAGGACAGCGCGATTCTTGCTGCAGCATCATTGAGCGATCGCTACATCACAGACCGGTTCCTTCCCGATAAGGCGATCGATCTGGTCGACGAGGCGGCCAGCGCCCTGCGCATGGAGATCGACTCGATGCCCACGGAGCTCGATGAGCTGCGCCGCAAGATCATGCAGCTGGAGATTGAGCGCGAGGCACTCAAGCTCGACGCGGACAGCGACAGCAGCAAGAAGGAGATCCAGCGTGTGGAGAGCGAGCTGGCGGGTCTGCGTGAGCAGAACAGCGGACTCACCGCCCGCTGGGAAGAAGAGAAGCAGGACCTCGATGTGGTCCGGAGCATCAAGAACGACATCGACGCCAAGCGGACCGAGCTGGAGCAGGCGCAGCGCGTCGGCGATCTGGAGCGGGCCGCGCGCATTCAGTACGGCGATCTGGTCGACCTGCAGAAGCAGCTCGATCAGGCGGAAGCGAACATCGACGAACGCCAGGCCAAAGGCGAGGTCCTCATCAAGGAGGAGGTCGACCCCGAGGCGGTGGCTCGGATCGTTGGGCGCTGGACGGGCATCCCAGTGAGCAAGCTCATCGAGAGCGAGCGCGAGAAGCTGGTGCAGATGGAATCGCACCTCAAGTCGCGCGTGGTGGGGCAGGACGAGGCGCTGATCGAGGTGTCCAACGCCGTGCGGCGCAGCCGCGCGGGGCTGGGCGATCCGACCAAGCCCATCGGCAGCTTCCTCTTCCTGGGCCCCACGGGCGTGGGCAAGACGGAGACCTGCAAGGCGCTGGCGGAGTTCCTGTTCGACACCGAGGATGCGCTGGTGCGCATCGACATGAGCGAGTACATGGAGAAGCACGCGGTGAGCCGCCTCATCGGTGCGCCTCCCGGGTATGTCGGGTATGAGGAGGGCGGCTCGCTGACGGAAGCCGTGCGCCGTCGCCCGTACGCGGTGATCCTGCTCGACGAAGTCGAGAAGGCGCACCCTGATGTGTTCAATGTGCTGCTTCAGTTGCTCGACGACGGTCGGTTGACGGACGGTCAGGGACGCACGGTGGACTTCAAGAACACCATCGTGGTCATGACGAGCAACATCGGCTCTCAGAAGATCCTCGAGATGGCCGAACGCGGCAGCGAGGACTGGGAGATCGAGGCGGCGGTGCGCGACCTGATCCGGCGCGGCCCGGGCGCGGACCTCGATGCCCAGGGGCTCAAGCCCGATCTCGAGTCGGGTCGCCTGAACGCGAACCTCAATGTCGGGATGCGCGATCAGTTCTTCCGACCTGAGCTGCTCAACCGCATCGACGAGGTGGTGGTGTTCCATCAGCTCAAGAAGGACACGCTGGTGGGCATCGCGGAGATCCTGCTGCAGGGGCTCAAGCGCCGCCTGCTGGATCGCGATATCGAGCTGGAGCTCACCGACGCGGCCAAGGAGCAGCTCATCAACGAGGGCTACGACCCGGCGTACGGTGCGCGCCCGCTGGCACGCACGATCCAGAAGCGGATCGAGAACCCGCTGGCGAGCCGGATCCTCTCGGGCGAGTTCGACGCGGGCGATCGCGTGATCGTGGACGCGGCGGGCACGAGCTTCAGTTTCACCAAGGGCGAGGCGGAGCACGCCAAGTCCTAACCAGATCTCTCTCCTCATGTGTGCACGGGCCGCCGGCGTTTTCGTCGGCGGCTCGTTCTTTGCGCTCTTTGTGTGCTGTATAAATAGGTGAACGCATTTGAGGATGCCGAGGTCTGTTCGATTTTTATCGAGGGTATGTTGCCGCCCCTGCCCCGATTGAAAACGATGGGCCGCTATGGCCGGACCGATTCAAGTACCAAAGTCAGACCGTGATCTCAACCCGACCGCCGCCGACAAGGTGCTCGCACCGTTCCAGCGATTCATGCGCTTCGAGGCGGGCGGAGGCGTGCTGCTCATCGCGTGCGCCCTGATCGCGATGATCTGGGTGAACTCGGGGGGGTCCGCGAGTTACATCGAGCTGTTCTACACGAGCAAGGTGACGATCGGCTTCGGCGAATGGTCGCTGAGCAAGCCCTTCATCCTGTGGATCAATGACCTGCTGATGGCGGTGTTCTTCCTGCTGGTTGGTCTTGAGATCAAGCGCGAGGTGCTGGTGGGGGAGCTGCGCAGCCCACGGAAGGCGGCCCTGCCCATCGCGGCGGCGATCGGCGGCATGGCGATCCCCGGAACGATCTACGCGATCGTCAACATGGGGCACGCTTCGGGCAGCGGCTGGGGCGTGCCGATGGCGACCGACATCGCGTTCGCGCTGGGCGTGCTCGCGTTGTGCGGCTCGCGTGTCCCGATCTCTGTGCGGATCTTCCTCACCTCGCTGGCGATCGTGGACGACCTGGGAGCGTTGCTCATCATCGCGATCTTCTACACCGAATCGATCGGGGTGAAGTATCTGGGCTACGCGGGGGCGCTGCTCGCGCTGATGGCGATCCTCAACGCGATGGGTGTGCGCCGCGTGCTCGTGTACCTGCTGCTGGGCGCTGTGGTCTGGTACTTCGTGCTCAAGAGCGGCGTCCACGCGACCATCGCGGGCGTGCTGGTCGCCATGACCATCCCCGCCAAGACGCGTGTCGATCAGCGTCGCTACAGCGACTTCGTTCGCTCGATGCTTGAGCGATTCGACGCGGACTCCAAGGGCGACCATCGCGCCTGGACAACAGGCACGCAGCAATCGGCCGTGCTGGCGATCGAGGACGCAGGGCACAAGGTTGAGACGCCCGTGCGTCGCCTCGAGCACGCGCTGATCCCATGGGTCGCGTTCCTGATCCTGCCCGTGTTCGCGCTGGCCAACGCCGGCGTGTCGATCACGGGTGGCGGTGATGAAGAGGCTACCGAATCGATCTGGTCGAGCCGCGCGATGTGGGGCGTGGTGCTTGGGCTGCTGGTTGGCAAGCCTGTGGGCGTGTTCGGCTTCGCGTGGATCGCGCAGAAGCTGGGCATCGGTGTGCTCCCCGAGGGCGCGAGCTGGCGGCATGTGTTTGGCGCGGCATGGCTCTCGGGCATCGGCTTTACGATGGCGCTGTTCATCGCGAACCTGGCGTTCAGCGATGCCGCGGATCTCGATGCCGCCAAACTCGGCGTGCTGGGCGCGTCTGTTGTCGCGGGCGTGATCGGGTTGTGTGTGCTGATCACCGGACCCAAGCCGCAGAGCGCGTAAGGACAAAGTAAAAAACGGGCCGACGCCGTCCCCAGTGCCTCGGCCCGCTGATTGTGCTACCCGTTCCGATGCTGATCAGCGACGACGGCGCGCCGCGGCCAGACCTCCAAGCGCGAGCAGCGACATCGCCGACGGCGAGGGCACGCCCCAGCTCACATCGTCGAACGCGACATAGTCTGCTACACCGGTGTTGCCGATGACCGGTAGGTTGATCCGGATGGAGTCGAAGGCGTCACCGGTGACGATGCCGTAGAAGCGGGTCGAGAACAACTGATCGCTGGGGAAGAAGAAGTCGTCGATCAGCTGCCCATTGTTGAAGGTGCTCACATTGAAGCCGATCGCAGAGACCAGGAACTCGGCGCCGGAGAGATCGAAGCCGAACGCGTTGACCTGTCCGCCGAACGAGAACTCGGCGGAGTAGGCACCGGTCTGCGGCATGTCGGGTGCGCCGGCGACAGGGATGTTGCGTCCGAACGCGAGGTAGTTGCGGCCGTTGAGCGTGGTATTCTCGAAGCCGAAGTTGTCCGGATTCCCGGCGCCGATATACGAATCGACGCTGCCGACAGGCAACGCGATGCCCAGCCCGGAGTCCAGCAGGGTCGGTGGCGCGAAGTTGCCGAGCGGTTCGGACTCGAAGTCTTCAATGCTCAGTGCGCCGGTGTTCATCTCGAAGCTGTTGCGATCGGTGTAGGTGCTGTAGCCGCCCGCGAGAACGGCGGGGGCGCTCAACGCGAGCGTGGTGATGGTGATCGTGGTGCAGTTCATGGGTTTTCCTCTCTGTGTACGTCTCAATGCACGGCGACGGTGCCGCGTGCTCAGTAGACAAAGCGAGAACGGTTGGGGAGAGGTGACATGGATAGTCAGTAATGAGCTCGGCCAGTCGGGGCCAGGTGTGGCTCCATGTCACCACCAAGATGAACTCTGTTTCATGTTCTTGTGTTATTCATCACACCCGGGGCGCAAGGGGTGCATGAGGAACACTTGTTCACTTCGCTGATTGGCATTTATTTCCCGAATTGTCGTCTGTGGGTGCAACCCGGTTCGGAACCGGGCTGGGCGCGATGCGTATGGGTTTCGGGTCATGTCAGACCCGCAGGAATCGCCGAAACAGTTCCGCTCATTCCGAGCATTCGGCGTTGAAAAGTAGGCAAGAAGAGCAGCTGCTCCGCCCAGACTTCGGATGTGTGTGTGCGATCCGCAGACGATCCGGGTGAGCAACTCCCGCGCGTCGGTCCTGCGTCCCCGGGACCGACCGCTTCAGAGCTTGATTCGTCACCCGACGCCGGGTGGGTAGGTCTTCCGATTGAGTGTTCCGCTTGTCGGCGCCCGTGGGTCTCCGGTGATCAAACCAACCTCTGAACTGATCGGGTGCAGCCGAGCGGTGTGTGGCTCGGCTCCCCGTCAGCGTTCTGTGCGTGCCGCGTGTGTGTGCGGGTATCCCGTGAGGCACGCATAGAACCAACTTGGGTCGGGTGTGTGCGGGGAGAGAGATTCGCCCCGACCCCCGTGATCGCCGGGGTGGATGACCGGCGATCACCGAGCCGGGCTGAGATGTCCCCCTCAGCCCGGCCTTTTTCTGCGCAGTGCCCGCCCATTCCCTATTCTTTGGGCATGGACGCGTCGGTGTCAAAGGACGATCAGCAGCAGCAACGGCATGTGTTCAGGCGTCGGCACCGCCTGCCCAGCAGTATCTACGCGCTGGTCTTTGACGCCAAGCTCCGCAAATCGCGCGGGGCGATCACGCTTCACCTGCGTCCCAACGGGCTCGATGAGCACCGCCTCGGGCTCTCGATCGGACGCCGGTTTGGCAACGCCGTGCGTCGTGGGCGCTTCAAACGCCACATGCGCGAGGTCTTCCGTCTCAGGCGGTCGGAGCTGCCGACCCCGCGAACGGGTGGGTGTTACGACATCGTGGTGACGGCCCGTGCGCACGACGAAGCGTCGCTGGCGGCGTATGCCGCGTGGTTCACAGAGGCGGCCTTGGCGGCGCACCGTGTGCATGAGAAGCGGAGCGTGCGATCGGAGCCGGGCGATGACTGAGCGATCGCTGCCGAAATGGAAGCGGATCGCCAATACGCCATTCATCGGGCTGATCCTGCTGTACCGCGCGACGCTGTCGCCGATCATCGGCGGGCAGTGTCGTTATGAGCCGACCTGCAGCCGTTATGGGCTGGACGCGTACCGGCTGTACGGGCCGATCAGGGGGACGCGATTGACGATCGGTCGGATCCTGCGGTGTCATCCCTTCGTGAAAGGCGGGTATGATCCTGTGCCGATCCCTGACGATGACGCGCGCGACGAGCAGACCCAGGAGAAAGGGGCCCCGCGAACATGAGCCGACTCCCAGCCGCCCAACGACGCGAGCAGCTGCTCGATGTGGCCGCCCAGCTTTTCTCCGAGAAGGGCTACGCGGGCGCGACGACCGCGCAGATCGCCAAGGAAGCGGGGATCACCGAGCCGATCATCTACCGCCACTTCAAGTCCAAGCGGGACCTGTTTGTGGCGCTGATCGAGCGGACAGGGCGTCAGACGCTTGAGCAGTGGGAGACCGAGCTCAAGGACACCGAGGACCCGGGTGCCCGCCTGATGAAGATCATCGGCGACAACCCGATGGTCTCGGAGAAGGGACGGGCGGGTTATCGGGTCTTGCTGCAATCGATCTCCGAGGTCGATGATGCGCTGATCCACAAGGCCGTCAGCGACCACATGATGCGCCTGCATGCGTTCATCACCCGCGAGATCGAGCGCGCCCAGGAGGCCCACAAGGTCACGACACGCTTTTCCGCGGGCGTGATCGCCTGGGTGCTGGTGAATGTCGGCATGGGCTACGGCGTGCTCACCGCGATGAGTGTTCCCGGGCATGGTTTCGACGCCTCTGGCGTGCATGTGAAGGATGTGCTGGCGCGCATCCTCGTCGGGCGCGACAAGCAGAAGGACGCCGGCAACGGCGCGGACACAAACAACAACGAGCGGTTCGATCCGGGCTCCTCGCAGTAAACGCGAAGGGCTGAACGCATGAACCAGGTCTACCTTGATCATCACGCCACGACCCGCCCCTGCGAGGCGTGCGTCGACGCGATGCTCCATGCGCTGCAGATCGACTGGGGCAACCCGTCGAGCGTCCACCGCATGGGGCAACAGGCGGCGAGGTCCCTCGAGCTGGCCCGCGGGCAGGTCGCGGCCCTGCTGGGTGCCCGCTCGCGCGATATCACCTTCACCGGCTCGGGCACCGAGGCCATCGATCTGGCAATCCGCGGCGTGCTGGAAGCGACCACACGGGGCAGCCCCGAGAAGAACATCATCGTCAGCGACACGATCGAGCACAGCGCGGTGCGCAACCTGTGCAAGCAGCTGGGCGACATGGGACGGGCGGAGATCGTGCAGACCCCGATCGAGCCCGGAGGGCGGATCAGTGTCGACGGGCTTGCAGGCGTACTCGACAAGCACAAGGACAGGGTCGCGCTGGTGAGCGTGCAGTGGGCGAACAACGAGACGGGCGTGATCCAGCCGGTGCACGAGCTGGCGAACATGTGCCGGGCACGCGGGGTGCTCATGCACAGCGACGCGACGCAGTGGGTGGGCAAGATGCCGACGGATCTCTCGGGTGGGGACGCCCCGGAGCTGGACCTGCTCAGTTGCTCGGCCCACAAGTTCCACGGGCCCAAGGGCGCCGGGGCGTTGTGGGTGCGCCGCGGGGTGCGCCTGATCCCGACACTGCCCGGCTCGCAGGAGCTGGGTCGTCGGGCGGGGACGCATGCGCTGCCCGCCATCGCCGGGATGGGGGCTGCCGCAGAGGCGGCGGCGGTCTGGCTGGAGAATGGATCGAATCGGGAAGCCGTCGCGGCCCTGCGAGATCGTCTGGAGTCGGGCATCCTTGCACGCTGCCCCGGGGCCAGGGTCAACGGCGATACCACCCACCGGCTCTGGAGCGTCACCAACATCGGCTTCCCCGGGCTCTCCTCGGAGGCGCTGCTGCTCTCGCTGAGCGAGCGGGGGGTGTTTGTGAGTGCCGGGGCGGCCTGCGCTTCGGGCTCGCTGGAGCCCTCGCCGGTGCTTCTGGCGATGGGCGTGGAGGAGCGGGTCGCTCATGGTTCGCTGCGATTCAGCCTGAGCCGGGAGACGACCGGCGAGGAGATCGAGCACACGATTGGCGTGGTTGAGCGGGTCGTCGCGCAGCTTTCGCGCGCGATGCCGGGCTGAAATCGAGGTGAATCGGTCTTGGAGAGTGGCTTAGAGCCCGGAAAACCGCTACGCTGGGCGCATGACACACATGCCCGATACCTACGCCCAGCGCGATGTCCACCTCTATCAGGAACCCGAACGCACGAGCGTCATGGCGATTCTGTCGTTGGTGCTCGGCATTCTGGGCTGCTGCACCCTGGTGACGGCCCCAATTGGTGTGCTGCTGGGCGTGTTTGGGCTCATCGGCATCTCGCGGAGCAAGGGACGCGTGGGTGGCACCGGGCTGGCGATTGGCGGTCTCATCGTCAGCGTGCTCTCGCTGGCGATCTGGCTGGGGCTGATCTTCGGTGCTGGCGGCATGATGAAGATGTTCGTCAAGCAGTTCGGCGGCAACATCGAGCAGGTGCTCACCGATGTCCAGAACGGCGATTACGACGCGGCCCGTGGGATCCTCGGCAGCCCCGCCAATACCGCGACCGACGAGGAACTCGCGGCCTTCCACGCGGCCTACACCAAGGACCTCGGCTCGTTCGTTGGGCTGCCCAACGGTCTGGGCGAGCTGTTCAGTGGCTACGGCGCGGTGATCGAGCAGTTTGAGGCGTATAACGGGCGTCAGGGCTACATCCCGATGCCGATCCGGTTCGATTCGGACTGGGTGCTGGCGATCTATGTGATCAACCCCAACGGCGGCGGCGGACAGGGCAGCGTGCCCGCCCCCGAGAAGATCATCCTCGTGGGTCCGGACGGTCGTGAGTACACGATCCCGGCGAACGCGGGCGATATCGACTCGGTCAACCAGCCCGACGGGACGGCTGCAGCACCCGATTCTGGCGTGGATTCGCAGCCCGACGAAGCGCCGGGCGATGAAAACGCCGATGAGACGGGCACGCAGGACCCCGAAGGGCCCTGATATCGCGGTTCGTCGCTCGGCAGCGCGTGTGCGCCATGGGTGGCGTCTGCGCAAGGGAACGAGCGCCGTGACAGATCCGATCGAGCAGGACTTCCAGCACACGCCGGCGGAGCACAAGGGCCAGGAGCCCATTATCCGCCTGCGCAATCTCGTGAAGCGATTCGGCGATCAGACCGTGCTCTCGGGCGTGAACCTCGATGTGTACCCGGGTGAGACCATGGTCATCATGGGCGGTTCGGGCTCGGGCAAGTCCACCATGCTGCGGACCATGATCGGGACCCACCGGGCCGAGGAGGGCAGCGTGGAGCTCTTCGGGCAGAACATCTGCGGGCTTGGCGAGGAGCAGCTCAACGAGGTGCGCAAGAAGTTCGGCATCCTGTTCCAGTCGGGTGCGCTGTTCAACTCCATGACCATTGGCGAGAATGTGGCCCTGCCGCTGCGTGAGCACACCGACCTCGACGACGAGATCATCGATATCCAGGTGAAGATCAAGCTCGAGCTGGTGGGTCTGCGCGAGGACGCGCACAAGTACCCGGCCCAGATCTCGGGCGGCATGAAGAAGCGGGCGGGGCTGGCGCGGGCGCTGGCGCTGGACCCCAAGATCCTGTTCTACGACGAGCCCAGCGCCGGGCTGGACCCGGTGACGAGCGCCCAGATCGATCAGCTGATCATCGCGCTGACGCGTCAGCTGGGTGTGACGAGCGTGGTGGTGACGCACGAGATGGACAGCGCGTTCACGATCGCCGATCGCATGGCGATGCTGGATCGGGGCGTGATGCTGTGCCTCCACGAACGAGCGTGGTTTGAGCACCTGCGCGATATGCCCGTGCACGAGGCCAAGCAGCTGAGCGAGAAGAAGCAGCTGGTCCGCCAGTTTCTGCGGGGCGACGCGGACGGGCCGCTGGCGGCGCGTCGGGACGAGGCGTCGTACAGCGCGGACCTGTTCGGCATGACGATGGACCGCGTGACACGCACGCCCAGCGTGGAGCCCACGCGCGGGTGAGGGAAGCACGAGACACGAACCCCGGGCGACGGATGTGCCCGGCGAGAGGTTGAAGGATGAGCACGCAACTGATCAGCAGAAACAATGTGGTCGCTGGATTGTTCGTGATCCTGAGCATCCTGCTCGCGGTCGCGATCGCGTTCATACTCTCGGATGTGCAGGACAAGTTCGCCAAACGCACCGAGTATGTCGTGCGCTTCCCGACCGACATCGGCGTGACGGGGCTGCAGCCCGGCGCGGATGTGACCTTCGGCGGGCTGAGCATCGGGCGCGTGCGCACGATCAGCGTGCACACCGAGACCGACCCGGACACGGGCATCGAGGTCGTGCGCTCGCACGATGTCGTGATCGCCGTCCGCCCCGACCTGGTGCTCTACGAGGACGCGTACGGCGATCTTGTCCCGCCGCTGCTGGGTGGCGTGTCGCGGATCAACATCCCCTCTCCCGGCACGGGCAGTTACGACGGGGGCCCGGGCGACCCCGACAGCACGCTTGGCCCGGGCGAGGCGCTGCGTGGTCGGTTCGCGCCCTCGATCCTGGCGCAGCTGGGTTTCACGACCGAAGAAGCCGAGGCGATCAAGGAGACGATCCACAAGGTCCGTGAGATCTCCAATCATGTCGACGAGGTCTCGCAGTCCGTCAAACGGATGATGCTGGATCTGGAGCCCGAGTTTGGCAAGGGTGTCGACGACGGGCGCTCGACGATCGAGAACATCCGCGCCTTCAGCGAGAACCTCAACCGCGAAGACGGCTGGTCCGATCGTGTGGACTCGATCCTTGGCAGCGCCGACAGCGCTGCCAAGAAGGTCGAGCCGGTTATCGACGACGCGAAGGCAACGATCAGCGAGGCACGCGGGATGATCGAGGACAACCGCGAGAAGGTCGCCAGCATCATCGACAATGTGAACGCGACGAGCGAGCGATTCAAGCTCGAGACGATGGAGCAGATCAACGAGCTGCTCGACAAGGGCACGCTGGCGTTGGGCTCGTACAAGGATGTTGCGGACAACGCCAACGGCGTGCTGCTGACCAACTCGCCCAAGATCGCCTCGACACTCGACTCTGCTCGCGACATCGGGGTGCAGGGCAAGCTGTTTGTGGAGGAGATCCGGGCGCAGCCGTGGCGTCTTCTCAAGAAGCCCAGCGAGGAGGACCTGCTGCGTGAGCCGATATACGAGGCGGCCCGGGCGTACGCCAGCGCGGTCTCGGACCTTCGGGTGGCATCGGAGGCGCTGGACGCGGCGGTGCTGAAGGCCTCGCAGAGCCCGGGCTCGGAATCGGTGGTGCAGATCCGCCAGATCGCGGGCGTGGTGGACGAGGCCTACGAGCGGTACAGCGAGGCCGAGCGTCGATTGCTTGAACGCCTGCGGACCGGTTCCCCAACAACAGCACCATGAGCAGACGTCAGAACACCGATCGCGGGCGTGCGGGACGCCGCTGGGTCATCACGCTGAGCGTGATCGCGCTGGTGCTGGTTTCTGCGGTGCTGGTGCTGCGCCGCGACGATCGGATCAATCGGGCTCAGGCGACGCTGATCGCCAACGGCGTGTCGGGCATCGCCCGGGGCGTGGTGAGCACGCTTGGCGAGCTGGACCTGCACGCACGCCCCGACTGGACAGGGATACGCGTCTACGACCGCGAGAAGAATACCTGGCTGACGCTCGAAGAGGGCGCGCCGATCGGGTCATACCCGGTGCTGCTGATCCACGGGCTCGACGAGCCGGGCGGGATCTGGGATCAGCTGGCGCCGGCGCTGGCCAGCGATGGGCACACGGTGATCCGCTTTGATTACGAGAACGATCAGGCGATCTCCGTCAGCGCCGATGCGCTGCAGGTGGCAATGGGCGAGCTCCGGCGCGTCGGTGTAGAACGCTTGGACCTGGTGTGCCATTCGATGGGCGGCCTTGTTGCGCGGGACGCGATCTCGCGTGATCCATTCCCGGATCTGGGTCTGGGCATTGGGACGATCGTGACGCTGGGCACGCCGCACAAGGGCTCGCCTTGGGCCCGGCTGCGGGCGGTCGCGGAGATGCGTGAGCAGGTGCAGCGTTGGGCCGAATCGGACGATCTGGATCCCGCCCGCCTCCTGGGCTTTGCGCGTGATGGCGACGGTCGTGCCGGCATCGACCTGATGCCGGGCTCTGAGTTCCTCAAGGCCCTCGATCAGCGTTCGTTGCCGGAGGGGACGCGGGTGATCTGCGTGGTTGGGCGGAGCGATCAGCCAACGACACTGGCGGGAACGCTGGGCTCGCTCAGCGCCCGCACGGCCTTGCGCGAGCTGGTGGGCGAGGATCAGGCGGGGGTGATGCTCGACGAGGTCGAACGCCTGGGGCAGGAGCTGGGCGACGGGGTGGTCCCGGTGAGCTCGGCCGTGATGGACGGGGCGAGCGAGATCATCATCGTGCAGGCGAACCATCGGGGCATGATCCGCACGATCGAGCTCGAGGAGCGGGTCCGCCAGAACATGACGCTGCCGCCCGCCAAGGACCCGCCTGCGATTGAGATCGTGGTGGATCGCCTGCACCGGGATTGATGGGTGTGATCTGATCTGGTTTGTGATATGATCGGGTATGGCCCAGCGACGGCACCATTACGAGCACGCCTTTGAGCGGTTCTTGCGAGATCGTCGGGTGCCGTATATCTCTGTGGACGAGGCGAAGAAATCGTTGCTTCCAGGCTCCCGTGCGATGCACGCCGGCGACGACGGTCCCGGCTCGCTCAAGAACTTCGATTTCGTGATCTACGGCGAGGGGGGCAACCTGCTCGTTGAGGTTAAGGGTCGTCGTTTGCCCCGTGTCCGGCTCAAAGACGGGCGTCCGGCGTCGCCGCGGATGGAATGCTGGGTGACGCTGGACGACATCGAGGCGTTGCGCCGCTGGGGGACGCTGTTCGGGCCGGATTTCGAGGCGGTGATCGTGTTCATGTACTGGTGCGAGGGCGTGCCGCCTGATGGTCTGTTCGTGGAGACGATCTCGCACCGCGACCGGTGGTACACGCTGCGATGCATCGATGTGGAGAGTTATGCGCGAGCAATGCGGCTGCGGAGCCCCAAGTGGGGGACGGTGTGCCTGAGCGCGGGTGATTTTCATCGTCTGAGCCGCCCGTTCGTGGTGCCGGTGCGCGAGCAGGCAGGCAGCGTCGCACAAACGGGCTTTGTTCGTGAGCCGGTGTTTGAGCTGCTGGGGCCCTGAATCTTGGTGTGATTGGGGGGCGATACGGCTTGGCGCTTGAAGCGGGCGGATTGTCGGTGTAGCGTGGGTGCATGAAGAGCCCCGTTCTTGATCGTGTGTGCCGATCGATCGCCCGCCGCCGCGGTGCGATGGTCATGGTGATGATGTCGCTGCTGATGACGATCTGCACCAGCGAGGTGCTGGCGCAGGACTCGCCTTTGCGTCCGCCGACGACCAAGGAGCCGCCGAGCGGGCCCAAGTTCATCATGATGGGCATCGCGTTGGTGCTTGCGGCGTTGGTGATCGTGGTCGCGATCTTCCGGACCAAGCGTGGGCATCAGGACTGACCCGCAGTTGCGGGATGGCCGTATCCTCGTCCCTGCTCGGGTTCAGCCGAACCGGTGGGGCGTGGTTGTGGTATATCTAGATGCAGCCGGGGTCGGTTTCGGGCACAACAGCCCGTCGATGATCCGGCTTGGGAGACACGGCAATGACCAACAACAACCAAGCGCCCCGCTCGGGGCGAAGAACGGGGCTTGTGGCGCTCAACGCGGCGTTGCTGATGATCCTCAGCGCTGTGGTGCTGGTGCCCAGTGTCGACGCGCAGCTCACGACGCCCAACGCCCGCGTGCGAGGCGATTACACCGTCGTGGGCGGGCAGACACTGGGCGATACCGCCAGCACGGTGTATGTGCTCGACTCTGCCAATCGCGATATGGTGGCGTTGCGGTGGAACGACAGTTCCAAGTCGCTCGAGGGCGTGGGCTATCGCGATCTCGTGCGTGATGTCCAGAGCGACCCGGACCGTTGAGCAAGGAGCAGCCATGACACACCACAACGACACAACACAAACACACCAACGCTCGGGCTGGCTCTGGGTCAGCGCCGGCGTGCTCGCTTCGCTCATCCTCGTGCAGGGCGCAGGAATGCTCGATTCCACGGCCCACGCCGAGATGTCGAGCACGAGCGGGGCCTACACCATGATCACGACCGACGGCGGCAACGACGAGATCCTGATCGTGGTTGATTCCAGCCAGGAGATGCTCATGGTCTACCGCGGCGATCGCAACCAGGGCATGCAGCTGCTGGATCGCGAGGAGCTTTCGGGGCTCTTCGCGCGGGCTCGTGCCCGGGCGCTGGGACAACCCTAGAGTGTGTCTCCCGCGGGCGTGATGTTGTACGCCCGCGATCCCCGAGCCAAGAATCACCGTGCCGATCCACCCGCTGCCTCAGTTCGAAGAAGACCTGGCCACCTATCTCGAGGAGAAGGCGGACCGGGAGGCGTACGAGCGTCTCAACGCGCCCACGAGCATCGTGGTGCGTTTCGGGTACATGCGCATGGTCGGCGAGTTCCCTTACAAGGGCGACGCCAAGCCCGGGTGCGGCTCCAAGCTCGTGGTCCGCACGCACCGGGGCACCGAGATCGGCGAGATGCTCACGAGCACCTGCCCCAACTCGGGCTGTTCCAAGAGCGTCAGCCGCAAGGAGATGCTCGAGTACATCGAGAACAGCGGGGGTCGTCAGTACCCGTTCCATGACAAGGGGCGTGTGCTGCGGATCGCGACCGTGGAGGACCTGCAGGAGCAGGAGCGCCTGGAGCAGCGGAAGAACGAGCTGCGTCTGGTCGCCAAACGGCAGGTTGAGCGGGCGGGGCTCCCGATGCAGATCATTGAGGCCGAGCCGCTCCTGGGCGGCGAGCGGATCGTGGTCTACTTCGGGGCCGAGGACCGCATCGACTTCCGCGACCTCGTTCAGGATCTGCAGACAGAGATCGGCTGCAAGGTTGAGCTGCGCCAAGTCGGTGCACGCGACGAGGCACGGATCACGGCCGACTACGAGCGATGCGGGCAGTACTGCTGCTGCAAGAACTTCCTCAAGGTGCTCAAGCCCGTGAGCATGAAGAGTGCCAAGGTGCAGAAGGCGACGCTGGATCCGCTGAAGATCTCTGGCCGCTGCGGGCGTCTGATGTGCTGCCTTCGCTACGAGGACGAGACCTACGAGGAGCTGCGCAAAAACCTGCCGCACCGCAAGAGCCGGGTGGGCACGCCCGACGGCGATGGCGTGGTGCTGAGCACGCAGATCCTCACGCAGCTGGCGCTGATCAAGCTCGACGACGGGACCGAGGCCGCGTACCCGATTGAGGATCTCACCAAGCCCGAGCACAAGACCGCGCCCGAGCGCCCCGAGCGCCGGGCGGACAAGCCCGTTCGCGAGCGTCCCCGTCGAGCCCCCCGCGAGGAGCAGGCGGGCGAGCCGAGCAAAGGCGACGAGGTCGGCGAGGATCAGGGCGCCACAAAGAAGAAGCGCCGACGCCGGCGGAAGCGCAAGCCCAGCGAGGGCGGCGGGGAGGCATCGGGCAGCCCCCAGAACGCCGAGAACACGCCCTCGTCCGCCGATGCGGGTGGGGGTGATGGCGGCGGTCAGCCGAAGAAGAAAAAGCGGCGCCGACGGAGACGACGCGAGGGCGGCGACGCCAGCGGCAGCGGCGGCTCAACCGACGCTTCGTGACAGATCGGTTCCGCGGAGAACAACAGCGGGAACCTCGGCGGGCGAAGGACACACGCATGGCAGCAGACGCACAACAGTCGGGCAAGCCCAAGGCGGGCGCGATCGGGATCAAGGAGACGCTGACGAGTCTCATCATCGCGTTCATGCTCGCGTTTTTGTTCCGCGGGTTTGTGATCGAGGGCTTCCTGATCCCGACGGGCTCGATGGCACCGACGCTGCTGGGCAAGCACCTGCGGATGCAGAGCGAGCAGAGCGGCTACAACTGGAGTGTCGGGCCTTGGAACTACATCCAGGGCACGCAGACACCCGAGCGTATGCAGAACGGGATCGAGGCACAGGACCCCATGTCGGGCATCCCGGTGATCGCGTCCAACAAGCGTACCGCCGCGGGCGATCGCGTCTTTGTGCTCAAGTATCTGCCGCTGCTGCAGGAGCCGCACCGCTGGGACGTGGTGGTCTTCAAGAACCCCGGTCAGCATGTGAACTACATCAAGCGACTTGTCGGGCTGCCCGGCGAGCAGGTGGTCTTTGTCGACGGCGATGTTTTCACACGCCCCTTCATCGAGAACCAGACGGCCCGCTCGGGCTGGGAGAGCTGGACGACCGACGGCTGGCAGGTACAGCGCAAGCCCGAGCGCGTGCAGCGCGAGATGCTCCAGGATGTGTTCGATTCGAGCTTTGCGCCCAAGGATAACCTGGAGTACACCTCGCCCTACAGCGGCAGCACCCCGGGATGGGAGGGTGTGCTGGGCTCGCGGATCTATCGCTACAGCGGCAGCGGCTCGACGGCGCTGGTGTGGAACGACACCCGCCCGATCACGGATTTCAACGCGTACAACCAGACGCACAAGACGATCAACATGTTCATGACGAAGGACGCGAACTCGCGCTTCCGTCCGTTCCCCAGCTCGGACTTGTCGCTGTCGCTGGACATCCGCCACGATGGTGATGCCGGCGTGGTGTCGCCGACGATCGATGCGCGAGGGATGAGCTTCCGGGCACGGGTTGATCTGGGTGCGGGCACCGCGAGCGTGCAGATGCGTGACGCGTCTTCGTCGGACACGCCATGGATCGAGCTCGACCAGGGTTCGTTCGGTGCTGTTGCGGCTGGCGAGTGGGCACGGGTTGAGTTCTGGCACATCGATCAGGCGCTCTGGCTCTTCATCGACGGCGTGCGTGTGTGCGGCGGCATGACCGAGGGCGCGTACGAGCTGTCCCCGTCGCAGCGCGCGGTCGCGGCCACCGGGCTGGGCTGGGACGAGCTGGAGAACTACCCCGGCGCGGGCGACGGTCGCGACGGGATGGGTGTGTTCGCCGACACCACGATCTACCGCACACCCAAGGTCCGGTGGGACTTTGAGGGCTCGGCGTTCACGCTCAGCCATGTGCGTGTGCAGCGCGACATCTCGTACCACATCAACCAGACGCGGGTCACGCGCGGCGCGCACCCCAACTACTTCGCGACGCTCAACGACGAGCAGTACTTCATGTGCGGCGACAACTCGGCCAACTCCGAGGACTCGCGCCTGTGGCGTGACAACGACATCTACGCGTGGGTCCGCACGGAGATCGACGACACGCCCGGCGTGGTCAACCGTGACCTGATCGTGGGCAAGGCCTTCGTGGTGTACTTCCCCGCACCCCTCGACAACGGCCCGATCCTCGCGCCGGACTTCGGACGCCTGCGCTGGATCTGGTGAGTTGTTACGACACTCCCTCGCCTCGTCAGGATGCCAAAGACCAAATCTGGGTGCCCGTACTCGCCGTCTTCGGCGCAGTGCGGAAGTCGCTTGCTTCCGTCGATCCGATGAGTAGAAGAGCACACGCCCGCACTGCGCGGCTGCGCCGCGAGTACGGGCACCCAGCAGCTGGGAAGAAACGAATGAAAAGCCGCACGCGATGATCGCGTGCGGCTTGTGTGCTGATGGGTATGGGCTGGCTTAGCTGCGTTCGACGAGCTCGGCCAGCAGGCGGGCGCCAAAGCCGGTGGGGCCGGCGATCATGCAGGCGCTGTCCTTTTCGCTGGCGTGGGTGCCGGCGATGTCGATGTGTGCCCAGCGGACCCCCTCCTCGACGAAGTGCGCCAGGAAGGCGGCACCCTGGATGGGGTGCGCCTCGCGGACGGGTGCCGAGTTGACGATGTCGGCCACGGGGGATCGCATCATCGCGTTGTACTTGGGATCGTGTGGCATGCGCCAGACGCGCTCGCCGGTGGTTTCGCCGGCGGATTCGATTTTGGCCCGCAGCTCGTCGTCGTCGCACCACATGCCGGCGAAGACGCTGCCCAGCGCGGTGACGATGCCGCCGGTGAGGGTGGCCGAGTCCACGATGAACTCGGGGTTCTCCTTGTCGCACGCCCAGCAGAGCCCGTCGGCGAGGACCAGGCGTCCCTCGGCGTCGGTGTTGGTGATCTCAACGGTGACACCGTTGCGGAACTCGATGACATCGTCGGGGCGGTAGGCCTCGTCGCTGATGGAGTTCTCGGCGCTGACGAGCAGGGCGACGACGGGGCGGTTGGGCTTGATGACATTGGCGATGATGTGCATCGCGCCGAAGACGCCGCAGCCGCCGTCCTTGTCGCGCTTCATGCCGCGCATGCCGCCGCCGACCTTGATGGAGAGCCCGCCGCTGTCGTAGCTCATGGTCTTGCCGATGAGGACGATGGGCTTCTTGGACTTGCCGCGTGCCGGTGTGTAGGCGATGCGGATCATGCAGGGCTTGTTCTCGGATGCCTTGCCGACATTGATGTGCCCGACGAGCTTCTCGTCCTCGAGCTTTTTGCCTGCGAAGACGCTGACGCTGAGGTTGCTGCTCTTGCGGGCCATCTTCTTGGCCTCGTTGGCGATCCACATCGGTGTGGCGATGTTTGGCGGCGTCTGCGAGAGGGTGCGAGCGATGTTGGCACCCTCGGCGAAGCCGAGCCCGCGCTTGAAGCCGTCGTCGAAGGACTTGCAGCAGCCGTGCATGCTGAGCTTGAGCTTTGGCGTGAGCGTGGTCTTGGTGCCGCGCAGGTCGTCGTAGCGCCATGAGAGGAGCCCGAGCCCCTCGCCGACCATGGCACCGGCCTCGAAGGCGTCGACTTTCTCGCCCTTGCGGAGCTTGCTCAGCGCCGCGCAGAGCTGCATCTCCACGCTCTCGGCGCGGGCGCTGGAGAGCGCACGCCCGAGGTAGCCCGCGGCGTCACGCAGGTTGCCGAGTCCAAAGCTGTCGCGGGTGCCCAGCCCCACCAGTAGGGCACGCTCGTAGCCGTTGCTGTCGTGAACCTGGACGACGTTGCCCAGCTCGCCCGTGGCGTCGGCGCGTTTGGCGGCCATGGCGATCGAGCCGTCGGCGTCGAGGGCCTTGGTCTCGGCGCTGAGGCCCTCGCCCTTGAAGTAGGCGACCGCGAGCACGCCCGCCTTGCCCCGTGTGGCGACCTTGATGCTTTCGAACATGGATTCTCCGATCGTTGATGAACACGCGCGGCCCAGAGCGGGCGGCGGATGACTGTTCAGGGTTTTCTGCGTATATGACCGGTGACTGGTGCCGGTTGCACGCAAGGGAGGTTATCTGCGTGCCGCGCGGCTTTCAATCAGGGCCTTGACCTCGCCGGCGATATAGAAGCTGCCGGTCACCAGGATCAGGTCCTGGGCCCGGTTGCACACGCTCGCCGCGAGGTTAATCGCTTCGCGGACGCTGGGCGCGGCGTCGCTCATGCCCAGCTCGGTATTCATCGCGCGGGAACGGAGCTCCTGGGGGTCCACGGCCCGCGGGTTTCCCGCGGCCTTGGTGAAGATCACCTTGTCAGCGCCGCTTGCCAGCGCCGCGAGCATGCCGTCGATGTCCTTGTCGCCGGCGCAGCCGAAGATCACGAAGAGCGATTCGTAATCGAGGTTCGCGGCCACGGCCTGGAGCACGCTGCGAACGCTCTCGGGCGTGTGCGCCCCGTCGATGTAGATGCGTGGCTCCTCCATCACGCATTCGAGGCGGGCCCGCTGGTCGATCTGCGACAGCCCCGCGAGCACGCCTCGCTCGGGCAGGTCGTAGCCCAGCTCGCGCAGCTTGATGATGGTTGCGAGGACCAGCGCGCAGTTGGGCGCCTGGTGCATGCCCATGAGCGGCACGGTCACATGCTCGAATCCGTTTGACTCGTCGCCGACGCAGATGAGGCCGGTGGGGCGCGAGCGGATGCCGGACTGGAAACGCTCGGTGTAGAGGATTTCGTCACCGATGACGCTGAGTACCGCGTCGACCTCGGCGGCCTTTTCGCGGTAGACGCGGAGAACGGCCTCGTCCTGAGGCACGCTGATGGCGTAGCAGCCGGGCTTGATGATGCCGGCCTTCTCGGTGGCGATCTGCTCGAGCGTGCTGCCGAGGATGAGGGTGTGCTCGAGCTGGATGTGCGTGAGCCCGACGATTCGGGGCTTGACGATGTTGGTGCAGTCGAGGCGCCCACCCAGCCCGGTCTCGAGGACAACGATGTCGACCGCGTCCTGGGCGAAGACCAGCAGGGCCATCGCGGTGAGGAGTTCGAAGTAGGTCGCTCGCCCGTGCTCTTTCTCGATCGCGCCCGCGGCCACGCGGCACCTGCTCAGCGCGTCGTCAAACAACTGCTCGGTGATGGGTAGCCCGCCGATGCGGATGCGCTCGCGGACATCGACGAGGTGGGGGCTCGTAAAAACACCGGTGGTGTAGCCGCAGCCCTGCAGCGCGCCTTCGAACATGTTGCAGACGGAGCCCTTGCCCTTGGAGCCCGCGATGTGGATGATCTCCAGCCCGTCCTGCGGGTCGCCCAGCTCGCGCATCAGCGCATGCATGCGATCAAGCTTCCAGACTTCGCTGGAGACTTTGTCTGGACGGACGCGCTCAACATTGATCGTCGAGTTGAGAAACGCGATGGCGGCTTCGTGGTTCACGAATGGCCCGCTTGATCGCTGGTTCGTGCGTCGTCGTCCCTTATCCCCTTTGTCCGAATCATTCGACCCAGCCATGCGACGATCCTAGCCAATGCGCGCCAAAACACAAGAGCTTTCCCGCACGATGCGTTCGTTCTGCTCAGTTTTTATGGGAGCTTGCCCCGGTCATGAGCGACTTCATTTCCTGCACCGCCTGGCGCAGGCCGACAAAGACCGACCGGCAAACGATCGAATGACCGATGTGCAGCTCATCGATACCCGCCAGCGCCGCGATGGGTTGCACATTGTGATAGTTGAGCGCGTGCCCCGCGTTGAAGCGCATGCCCGCCTCGGCGATCGCTCGCCCGGCATTCTCAACGAGCCTGAGCTGGTGGAGCAGCTCCTGATGGCGCATGTCACCGCCGTAGCGCATGAACGCGTTGGCGTATGGCCCGGTATGGACCTCGCAGACATCGAAGCCGACCTGCGCGCACGCCTCGACCTGCTTGAGGTCGGGGTCGATGAAGGCGCTGACGATCATGCTGCCGTCCTTGAGGCGCGCTACAACATCGCGCATTCGGTCCTTCTGCCCCAGCACATCCAGCCCGCCCTCGGTCGTCACTTCCTGGCGCCCCTCGGGGACAAGCATCGAGGTGTGCGGCCCGGTCTTGCGGGCGATCTCGACCATCTCGTCGGTCGCGGCCATCTCCAGGTTGAGCTTGACGCGAACAAGACGGCGCAGGAGCTCGACATCTCGGTCGCAGATGTGGCGTCGGTCCTCGCGGAGGTGCACCGTGATGCCGTCCGCGCCGCCGAGCTCGGCCTCGTGGGCGGCCCGGACCGGGTCGGGCTCGCTGCCCGAGTTCATGGGGTCCGGCACGCCCGGGTAGCGGGCCTGGCGGAGGGTCGCGACATGGTCGATGTTGACGCCGAGCTGGATCATGGGAGATTGTAGAGACCAGGGGACAGGTCGGTCGCTCCTGAGTTAGTCTGACCAGATGTACTTCACCCAATCTTCGGAGAGGCGTTGGCGGTCATCGGGCCACTGTGAAGTTTCGGCCACGATCTGATCCGGGTCGTAGATCATGCCAGTCTCGACAAAGATACCAGGCCATCCCATCGAGAACCGAACCGTGCCGTCATCATTGACCTGTGCAAACTCGACACGGAACAAACCGACCCGCTCGTCAATCTGCTGGGGCTCGGTTTCGCCGCTGGCGATCAGTTGCTCTGCCCGACTCCTGAGTGCTGCCTCGCTCAATCGAAAGCGAAGCAGCAGATCCACATCGGTCGAAGCGAGCCATAATCCCAGCCCACCCATCAATGGGGATGAGAACCAAGCAACCCATCGCCGTGTAGAGATGGTGCGGGGTGATGTGCGGCGGCGGATGAGAGTTGTTGCATCGACGATGGTTGAAACGATCCAAGTCGCCGCGAGCAGGACGCCCGAAAGCCCCAGCATCATCCATGCAAACAAGTCGATTTCGATATGTGAGAAGCTGTAGATCGCCCCAACCAGCCACAGCAACGAGAAGCCCGCCAGCAATGACCAAGGCCACGCACTCCTGCCTTTGCCGTTCCTCGTGGTCGCGGTGGTCATCATCGATCTACGAGCTTCAGCCTGCCGATGTTCATAGGGTCAGGGATCCTAAACAGCGGGCCTAACGGAGGGTCGCGACATGGTCGATGTTGACGCCGAGCTGGATCATGGACGATTCTCGCGGGCGAGCATCAGTCGGCATCGACCGCGTGGTCGAGCAGGGCCTCCGCATCGACGAACCTCAGCGCCATCTCATTGGTTGCCTCGAGGATGACCCCCGGAGCACAATCGGCCTCGAATGCCTCCTGCCATCGCACGGCGCAGAGGCACCAGCGATCACCCGGCTTGAGCCCGGGGAATCCCCATTCGGGGCGAGGGGTGCTCAGGTCGTTGCCACGGGACTTGCTGAAAGCAAGGAAGGACGCGGTGACGACGCAGCACACGGTGTGGCTGCCCGCATCCTCGGGGCCGGTGTTGCAGCAGCCGTCGCGAAAGAACCCGGTCAGTGGGTCGGTCGAGCACGCGATGAGGGGGGCGCCCAGCACATTGCGTTGCTGGCTCTCTTCCTGCTGCTGGGTTTGCTCGTTCGTCGCGATCATGAGTTGTTGCAGGCACACGAGGATTCAGTGGGCTTTTTCGAGCAGCACGACCCGCCCGATGCAGCGGGTGCGGTCGTGCCCCAGCCTTTTTTGTTCATGTAGCCCCGCATCTTCATGCCCAGCGCCCAGGCGAGAAGCACGATGAGGATGATCGCGGCGATTTGTTTCGGCCCGAACCCGCTGGCGTGCTCGTGGAGCTCGGCGGCGGTGGCGACCTGCACGAACTGCGCGAATGCGGCGTCGAAGAGGATGCCCGCGCCCAAGGCGATCACGGCGATGACGCTCAGGTAGATCACCAGCGCCCGCACGCCCAGGTCCTTGATGAGCCAGCTCATGGTCGCGGCGTTGGTGGCAGGGCCAGAGAGCAGCAGCACCAGGGCCGCGCCGGGTGAGAGACCCGCGGCCACCAGCGACCACGCCAGCGGGGTCGAGCTGGTGGCACAGATGTAGAGGGGGATGCCCACCACGAGCATCACCAGCTTGGCGGTGATGCCGTCGCCCGCGTACTCGGTGAAGAACGACTCGGGGACGAACGCGCCGATGACCGCGGCCAACAGAATGCCGATGGTCAGCCAGCCCGCCAGATCAATGAGCATGGTCCCGAAGCCGTGCTTGAAGGCGATCTTGGTCTTGTCGAGGAGCCCGGAATGCTCGTGCGATGGAGCTGACTCCGTGCTGCAGCACGACTTGGTTTCGGGCTGGGGCTTGGACGAGCAGCACGATGACTGGGCAGGCGCTGGCTTGCTCGAACAGCACGAAGACTGGGCTGCGGGCTTACTGCCGCCGCAGCAGGAGCCGGTGCCCTTGGACTCAACCTTCTCCACGGCCTGCCCCGCGTCGGCGGCGTTGGTGATGTTCAGCGAGAACGCGCCGGGGTCGTGGTCCGGCTCTGGGGCATCGGTGGTCTGGGGCTGGGCCTTCTTGGTGTCGGTCAGGTCGATCAGCAGGCCCGCGACCAGGCCCGTGATCACCGCCACGATCGGGCGGGTAAAGGCGTAGACCGGGCCGAAGAGTGCCCAGGTGATGGGGATCGATTCTTCACCCGTCTGCGGCGTGGAGATGGCGAAGGCGGCGCTGGCACCTTTGCTGGCACCCTGCCGGCGCAGCCCAGCCGCGACGGGGATAACCGAGCACGAGCACAGCGGGAGGGGGATGCCCAGCAGCGAGGCCTTGGCGATGGGCCAGAGCCCGCCGCCCGAGAGGTGCTTGAGCATCCATTCGCGGGGCACGAGGGCATGGACGATGCCGGCGATCGCAAAGCCGAGGATCAGCCACAGCGACGACTCGACGAGGATCATCCAGAGTTCTTGGAAGAAAGATGTCATTGCCGTAGGTTATGCGTCATACGCCGAATTTCGCTTGAATATCAGCGTCGATTGAGGAAGATGGGTACGGCAACACACCATACCGCACTGTATTCAACACCAGAAGGGGGCTCATTATGCCGACTCGTCGCGAAGTACTCAAAGGAGGTCTCGGTGTGTTGGCGTTGGGCGTGGGCGGCTCCGCCCTGGGTGCCCAGAGCGCGATCCAATCCGTCGTGGGTTCCGTCGCCCAGCGAGCAGGGGGGAGGAGCCCGCTCGGGGCCGCAGCGCTGAAGGCGCTCAAGGCGTCGCGTCCGCTCGGGGCGCGAGCGTTCGATCCCAAAGCCCGCGTGATCGATGGGTTCGTGTTCAAGTCGTGGTTCGAGGGGGATATCTTCGAAGACGGTGAGATCCCGTTCCATTCACAGCAGAACGATTTCCCCGGCGGTGAGCCACCCGCGCCCACGGAGGAGATCGATGTTGTCGTCATCGGCGGTGGGTTGTCCGGGCTTGCCACGGCGTACGAGCTGCGAGACTACAACCCCGTCGTCTTTGAACTGCACGATATTTTCGGCGGCAACGCGCAGGGCGGGCGGATCAACGGCTCCCCGTTCTCGCTGGGCAGCGCTTACTTCATCACGCCCGACCCGGGCGGCGAGCTCGATCGCTTCTATCGGGAGCTGGGGCTTCATGATGTGATCCGGGCCGACGAGATGGCATCGCCCGTGGAGATCGACGGCGAGATCAACCCCGACATCTGGTTGGGGATGGGTGTCCCCAAGAAGGACATCCCGGCCTACGAGGCGTACCGCAAGCTCGTGATCCGGATGACGGATGAGTACCCCGATGTGCCCTTCGATCAGCCCTGGATGCTGGAGCTCGATCAGCTGAGTCTGCGCCAGCACATCGAGCGGGAGATGGGGATGCCCGTCCCGGCGGCGCTGGCCGCGGCGATCCAGGCCTACTGCTATTCATCGTTCACGGCCGGTTGGGAAGAGATCTCCGCGATGCTCGGGTGGAACTTCCTGGCTGCGGAGGAGTTCGGGCGCTGGGTCCTGCCCGGCGGGAACTCGTGGATCGCGGACAAGCTCTGGGAGAAGCTCTACCCCCTGGATCAGATCGACCCCGAGCACGCGCCGCACCTGCGCCCGGGGCGTTATGTCGTGGACACGCGCCAGCAGCAGGACGGGCGCTGGATCGTCACCTGGAAAGAGCCCGACGGGGCCTACCAGTCGCTGCTCGCACGCGAGGTCGTGATGGCCTGCCCCAAGAACATCGCCCGGATGATGATCCCCGGGCTGGCGCAGGAGGACGAGGCGCGGTACAACGCGATGCGTCTGGCACGCCGGGCGTATCTCGTCGCCAATGTCGTCGTCAATAAGCCCATCCCGCTGGATTTCTACGACATCTTCCTGCTCGAGCACCCCGAGGACTTCCCCATGAGCGATGGTGAAGCGGGGGCGATGTGGCGGTACACGGATGTGCTCAACGGATCGTTCACGCGGGAACCGGGCGGTGCCCCGTTGCCCATCGAGCCGAGCGTGCTGACGCTCTACTGGCCACTCGCGTACGAGGACGCACGCTTTACCCTGTTCCTGGGTGATCCGATCCAGACTTATGCGGAGGCGTTGTCGGCCAAGCTCCGCGACACCCTTCATCTCGTGGGGATGGAGGAGTCGGATGTCCTGGAGATCCGCCTGGCACGCTGGGGGCACGCGATGCCGCTCGCCCGGGTGGGGTTCGTCGCGGACGGATCTGCCGGGCTGGTCCGCTCGGCGTACCACGAGTCGATGCACTTCGTGAACCAGGACAACTGGGCGCTCCCGGCGGTTGAGAACGCCTTCCTCGACGCGTTTGAGGTCGCCAAGACGGTCCGCGGGCGTCTGGGGTGAGCGATTGAGTGTGTCTCAGCTCGGGTGTCTGTGTCAACTTACGGCTCTACAATGGGGTTGCGAACCGAATCACGCGAAGCGAGCCCCAAGGACGCTGATATGCCGTACACACTGACGCCGGACACCGGGATCGATCCCAACGCCGACAACATCAACTACATCAAGGACCATGTGGACACCGGCGATCGCTGGGTCCTGAACTTTGGTCCCCAGCACCCCGCGACGCACACCACGCTGCGCCTGGTGCTGGAGCTTGACGGCGAGCGCGTGGCCCGCTGCACGCCGCACATCGGCTATCTGCACTCGGGCTTCGAGAAGCTGGGCGAGCACCTCGATTACAACCAGTATGTGACCATCGTGTCGCGCATGAACTACCTGAGCCCGATCAGCAACGACATCTGCTGGCACGGTGCGGTTGAGAAGCTCTTCGGCATCGAGATCACGCCGCGCTGCAAGGTGCTGCGCACGATCATGGCGGAGATGGGGCGCATCCAGGACCACCTGCTGTGCGTCGGCGCGGCCGCGCTCGACCTCGGGGCGTTCACGGGCTTCCTCTACGCCTTCAACCCGCGCGAGCGGATCTACGACATCGTGGACTACATCTCGGGTCAGCGCTTCCACCCGGACTGGACCCGCGTGGGCGGCATCATGAAGGAGATCCCCGACGAGGAAACCTTCAAGCGGATGGTCAAGCACTTCCTGCATGCCGATCTGGAGCAGGCGATCGCGGACCTGGAGAACCTGGTCAACCGCAACCGCATCTTCATGGACCGCACGCAGGGCATCGGCGTGCTGACGCACGACGAGGCCATCGCCTTCAGCGCCACCGGCCCGATCGCGCGTGCCTCGGGCGTGCGCCGCGACCTGCGCAAGGACGAGCCCTACCTGTGCTACGCCGACAACTGGGACGGCAACGGCGCCGAGGCCGTCAAGTTCAGCGTCCCGATCGCGCACGAGGGCGATGTCTACGCCCGCTTCCTGGTGCGCCTCGAAGAGATCAAGCAGTCGATCAAGATCATCGACCAGCTCATCGACAACATCCCGCAGGGGCCGGTTGATATGTATGTCGACGAGAAGATGACCAAGCCCGCCAAGGAGGAGGTCTACGGCTCGATCGAGGGCCTGATCCAGCACTTCGAGATCATCATGACCAACCGCGGCTGGGAGGCACCCATCGCCGAGGCGTACAAGGCCCACGAGACCGCCAACGGCGAGCTTGGGTACTATGTCGTCGCGGATGGCAGCAAGCGCGCCTGGCGCGTGAAGACCCGCCCGCCGAGCTTCATCAACTTCTCGCTGACGGCCAAGATGCTCGAGGGGCACATGCTCGCGGACATCGTGGCGGTGGTGGGGTCGCTGAACATCGTGGCGGCTGAGTTGGATCGGTGAGACGCGGGGCGAAGATCACGATCTTCTCAAGCAGCATCGCTGTGGTCGTGTTCACGCTGATTTCAACCAGTCTGGTTGGCTGCCAGGTTTTCAACTCGGCGCTCAAGACTGAACGAACGGTGACGATCACCAACGCGACAGAGAGCACGGTGAAGGTGCACTACATGCAGTCTTGGGACAACACCTGGCATACCGCCGCGAGTTCATCAAAGCACGTGGCACCGGGCAAAAGCACGACATACCGCTTCCAACAGGGCGATTCGATTTCGGTGGGGCGTATCGTGCCTCAAGATCAGGCGATGAACGCACAGCAGTCTATCGCGTACGAACGATCGCAGGACTCGCTCGAGCTGGACCGAGAGTCGGCCCTTCGTGTGGTGGTGGATGAACAGAGCGGTGAGCTCAAGATCGAGCCCGAGCCGGAGGAGAAGCCATGAACTCACGAACCCTTTCGAACTGCACGCTCGCCAGTCTGATGATCCTGAGCATGCTCATCATCGGCTGCTCCATCAACCCCAAGTACACCGTCCGCATCGACAACCAGACCAACCGCACGCTCCGGGCCACGCTGGAGCGCCGCCCCACGATCAACGAGGTCATCGCGATGGACTCGGCCCGGGTCAAGCCCGGCACCTCGCGGGTGCTTGGGCCCAGCGCCGCGCGACCGCTGGAGCGGGTGTACATCGTGATCGGGGACCGCACGGACCTGCACGCCATGCCCGAGTCGCTGGAGCTGCGGCGTGGCGAGTGGATCGTGACGATCGATGCCGCTTCGATGACCAGCTGGGGGACCTATCAGCTGCAGCTCAAGAAGGCCGATGAGGTGCTCGTGGCGGATGATGTGGCCAGCGAGGACGAGTGATTCCCGCTAGCATCGGGGCATGACACACACGCACAACCGATTCGTCCGCACCCTGGGGATCACGCTGGCGACCTGCGTCGCCGGGCTGGCGCAGGGCAAGGTGTACCATGTTTACTACCTCGGCGGGCAGTCCAACATGGACGGCTACGGGCGGGTGAGCGAGCTCCGCGACGAGCAGCGAGCGCCGGTGGACGGCTGCATGATCTTCCACGGCAACAACCAGAACGCCGGCGACGCACCCAGCGGCAAGGGCATCTGGGCCACGCTCACGCCCGGGCATGGCGTGGGGTTCGGTTCGGACGGGCAGTCCAACCGCCTGAGCGACCGATTCGGGCCCGAGCTGACCTTCGGGCGGGCGATGCAGGAGCAGTTCGCCGATCGCAACATCGCCATCATCAAGTTCTCGCGCGGCGGCTCGACCATCGCCGGCAATACCGGCAGCCCATGCTGGGACCCACACGACAGGCGGGCCATCAACGGCACCGTCGGCATGAACCAGTACGACTTCGCGCTCAAAGCTATTGATAACGCCATGCGGGTGCGCGACATCGACGGCGACGGCGAGGAGGACACCCTCATCGCCTCGGGCATCGTCTGGATGCAGGGCGAGTCCGACGGCACGCAGCAGGGCCCGGCGGAGCGGTACTTTGACAACCTGTCGGAGCTGATGGAGCTCTTCCGGGCGGCCATGCGGGTGGACGGGCTGCCGGTCGTCATCGGGCGGATCAGCGACTCGAACCGGCGCGGCGACAACCAGCCGATGTGGGTGTTCGGCGAGCAGATCCGGGCCGCCCAAGAGCGGTTCTGCGACGAGGACCCCAATGCCATGCTGGTGACCAACACGGACGGGTACGGCTACAGCGACCCGGCCCATTACGACACGGCGGGCTATGTCGACATGGGCGAGCAGTTTGCCAAGGCGATGCACGCCCTGGAGAGCGTGGAAGCGGACGATTGAGCCGGTCGGCGCTATGATCCCGCTGCATCTGTACTTCCGTTTGACGCAACGCGAAAAGGGACCCCGATGGCCTGGATCACGAAAGACTCCGCGAACACCAAGATCGAGCTGCGCGACGAGCCGTACCTGACGGCCGAGATGGAGAAGCAGCTGCGCGAGGTCTATCTGCCGCGCTACGAGAAGCCCAAGGGGGCCCTCTTCCCGGCGCTGCACATGATCCAGCACACCTACGGCTGGGTCCCGCCGCAGGCGATGAAAGAGATCGCCAAGGTCCTCGACATCGCACCGTCAGAGGTGCTCGATACCGTGAGCTTCTACGAGGAGTACTGGGAGCATCCCAAGGGCGAGCACCTGATCTCGGTGTGCCGCTCCATCGCCTGCGAGTTCTGCGAGGCGACCGCCTGCACCGAGGCGATCAAGGCCAAGCTGGGCATCGATGTGGGTCAGACGACAGATGATGGCAAGTTCACCCTCGTCGAGCTCGAGTGCCTCGGTTCGTGCGGCACCGCCCCCGTGGCGCTGGTCGATGACGACCTGCACGAGAACCTGACGCCTGATCGCATCTGCAAGCTGATCGATCAGGTGCAGGACGGCTCGTACACCCACGGCGGCAGCGGTGCGGTGAAGGAAGATCTCTGATCCTTCTGAACTGAAATCAATATCTGGGCGCCACCACTCGCCCACAGGGCGCAGTGGTGTTTTCTTGGATATTCGACTGCACTACTGCGCGTCTTCGACGCGAGTAGTGGCACCCTGAAGCGTGCTTATCTCTGATTCATCCGGAGGCAGATGGGCGAGCACCCTGATCGCGGTCAGCAGCTCTTCGGGTCGTTGCGTACCGATGGTGCGTTTCTTGTCGTTGTCGAGGGTAAGCACCACGAACTGCTCGCCGTAGATGTTCATGGCGTGCCCGTGCTTGCGGGTCCATTTGTATCCCCAGCCGCCCAGATCGCCCATGGGTGAGAGCTTCTTGTGCTGGGCATGCGTGACGGTTCCCAGATCGATCTTCCATCCCGGGAAGGGCGGGAACCAGACGCGCAGGGTGCGGCCCATGATCTTGGTGCGCAGGCGGATGCTCAGGATGATCGCGGGCATGACGATCACGCACACGAGCCAGGCGATGAGGATTTCCGTGCGCTGCTGGCCGGTGGCCTTGGCCGCGAATGCCCCGAGGATCATGGTCAGGATCACCGATTCGCACGCGATGATGGTCAGCAGGAAACGGTTGCGCCAGGCGTGCTGGGTCTCGTCGTAGGCGATGTCGCGCGAATCATTCATGCTCAAGGGTATTGGGAATCGCTCACTTCATCTTGGCACAGATGGCATGGCGGAAGCAGTCCGTGGTGTGGTCGTTGACCATGCCGATGGCCTGCATCATGGCGTACATGGTGGTGGGGCCGACGAACCGGAAGCCGCGTTTTTTGAGTTCTTTGCTGAGCTTCTTGGAGGTCTCGGTCTGGGCCGGCAGGTCCTTGAGCGTCTTGAAGCGGTTGATCACCGGCTTGTTGTCCACGATCGACCAGACAACCTCGGAGAGCGAGGTGCCGTCCTTGTGCAGCTGGAGCACGGCCTGGGCGTTGTTGATGGTCGATTCGATCTTGAGTCGGTTGCGCACGATCGAGGCGTCCTGCATTAGGCGATCGAAGTCCTTGGCCGTGAACCTGGCGACCTTGGCGGGGTCGAAGTTCTTGAAAGCTTTGCGATAGCCGTCGCGTTTCTTGAGGATGGTCTCCCAGCTGAGCCCCGCCTGGGCGCCCTCGAGCGTGAGCATCTCGAAGACATGGTGCTCTTCACGGTTGGGGACGCCCCACTCGGTGTCGTGGTACTCGCGTTCGAGCCCGGATCGGGCCCATCCGCAGCGGCATGGGTTGGCATCGGTCATGGTTTGGCCCGTATGATTGGGTTGTGAGCAAGAACGACAAGGATATCTCGATCTCGCGGGCCGTGGGGCAGTTCTTCGGGCACCTCTGGGGCGCGACCACCAAACCCGTTGCCAAGGACCAGCCCCAGCGCCACGAGGTGAAGCGCGAAACGCAGGAATCCGAGGGCGAGATCAATGGCCAGAAGGTCGTGCTGCGCCGCACGACGATCGAAGAGGTCGAGTTCAAGAAGGACGAGTAGGTCCGAATCTCAGGCGGCCAGGCCCGAGTGCCCATAGCCGGGGTCGGTTTCCCGCTCCAGCTCGTTGACGGTCCAACGCACCACATCGCGGATGGTCACGATACCGACGCAGCGCTTGTGGGCGTCCACGACGGGCAGGCACGAGATCTTGTGATCGAGCATGACCCGGGCGGCCGCGCGGAGCGAGGTGTTCTTTCGAACAGCAACAAGCTGGCGCGTCATGATCTGGTGAGCGCGGCGTTTGAGACAGTTGAGGTCGGTGGTCCGCTCGCTGAGCTTGCCGATGAAGGGTGAGAGGTTCTTGAGCAGGTCGCGATCGGAGATGACGCCGGCGCACTCGCCGTCGTCGCCCACCACGATGAGGTGGTGGTAGCTGGAGCGCTCGAAGATGTCTCGGATGTGCTCCACCGAGTCGTCCATCGAGATGGTCTCGACGGGGCTGCTCATGATGTTCTCGACGATCAGCGTGGGCACGGGGTCTCTCCTGGTTCGCTGTCCTCTGGATCGACAAGGCGGGGGTTGTGCTACACTGGTTTATGGGAACGCAAGATCGTGATGGTGGGTCTGTGCCGTTTGGGCCGGATGCCCTCTGGGCGCCGTGGCGGATGAGCTACCTGGAGTCACTCCACGCGGACGACGATGCCGGTTCACCCCCGGTTTCGGAGCCCGATAAGAGGCACCCAAAGCCGAGTCAGAGCGGCAGCTTCCTGCTCGATTACTGGCGCACGCCCGAGGACGATGCGCCGAACCATGTCGTGTACCGCAACGAGCACGGCATGATCATGCTCAACAAGTACCCATATTCAAACGGGCACCTGCTCATCGCCCTGGGCGAGGCGCGCCCGACGCTCAGCGACTACACGCCCGAGCAGCGGGGCGAGCTGTGGAAGCTCGTCGATCGCGCGGTGGCGCTGTGCGAGAAGGCGCTCGAGCCCCAGGGGCTCAACATCGGCATCAACCAGGGCATCGCGGGCGGTGCGGGGGTGCCCAGCCACCTGCATGTGCATGTGATGCCCCGTTGGGTCGGCGACACCAACTTCATCACGGCGGTGGGGGGTGTGCGGGTGATCCCGTCAGCGCTGGAGCTGATGTATGAGCGGTATGCGAAGGCGGTCAACGCTTGATCGCGTTCCCTGCGCCTCTCTGTGGGAAGTACGCCGCTGAAGCGATGCTGCCCAGGCGTTATAGCCACCCTCAACAGGGTGGATTTGTGACGGCGCCTCAACAAGAACCTTGTTATATCTAACATTTTGCATATAAAATACTAAATAGCAGATATTTTTGTCTTGTATTGTTTTATTACTATTTGCCGCCTAGAATTTCCTGAGCCCTTTCCCTCGCCAATGTGGCGGGGAAGACGGTTTTCAAGGAAGGAGTAAGGCATGAGGTTTACCACACAGACACTTATTGCACTGGTCGCTGGTTCGTCAATGAGCTTTGCTGCACCGACACCGTATCGCCTGAACACCGCGTTTGATCTCTCGACCGAGCCCGTGGGCGGGTACGACGGCGAGGACGCGAACAAGGGCAAGCTGGTCGAGCTGGAATACGCCGACGGCATGGGCGGCTATGAGACCGTCCTCGTCAGCGTGTTCGGCGATGCTCAGGGGCCGCACATCTGGGAGTACGACGGCAACCTCCGCCCGGCGCGGGATATCTTCGTTACGCGCTCGACCGATGATGGGGCGACCTGGTCGCAGCCGGTGAATGTCTCGAACACCGCGAACCTGACCTCGATCAGCGCCGACCACGACGGCGACCCGCTGACGCCTGAGATCCCGTACTACGGCGACTCCGAGAAGCCCAACATCATCAACAACGGGCGCAACATCCTGATCACCTGGATCGACTTTTATGCGCCCGGTGGCGCGCAGCGTACCGTCACCTACCCCGAGTTCGGCTTCACCGAGGTGCCCTACGGCGCAACCTATGCCGTGCGTTCGAGCGACGCAGGGCTCACCTGGGGTCCCGCCGAGCTGCTCACAAGCGGCGAGCGCGACGCCAAGCAGGATGTCTGCAAGGCGTCGAGCGCCGGGTTCCTGATCACCTGGCAGGAGGACCCGAAGGGGCTCAAACCCGGCGACGCCGACGGCCCGGGCGAGGGCGGCTCGGGTGCGAACGTCAACAACGGCACGGATATCTGGTACTCGGCGTTGCGTACCAGCGCCTTTGTTTCGGGGACTCCATTCCCGGCTGGGCAGCGTGTCACGAACAACTTCACGATGACCGACAACGACGGCTACGAGAGCGGACGCGAGGGAGCCGCCCGTGCCAACTCGTTCCTGTTTGGCTCAACCGCCATCGTCGCCTACGAGGAGACCAAGGGGCTGCAGGGGGCGGATACGGGCAAGTATGTCCGCTATCACACCTTCTCGGCCTTCGACGCGACCAGCCCCGATCCGACAGGAGGCGCGGGCTGGATCCTCTCACAGCCCGAAGAGAACGCGCGGCGTGTACGCTTCGTCACGCAGCCCGGCCCGTTCCAGAGCCAGAGCGACCTTCGCATCGTCTGGGTGTGGAAAGAGGGCGCATATGACGCCGGCGGCCCGTCGGACATCATGTGCCGGGTGGGGCGGATCAATCCCAACGACCCGATGTCGAATGGGCTGCGTCCGCAGGACCTGAACCCACCGATCGACCCGGACGCGACCACCCGCGAGAACGCGTTCAACAACACGCAGGCGATCAACCTCAGCTCGTCGATGGGGCTCTCGGCCCATCCCGAGGACGACTTCTTCGAGGACGCCCGCGCGCACCGTGGGCTGATCCGCGGCGACTTCGTGGTCTTCGGATGGAGCTGGACACCCGACTGGGCGGTGGCTCGCTACACCGATCTTGAGAACTACAACTTCTACATCCGCCGTTCGTTTGATGGCGGTCTGAGCTGGAGTGAGTCGCAGAACTTGTCGAACATCCCGGCGAGCGCCAAGATCGATGTGCGCGAGCCACGCATCGTGGGCGCGAGCGTCAGCTCCAACCCCGCGACGCCGACCAACCCTGGCGCGTTCGTGGTCGGCTGGGGCACCGAGGTCAACCAGTACGAGCACGCCTCGGTCGGCACGATCGACCTCAACATCTACCTGAGCCATTCGGAAGACTACGGCGAAACATACGCCCCGCTGGTCAAGCTCGATGAGGTGGATGTCGTCGCCGAGCCCAATAAGGGCGCGTTCGAGAGCCAGCTCCGCCTGAGTCCGAGCGGCACGCGCATGAGCGCTGTCTGGCAGGAGACTGACCGTGATTCGGGTATCACCAACACCCGCTTCCGCAACGGATCGATCTGTCTTCCCGACCTGAACGGCGATGGCGTGCTGGACTTCTTTGATGCCAGCATGTTCATCGACGCGTACTCGGGCGGAGATCTGAGCGTTGATTTCGATGGCAACGGCGTGCTCGACTACTTCGATGTCAGCGCGTTCATCAACAGTTTCGCGGCCGGGTGTCCATAATCACACCCGAGCCAAACACCCGACCATCGTGATTCCGGGAGAGGGAAGGGCACATTGGTTGGGCATATACAGGGCTATGCGTCGTGCGGGCGCGTAGCCCTTATTCATTCCCCATCTTCTGCGCCAGGAGGAACCCCAGCTCCAACGACTGCTGGTAGTTGAGACGCGGGTCGCAGAGCGAGACATAGTTGCGGCTCAGGTCGTCCTCGGTGATGCCGCTGCCGCCGCCGATGCATTCGGTGACATCCTCGCCGGTGAGCTCGAAGTGCACGCCGCCCAGGACGGTCCCCGCCTGCTTGTGGCAATCCACGGCCTGCTCGAGCTCGCTGAGGATGTCGTCGAAGCTGCGGGTCTTGATGCCGCTGGCGGTCGTGATGCCATTGCCGTGCATCGGGTCGGACATCCACAGGGCGTGGCGACCTTCGTCGCGGACCCTCTCGAGCAGGGCGGGCAGCTTGTCGGCGACTTTGCCTACGCCCATGCGGGTGATGAGCACCAGCTTGCCGGGTGTGTTGTTGGGGTTGAGGGCGTCGATGAGCGCGATCAGCTCATCGGGCTGCATGCCCGGGCCGACCTTCACGCCCACGGGGTTCTTGATGCCGCGGAAGAACTCGATATGCGGCCCATCGAGCTGGCGGTTGCGCTCGCCGATCCACGGCAGGTGCGTGGAGAGGTCATAGTACCCCTCGCGGCGGGGGACCTTCCGCGTCTGCGCCTGCTCGTAGTAGAGGTTCAGCCCCTCGTGCGATGTGTAGAAGTCCACGCGGGTTGCTTCTTCGACGCGCTGCTCGCCGAGGTTCTGCATGAAGGCGATGCCGTCGGCGAGCGTGCGGGACATGTTGAGGTACTGCGCCCGGCGCAGGTCAGAGACGCTGGCGTTGTTGAAGAAGGAGAGGTCCCAGTACTCGGGGTGGTGCAGGTCAGCAAAGCCGCCGTCGAGGAGTGAGCGGATGAAGTTGAGCGTCATGGCCGCGTGCATGTAGCCCTCGACCATAAGCATGGGGTCGGGCGTGCGGGATTGCTCATCGAAGTCGATGCGGTTGACCAGGTCGCCGAAGTAGCTGGGCAGTGTGCAGGACTCGCCATTGATCTGCTTGGTCTCGGTGGGGGAGGATCGCGGCTTGGCGTACTGCCCGGCGAAGCGACCCACGCGTGTGACGGGCATGCGGAGCCCGTGGATGAGCACCAGCGACATCTGGAGCAGGATCTTGAGCTTGTTGGTGATGAGGTCCGAACGGCACAGGTCGATCATCTCGGCGCAGTCGCCGCCCTGGAGGATGAAGCGCTCGCCGCGCTGGGCCTGGGCGATCTGCTCGCGGAGCTTCTCGATCTCCCATGAGGTGACCAGCGGGGGCAGCTGCGTGAGGCGTGCCCGCGCGGCCGCCAATCCCGATTCGTCCGGATAACGGAACTGCATCTCGCTGGCCGAGGCGCACCGCGACCACGACTCGGGGCTCCAGTCGCGGGCGTTGTCGGTCATCATGCTGTTCGTGGGCTTATCGCTCATCTGCGTTCCGCTGGGGGTGATTGGGTCAAGAACTATAGAAGGTTGGTGCTGGTCTCGGGCTCAATCGGATAGAGTGTGCCCATGCGTATGCCCCTCAAAAGCCCCGATTCGTCCGCAGCAGGCATCGGCCGATCCGTCTCCCTGCCTGTGCTCGAGTGCGGAGATTCCCGCGCGCCGATGATGGGACGCACGAAAACCGCCCGCTGGCGGGCCGGCGTGCTCATCGCCGTCAATGTGCTGATGATCGCGCACCTCATCCAGTGGGCCATCGTCGGCATGACCGTCTCGCCCATCGAGCCCAGCGAGAGCATGGAGACGCTCGAGGTCGGGGTCGTCAACGCCGGCGCTATCTTCTTTCTGATCGCCATCGCGTCCACGCTGCTTTTCGGACGCTTCTTCTGCGGCTGGCTGTGCCACATCGTGGCGCTGCAAGACCTGTGCGCCTGGTTCATGACCAAGCTCGGCGTCCGCCCCAAGCCCTTCCGCTCGCGCCTGCTGGTCTACTTCCCCATCGGGCTTGGCTTCTATATGTTTGTCTGGCCCAGCTTCAAGCGCGTGGTGCTCAAGCCCATCCTCGAGGCCAACGCCATCGATTGGCCGTTCTGGCTCCGCCCGGTCGAGCCCATCCACCAGTGGACCAGCGAGATCATGGTCGAGGACTTCTGGGCCACCATGCCGCCGTGGTACATCGCGGTCCCGTTCCTGATCATCTGCGGCTTCGCGTGCGTGTACTTCCTGGGTGCCAAGGGCTTCTGCACCTACGGCTGCCCCTACGCCGCGTTCTTCAAGCCCATCGACACGCTCGCGCCCGTCCGCATCCGCGTCAACGACAACTGCCACCAGTGCGGCTACTGCACCAGCGTGTGCACCTCGAATGTGCGCGTCAGCGAGGAGGTCCGCGACTTCGGCATGGTCGTGGACCCGGGCTGTATGAAGACACTCGATTGCATCAGCGCGTGTCCAAACGACGCGCTCTCGATCGGGCTCGGCAGGCCCGCGCTGCTGGCCAAGCCCAAGAACGAATCCAAGGCATCGCGCAAGGCGGCACTGGCCAAGCGCCGGGGTCGCTATGACCTCACGCTGTGGGAGGAGATCGTCGCCGGCGTGCTGATGCTGTGGTTCTTCTACGCGACGCGCGGCATGCTCGACGCGGTCCCCATGCTCCTGGCGGGCGGGCTGGCGGCCATCGGCGCGATGGTCGCGCTGCTGACCTTCAAGCTCCTGCATCAGGCCAATGTGCGCCTCTACAAGTTCCAGTTCAAGCAGGGCGGGCGGATCAGGGCCGCGGGCTTCGGGCTGGTACTGCTGGCGTTGGTGTTCGCGGTCGGAAGCGTTTGGTCGGGTCATGCCCGGATGATGCGTTGGCGCGGGGATCTACAGTTCAATCGCACGGTCGTCCCGCCCGAGGCGCTCATCCGTCCCGAGTTCAATCCTTTGAGCGAGCAGCGCGAGCGGGCTCAGATCGCGGTAGAGGCGTACCGGCGCGGAGATTCTCCCCGTGATGGCGGTCTGGGCTGGAAGCTCGATCCCGAGCACCGCGTGCGACTGGCATACTTCCTGAGTATGCTCGATCGTCACGACGAGGCGCTGGCGCAGCTGCGCCGCGTGATTGACGAGGGTGAACCCACGGATAACTTCGTGCTGCAGGCCGGGCAGGTGCTTCTCCGCGCCATGGATGATCAGCAGGGCGAGAAAGACATGGCCGCCCATGAAACGGCAAAGCGCGAGGCCCTGCTTTCGTTCTATAGCGATGCGCTCGCGGCCCACCCCGGCCTGCACGCCATCCGTGCCGAGCTGACCAAGAGCGCCGCGGCCGCGGGCGACACACAGCGCGCCGAGGCGCTCTGGGAGGTCAGCGGCTATGAGGACGACCCGCTGTTCGCGCTCTCGCGTGGCGGGGCCATCGCGTTCACCGGCAACATCCCCGAAGCGCAGGCTCAGTTCGAGAAGGCCGCCGATTTGGCGGGCAACTCGGAGCACCCCGCGGGGGTGCTGATCGATATCGCCCGGACGGCGCTGCAGTTCGGCGTGATTGATGTAGCGCGGGAGCTGGCTCTGCGGGCCATCGAAGACGAGCACGCCACGGCCATGACCTGGGTTGCGGCCGCGGAGATCGCCAGCTTCAGCGGCGACTTTGAGACGGGCCGTGCCCGGATCAATCACGCCACGACGATGCCCCGCTTCAAGGACCACGCGATGCTTCAGGCGCGGGCCGCCAACGCGATCCTGAGCCCGAGCACCATCGAGGAGGGTCAACGCCGACTCCGAGAGGCGTACGAGACAGCCAGCGACCCCTTCGAGCGGTTCACGATCGCCCGGGGGATGGTCTTCGCGGGTGCAAACCTGGGCGCCCCGCCCATGATCGAGGAGGGGCTGGGGCTGATCGATGAGATCATCGAGGCGAACCCAGACCTGCCCATCATCGAGTACGACCTTGGCAGTCTGTACTACCAGATCGGACTCGGCGAGGAGGGGCTGTCGCACATCGAGTCGGCGGCTGAGCGCGACCCGACGAACGCGATGATGGCGCAGCGCGCCGGCGAACTCAACAACGCGTTGGGTCACACGATCAAGGCGCAGTCGTGGTTCGAGGAAGCGGAGCGCCGTCGCGGGCCGTGAAGCGTCGAAGCCCCAACTTCGCGCGATTCTTGCGCACAAAAGCAAAATCCTGAACTTCACACACAACTTGTGGGTGTTTCTTGGTGCACAAAGTTCAGCACGCGCAGAAACAGCGACGATTGAGAACCCACGCACTCGCCGATGCGATGCGCCGTGTGTTGCCATCTGATTCCCAGTGGCGGCACAGATCAAATCGGTCGTCTCACCGCGTGTGAGCGTCCCAGCACAACCACGCCCGAGAACTGGGCACACGGAGTAACACCAATGGCAACCCGTACCAAGAAGCACACCGCCAAGAAAACCACCACCGGCAGGAAGACCACCGCCAAGAAGACCGCGGCCCGCAAGCCCGCAGCCAAGAAGAGCACCACCGCTCGCAAGACCGTGGCCAAGAAGAGCCCCGCTCGCAAGACCGCGGCCACCAAGACCACCGCCAAGAAGACCGTTGCTCGCAAGCCCGCGGCCAAGAAGACCGCGACCCGCAAGCCCGCGGCCAAGAAGGCAACCACCACCCGCAAGCCGGCCGCCAAGAAGGCAACCACCACCCGCAAGCCGGCCGCCAAGAAGGCAACCACCGCTCGCAAGACCACCGCCAAGAAGACCGTTGCTCGCAAGACGACCGGTAACAAGACCGTCGCCCGCAAGAGCCCGGCCCGCAAGAGCGTTGCGAAGAAGACCGTTGCTCGCAAGCCCGCGGCCAAGAAGGCGACCACCGCACGCAAGACCGTGGCCAAGAAGAGCCCGGCACGCAAGACCACCGCTCGTAAGAGCACGGTCCGCAAGACCGCTCGCAAGACCACGGCACGCAAGACGGTCGCTCGCAAGAGCGTCGCGGGTCGCATCACCCGCAAGCCCGCGGCACGCAAGACCACCACACGCAGCCGCCGCGCAGCCTGATCGGACCTTCATTCCGATCTGCCTCTCTCTTGTTTGAAACCACACGCAGCGCCGGTCGTCCTGGGATCGGCGTTGTCGTTTTTGGATGAGCGATGGACTCGATTCCCGATAACCCGAGCCCCGAATCCCGCCCGGCTGGTTATCGCACGCGATGATCATCACAATCGATACATCACACCACAAGCGTGGCCAGAAAGACGCACAACTCCTTGCCTGTCAACGACATGGGTGTATCTTCCACCCGTCAGCCCGCTCGAAACGGGCGGACCCAACAAGAGTCAAAGACAGGAGAGAAAAGATGAAGACTTCGATCGCCATGTTTGCTGTGTGTGCCGTCGCCGCGGGTAGTGTTCTCGCTGACACGGTTGATCTTCGTTACACCGGGATCGCAGGGGGCACCGGCGCCACGACACTGCGTGTCGAAGGCGGAACCTACTACGCCGGTCACATGAACCATGTGTTCACTTCGGGCGATCGTCAGGGCGAGAGCTTCTCGACCTTCTGCATCGACTTCGCCGAGCACGCCAACACCAGCGGCGCGACATACGAGATCGTGGACATCGCCGACGCTCCCATGCCCGGCACACCCTACGGGCAGGTCATCGCTGACCGCATCAATGCTGTTGTCGCCAACGCCGTAGCCATGGGCTGGATCGATAACAAGCTCCAGGCCGACACCAACCAGACTGATTACCTCGGCAAGATGGGTGCGATCCAGGCCGCGATCTGGGAAGCATTCGGCAGCGATGTAGAGGTGGGCAACTACCGGACCAGCAACTCGCTGGAGAACTACTACAGCATCCTGATGGATGACGAGACCTTCGACAGCAGCCTCCGCCTCAACGGGCTCAAGGCCGTCGTCGCAGAGGGCCAGCAGGACATGCTCTATGTCGTGCCCCTTCCCCCGGCCGCCTTCGCTGGTCTGGGCATGCTCGGCACCATCGCCGGCGTCCGCACGATCCGCCGCCGCAAGTAAGACCACATCCCTGGCAATCTCCAAGACTCGCGCACACCCCGATTACCCCCGGGGTGTGTGTTTTTCATTGGGCACGCCCACCCCTGATGTGTGAAGATAGGAAAACTGGCAAAAATTGCCTGAACAAGGGATACGGTTGGGTCCGAGTTGATGATTTCATGATGCGGAAGGTCCTAATTCCCCCTTTGATATTGACTTACCGGCAAAACCCTCTACATTTGATGGTGGGACGATTTGGAGCGCCGGGCTTTGTGCTTGGTGCGTAGGGATCCAAGATGTCGTGGTTCGCCTTGAAATGCTCGGGTGAACTGAGAGAGTGTGATGTCCATGAATACCAAGACTTTGATGCTGTTGGGGCTCGGTAGCCTCGCTGCGGGTGTGTCGGCTCAGTCGGCTACGGGATTGCCCGTCGCATCCAGCCAATATGAACTTCCGGGCAGCTACCTGCTCGAGCTTCAGGATGTGGCCGTCGAGGGCGAAGATCGCTCAATCGTCGTGCTGTTCAACCCGCCTGCAGATCAGGGGCGTTTCTCGGACCTCGGCTTCCAGGGCAGCGACACCACTGATATGTACGGTCGCAGCAATACCCGAATCAACGGGCGCCAGAGCTTCTCTCCCAAGGAAGATGACCTGAATGTGGTCCCCCTTCCTCCGGTGACCTTCGCAGGCTTTGGGCTTCTGGCCGGCCTGGCGGGTGCTCGATACCTGCGTCAGTCCCGCCGCTGATTGACGGCTCAATCGACCCATCATCTCTCAAACCCGCCCATGATGGCGGGTTTTTTCTTGTGAAGCAGGAAGACCGATAACCCATGTCGATCGCTCTAAATCGATGAAATTGCCCTAGCTTTGGGGATTATGACGCTGGAATTCGGAGAGACCCTGCTACCCTACACCCCCCGTTTGCGGGTGTGTTTGAGGGATATCTGTAACCTAAAGAGGAGAGTCGAATCATGAAGCTTTGTGCGAGCACTTACGCGATCTTCGCGATTGCGGGTATGGCGGCTGTCGCGAATGCGGCCACCATCGATCTGAACTACACCGGTATTGTGGGCGGCAACGACGCGACGCGTGCGCGCATCGGGTCGAGCACCTACCTTGCGGGTCACATGACCCACATGATCATGAGCGGCGCTGACGCGGGTCAGTCGTTCAACACCTTCTGCATCGAGATTGCCGAGTACGCGACCCCGGGCACCGCGACCTACGAGATCATCGATCTCGCCGACGCGCCCAACCCCGGCAGCTACTACGGGCAGGCCCGGGCTGACGAGGTGAGCGCGATCCTTGCCAACGCTCTGGCGATGGGCTGGATCGACAGCAAGATGCAGGCGACCAGCGAGTCGGCATCGACCAACCGTGCACGCATGGGCGCGATCCAGGCGGCCATCTGGGAAGCACTGGGGCACGACTTCCAGGTCAACAGCTCCAGCACCAGCAGCTCGCTGCGGAATCGCTACTCGGAGCTGATGAACGAGAACAGCTTCGACAGCTCGCTGCGTATGCACGGCCTGCGTGCCGTCGTCGCCGAGGGCCAGCAGGACATGCTCTACATCGTCCCGCTGCCGACCGCCGGCCTTGCCGGTCTGGGCATGCTCGGGCTGTGCGCCGGCGTGCGTGCGACCCGTCGCCGCTGATCGAAACTCGATCAACGCATGAATCAACGCACCCCGCGATCTCGCGGGGTGCGTTTTTATTCGCTTGTGTTGCCCGGTTTCATGTCGCGGAGGATCTGCTTATACGACTCGCCCTCGATGAATCGGTTGTCGATCTCAAGGAAGCGTGTCTCGAAGCAGCGGGTGCAGTTGCCCAGGCAGCCGATGCACTCGTGCCCCTGCGCGATCAGCGCGTTGCGCTCCGCGAGGTTGCGCGGGTTATTCACGCAGAAACGGATTCTGGGCTGGGGCTCTTGCACACCAGAGCGTAGCTCACTGCCCGCCAGTGTTCAGTAAGATTCGCTCTAATCGGATACGGAACCAATCCATCTTTCACAGACGCCGGGATGTATACTCAATCATCACCCTGTGCCTGAGCGAACGCACGCATCAGCTCTGCGTTTGACTCTGGATTGAGCTTCGCGAACATTGCTTTGTGGCGTGGGGTCACGACTCCGACCTCGAGCGCGGCGGCACACAGCGAGGGCTCGATCAGTCGCGACGGCAGAATCTGGCGCATGTTCTCCACGACCTCCCAGGCCTCTTGATCCCGGCCGGCGAGGAGCAACGCGGCGTGGCATAGTGAAACTTCGCGTGCACAGTCTTCAATAACTTGACTTGCTTTTGCCTTGTCGCCATCTCTGCGCAACTCTTTCGAAACGCTGATAGCACTTCTCATGTTCCATTTCATATCTTCGGACGAACGAATCGATCTCCCGAGCAGTTCCCAGCGCTGGTTCTCGATGAACAATGATGAGAGACGCGGGAACGAATCCTGCATCGCGTTGATCGTGCGCGGATCGTCTTTCCCCGCCGTGGCCCATTCGAGCACCTCTTCGCGCTGCTCCCGTGTCCAGCTCAGATCGATCCAGAGCGCGATGCCGATGTTCTCGTCACGGTTCTGTTCCCACGCATGCTTCGCGAGCTCGCGTGTCTGATCGAAGATCGGGATCAGCTTTGGATCGCGCTTCGTCAGCACCGTTGAATAGAGAAGATACAAAGAATACTGAGAGCTCATCTGCAGCTTGTCTACTTCTGGGAAGCTCGAAGAAAACTTCTTGACATTGCGTAGCACCTCGTAGTTCAGCAGTGATTCTGCGGTAGAGTTCGCTGCTTGGCCCAGTCTGCCCTGATTGATCAGCTCGATGATTGAGAAATAGATCACATCGTACTGATCGCCGTTGAGTGTGGGCGTCAGCTCAGGGTCCAGCGCCAGCTCGAGATATGCGTTGAGCATCTCGCGATCCATATCCCCTGTGCGGCAGTGGTACGGGCGGCCGTGCCTGAAAGAGAGAACAGTCGGCAGCATGGTGGTTGAGGCTTTTTCAAGAACAGTTCTCGCATCATCACCTTGCACGAAGTACACCGACGGCTTGTGCTGGTCGATCAGATCGTTGTCCTTCGTCCACATCGAGTGGATCGCCTTTGCCTGCTTCACATCGTCGGGCAGACACACGACGAAGAAGGTGAGCTTGGGGTCACGCCTGGTCAGCTCGACCGCCCTTTCGATCTTCTGCAGCTTCGACTCCGCGCGACGCTGGGCCTGCGCCGAGCGCACGATCTGAGGATCGTCCGCGGGTGCGCCCATCGCGTGGGGTGTCGCGCAGAGGAGGATCAGGGCGAAGAAAAGACCGATCAACGGTGTCCGTATCATGCTGTCTCCCGTCTTGAGTATCACAAGTTCAGGAGTAGCGTCGGCCCAATCTTCGCTCGGGCACAGCCGGCACGAATGGAAAATCAGCGGCAACGGTTATCGGTCGCTCATGATCAGTCGTTCGAGCCGCTCGAGTCGAGCACGGAGTTCGTCGTTCTCGCGTTGGAGCGATTGGATCTGCTCAGCATGGAGTTGTTCGAGTTCCTGCATCGCATCGACGACCATGGCCTCGAAGCCGCGGGGCGTGAGCAGGAGTGTGCCATCGGGCGATTCATCGATCCACTCGGGCAGGACCTTGCGGATTTCCTGAGCAACGAAACCGGTCTGCGTGCCGGGCAGGTACATGGGGTTGGTGGGGTCGTTGTACTCGTAGGTGATGGGGCGGAGCGACAGCAGGGTGCTGAGTGAGCCGTGCAGCGGGGCGATGTTCTTTTTCTGGCGTGCGTCGGAGAGGACGGACCAGGGGCCGCCGCCGGGCTTGAAGGCGTTGGCGGTTGCGAGCAGGTTGTCGTTGAGTATGAAATTGACCCCGTCGAACTGGTTGCCGTTGATGGTTGTGAGTACTGAGCTGATGTTCAGCACCCCGCCTGATGACAACGAAAGCACTGCGGAGCTGGAGAGATCGAGCGATATACTGGCGTTGAGGTCGATGTTCGAGGTATTGAGTTCGAAACCGCTGGAGTCGAGCGAGATATCGGAAGCAGCGTTGATCAGCGAGAATGCATTGCCGGCGATCAGGTCGATGTTGCCTTGACCCGCGCTCAGGGTGATGTTCTTCTGCACGCTTGTCAGCGTCAGGTTGCCGCCCGCTGAGAGAAGATCGAGGTCGCCCTCTGCGGCGCTGACACCAAAGCCTTCGGCCGCCTGAATGCCTGAGTAGCTAAAGAGTGCACCAACACCGCCGTTGGGCCGGATGGTGAGTCCCAGGTCATCGTCGAGGACATTGATGGCCAAGCTGCCCTCTTCGTCGATGCTCTCGAAGAGCCCGTTGGAGATCTCGGAGAGCGATGGGATCCTCGCGTTGAGCGCGTACGCGGCCATGGGTGTCGCGGCCAGCTTCACTCGCGGCGAGAGCGGGAAATCTTCTTCAATCCCGCCGGGGGGGTCGAGGATGACGATCTGCATGTAGCGCTCGTCGCCGTTGAAGACCGGGTAGCCGTTGAAGGTCTGCCCGAAGTCCAGCAGCACCGTGAAGCGCCCGCGGTCATCGAACTGGACTCTGCGGGTCAGCTGTGGAGAGACGACATCCTGGATCGTGTTTCCCGTCGGCGACGAGAACAGCTGGAATGTGAGATCGAGCGCGACATTCGCTGGTCGGTCCTCGAAGTTCAGCTGCCCCTGGAAGCTGAAGGCGTTGGTGGCGGGGGTGCCGTTCTGGGCGCGGGCCAGCGTGGGCAGCAGCGCGATGATCGCGACGACGATCCTGATCGTGTTCATGTGTGCTCTCCTCTTGGGTCCGATGGTACCACAAGCGGATCGGCGTACAAGATGTCAATGCGATTCGTGCGCGGATCGGATCTAGTTATTCGGACCCAAGCAGCTCGTTGTGCCGATCGGATTTCACGCCCGCGAGCTGAACCGCGTTGCTCACGGACTCTGATACGAGGTCCTTGGGGTACTCGCTGAGCACCCAGTCGAGCAGCTCCCAGGCATCCTCATCGCGGTCCGCGGCCAGGAATGCCGCGTGGATGTTGGAGTACTTCTGAATATCCATCTGCAGCTCACTGGCCTTGATCTGCTTCACCAGTTCTTCATCCAAGTCCGCGTACATCCGATCCCCCGACATCGCGCGCATCTGCTTCTCGCGTGAGATGATGCTCGAGGCGCTCCGCAGCGACTCGCCCGCGAGCCGCCAGTAGCCGTGCTCGACAAGCCAGTCCTGGAGCTCGTGGCCCATCGAACGGATCGTTTCGCTGGCGGTAGGGCTGTCCTTGATGCGTTCGATCCAGTCCGTCACGACCTGATCGTCGTCGAGCAGGCGGGTGTTGAGGAACAGCCAGTCGCGGAGATTCTTTCTTGAACGATCTCCTTCTTTGAGTTGTGCGGCGAGATCATCGCGCAGCTTGATGAACGCTTCGCGGGCGGGCGGGTGGCGCTGCGCAAGCTTCTTCATGTCGCCGATCATGAACGAGCCGCGCACGCCGGACATCGACGGCTCGTGGTCGAGCATGTTGTGCCAGAGCCAGAGATACTCGCTGGTTGCTTCGTCGAGCTCGCCGGCGCTGGAAAGATCCCTTGCGAACGCGAGCCGGTCCGTCATGCTCAGCTGATCGCGGTTCTGCCTGCGATCGCGCATCTGCTCTTCCTTCGCCTGCGTGTGGGTGCGTCCCTCGCGCAGGTCATCGAGCCAGTCCACGAGCTTCTCGCTGTTCATCGCGCCGACCTTGCGATCGAACTCTTCGCCGCCCTTGAATACAACCATGGTGGGCATGGCCTGGATAGCGTTCTGGGCCGAGATCTCTGGCTGCTGATCGACATCGACGGAGATCACCGTGATGTGGTTGTCCTTGAGGTACTGGACGGTGCTCTCGTCGGACCATGTGGTCCGGTCCATCATCTTGCACGGCCCGCACCACACGGCCGTGAACTTCACGATCAGCAGACGCGAGCCCTGCTCGTCGTTCTGCTCGATCGCCTGCGCGTAGGGCATGTCCGTCATCGCGGGCGGCAGGTCGCCCATCGCGGGAACGGCAAGGAACATCAATACCAATAGCTGCAGCATGCGCATCATAAAATCCTCCTGTGAATAGGGTCAGTCTAACAGGAGTATTCGGAGAAGCACGCACAATATTGCGAGATGAGGACGGTGTTCAGCAGTTGCCGAACTGGTCGCGGAACATGCGTTATTCATGCTCAATGGGAAGATCCGCCGTGGTGAAAGGCGAGCTCACGGCTCGGATGGCTCCCAGCGATCGATGAAGGCGACCAGATCGCCCAGCACGCGAGCGAGCTCGACGCCGCGGGGTGTGAGGGTGTACTCCACGCGCGGCGGAACCTCGGCGAAGACCTCCCGCTCGATCAGCCCAAACGACTCGAGCTTTTTGAGCCGATCGGTCAGCACCTTGGCACTCAGCCCCGGTAGTGTGCGCTGCAGCTCGCTTGGGCGGGCGGCGTCGTTGCCCATCGCGTTGACGATCGCGAGCGTCCACTTGCACTTGAGTACATCCGTGACGCGGTGGAAGGCCTCGGTCTGGTCGTATCCCGAGGCGGCGTCGGTGGGTTGCTGGTCGGAATGGCTGGGTTCTGCGCTCATGGGCTTTGGTGACCACTTTGTGCGTATGGCACTTTGTTTCGCGTGCAAATAGATCGCTGACTGCCCGTGATCATACACGCGAGCACGCACAAGGCGTGCGCACGAGTCACGAACAGAAGGAGACACCATGCACGCACGAACACACATCACGCTCGCCCTGACGCTCAGCGCCCTACTGCCGATGCAGGCCTGCGCCGCAACGCAGCAGGCGGGCACCGCCGAGCCGGAGATCCCCGGCTACACGATGGGCGATCGGACTGTCCGAAAAGCACCGATCACGCTGGGCGAGCTGGAGGAGATCAAGAAGTCGCTGCTGATGAGCGACGAGGACATCAGGTACCTGCGGATGTCGCGCGGTGTGCTTGAGCCGCATGTCGAGGAGCTGGTCGGGGTGTGGTACGGCTTCGTGGGCGGCAACCCGCACCTGCTCAAGTATTTCTCCAACAGCGCGGGCGAGCCCGACGGCGAGTACCTCGCCCGGGTGCGGGCCCGCTTCGAGCGCTGGGTGCTGGATACCGCAGCGGCGGAGTATGACCAGGAGTGGCTGGACTACCAGTTCGAGATCGGGCGTCGCCACCACCGCGTGGGCAAGAACGCCACGGACAACGCGGACGCGATCGACCACATCCACTTCCGCCACCTGCCGGCCCTGACGATCCCGGTGACCACGACCCTGCGCCCGTTCCTGGAGCGTGGCGGGCACAGCGCCGAGGAGGTGGACAAGATGCACGCCGCGTGGGTCAAGAGCGTGCTGCTGCAGTCGATCCTGTGGAGCTACCCGTATGTGAACGACGGCGATTTCTGAGCCGTGCAACCAAGAGTCTCATTGAAAAGGAGAAAGAACATGAAGAAGGCAACCTTTTACCATGCTGGCTGCCCCGTGTGCGTGTCGGCGGAGGAATCCATCACCACGATCATCGACGCCGATCGCTACGACATCGAGCTCGTGCACTTGGGCGAGGCGCGGCAGCGCATCGCGGAGGCGGAGTCGATGGGTGTGGTGTCCGTGCCGGCGCTGGTGGTTGACGGGCGGGCGCTGCACATCAACTTCGGGGCGTCGATGGAGGATGTGAAGGGGTAATCCCGACCAAGCATCAGGCGATGGCCCGGCGCGGGAGCGTCGGGTCGTTGCTGCGCTTAGCAGTTGCCGAACTGGTCGCGGAGCATGCGTTCGACCTCGATGACGCGCTCGATGGCCTGGAATCGGTGGCGGCTGGCGGTCTGCGAAGTGTGCCCCGCGCCGCGGGCGGACTCGAAGGTGAGGGTGCCGCTGCCGTCTTTGTATTCTTTGCGGGCGAGGTGGATGAGTTCGTCGCCGCGGTAGTCGCGCTCGGTGATGGAGCCGTCGCGGTGGACGGTGATGATGATGGCGCGCTTGTCGGTGAGGGCGTAGATGGTGTTGCGGGCCGTGTGCTTCGCACTCATGAGGAAAAGAGGCAATGTCAGCACCGCGATCGCGATGACAATGCTCCCAAAGATGATCGGCCCAAACACAGAGCGATCCTGTGTGGGATCGGGATAGAGATGCTCTACCACGCCGAGCGTGATAAAGAGCGCGCCGAAGAGAAAGCCCATGAGCGCGAACATGAACCAGTTCGCGACGCTTTGCTTCTTCAACATCGAGTACATGGGCTGCGCGACCCAGTTGATGACTTCGCCCTCGTCGAGTTCGCGGTCAAGGCGGGATTGGTGTTCGGGGGGGAGGGTTGCCATAAGGAATTATAGGAAGACTACTGGATCGATCGGCGGAAACACCGCATCACGCCCGCGTCCTCGAACCCCAGCGCGTGGTGAGCATTAATCGAGCCCGTGTTGTCCGGGCGTGCATCGGACGCGGCTTCTGTGCACCCGTGCTCGCGTCCCCACGCGAAGGCCGCGTCCATCAGCGCCCGCCCGACACCCTTGCCCTGATGCGACGGATCGACATACCACCCCTCGATATACAGCACGGGTGAGCTCATGCATTCCTCCGCGGACGAGCGGATCGTGAGCTCGATGAACCCGATCAGGGTGTCGCCCTCGAACGCGAGGAGGCACTGGAAGGGTTGCGATTTGAGCGTGTTGTTCCGTGCGATCTGGCGGACTTCCTCGTCGAGGAGCGCGGGGTCTTCGTCGTCGAAGAGCTTGGCACGCATCGCGAGCCAGGCGGGGAGGGTGTCGGGTTGGGTGTAGGGGGTGATTTTCATGTTCGACTACTATGCTCTAACAAGATCAGCAGTCAGGCTATATCCAAAACTCTTGATTTGATTCAAGATATCTGTGCAGCTTAAAGTACTTGTCGGCAATATGAGGTTTCTTCAAATGCACCGCAAATCGGCGTCTTTCGGCAATGACCAGATCAATGATCTTACTGTAAAACTCCGAACGACTAATCCTTTCACTTTCAAACCACCCTGCAAAGAGTTCGGAACAATTTTTACCTGCATAATCCAAGATGAGGCACCCGTCTTCATCCACAGAGATTAGGTCTTTCATACCATTAAGGTAGAAATTCTCAAATTGCTTGGTCGCATACTCTCGTGTACCGACAGCTAACTCGTTTAAATTCCACAGGCGGCCTTCGATATAACGGGGAAAAGTTTCCTCCACAACAATCCTTGGATACACTGATACTTTGGATTCAAGGTAGTGTGCTTGCTCAAGAACCGGACCAAAAATCTCTTCTCTCTCTTCCCCAAAAAATCGAAGTGCATCGGTGCCCACACCCAAAGCAATTGATCCACGACAAAACTGTCCACGGCTTAAAGCCTGCAAAAATACTCCGCATGCTCCATGTACAATGCCGAGCATCTGCCTGCAAAATAATCGTTTCTCTGTATCGCTTGTTTGCACAAACCAAATATTGGTATCGGAGAAGGACTGCCCGCTAATCTTCATGTCTCTAGTTGCTTCAGTATCAACAAACAGCTCTGGATGCGTCCGGAGCATGTTGGTTACTTCTGGGTGAGCAGAGTGATCGCGGTTTGCCCCGTGCCGAAATCCGTCGAAATCTGCCCTAATTTGAGCTGTATCTTTGATTGATTTCTGAAACTCTCGATCCCAATTGGGATCTTGGTTTACAAGGCCTTGATAATCTTTCCATTTTTTTAGCTGCTCAGATACACCGATTTGATCCAGGAAGAACAGTAAGTAATTTCCGATTCCATATTGCCGTTGATCGGTCATCACATCCGCGCCTCAGGATTGTCCCGGTGTGCCTTGAACCACTCAATCGTCCGCTTGAGCCCTTCCTCGAACCCAACCTTCGCTTCCCAATCCATCAGCTCCTTCGCGCGGGACACATCCAAACACCGGCGCGGCTGACCGTCGGGTTTGGTGCTGTCCCATCGGATCTTCTGTTCGATGGTGTCCTCGCTCGCAAACCCGGTGAGCTTGGCGATCAGGTGCACAAGGTCGCGGATGGTGATCTCCATGTTGGTGCCCAGGTTGATCGGGGTCGGGTCGTCCATCATCTCGGCGGCCGTCAGGATGCCGTCGGCGCAGTCCTCAATAAACAGGAACTCGCGCGAGGCGCTGCCGGTGCCCCAGACCTCGAGGAAGTCATCGCCGCGGTCCATCGCCTCGATGCACTTGCGGATCAGGGCGGGGATGACGTGCGACGAGTCGAGGTTGAAGTTGTCCCATGGGCCGTAGAGGTTCACGGGCAGCACGAAGGTGGACTTCATGTCGTACTGCAGCTTGTAGGCGTCGAGCATCTGCCACGCGGCCTTCTTGGCCACGCCGTAGGGCGCGTTGGTGACCTCGGGGTAGCCGTTCCACAGGTTCTCTTCTTTGAACGGCACGGGCGTGAGGTTGGGGTACGCACAGATCGTCCCGGTCTGCACGAACTTGCCGCCGCGTTCGATGAGCCCGTCGACGCGGGCCTGCTCGATGAGGTGCAGGGCCATGGCCATGTTGGCGTAGAAGTAGCGCCCGGGGTTCTTCATGTTGGCGCCGATGCCGCCCACTTCCGCGGCCAGGTGCACGATCAGCGTTGCCTTATCGGTCCCAAACGCCTCGTTGTAGAGGGCCACGACGGCGTCCTTCTCGGTCAGGTCGTACTTGGCCGAGCGAGGGATGACGATCTGGTCGTCGCTGACGCCCCGCGCGTGGAGGCCCTGCACGATGTGACGCCCGAGGAACCCGGAGCCGCCGGTGATGATGATGCGTTGATCGGACCAGTTGAGCGACATGAAAAAACCTCTCTCATGAAAGAACAGCGTTGGACACGATCATAGTTCAATAGAATCGCGTATATCCCCTTTGAGCCCACATGCCACGACGAACGAAACAGCTCGTGCGACAGGATTTCAAGCCCGGCCCAATCGGCTGGGCTCGTCGGCGTGTGCTGCCTCACCTGGCCCGCTATTCGGCCCTGCTGGGCGTATTGATCCTGGGGGCGTGGATCGCGGGTCGTGTGCTGACCGATGAGCACCACTGGTCGCAGTATCTGTACTGGACGCCGCCGATTGTCGCGATCGGGCTGGCGTGGGTGCTCCTGGTGTTCTCGTGGGTGTGCGCGAAGCTCGCCCGACGCCTCGGTGGGCTGTTCCTGCGACCGGTGCTCTTCATGCTCGCGCTGGGGTGCACGCTTTTCACGCTGGTCTGGGTCTGGCATGTGCCGCGATACATCACACGGGGCAATGAACGCGCACCGGGGACGATCCGGGTGCTGCACTGGAACCAGGCCGCCAAGGGTATCGATCAGCCGGCCTGGGGGCAACGGATCCGCGACCTCGAAGCCGACATCGTGCTCATCGCCAACGCGTCATGGGGCGAATCGCGCCAGACGCTGCTCGAGCAGTTCGAGTACTTCGCGCCTGATGATCGCGTTCGGTGGGTGAACTATTCCTACCGCCTGCACGCCGACCCGGCGCACTACCGCGTCGAGGACTCGGCCATGATCGCGTCGCGTTTTCCCATGACCCGCACCGGCATGGTGCAGTTCGGCAGCCGCGAACGCCAGAGCGTGCTGAACCACTCCAGCTCGGGGCGTGGGTGGGTGATGTTCGCGCAGTTCGATCTCGATCCCGATCGCGTCGACGACGAGGCGTTCATCGTGTGGTTCGTCGATCTGCCCAGCAACCCGATGTCGTGGAAGATGAACGATCACCGGCAAGCACGGAGCGCGATCGACTCGTGGGACGGGCAGGGGTGGCGCATGGGGCGGACGGTCTGGGAGCAGTACAACGAGACGGGCGCCTCGTTCCCCGAGCCCGACCTGATCATCGGCGACTTCAATACGCCGCGCGGCTCGGGCTCGCTGGAACTGCTTGGCGCGGGCTACACCGATGCGTTCGATCAAGCCGGACGCGGGCGGGCACGCACATGGCTGCCCGAGATCCCCGGCGTGCCCGAGTGGCTGGTTCGTGCGAGCGTCGAACCCCATATCGACCTCTCACTCGTCGGGGCCCGCACCGAGGCAACACGCTACGAGATCATCCCGACCCAGCCCGGATCGCACAGCGTGCAGGTCGTTGATCTCAAGATCGATCCATAACAACTTGCTCACGAAACCCGCCGCCGACCCTCGAACATTCCATACATGTTCGGACTCTTCTGTTTGTATCTGGTGGAACCTGCTGTACACTCTGAACCACTTTCGTCGCATGAAGAGGAGCGATCAACATGTTTCATCACACCGTGCTAATCGGGCTTGGTCTGTTGTGTGCCCCGGCCCTGGCCCAGCAGAGTCCCGACGCCACACAACTTGACCATGTGCAGACCGGCTTGGTGTCGGACAACGACGGCTCGTTCAACTACCAGGGGTACCTGGAAGAGAACGGGCAGCCCGCGAACGGGATGTATTCGTTCCGCTTCGAGGCGTTCGAGGGCCCGACGGGGTCGGACATCCTGCACGAGAACTTCTTCATGTCGCCGGTGGTGCCGGTGGTTGATGGCTTGTTCACGGTGGATGTTCGGATGGGCGGGACACCGGAAGAAGCGTTGCGGTTCTGGCGCGAGATCGGCGACCGTGAGATGTGGCTGGAGATCGGGGTCGGGGAGATCGAGGGTGGACCTTACACAACGCTGGGGACGCGATCGCGGGTGGGATGGAGCGCGCGGGCGCAATACGCCGGGCGTGCGGCGGCGCTGCAGTTCCCGTACCAGGACACCTTCCTCAACCCATCCGGAGGCCCGGGTACGCTGATGTCGCTATCGAGCGTATTCGGCGGGACGCTGCTGGAGCTGCGCCAGGTGTTCAACACGAGCGACCCGATCCTGGATGTGCGCGGCGCGACGGTGTTCGGGTTCGACTTCGGATTCCAGAACGGCGCGGTGCGGATCGACGCTTCGGACGAGCCCATCGGGCTGATCGCCGCGGCCACAGACTTTTCGGTGGTGGGGATCCTGCTCTCGGGGGCGGGGAACGGGAGCTCGGCCGTGTTCGGGCAGGTCAACTCCGGGGTGATCGGGAGCGCGGTCGTCGGGTTCAACAACGAGTCGGGCAACACCGGGTCGCTCGGCACGCCGAACTACGCGGGTGATTTCTCCGGCAATGTGCGTGTGTTCGGGGATATCGAGGTGGACGGGTCGGCGACGCGCGACTTCGGGGTGAGCCAGCACGCGCCGATCGGGCCGATCGCCTACGGGTCGATCGACCTGAGCGGCTCGGTCACATCGGGCACGGCGAACCTGACCGCGTCGTACGACACGGTGAATCGGGTGTATTCGATCGGTGTCACGGGGGAGAACCTGGACTTCTCGACCTGCGCGGTGCAGATCACGGTGGTGGACAGCGCCGAGCCGCGCGTGGCGACTTTCAATACCAACGGGGCGACGATCATGGTCAAGATCTGGGACATCAACTCGGGCAGCATCGCGGTCGCGGACAACTTCTCGATCGTGATCTACAAGCCGGACCCGAACGCGTTCGTGCTACGCGGTGCGCCGGCAGGGGTGGACGCGGACAAGTACTCCGAGCAGACCGGCACGACGCCGGTGATCGGGACCGTGGCTCGCCCGGCGCCGGCGCCGAGGCCCGACCCGCGGGGCATCGGGGGCTGAGCCCGTCCGGATCACGAGCACAAAAAAGCCCCGCGTCAGTCGCGGGGCCTTTACAATTTATAACTGAGCTGAGTGGTCGCTTACTGGTCGTGCCCGGAGAACTCGGGCAGCTTGTGCCCCGCGTCCTTGAGGGTCTTCTCGCGTGATGCGAGCTCGATGTCGTGATCGACCATCATCTTGGCCAGCTCTTCCACGCTCGTCTCGGGCACCCAGCCGAGCTTGGCCTTGGCCTTGCTCGGGTCGCCCAGCAGCAGGTCGACCTCGGCGGGGCGCAGGTAGCGCGGGTCGAACTCGACATGGTCCTCGAAGTTCAGGCCCGCGGCCTCGAACGCCATGTCGGCGAACTCGCGCACGCTGATCGTCTTGCCGGTCGCGACGACATAATCGTCCGCCTCGTCCTGCTGGAGCATCATCCACATCATCTTGACATAGTCGCCCGCAAAGCCCCAGTCGCGCTTGGCGTCGAGGTTGCCCAAGAACACCTTGTCCTGCAGCCCCAGCTTGATGCGCCCGACGGCCCGGGTGATTTTGCGGGTCACGAAGGTCTCGCCGCGGCGTGGGGACTCGTGGTTGAAGAGGATGCCGCACGAGGCGTGCATGCCGTAGCTCTCGCGGAAGTTGACTGTCGCCCAGTGGGCCATGACCTTGGCGCACGAGTAGGGCGAGCGGGGCCAGAACGGTGTGGTTTCCTTCTGGGGAACCTCGAGGACCTTGCCGAACATCTCCGACGAGCTGGCCTGGTAGTAGCGGACCTGCTGCCCGGTCTTCTCCTGGAAGTCGCGGCAGGCCTCGAGCAAACGCAGCGCACCCATGCCGACGGTGTCGGCCGTGTATATGGGCATGTCGAAGCTCACGCGCACATGCGACTGAGCACCGAGGTTGTAGACCTCGGTGGGCTTGACCTGCTCAATGATCTTGTTGAGGTTGTTGGCATCGCACAGGTCCCCGTAGTGAAGCTTGAGCTTCGGGTTGGGGTTGTGGGGGTCCTGATAGATGTGATCGATCCGCTCGGTATTGAACGACGACGCACGACGGATGATGCCGTGAACCTCGTAGCCCTTCTCGAGCAGGAACTCTGCGAGGTACGAGCCGTCCTGTCCCGTAATGCCGGTGATGAGTGCGCGATTGTCGCTCATGTGCGTGTGTCTCCTGCCGGACAGGGCTCCGGCCTGCATCGCCCGATAACCATTCGGGGCCAAAGCGTCCCGGGGCGTGTCGTGATTGTTGTTGCATCGGCGGGCGTCGTCAGCGAGTTGACCGACAATTCACCCCCGATTCAAAGAAGATGCGTTGCTTGATACGAACGATCGCTCACGAAGATCGAGAATCCGTGCTCAAGATGGGCAAATGAGCCCCGTTCTCAATCATGCCCGCGGTTCCATCGCCCAACGTGGTCGTGCTCACGGGCTCGGCCCTGAGCATGCTCATCGCCGTCAGCCCGCCCAGCAGCATCGCCAGGGCCACAGCACCAATCGCGGCCCGGAGCCGCATCGGCTCGCTCAGCCCCGCGCGGGCAACGATCAGCACGAGCATCACCAGCAGCATCGGCTCGTGGTATCGCTGCCAGCTCGCGTGGTTCGCGCTCTGCGCCAGCGTGAACGCGAGCAGCACACCCAGCCAGATCCACATATCGCGCCGCGGCGCCATACTCAACCAGGCACACAGTGCGCCCGCGCCAACCACCGAGCCGAGCACGAACACAGGCGATCGATCTGCGAGCGTGGGCACGAGTTTGATGAAGTTCCACCAGCCGCTGTACCGCCCGGCATCGAGCGAATACGACGATCTGGGTACAAGTCCCAGCACCAGCCCGATGACGCACGCCAGCAGCATCCACCGCCAGTGATGGGCCCAGAGCTCGCGCAGACGGGGCCACAGGACCGGCGAAAAGAACACGCTGAGGATCGCCAGCTGCAGCAGAATGAAGCCGGGGGTTGCCGGGTTCGGCCCCTGGTGTTGCCCTTGGAAACTCGGCGGCACCAGCCCACCCCAGATGCCCAGGAACCAGACAAGCGTCAGGAACCCGGGCACCGTGCACGCGATCGCGATGATCGTGCGCCCGCTGCGCCGAAGCGGATCACGGAAGAATGAGGCGAGTGAATCCGGCGTTGACTCGGATGTGCCGAGCCACGCGGTAAGCCAGATCACGCCGGCGACCCAGATGTGCACCTGACGGACCCAGATCAACGCGACGAGCAGCACCCCCGAGAGCACCCATGATACATCAAGCGAACGATCGCGCAATGCGAGCAGGATGATCGAGAGCACGAAGAACCACCCCGCGTTATCCGGCAGCAACCAGATCGCGGGATAGAGCACATACATGGATGCGAGCAGGGGCAGCATCATGACCAGCGCCATGCGTCCGAGTGTCTTGCTTGCAGAAGAGCACAACAGCCCAAGGAACGCCAGCGACCAGCCCATGGCGATGATCTGAGCCCCGGCGTGGCTCAGCCCATCGCGGACGATCGGCGCGAGCAGCAGGTGATAGCCGGGGGTCGTCGCGGATGGATAATCACCCAGGTCTGGAACGGGCCATTGCTGGGCGAATCGCTGGATAGCGATCCAGTGGTAGTTGTAATCGTCGGCCGCCCCCCGCCCTGAACGATTGCCGCTGAGAATCACCGGCAACGAGACCAGAATCAGCAGCACGAGCGTCAGAAAGACCGCCTGACCTCGAACGGGCCGTTGGACAATCGTGATGCGGGACGGAGATGGATCGGGCGTGCTGGGCATGGCTGGTCCATGACCCTATCGGCATTCAGAGCCCCGGGGCGGGTCAGAATCGGCGATTTCTACCCGCATCTGGGGTCGATTGGCGCGAACTCTTGGGCAGGGGGCATCGTTGTGTCGATGCAAAGGGGGCATATGACGCAGGAATCGCCATCGAGCCCGAACAACGAGACACCTCCAGCCGCCCCCCGCGGCGGGGTATTGCACGGGCTGATCAAGCTGATGCGCCTGCACCAGTGGTCCAAGGGCATCTTCGTGCTCATCGGGCCGTTCTTCGCACTGGCGGACGGCAAGCTCCAGAGCATGCCCCGCCCGGAGCTGGCCCTGGCGATCGCCTGCACCTTCGTCGGCTTCGGGCTGGCGGCCTCGGGCTGCTATATCTTCAACGACCTGGCCGATGTGGAGCGAGACCGGGCTCACCCCCGAAAGCGCAAGCGTCCGCTGGCGTCGGGGCAGGTGCCGCTGGGCATCGCCAAGGTGTTCGGCGTGGTGATCCTGCTGATCTCGCTCGCCAGCGTGCTTGGGGTCCCCAGCGAGCTCCGCATCTGGGTCATGGGGCTGCTGGTCCTCTACATCATCAATGTGAATCTCTACTCGGGCGGTCTCAAGCACATCGTGATCGTGGATGTGCTGTGCCTGTCGTCAGGGTTTGTGATCCGGGTTCTGGGCGGCTGCGCGGCGGTGGGGGTGACCCCCTCGACCTGGCTGCTCAACGCGACCCTGTTCCTGAGTATGTTCCTGGCATTCGGCAAACGCCTGGGCGAGCGTCGGCACCTGGGTGGTGACGAGGCTGCCATGGCCGCCCGTGATGTGCAGCAGCACTACAGCGACCAGATGCTACGGATGTTCGTTGTTGTGACCGGTGTCGCAACTCTTTTGACATACACGAGTTATGTCCAGAGTCGCCACGATGATTTTGTGTACACATTCGCTACTAGACAGGGCAGTCTAAGTGAGTCTTTCGGCTTCAACCTGATGTGGGTGACCGTCGCTCCTGCAACGCTGGCGCTGCTGCGAACAATCACGCTGCTGATGCGTGGGCGTTATGACGACCCGACGGAGCTGGCGCTTCGGGACAACATGGTGCGTCTGGCGGGGCTGATCTTCGTGGCATCGACGGTGATCGTGCTCTGGATTCATCAGAATCAGCTCTGAAACTGCCCGTATCTTGGGAATTCTTGAATCTTTTTGTGTGCGGTGTGGTAATTCTTGCCTGACCCTCGGGCGCATGTTCTGCGCTCCGAGCACCCCGCTTTTCGCCCCCTGCATGGGGGGTCGACGATAGGGGCCCCGACGACATGACGAATCGGCCGCATGACGCGTGTGTGGCCTGTGTCATTTTGCTGACGAACCGCCCGGGTGAATCGGGCCGCCACTGATGCGAGGCGTTCTGCCGAGCATTGAACAAGGGAGTATGTGCATCATGAAAAGGGATCTGAATAAATGGGCACCCGCGCGGACGCTGACGGGCGTGCTCAGTGCTGTGGTGGGGATCACCGCGTTGGGCATGGGCTCGGCGATGGCGCAGATGGATGAGCCGGGCTCCGTGAGCCCCTCGCCTGAGGAGAGCATCGATCTGGCGCAGCTTGCAGCCATGGCGGGGCGTGGTGGCCCCGGCGGCGACAGCAGCGATGAGGACGGGCTCAAGCCCTGGAGCGCGGTCTCCAAGGGCTACGAGAAGGTTGTCTCGACGGCCGACGGTCAGTCTTTCTATAACCTGTACATCAACCGCAAGACCAACGAGGTCCTGGCGGAGCTCCCCCGCAACTACCAGAAGCAGAACCACTTCTTCGCGATGACCGTCGCGGGCGGTGAGATCTTCGCTGGGCTGCAGGCGGGCGACCTGTACACCCGCTGGGAGCGCATCGGCAACCGCATGGCGCTGATCCAGCCGCAGATCGCGGTTCGTTCAACGGGCGACCAGGAGTCGCGTGACTCGCTGGAGACCGTGTTCACCGATCGCGTGCTGCTCGATGTTCCGATCGTGGCGACTGGCCCGAGCGGTCAGCCGGTGATCGATCTGGACGATCTGCTCGTGAACAAGGCGGGCAACTTCTTCGGTGCCTCGGCACGCGGTCTCAACAAGAGCCTGACCACCGTTTCGTCGATCAAGGCGTTCCCCGAGAACATCGAGATCGAGTTCGAGGGTCCGATCGCGGGCGGCACGATCAAGAAGTTCCACTACTCGATCTCGCACATCACCGGCTCGCGTGGCTTCAAGCCCCGTGAAGCGGACGAGCGCGTGGGCTTCTTCGTCACCAGTTACACCGATCTCGGTCAGTACGACAGCGACGAGAAGGCCCGGCGTCTGATCAACCGCTGGCACATCGAGAAGGCGGACCCGAAGCTGACGCTCAGCCCGCCCAAGGAGCCCATCGTTTACTATGTCGAGCACACCGTGCCCGTTCGTTACCGCCGCTGGGTCCGTGAGGGCATCGAGCAGTGGAACGCCGCGTACCGTGCGATCGGCATCGACGGTGCCATCCAGGTCCAGTATCAGGACAAGAGCACCGGCGCTCATATGGACAAGGACCCCGAGGATGTGCGTTACAACTTCATCCGCTGGATCAGCAACGATGTGGCGACGGCCATCGGCCCGTCACGCGTGAACCCGATGACGGGTCAGATCCTCGACGCGGATGTCGTGCTCACCGACGGCTGGGTGCGTGTGTTCACTTACCGCTGGGAGGACCTGCTTGGCAACCTGGCGACCGAGGGCTACTCGCCCGCGACGCTGCAGTGGCTTGAGGAGAACCCCAGCTGGGATCCGCGCATGCGTCTGGCCACGCCAGAGCAGCGTGAACGCATCATCGCCGAGCGCCGTGCGCACAACGAGCACGGGCACGATCACCTCGATCAGCTCGCGGAGATGAACGGCTTCGTGCCCGGCACGAGCATGCTCGGCACCGACGAGTTCGACGGTCTGGGCGGGCGGGCCTCGCAGGTCAGCGGCATGTGCATGGCGGCAACGGGCAAAGCGCTCGATCTCGCCACGATGCGCATGTACCTGAGCATGATCGAGCTGTTCGCCGCGGACCTCGAGCAGGTCAGCGCGGCAGCCGCCGCGAACGCCGAGACCGGCGCCAGCGTTGAGCCGGAGATCGACGAAGAGACGCTCGAGATGATCCGCAAGCAGCTCGAGGAGAACCCCGGGCTCCGCGCGATGATCCCGCCGGAGTACCTGGCGCTGCTCGAGAAGAAGGACGAGCCCGCCAAGGAAGAGGAGAAGGGCGATGAGCCCGAGGCCGCTCCGGAAGCACCCAAGGGCGATAAGAAGCCCGAGGGCGACATTATCGACGGCGTGCCCGAGTGGTTCGTCGGCCCGATGCTCGCGGAGCTCGTGGCGCATGAGGTCGGGCACACGCTCGGTCTGCGTCACAACTTCAAGGGCTCCAGCGCCTACTCACTGGCCGAGATCAACTCGGAGAACATCAAGGGCAAGAAGCCCTGGTCGTCCTCTGTGATGGACTACAACGGCATCAACATCATGATGCCGGGCTTTGGTGAGGAGCAGGGCGACTACTCGTCGTTCCACATCGGCCCGTACGACTTCTGGGCGATCGAGTACGGCTACGGCCCCGAGAAGAACCTCGAGAAGGTGCTCTCGCGTGTCGCGGAGCCGGAGCTCGCGTTCGGTACGGACGAGGACACCTTCGGTCCCGACCCACGCTCGCGTCGCTACGACCTGGCCGAGAACCCGCTGGATTACGCCAACAACCAGATGGATCTCGTCCGCGTGATCCGCAACGGGTTGCTGGACAAGTTCGTGAAGGAAGGCGATTCGTGGTCGCGTGCCCGTCGCGGGTACCTCATCACGCTCAACACGCAGATGCAGTCGCTGTCGATGATGGCCAACTGGGTCGGCTCGGCGTATGTCTACCGCGATAAGAAGGGTGATCCGGGCGATCGTTCGCCGATCGAGGTGGTCCCGGCCGAGCGTCAGCGTGCGGCCCTGCAGTTCGTGATCGATAACTCGTTCAACGACGACGCCTTCGGCATCAGCCCCGAGCTTCTGTCCCACACCACTGTCGACAAGTGGTGGGACGATGTGGACTCGGTCATGGCCGACGCGGCGCTGCCGATCCACGATCGCGTGATGGGCATGCAGGCCTCGGCCCTGACGATGCTCCTGAACCCCCAGACGGTGCAGCGCGTGTATGACTACGAGCTGTTCGTCCCGGCGGATCAGGACGCCCTGACGCTCGCGGAGCTCATGCAGAGCGTGACCGAGTCGATCTGGAGCGAGCTGGGCGAGGACATCGGCAGCGGTTACAGCGATCGCAAGCCCATGATCTCGTCGCTGCGTCGCAACCTGCAGCGCGAGCACCTGGACCGACTGCTGGATATGTCGTTTGCCCAGAGCGGGTTCAACTCGTCGGCCAAGCCGGTGAAGATGCTCGCGACGATGCACCTGCGTCGGATCAAGGAGGGCGTCGACGGCGTGCTCAAGAACCGCGACAAGCTCGACAGCTACACGCGGGCACACCTCGAGGAGATCTCAGTGCGTGTCGGCAAGGCGCTCGACGCGGGCTACCTCTACCGCGATAACTGATCCCGATCTGAAGTGATCGATTTACAGCGGGCGGCCCATGCGGGTCGCCCGTTTTTCGTTGGCCACTAGATGCCGAGCACCGATCGGCACGATAGTGCATGCATGCACGCAGCAGACCCAATCAAACGCAAGCGGAAGATCATCGGCGTTCTGACGTGGCTGCTAGTGCTGATCTGTGCGCCGGTTTCGCTGGCCTGGCTGGCTGGTTCGGCGTCGATGATACTGGATCTAGTTGCATCAATGCAGATCCAGATCACAGTAGTGGTATGCCTGCTCGGGTGCGTCGTGCTGTGCCTGCGACGATGGCATGCCGGCTGCGTGCTGCTCGTGCTGGCAGGGGCCGGGGCGTGGCCCGTCGTGAGCGGGCGGACGCTAACGATCCCTCGCATTCAGTACGACCAAAGACCGGATGATGTGCTGCGTGTCGTGAGCTGCAACCTGCGCCCCGAGAACGAGCTCTGGGAACAGGCGGTGCGGTCATTGATGGATCTGGATGCGGATCTGATCATCCTGCAGGAGATCCCGCCCGAGCTGAGCCGCGGTGTTCGCCTTCGTGGTTGGCTCGACGGGAGCGACTATCCCTGGTACTCGATCCGCATGGCGGTGCCCGGCGTGGTGACGCAGGGATTGATCCTGAGCCGCTACCCGCTGGAGGATGTGCAACTGGCTCTTGATCCCGATACCGAGCAACACCTTCTCTTCACCTATGTTGAGCACCCTGCGGGTCGCTTTCTCGCGGGGCAGTTCCATCCGCGATCGCCGCGGAGTAGCGATGATTGGCATGCGGGGAATGAAGCCGTCGACAAACAACTCGAAGCGTTGGCGAGCATCGATCCGGATCGGGTTGTGATCGGCGCGGATCTCAACAGTGCCCCGGCACAGCTTCGTGCACGGCGAGTTCGTTCTTCCGGTCTGCGGATCAGTAAGCCGCTGCTCCGGCTCGGTGGCAGTTATCCAGTAGACGCGGGTGTTCCCGGCGTGCTTACGATCGAGATCGATGGGATCTGGACCCGGGGGATGCGCACGGTCGCGTGGGATCGGATCGGTGTGCTTGGGAGTGATCACAAAGCGATCGTCACTGACCTTCGGCTTGTTCCCGGCCTCTGAACCGGCTCAGGACATTTCCGAGCATCCCACCGACGAGCCCACGATCGCGCTGATCAGCAACAACAACGAGCAGCAGCACCACACCTACCACGCTGATGGCGACAACATGAACACCAAGGTCGAGGACGGTGTGTATGTGGTAAAAGTGGGTGAGGGTTGCACCGAACACGAACAGGCAGGCACCCATGATGGCCGGGCGAATGATTGGCTTCACCAGCGTTCTGACACTGACACCCAGGCAGCGCCTGACAACCCTCGGGATCCAGAGCAGGTGCGCTGTCATAAAGATGCTGGCGAAAGCGATCGCAGGCGCGTTGAACGAGGACCATACCTCGCCCGCGCGCTGCTCGGCGTGGAGCGATCGGAACAACGTGAACGCGACGATGGGGTTCATGAGCCCGCCGATCAGGATCACCGGCGCGTAGCGCTTGATGTAGCCGGCGCCGTAGAGCAGGCGGATCCAGCCGTCCGAGATGCCCCTGGCGCACATGCCGATGGCGAGGATGCGAACGGTGGTCACGCATCGCTGGAGCTGGGCATCGTCGAGCTGCTTGCCGATCCAGAGCTCGAGCAGGTGCGGTGCGTAGACCAGGACGAACACCGCGGCGGGGATCGCGATCATGGCGTGCATCTTGGTCACGCGTGGGACGAGCGTTGTCAGCCGATCACCCTGCTGCTGGCTTGAGAGGCGGGCCGCGACGACATCGAGCCCGTCGGTCATACCCACCGTGATCATCCTGATGTAGGACGCGAGCCGGACCGCCGCGACAAAGACCGCGTTGCCCGCCAGCCCGAACCAGAGGTTGACGAGCAGTTGATCGAGGCGGATGTGCATGTTGAGGGCAGCGCTGACGACGCCGTTCCAGCCGCTGGTCTTGACGATGCTCACGATCTCCGTCCGGTCGGCCAGCGATGGCTTGGGGAGCGTGCGTCGATCGAGGAAGAGCATGACGAGCGAGGCGAGCGTGACCACGCACACGGCGCAGAGCGCCCCGGTGATGGCAAACCGCACGAGTGTTTCCTGCGGGTCATCGATCGGGAAGAGGACGACCCAGACGATCGCCGCGATGAGGTAGCTGGAACGCTCGGCCACGAGCCACGCGTTGTACATGCCCATGCGTTCCGAGACGATGTACATATTGAAGAGCGGCGCGGCACCTATCGCAACCGCCGACGAGATGCCCTGAAAGATCACGATCGTTCTGGCCGTGGTCATCCATGACGCCTCGATGTTGAGCAGCGGCAGGCAGAAGTAGATGGCGGCGTAGATACAGACGCCGAAGAACATCGATGTCACGGAGACGACAAAGGCGCTATTGATGACCTTCTTGAAGTAGGCGTCGTCGCCGCGGTGGTACGCGTCGCCCAGCTCGCGGTTCATGCTCGTCTGCACGATCTCCTTGAACATGTCCCCGAAGCCTGCGGTTGCCCCGAGCATGCCCCAGAGCCCGAACCCGATATCGGTCGCGCCGTTGAGGACGAGCGGCACCAGCACGATGCCCATCGACACCATGAAGACCAGCCGCGCGTAGTTGCTCGTGATTCGCAGGAGCCCTTTGCCGAGTTCAGAGGCCATGGACCGCTACTTTCTTAGGCGTCTGCCCCGCTCGGTCGCTGGAATCCAGCGTGCTCGGCGTCGTAGATATCTTGAGCATCCCGGTCGTCATACTCGAATCCGTCTTCTGCTACGCTGTTCCACTCGTCGAGGTACTCCAGATCCTGCTCACTGCCGAATCCGAACATCGTGAGGAACTTGGAGACGATCACGAGACAGATGTAGGAGCCGACGACGGAGAACACGAGGATAAACATGAACACACCGGTCTCGCCTCGGGGCATACCCAGCACCTGCCCGAGCGCAGAACCCATGGGGAGCACGATCAGCGGGTTGTCGATGCTTCGTATGAGCACCTCGTCGAAAAACCGGCACACATAGGCGAGGATGATCGCGTAGATGATCAGCGCGTACCAACCCCCCTCCGCGGCTGCGTGCCCGACGATCCCCGGTCCCACCGTGAGGCGATCACGATGCACCTTGAGCATGTTGGCGAGATAGGGCATCTGCTTGGCAAGCGGGGGAGGCTTCCCGATCCAGATTGCCCGAGGAACCGGAAGCATGAACGCATATCGCATCGTGAAGAGCGGGCGCTGCTCGAAGTTCTCGGGAAAGTTTTCGATGAGCCACATGGAGCGCCCGCCGGCGCTCTGCCCGTTGAGCAGCAGCATCATTCCTTCACTCACGCTGCCCTCGGTCATGATCGCCCTGATATGCTCGCCCGCGCTCCGATCGTGCTCCGATGCGGATCGCACGCTTGTATACAGCGCGAGCAGGACGGTCGGGATGAACCCGATCAGAACCAGTGTCATCACGGCTCGCAGCGGGCGCGCTTCTCTCCACTTCGAGTAGAACATGCCCCACATGAAGCACCCAAGCACCGCAACGAGCTCACGCCGCCCGAATGAGCCGGTGATCACATTAAGGCAGTTGATCGAGACGATGACAAAGCTCATCATCGCGTAGACAGGGTTGTACAGGCGGGGAGCCCATACCCATGCCGCGAGCCCGCTTGCGATCGCCGCGAAGGAGATGGCGAGGAAACGAGCGAGCACACCCACGAGTGGCACATTGACACCGAAGTGCAGCCCGATGGCGATGATGGTGAGCAGCACCGCGATCGCGATATTGAGGCTCGCACCGGGTTTAAATCGCGTGATCGGCAGGATCTTCACAAACCCTTTGACCAGTGGGAGCCTGGGGTAGGCGAGATAGAACACGCCAAAGAAGACACTGGCCCAGATCAGGAATGTGAGGCCGGAACCCTCGGGGTCGGAGAGCTCAAACTGCCCGTTATCGCCCGTTGCAAGGGTATAGATCGGGCTTGTCACCTGGAACACGATGAACCCGACAAGGAAGGTGTTCCGAACAGAGATCAGGTAGACCTTGTAGCGTACGGCATCGATGATCATCAGGGCGATGATCAGGATCGCGAGAACCACGAACATGAAGTTGAGGAATGCAATCAACCCTGGACCTCCGAGGCGGGGGTGTTGGCCATGTACCAGCTCTCCCAATCGACATCGGGGCCCAGCAGGCACTCACTTGAGATCGATGCCATACGACCTGGTTCTTCGCGGAGATCCTCGATCACCACCCGAGCGAGCGAATCCCCGATATCGACCCTCTCAACACGGTTTTTGGGCAGCAGGGCGTGCCGTACGCGATCGCGGGCGGCGTTAGACAACATAGGGCGTACGACACGCCGGTACACGGGGTTCCTGGGAACCCAGCCGAATGGACCTTTCGCGACCGGCTTGCTGGACGAGGCGTTAAAGGCTCGCTGTTCGTCGATCGCGTCCGGGTTGGGCTCAGCGCCCATCCATTCCCAGAGCTGGACACAACGCTCCCGCCGGTTTGACGTGTAATCATCGAAACGGACCACGCGGATGTTTCCGGTCCCGAACCGGTCGAGCCAGGGCTCGATCTGGTGGGCATAGGCCGTATATTGCAGCAGCTCGGGGTGTGCCGCGATGAGCTGATCTTGTGGTGCTGGTGTGAACTCGCCGTTCGCAAGAGCATGATTGATGTGCGAGGAGATCCGCTCTCTCGGGTTCCTGATGATGTAGATGAGTTTGAGATCGCTGCCCAGCACGCGATGGGCACGCTCGGCAACCCCCTCGAAGGTCGGGCGTTTGGTGTAGTTCGTCGATGCTTCGGCGCAGATCTGCCCAGGGCGAGCGTTGTCGAACATCGACGCGTAGGCACGCAGCCCGCCTTCAGTGAGGACATCGTCTCTGGTGAGGTTGCCCGGCTCTTTATCGAGCGGGAAGAAGATCGATGGAGATGTGCCCAGGTCACGGTACAGCGTGGTGCTGCCGCACTTCATGCCACCGATAATGAGCAGGCCGGGAAGGTTCACCTCGCCCCCCCCATCGCGCGGGTGTAGAGCGCTCTTATGGAATCGGAGACGGCTTCGGGCCTGAAGGTGCTGAACGTCCAGTCTCGTCCACGCTGTCCCATCTGGCGCAGTCGAGCCGTGTCGCTGAGGTGCTCGCGCATCGCGTCCGCGAAGGCGTGGGGTGTGTTGTCGACGATGATACCGGCGCCGGACGATTCGAGCTCGGGCCATGTATCGGTCCCCTTCGTCGTCAGCACGGGCGTCCCGGCACCGAGTGATTCGAAGTAGACAAATCCGAAGTTCTCCTGGCTCGTGGGCAGCACGAAGAGGTCCGCGGCCCGAAGCAACGCAACCTTTGGTGCACCCGAAGCGAAGCCCGCGAAGTATGTAGACCCCCCGATGCCTCTTTGGTCCACGAGTGATTTCATCTGGGCGACATACTCGTCCTCGCCGGTGCCCGCGATAATCAGCTGGTGATCGAATCCCGATTGATGCAGGAGTGCGCTCGCTTCGATGAGCCGATCGACACCTTTTTTATAGTTGATCCGGCTCAGGAAGATCGCCTTGGGTTTCTCTCGATCGAGCGAAGGGAACGATTCGTATGCGAGCGATTCATCCGGGAGCTGCGCGTACTCATCGAGATCGAACGGGAGCGGCGCGACCATGCCCTTTCCGGGATCGAACCACTTGGACGCCTGCTCGAGCTCGGCCTGCGCGGTGCAGTGGATCACGCTCGCGTCACGCAGCAGGTTCCTTGCCCATGTCTTTAGGAAGAAGATCTTCTTTGGACGGCGCTGTGTCATACACCAGTCGTCGAGCATCCCATGCACACTCAGCACATAGGGCTTGCCCAGTTTCTGACAAATCTTTACGACCTGCGGGTTGGCCATGCCCCACATGGAGTGCAGGTGGACGACGTCGTAACCGCTCATGACTCTTTCGATACTTTGGCGCTGTTGTTTCGTCAGCGTCCCCGCGGCTCCCGAGGCCGCTTCGAGCGTATGGATATGAACATTCTCCGCGGAACCTTCAGACCAATCTTTCGGAACTCCGGATGGGTTGGTTGTCACCAGACCGATCTCGTCGGTCCGCATGCCCATGGACATCAGGTCGAGCACGGCCTTGACCACGCCGCCTTCTTCGAGGCGCATTGTCATTTTGAAGTGCAAGATTTTCATGTTATCCCATCACTCCGATGGGCTCGGCGCGCCCTGTAAACCCGTAGCGCCGCTGATACTCGTTGAATCGATCGCACATGTGCCGGGGAAGTCGCAGCGTGCTCCCTGGGTTGAGGTGTTCCTGGTTGAGTATCTCGTTTGCTCGGCTTACCCACCGCTTGTTGCAGGGAATATCAAAGTGTGCTGCGATCTGCTCGCATGTCTCCTCCGTCTTCATCGTCAGATCCGTGTATGTCACCTCGAGAAGCTGATCTCCCAGCGATTCCCGCCAGCGATCGATCTCACCGATGCTCACAAGCCACTCGTAGGCACCACGCTGCTCATTCGTTTGCAACTGACTTACTTCATCGGGGAAATAGCCGCGAGCGCTGGCTTCTCGGCTGAGCTTCTTCCATTTGCTCAGACGCGTCCCCCACCACTGGTTGTAGCTGGGCTTAAAGCCAAGCCGGTAGTAGGGCTTGGACGCGATGCGTCCGATCGAACGGACGACACTGAGCCCGTTGCGGACCAGATGAAGAACACTCGGTTGAGGAACCGCTGTGCTGATCCAACCAAGCCTGGCTGCGTTGTGTGGCGTTTTCTCGATCACGCACTCGTGCTCGTGCGCTCTGCCGCTTCGTGCGATGAGTTTGTCGAACTTCGCCCGCGCCTCGGGTGTGGAGTCTTTTCGCTCGAAGAAGAGCTGTGTTTCGTCAGGAGATGAGTGCAGCCCGGTCACATCCATCCGGGTGTCGATGGTTTGCCAGAGGTGGTATGGCTCCCGCAGGTAGTTGACGCGGGGATTCATCGAGACAACCTGCCCCAGCACGGTCGTTCCCGATCGCCCGCATCCGACGATAAACCGGACAGGCAGGCGATCTCGCTCGGCGTGTGGCATCACGCAGCGGAATCGCGCGCCCGCTCGGAGCTTGAGCAGTTTGGCGGTTCTCAGGTATGGCAGCAGTGCTTGCTTCAAGTCTCCTCCTTGTCGCTGGTTGAGCGGCCCTCGCCGCGGTCCGCGGCGACGAGGTCGGGGCGCTTCAGCTCACGCACCTTCAGCACAATCATATATTCGTACATCGCCTGCAGCCGGCAGTAGGTCCAACCGGCCCGTCCGTCGAGGAAACCACGCCCGAGCACATACATGTAGACAAACTTGAGCAGCGGGCGGCACGGCATCCGGAATGAGATGTTTTTGAGCTCAAGCCGACGCGTATTGCGATCGCTTGACAACAGATTCCCGAGCTTCACCGGGTTGTCCGCGAGCGCCTTCATCGTCTCATTCGCTTCGTAGGTCGAATAGCGGTTGTGGCGCTCGATCCACTCGCGGATGCCCTTGGAAAAGTTGTAGTGGATGAAGTGCTTGCGCAGATAGCCGATCTGCCCGTCCACCATGGGCACCGGGTTGGCATCACGCGCAAAGCGGATCCTGGGTGGTTGGAAGAACCGCATGATGTTGCCCGGCGGCATCGCGTGCTTGAGCCAGCGGCCTTTATAGATGTTCTTGCGGCCGCAGTAGTACGCGACCGGATCGCTCTTCTCGATCGACATCTCGCCTGATTCCCAGGCCGCAGCGATCGATTCGATCTCGGCGCGTAGCTCGGGCGTCATCCGCTCGTCGGCATCGAGGTAGAACACCCAGCGGTGCTTGAACTCGATGTGCTCCATCGCCCAGTTCTGATGGTTGCCGCGCCCGTCGTAGGCCCGCTCGAACCAGCGGGCGCCGGCGGCCTCACTGATCTCACGCGTCCGATCGCTCGAGAGCGAATCGAGCACCACGATGTCGTCGGCCCACGACACCGATTCGAGCAAGCCCGGCAGGTTCTGCTCCTCGTTGAGCGTCTGGATGAAGATCGAGATCGTCATGCCGAACCCTCCGGTGCGGGATCGTCCTTCATCACGCGATCGCGGATGGGCTTGGCGGGCGAGCCGACGCACACCTTCCACGCGGGAAGATCATTGAACACGCTCGATCGTGCACCGACAACCGATTCCTCACCGATCGTCACGCCCGGCCCGACGAAGACATCGGCCGCGATCCAGGTCCCCGCACCGATGGTGATGGGCATCGGGATCAGCGGGCGGTGGCGGAGCTCGAAGTCGTGCGTCGCCCCGCACAGGTAGCTGTACTGCGACACGACGACGCGCTCACCCAGCGTGATCCGCTCGACGCAGTAGCAATCGACATCGTCGGCGATCGTGGCCCGCTCGCCCATGCTGAGATTCCACGGTGCCCAGATAGTGGCACGGGGGTACACGCGCGCTGAGGGGTGCAAGTCCGCGCCGAACATCCGAAGCAGCATGTTGCGCCACCCGTGCAGCGGGCGAGGCGACAAGCGGAAGACCGTCGCCTGAACGATGCCCCAAATCACGCGCATGATGCGGTTCTTAAAGCTGTGCGGGCTGGTCCTTGCAGGCGTGTCGCTCACGACTTCACCCCCTGATACGCCCGTTCGCGGCGGGATTGGGCGGGGTGACCGGTCGCGATCTTCCATGCTTCAAGCGGCCCACTCACGAGCGAGCGGGCACCGACCAGCGCTCCGTTGGGGACGCGCACGCCGCCCACGACCACGCTCTCTGCAGCGATCCACACATCATCACCGATCTCGATGGGCTCTGGGTGTTCCTGCATCCCCTCGCGCACGGCGCTGCTGACGAAGCAGTACTGGCTGACGACGGAGCGGGCGCCGATGGTGATCGGGGCGCTGGCCCAGAGTGTGGCACCCTCGCCGATGGAGCTTTTGCGTCCCATCCGCAGGTTCCAAGGTTCGCTGATCCGCACACCGCCGCGCACGCGTGAGGTGGCATCGAGCTTGGCCCCGAACATGGCGAGCACGGCGCGTCGAAGCCGGTAGGCCGGGCTGGGGATCAGGCGATAGAGGGTGCAGGACACAAGCCGCCACATCGCGGCGCGGGCACCACGCCTGGCGTTGGTGTATGGAGCCCAGATCCTCGTCATGCCGAGACCGCCTCGGGCTGGGCGCTGGGCTGCGAGACGGCCTTGGCCGGGTTCCCGATGTAGGCCGTGCTGGGCTCGGTATTCGCGTACACCGCGGTTCGTGGCTCGAGCACGGTCCCATCCGCGAGAACGATGTTGGGCGCAACGAATGCCGCGATCCCGATGAGGCAATCCTGCCCGATCGTAATGGGCTGGCGGAGCAGTGTGAACGCCGGACTGGTGAAGTCGTGGGTGCCGGCACAGATGTGGGCCATCGGCCCGATCTCGGTCTGTTTTCCGATCTTGATGTTCCCCAGAGCGTACAGGATGGCACGCTCATGCACAACGACGCCGTCACCCAGCTCGATATTCCAGGGGATGATGACCTTCACGCTGGGGTGCACCTTCACGCCGCTGCCGATGTTCGCGCCGAAGCTGCGCAGCAGCATACGACGAAAACCCCACATCGGCGTGGGCGAGAACCGCCAGAGGGTGATCTCGGCGATGGCCCAAAGCAGCCGCAGGACCTTGGCTTTACGCGACCATGGCGATTTGCGTGGCGGCTCGTCGATGCGTGGCTCGCTCGATCCGTTCGGGTTGGGTTCGTGTGAATTCATCTAGGATTGCAGGAGAAGGGTTCACCGCGCTCGACACGCTCTCTACTATCGGCCTGCTGAAAAGTTCGGTCAAACCAATTTCCCGGCTTTGAGACGCGTTTCCGGCTCAGGACGGGCTCCGACGCGAGATCCCATGTCGCCTCTGAACCGACTGGTTTGAGGACTCCAAATCGCCGATATCGGCACTCAACGCAAGCAACCTCCTCACCCAGCGAGCATCATGTCACAGTATCACCCCAAAACCGCCAAGAGCCCCCGGATCGGTGTGCTGACCGGGTATTGGTCGACGAACATCGGCAACGCCTTCTTCCAGCTCGGGGCGGTCTATGCCCTCCAGCAGGCCTACCCCGGTGCCCATGTCTTCCCCATTGGTGATCAGCCTGGCTATTGGAACACCAGCGCGGGCAACCCCGACAACGCGCTCGATTACGCCAAGCACCTCGATCTGGACGCGATCGTCATCCTTGGGCCGTATGTCCGCCCGGAGATGAACGGCATCGTCTCGGATCTGATCCGTACCCAGCACGAGAAGGGCGCGAAGATCATGGTGCTGGCTGCAGGCATGATGCAGTACGATCCGGGCACGATCGAGCTTAGCCGATCGCTGATGAAAGAGTGCCCGCCGCAGATCTTCACGACCCGCGACACCGAGACATACAACGCGCTGGGCGATCTCGCCGAGTTCGCGTTCGACGGCGTCGATGTTGCGACCTTCGTGTCGGACCTCTTCCCCAAGGTCCCGACCGATCTTGAGCCATACATCGCGGTGAACTTCGATCAGATCCCCGAGCCGCTCATCAGCACAGACCCAGGATTCAGCGGGCGTGCTGATCGCTCGTTCGACTTCGATGGCAAGTCCTGGAAGGTGCAGCACCCCAAGAAGCGGACCGAGCTGTGCTACAAGCACCGCGCGTACATCTTCCTTGATTCGCTGCTCGGGCTCAACAAGGGCCCCGAGCGCCTCGATGGCAAGCTGATCGTCCGCACGGACCACCGCTACAACCCCTTCCTGATGAAGAAGAACTACCGCGCCAGCAACATCTACTCAGGCGATGTGCCCTATTCGTATCTCAACATCTACGCCAACGCGGATCTGACCATCTCCAACCGGGTTCACGCGTGCGTTGCAACGGTCGCCTACGGCAACCCGGCGATGCTGTTTACACGCTCGCCCCGCGCCTACCTGCTCAAGCGTCTCGGACTTGACAAGATCAAGGACGAGCCTCAGCGTGTCGATCTCGCATTCCTGAGCGACGAGAAGGCCAAGCTCATCGCATGGCTGGGCGATCGTCTCACCGAGATGTTCGGCCCATCGGGTCATACGCCATCACATGAGGTGCTCAGCGGGGCCACGAATGGGTAAGCAGTCGACGCGTGTGGTCATCCTGAATCAGTACTATGTGCCCGATGTTGCCTCGACCGGGCACCTGCTGCATGAACTCGCCGTCGAGCTGGCACAGCTGGGATTCGAGGTCGAGGTGCTCACCGGGCGTCCGAGCTACGGCCCGCCCGACACCTGGCAGGACTGCCCGCTGCGCGAAGAGGTCGACGGTGTCAAGGTCCGTCGCCTCAAAGTCGCCCGCTTCGACAAGAACAACCTCGCCGGACGCGCGTTCAACTACCTCACCTTCGTCGTGCCCATGATCCTCACGGTGCTCTTCACCTCCCGCAAGGACACGGTGTACCTCTATACGACCAACCCGCCGTTCCTGGGCGCGATCGGCTGGTTCGTGTCGCTCTTCCGGCGCCACCATTATGTCACGCTGCTGCACGATGCGCACCCGCAGCTGGGTGTGTGGGTCGGAACATTCAAGAAGGGCTCGCTCATCGAGCGGGTCTGGATGGCCCTCAACCGGCGCAAGTACAAGCGCACGGACGAAGCGATCGTGCTCTGCAGCGCCGCCAAGAAGCTGGTCGCGGAGACCTACCCGATCACGCCCGAGCACATCCATGTCATCCCCAACTGGGCCGACGGCGAGGACCTGTACCCGAAGAAGAAGGAAGACTCCGAGATCGCTCGCGAGCAAGGGTTCATCGATGACTTCGTGCTGCTCTACTCGGGCAACATGGGGCTCTATTACGACTTCGAGACCGTGCTCGGCGCGGCCAAACTGCTCGAGCACGAGCCGTTCAAGCTGGTGCTCGTCGGCGGTGGCGGCAAGAAAGCACACATCGAGGAGCACATCAGGGCCAACAACATGACCAATGTCGTCTTGCTGCCCTACCAGCCCTTCGAGAAGCTCAACGACTCGCTCAACGCGTGCGACGCTTCGCTCGTGACCATCGCCAAAGGCATCGAGGGCATCAGCTTCCCAAGCAAGCTCTATACCTCGCTGGCGGTGGGCAAGGCCATCGTCGCGCTCAGCGAAGAATGGTCCGAGCTGCGTGAGATCGTGGAGGGCACCACCTGCGGCATCTGGTCGGCGCTGGGTGATTCCCAGGGGCTGGCCGACAAGCTGCGCGGGCTGATCCACGATAAACAGAAGACCGCGGCCATGGGCAGCAGCGCCCGCAAGGTCTTCGAGGAGGGCTACACCCGCCAGGTGTGCGCCGCCAAGTATGCCGAGGTGCTCAAGCTCGCGGACCCGCAGTTCAGCGCCGAGGAAACACGCGAACGCCGCAGCAAGCTGGCCGAGTGGCTCGCCGGCGGGGCGGCCGTGGTCACCCACCACGAGCACGAGCAGCCCAGCGAACGAGCGAAGGAGTCGGCATGAGCGCCATCAACGACCGCCCGCTGCGGCTGCTCTTCGTCACCGAGGACGACCCGCTTTATGTCATCCGCTTCTTCGAGGTCTTCTTTGACGAATACCCCAAGGATCAGATCGAGATCGTCGGCGTAAGTGTCCAGGAAGCATTCCACGAGCCCAAGTGGAAGACCGCCAAGCGCATCTTCAGGTTCTACGGCCCGATCGATTTCTTCCGCCTCCTCGCTCGCTACTTCATGGTCAAGCTCCGCGGCGACTCGATCGCCAAGCTCGCCCAATCCAAGGGACACCCGCTGGTCCAGTGCGGCTCGGTCAACGATCCCGAATACATCGAGCGTGTGAAGGCGATCAACCCCGATGTCATCGCGTCGGTCGCGGCGCCCGAGATCTTCAAGAAGCCGATCATCGACACGCCCTCTCTCGCCTGCATCAACATCCACTCGGGGCGCCTGCCGATCTACCGCGGCATGATGCCCAACTTCTGGCAGCTGCTCAAGGGCGAGAAGACCGCGTGCGTGACGGTGCACGAGATGGTCGAGAAGCTCGACGCGGGCGGGATCCTGGGCACGCTCGAGTGGCCGCTGAAAGAGCACGATTCGCTCGATCGCGTGATCACCGGCACCAAGCAGGACGGCGCACGCCTGATGATGGATGTGCTGCTGAAGATGAAGCGTGGCGAGGCTGTCGCCGAGCCGTTGGATATGAGCAACAAGCAGTACTTCAGCTTCCCGCAACCCAAGGATGTGAAGCAGTTCCGCAAGCGCGGGCACAAGATGATCTGATGGGCAAGCAGTACCAAACAACCCGCGCGGCGATGTCGATCGATGTCGAGGACTGGTTCCAGGTCGAGAACCTCAAGGGTGTCATCGCGCGCGACACATGGGACGAGCAGGACCTGCGCGTCGAACGCAACACCGATCGCATGCTCGAGCTCATGGACAACCACGGTGTCAAGTGCACCTGCTTCATCCTCGGCTGGGTCGCCGAGAAATGCCCCACGCTGATCAAACGCATCAGCGACGCGGGTCACGAGATCGCTTCGCACGGCTATGGCCACGACCTGATCTACAACCTCTCCCACGACGAGTTCCGCGAGGACATGAAGCGGGGCATCGGCATCGTCGAGGACCTCACCGGTGCCAAAATCCGCGGCTACCGCGCCCCCTCGTTCTCCATCACCGACTGGTCCATCGACATCCTCCAGGAGCTCGGGCTCACCTACGACTCATCCGCGTTCCCGACCGTCGCGCACGATCGATACGGCAAGCTCGCGGGGATGGACTCGGGCCAGCCCATCGTCGAGATTCGCGAGGGTTTCCACGAGGTCTGCGTGTCGGTCCTCAAGCTGGGCAAGAAGGGCATCCCCTGGGCCGGCGGCGGCTATTTCCGCCTCTTCCCCTACCCCATCTTCAAACGGGGCGTGAAGAAGATCCTCAGCAGCGGCAACCCGTATGTGTTCTACATCCACCCGTGGGAGGTGGACCCGGGGCAGCCGCGTGTGCAAGGGCTCAAGCGCAGCCACCGCTTCCGTCACTACAACAACCTCGACCGGTGCGATGCGCGATTCGATGATCTGCTCAAGTCGTTCACATGGCGTCCGGTCGGCGAGCTGCTCGACGACGAGCTCAAGGCCCGCTGATCACACGCCCGCGTTGGCGAGTGCGATGAGCGCTCGCAGCACCGACGCCTCGCTCGTGCCGTCGATGTGCACGGTGCTCTCGGCAAGCTCGCGGTACAACCCGTCGCGCTGCTCGAACAGAACCTGCACTTCGCCCAGCACATCGTCGCCGACGAGCGCCGGGCGGTCCGTATTGTCGCTCTGCGCGAGGCGATCACGCAGCGTCTCGGTCGTCCCCCGCAGATAGATCACGCGTGCATCGCACGATCGCAGCAGCTCTGCAGCACCAGGTGCGGTGGGGGTGCCACCGCCGAGCGCGATTACCCGGTTCGACGCTTCAAGCACGGTTCGCAGCGCCTCGGTCTCGTTCGCACGGAACGCGTCGATGCCGTCGCGTTCGATCGCCTCGCCCGGGCCGTCCGCGTTCATGCGCTGGGCGACGACGCGGTCGAGGTCTATGAAATCACGCCCGAGATGCTGCGCCAGCAGCGTCCCGAGCGTGCTCTTTCCTGAGCCGCGGAGCCCGATGAGGATCAGGTTGGGTGTGTGCCCACTCACTCGCTGGCGCGTGACATGTACGAACCGTCCTCGGTCGAGACCTTGATCTTCTCGCCGTTGGTGATGAACGGCGGGACGCGGGTCTTGAGCCCGGTGTCGCACTCGGCTTCCTTGAGCTGGTTCGTCGCGGTCGCGCCCTTAATGCCCGGAGGCGTGTCGGTCACGGTCACGATCACCGCCGAGGGCAGCTCGATCGCGACGGGCTTGTCACCGTGGAAGAGTACGGTGCAGGTGGAGTTGGGCGCGAGATAGAGCAGCGAATCATCGAGCAGGTCTTTCATCAGCTCGACCTGGTCATAGTCCTGCATGTCCATGAAGGTCCCGCCGCCCTCGCCGTTGTCGTAGAGGAACTCCATCTCGCGTCGATCGAGCGTCGCGCCCTCAACGACATCAGCACCGTTGAAACGCTTCTCGGTCATGCCCGAGCCGTCCACGGCCCGCATCTTGGCCTGGATGTACGCGGGGCCCTTGCCGGGCTTGACATGGCCGGTTTTGGTAACGACATAGAGCTTGCCGTTCATGCTGATGCCCATTCCGGGCCGGAGTTCGTTCGCTTTCATCTGCGTTGGATCCCTGTTTCCCGCCGATGCGGTCATTTTTTGAGTGTTCAGGGGCGGTCTTTGCCACCCAATCGATCATAGCGCTTTCTTGGGCTGCCCGGCGGCTATGGTGTACCCTTTCCGAGATTGGGGACCGTCCCGGAACCTCAGGAGGAGTGCTATGTCCACGCCCAAGCCGATCACCCGTCGCTCGTTTCTGAACCAAACCGCGCTCAGCGGGCTCTCGCTCGCCGCGATCTCGGCGTTCCCCGCCGCATCGCTGGCTCGGGTGCTCCAGCCCAGCGATGCCCCCGTGCCTCCCATCGGTGTGCTCGGCTGGCAGACCCTCCAGCCCGGCATCCTCGCCATCGCCGATCAGAGCATGGGCGGCAACACCATGCTCGTGGTCGCTAAGGACAAGGCACTGCTGATCGATACCAAGTTCCCACACCTGGGCGGCGCGATCCTCAGGGACGCCGCCGATCAGATCGGGGCGGACACCACCTCCAACGACTCGATCGAGCTCACGCTCATCAACACCCACCACCACGGCGACCACACCGGCGGCAACGCCATCATCGTCCCCATCGCCAGCGCCTCCTACGCCCACGCCAACGCGCTGCCCCGCATCAAGGCCCAGCACGAACGCTATGTGCAGGGGGCCAAGGGCGGCCCGTCGCAGATCGCCCGCGAGCGCGACGACGACAAACTCATGCCCTTCGCCAAGGCCGCGGCCGAGGCGAGCGCCAGCTGGACCGACATCACCGCCGTGCCCAAGATCGCCATCAGCGGCTCGGGCAACACCCTCCGCCTCGGTGATGTCGTCGTCAAAACGCTTCACTTCGGAACCGGGCACACCGACAACGACCTGGTCATCCATCTGCCCGAGCAGAACATCGTGCATACCGGCGACCTTGTCTTTAACGGGCTCTTCCCCTTCTTTGACCCAGACGCCAACGCCACGGCACGCGGCTGGATCGAATCGCTCAAGCAGACTCGCAAACTCTGCAACGCCGAGACCAAGGTCATCCCCGGGCACGGCCCCATCGCCGGCCCAGAAATCATCGATGCACAGATCGCCTTCTTCGAGCAGCTCGTCGCGCGCGTGCAGGAGCAGATCGAGGCCGGCAAGACCCGCGAAGAGATCGCCGAGATGAGCTGGGACTTCATGAACGGGTTGGGATTTGAGCAGATCAAGGGACGCCTGCTCAACGGCGTCTACGACGAACTCAAGGGCTGACCACCGTTTGACCAAAGCAAGTCACTCGATGAAGACCGCAATCTCATCGAGCGCTTTCCGCTGAAGGTCCGGCACGGTGCAGTCCTCGGCCGGGTATCCCATCGGGATGACCATGTACGGGCGCTCATGCTCGGGGCGCCCCAACACCTCACGCAGGAAGTTCATCGGGCTGGGCGTGTGCGTCAGCGTCGCCAGCCCCGCGTGGTGCGCGGCCGTGAGCAGCAGCCCGGTCGCGATGCCGACCGATTCGTTCAGGTAGTACACCTGCCCGCCGTCGTCCGTGGTTCGCAACGCCATGACGATCACCAGCCAGGGCACGCTGTCCATATACGCCTTGTCGGGGGTCGTCTCGAAGACTTCCAGGTCCTTGAGCCATCGCTCGCTGGCCTTGTTCGCGTAAAAATCCCGCTCGACCTCCTCGGCCGCCATCCGAATCCTGTGCTTGATCTCGCTGTTGCTCACCGCGATAAACCGCCACGGCTGCTTGTGCGCCCCGCTGGGCGCAGTGCCAGCGGCCAGGATGACCCGCTCGATGACCTCCCTGGGGACCGCTCGATCGGAAAACTGGCGCACGGTGCGTCGCTGGGACACGATCTCATGGAATCGGCTCACCGCGTCCAGGGCATCATGGGGTGGGGTGTATGCCTTGAGGGGGATCTGCGGTGTCTTCATGATCGGTGTTCCCGTTCTCCCCTCGATATCGGCCTTCCGGCTGCAATGCAACGATGATAGCCGATTTCAGACCAGGCCTCGTGGGCCCGCAGACCGGGCGGAAATCTCCATCCGCAGCGACACAACAGCCGATAACCGGGTCATGCGCACCCGATCCGGGATCAGTCCAGCCCGCATGAGCCACATTCTCACGGGGGTCTTGTGCGCCCTGGGCACGGCTCACCCGGCCCACGCGCAGACGATCAATCGCCCCGCCAGCGCCGGACGCGTCGTCAAGGCCTTCGACTTCGAAGAGCAGGACACCAACCCGTTACCCATCCCATTCGGCTGGATCCGGGCCCAGGAAGACCCCGCCGTCCCGCGTGTCCGCCCGGGCTACCCCATCTGGAACCACGGCTCGCTCGACTACACCAGCCCTGCATTCTCCGGAATCGGCTCGGTGATGCTGCCGACCAACGGCGGGTCCACCTCGCTCATGCTCCGTCACGGTGAGCTGAGCATCTTCCCGCATGCCGACTACCTCGTCAGCGTCCGTGTGCGCACACAGGGCCTCGAGCATGCGCGTGCAAGGGTCGTGGCGACACTGCTCGATCAGTTCGGCGAGCCTATCCCGGCCTCGCGCGTGGAATCTCGACTCGTACGGACACGGGGCGAGTGGGATCAGATCGCGATCGAGATCGAAGGCCTCGAGCCCGACGCGGCCTTCATGCAACTCGAGCTTGAACTGCTCCAACCCGAGCACCAGCCCAACGCCGACTCGCTGGCGTTCCAGGTCTGGCCCCAAGATTACAGCGGGGCCGCGTGGTTCGACAACCTCATCGTCGCCCAGCTGCCACGGCTGGAGATCTCCACGGGTCACGCGGGCAACATCGTCGCTTCGAGTGAAGCGCCGAACCTTTCGGTGCTCGTTCGTGACCTCACGGGCGAGGAAATCTCCGCCAGACTCCGCGTGTACGATGTGCACGATCGGCTCGTAGACGAGCAGGTCGTCAGCGCGGACAGCCGACGCGTGCAACGCCAGTGCACCCCGGAACTCCCGGGCTTCGGCTGGTATCGGGCGCTGCTGGAGGTCAAGGTTGAGGGCCGGCTGGTGGGTGTACGGACGCTCGACTTCATCTGGGCACCGCCAGAGAAACACGAGCCAGTTCTCAGCATATTCGGCATCGAGGGCTCCATGACCCACAGCAAGGTGCTCGAAGCGGCCCCCATGCTTATCGAGGGTGCCGGCGTAAGCAACGCCACCCTTCGGGTCTGGGACGCCACAACGCTCCCCGCAGACTTGCAGGACGGCTCGACGCTGTTCTCGCAGATCGATGTGCTGCTGGCGCGCGGCGATCATCTTCGCTTCGAGCTCTCGAGGCTGCCACAGCCCCTCGCATCAACACTGGCAGTCGATCCACAACAGGTGCTCCCGGCCTTCAGTGATCCCAACGGCGAGTGGAGCCAGTGGGGCTCGACCATGCTCGACCGATACGGGCAACGCGTCCGCGCCTGGACCTTCGGAGACCAGCCCAGCGAAGAACCGCCCGCCAAGCTGCTGGGGCAGCTCGGGCAGGCCCGCGCCTCGCTCGAGGGCTTCGTGCCCGGCCCGATCGCCACCATCCCCTGGCCAATCGATCGCCCAATCCCCAGCGAACTCAGCGTGCCAGGGCTGCAGATCCAGCTCGAGGACAACCTGGCCGTCACGCCTGACGCCATCGTCTCGCTCGTCGAGCAGTGGGACGCGCAGCGAGCGAGCACCGCCGGCGCCGATGCGCCATCCCCAAGACTGGGCTTCACGCTCTCGCCTATCGATCACCCCGCGGACCGCACCAGCGCCCAGACATGGACAGCGCTCGGATCACTGGCACGCAAGGCCATCTCGTTCTGGTGGGCGGCCCACCGCAGCGACGCCAGCCCGGACGACTTCGCGCTGGACCTGCGCGACGCCTGGTGGATCTCGGCGGGCAAACGCGGGCAGGTCATGCCCGCGCCAGAACTCATCGTCTGGCGCACGCTGGCGTCGCACCTCAGCGGTCGCGACGCAATCGAATCGCTCGAACTGCTGCCGGGCGTCAAGATGCTCGTCATCTCCGAAAGAGTGGTCGATCAGCTGGACGATGCGTACCAGTCGGATGTGCCACACGGCGGGCTCGTGCTCTGGCTCGATAAGCCCAGCATCGATCCCGTCATCCTCTCGCTCCCCCTCTCGATGAGCCCGGTCCGCGTGTACGATGTGCTCGGCAACGAGACCGTCGTCGAGCCCATCCCCATGGGCAACATCGATGTCCCCACGCACAACATCGAGATCACTCGCTCCCCGCTGATCGTCGAGGGCGTCGATGCCGAGCTGGTCCGGTTCCTGAGCAACCTCCGCATCACGCCAGACACACTCGAATCGAGCTCCGGAGCGCACAAGCACCAGGTTCTGGTCGAAAACCCGTGGGGCGTCCCCATCGCCGGGCGGGTCTACATCGTCGAACCGGGCGGCTACACGGGACCGCCCTCGGACATCGACCGCTCGTGGGAGATCGTCCCGCGTGTGCTTCAGTTCAACCTTGCGCCCGGCGAGCATCGTGAGCTGCCCGTCGACATCGCCTACTCGTTGGGCGAGATCGCCGGCGAGAAGGAGCTCGTCTTCGATGTCGAGATCCAGGCGGACCGCGAATACCCCACCATGCGCGTGCGACGCAGCATCGAGCTGGGGCTCTCGAGCGCCAAAATGTCGCTCTCGGCAAGGCGCAACGACGCGGGCATCACCGTGGTGAGCGCCGATGTGATCAACACACTCAACACCGAGCAGAACTTCGAGATCATCGCCATCGCGCCGGGCGAGGGGCGCATCCGCCGATCCATCAACTCGCTCCAGCCCGGACAGCACGCCGAGCGACAGTTCGCGTTCACCAAGCCCGTGCCCGGCGACGAGATCATCGTGGTCCTCCTGCCCCGCGATACCTCAACACGCCTCAACAAATCGGTGATCGTTCCCTGATCCGGCTGGTTCATGCCGTAGCATTGTGTGAACCCCGGAGGTCGAATCATGTTCAGACACTGGTTTTTCGCGATCGCGGCGGTGCTGGTGGCACTGATCGCGGTCATCGCCGTGTTCTGGCCCCCCGTCCTCTGGTCGCTGATCATCATCGCACCGCTCGTGCTGCTGGGGTTGTATGACTCAGTCCAGACCCGCCACACCATCCGGCGCAACTTCCCGCTCATCGGACACCTCCGCTATCTCTTCGAATCCCTGCGCCCCGAGATCCAGCAATACTTCATCGAGCTCAACACCGACGCCTACCCCATCGAGCGCGAGGTGCGCAGCCTTGTCTATCAGCGTGCCAAGGGCGAGCTGGAAACCCAGCCCTTCGGCACCCAGCACGATGTCAACGCCATCGGGTACGAGTGGGTCGCCCACGCGCTGGTTGAGACCCAACGCCTAGAGCACGACCCGCGCGTCGAGATCGGCACCGGCCGCTGCGCCAAGCCCTACAGCGCCTCGCACCTGAACATCAGCGCCATGAGCTACGGATCGCTCTCACCCCACGCGATCGAGGCCCTCAGCCGCGGTGCCAGGATGGGCAACTTCGCGCACAACACCGGCGAGGGCGCGATCTCGCCCTACCACCTCCGCGGCGGGGGCGACCTGATCTGGCAGATCGGCACCGGCTACTTCGGCTGTCGCAATAGCGACGGCGGCTTCGACGACGCCGTGTTCAGCGACAACGCCTCGCAGGATCACGTCCGCATGATCGAGATCAAGCTCAGCCAGGGCGCCAAGCCCGGGCACGGCGGCGTGCTGCCCGGCGTCAAGGTCAACAAAGAAATCGCCGAGATACGCGGCGTGCCGCAAGGCCAAACCGTCGTCTCGCCCCCGCGTCACAGCACCTTCAACTCGCCCAAGGGGCTGCTGGAGTTTGTCGAGAAACTCCGCGAACACAGCGGTGGCAAGCCCGTGGGCTTCAAGCTGTGCATCGGTCGGCGCGTTGAGCTGCTGGGCATCTGCAAGGCCATCATCGAGACCGGCATGTGCCCCGACTTCATCACCGTCGACGGCGGCGAGGGCGGCACCGGCGCGGCCCCCCTCGAGTTCAGTAACTCCGTCGGCATGCCCGCCCGCGACGCCTGGGCCTTCGCGCACAACGCGCTGGTCGGCGCGGGGCTGCGCGATCGAGTGAAGATCATCGCCAGTGGTAAAATCATGACCGGCTTCCACATGATCCGCGCCATGGCGCTCGGCGCCGACCTGTGCAACAGCGCACGCGGCATGATGCTGGCGCTCGGCTGCATCCAGGCCCTGCGTTGCAACAACGATACCTGCCCGACCGGCGTGGCTACTCAAAACAAGGCCCTCTACAAGGGACTTGTCATCGAGGACAAAGCCCCGCGCGTGCAGCGCTTCCACCAGGCGACCATCAGCAGCATGCTCGAGCTGCTCAGCGCCATCGGCGTCGATCATCCGTCACGCATCACGCCTGATCTGATCTTCCGGCGCATCAGCGAGCACCGGATCTCCACCTTCGAGGAGGCCTTCGAGTTCCTTGACCCTGATGTGCTCGTCAACAACGGCCCGGCGCCCGATCTCTGGCGGAGAGAGTGGGAACGGGCCAACGCAGACAGCTTCGCAGTTGCGCCCGCCTGATCATCGCTCGGGGCGGTCCTGTGTCGCAAAGAGCATCGCCGTTTGCGAGCCGTATATTGGGTAGTCGCTGCTCACGCGGTAGCCACGCAACAGCTCAGGATCGAAACCCAGCTGCGTGCAGACATCACCGAGCATGGCTCGGTAGCGGGGGACATGCGAGCTGCCAAATCGCGTGATCCCATTGCCAAGATTCTCGATGCCCTCGAGCAGTTCGAGCTGATCGACTTCACGCGATGGATCGTTGATATCCGCCTGCCCGAGGATGGTCGTGTCGTAGATCCGCAGCTCGGGGTAACCGCTCGTGTAGAGGTCTTTGTGCACCAGCACATCGAACTGCATGCGTCGCGAGGGGATGTTGATGTCGCTCGATGCCCACGCCTTGCGGTTGCGGCTGCTGGGGATGTAGCGGGGGATCTCGCCCCGGTTGACCTCGCAGGTGACCAGGTCGATCGCGCTCTGGGCCCCGAACCCGCCGGGCTCAAGCAGGTAGTGCATGACCTCGCCCGCGTGCTGCACTTCCAGCTTCGGCGCCGGCGTTGAGCAGTATTGCTCGAGCGTCGCGCTGTCCACGCTGTCCACCGGCTCGCCGGTCAGGGTGTAGGTCCGGCGGCCCGACCCCTCTTCGACGGCCCGGTGCGAAGTGAACTTCACCCGCATGCCCGGGCGCAGGCGCTGGAGCCCGAAGACTGACTTGATCCAGACGATATCGATGTGCTCGCCGTCGGCGCTGGGCCAGAAGATCGCACACTCGGCGTAGACCTCCGCCTGTGCCCCCTTGAGCTGGCTCATCGCCCGGAAGGCACTCTGCTTGCGACGCAACTCAAACTCTCGCCGGGCCTCGGGCACCCAGGTGCTCAGGATGGCTTCGAGCGCGCTGCGGTCGCCGATCTCGGTGCGGATGAGGGTCTCGAAGCGATCGATCGCCTCGCCCGCCTCCTTGATGTCCGCCGGGTTCACACCCAACTTGGACGAGGCCTTGATCACCCGGCGCATCGGCTCGGGCCCGGGCACACGGTGCACGACGCTCATGGCATCGGGCGAGCGGATCGCCTTGAGCATCCGCGAGGCAAGCACCTTGTCGATGCCCAGCTCCTTGGCCAGCCGCTGCGGTCCAGCGTCGCCGCCGGGCACCTGGTCGATCACCCGGATGAAGCTCTGCAGCAGCGCCTCGCCAGCCTGGTTGATTCGCGTTTCCAGCCCGGAGAGCGAGGGGTCCTTGGTTTCAACCATGGCCTCGGGAGCGGGGCTGGGTGATCGCATTGGCTGTTTGGGTTGATTCATGAAGGGGATCTGAGATTTCGGGGGTGGTGTGTATCGATCAAAATCGGCGTTTATGGCTTGTAATCGCTTCTTTGAGGCATGATACACGAGATCGGGGGAGCCCGCACACAATTTCTTTGCAGTTTCAGAGAAACTTCCTTGCAACTCATCCGATGCTTCGGTTATACATACACTCGTCGGGGACCCGTTGTCCCCGATGAGCGAGGTGAGGGGCCTTGCATCCACAAGAGGGGTCGAGCAGGATGGCTTGGCCTAGGAACGCCGGATCGGAACTAACCGGCACCACAAAGGAAGAGAATGACTATGAAGCACCTCATCACCATTGTTGCCCTGAGCGCGGGAACCGCACTCGCTGGCACCACGACCACCGTCGACTTCGAAGACGGCATGGCCCACGGCTGGGAAGGCCCCCAAGGCATTGGCGGCTCATCGTTCATCGACCCGACCTACGGCAATGGAGGCGGTGCCGGGCTCCGCACCCAGTTCAACAACTTCGGCATCGACTTTTACAACAACACCAACAGTGATTTTCTTGGTGACTACACCCAGTACGAATCGGTCACCGTCTCAGTCGATCTCCGCATCGACCAGATCGGATTCACCGGCTTGGGAATCAGCCGCCCGTTCGCGCTCGAACTCCGCAGCTTCGACCTCGCTTCGGATGGCTACCCCTGGGCAAGCGCTTACCTCCTCTTCGACTGGTACGGCGCTCACTCGTTCGACGGCTACATCACCCTGAGCACGACATTCGACCCGAACGCAACTGATCTCCCAATAGGCTGGGGTGGCTTTGGTGGCCCCGAAGACCCTGATACATTCGAGCCGCAACTCCCTCCCGGCGTGACCTTCGCGGATCTGCTGTCGGATGTAGATGAGATCGCGATCACCACGATCCTCCCGGGGTACTTCTTCACTTTCGACGATTACGATGTCACCCTGGACAACATCTCGATCACTCGCACGGTCCCCGCTCCGTCGGCGCTGGCGCTGATCGGGTTGAGCGGGCTCGTCGGCACCCGCCGTCGCCGCTGATCGATCGCACTTTTCTCGAACAAAAGCAAGGGGGGCGGATCGGGCCGAAGCCCGGTTCGTCTGTTTTCATTCGACCCAAGGACACATCCATGAACCGCAGCATCACTCTTCTCACACTGGCCGCCCTGAGCACCGCGGCAACCTCCGCCGCAGCCCAGAGCTACACCACGACCTTCGACGAAGGGCTCGACGGCTGGGAGGGCAGCAACGGCAGCTTCCTCACCACAAACACCTCGAACGGCAACCGCCACATCCGCAGCGTCGACGAGACCTTCGGCGTGTGGTACCGCAACACGGGCAACGCCGAGTTCCTCGGCGACTACACCCAGAGCGACAGCGTCACCCTCTCGATGGACATCCGCGTCGACCTGCTCAACTCGCAGAACCTGCCCGACACGATCGTGCCCTACACGCGCCCGCTCGTCGTTGAGCTCCGCAACTACCGCTACGCCGGCGGCTTCCACCAGTACGGCAGCGTGTACTTCGTGCTCTCGCGCGAGATCAACGAGACCAACCAGGACGACTGGACCACCTTCAGCATCACCTTCGACCCCAGCAGCACCGACCTTCCCGAGGGCTGGGGCGGCTTCGGCGGCGACAACGATCAGGACGGGCCCGTGCTCCCCGAGGGTGCGACCTTCGCCGACATCGTCTCCAATGTCGATGAGATTGTCTTCTCGACCTACGACCCGGAGGAGTTCTACCTCTTCGCCTTCTTCGATGTCTCGGTCGACAACTTCAGCATCACCCGCGACGCGGGCTGCACCGCCGACTTCAACGACGACGGCGTGCTCGACTTCTTCGATGTCTCACTCTTCATCAATGCCTTCGGTGCGCAGGACCCCGCCGCGGACCTGAACCAGGACCGCGCGTACGACTTCTTCGATGTGTCCGCGTTCCTCAGCGCGTACAACGCCGGCTGCCCGTAATCACGCAGTTCGGTGAACGAACCCCTCGAGAATCTTCACCCGAAGATTCGAGCAGCGGGCCCAAGTGGGCCCGCTGTTTTTGATTGATTGTGGATGAGATTTGGATTCAGCTCATCATGACCGGCTCGGCGGGCGGCTGGTGCCACTCGGCGTTCTCGTTCTTGCCGCTGCTCACATACCACTGCACCATCCGGTTGATGCCCTCTTTGAGTGGCACCTTGGGTGTGTAGCCGGCGCTGCGGAGCTTGTCGGCCTCGAACTTGGTCTCGGTCTTGAACATCTTCTTCACGCGGGCCGTCGAGATCGGCAGGTTCTTGCCCGTCAACGCGATCACCGCGTCGAACGGCACACCCATCACCATGCCCAGCGCATAGGGCATCGCCGGCGCGGGCTTCTTGCCCAGACACTCGCTCACGGTGTTGGAGATCTGCGTGCTCGTCATGTCGGGCTTGTCGATGAAGTTGAAGATCTCGAAGTTCTCGATGTCACGCGTGGGCTTGTTGTTCTGCAGCCCCTTGAGGAACAGCGTCGCGTCCACAATGTTCTCGACATAGCTGAGCGACTTGATGTTCGTGCCCTCGCCGAACCGGAAGTACTTGCCAGAGTCGATCTGACGGATCAGCGAGTACATGTTGGCGAAGTTGTGCACGCCGAAGGTCACCGTGGGTCGGATGACCAGCGCCCGCCGCCCGTCGCCCTGCTCGACCCATCGCTGGAACACGCCCTCGCCCTTGAGCTTCGAGCCGCCGTAGGGCGAGTTGGGTGCCGTGGGTGCGGTCTCTTCGTGGGGCGTGGGCGCATCGCCATACACGGCCACTGTCGAGTAGAAGATCACATCCTTGATGCCCGCCCGGTCCATCGCGTCGCACACCATCTGTGAGCCGTGCTCGTTGACCGAGTAGTAGGTGTCGTGGGCGATGCCAAAGTCGTGGTGGGCGGCCGCAAGGTTCACGACCATATCCACGCCCTCCATCGCCTTGTCGAGCGCCTTGGGGTCGCGGATATCGCCCAGGATGTGCGGCATCTGTGCCTGGGGGCCCTTGGGCTCGATCAGGTCGAGGTTGACCAGCTCGTGCCCGAGCGCGGAGAGATCGCGATGGAAGTATTCCGCGATGAAGCCGGACCCGCCTGTAATCAGAATCTTCAAAGCCGTCCCCTTGCCAATCGCACAGGTTTCACGAGACCGATGACGCGGGATCATACGACCCCCGCCCGATCGAGTTCATTCAGCATGACCTTTGTCGGCTCGATCCAGCGTCCGGTTCTGCGTTATGCCCATGCGTGGGGCTCAAAAGCCCCCGAACATCAGCGGCGTGAGCACGACGCAGATCACGCCGCACAACAGCGTCAGCGGCCCGCCGAAGCGGGTGTAATCGAACCACTTATAACCGCCCGGACCCATGACCATCAGGTTGGTCTGGTAGCCGATCGGTGTCGAGAACTCGCAACTGGCCGCGACGGTGATCGCCACGACGAACGGCATGGGGTTCAGGCCGCCCTCGATGGCCAGCCCCGTGGCGATGGGGAACATCAGCACAGCCGCCGCGTTGTTGGTCATGCAGGCGGTGAAGATCGAGGTGAGCAGATACACGCACCCGAGCAACGCATACGGACCGTACCCGCTGAGGTGCTCAAGCATGAAGTGCGAGATGTCCTGCGCCAGCCCGGTGTTGATCATCGCCTGACCGATGCCGAAGCTCGCGCCGATGACCGTGAGGATGGAGAAATCGACACCACGGCGTGCTTGCGGCCCGGTGCAACAGCGTGTGATCACCATCAGGCCCGCTGCCAGCATCGCCGCCGTCATGGGCGGCATCACGCCGAAGGTGATCAGCGTCACCAGCAGCGCCAGGATCGCCAGCGCCACCCACGCCCGCTCATGGCGGAGTGACGCGGGTGTGAATCGCTCGTTCACGAGGTAGAACTCGCCCGTGTTCTCATATCGTTGCGCAAAGCCCGGCTCGGCCTCGAGCAGCAGCGTGTCACCCGGGCGCAGGCGGATCTCGCCCAGCTTGCCGGGGATCTGCTGCCCCTGACGACGCACGGCCACGACCACCGCGCCGTATCGCGTACGGATGCCCGACTGGCGGATCGTCAGCCCCACAAGTCCCGAGTTATTCGAGACCACCGCCTCAACGATGCGCAGGTTCGGGCGGTAGTTCGGGTTGCTCGGCAGCTCCTCGTCGTCGTGCTCATGCGCATCGGCCGTGGATGGCACAAGCCCCTTGATCTGCTGGAGCTCAACCACCGAGTCGAGCTGACCCACGAATACGAGTACATCCTCGGCCTCGATGATCTCCTGCGGCGAGACCGCGACCACCGAATCATCACTCCGCTCGATACGCGAAAGGAACAACCCAGGGAGATTTCGCAGGTTGGCGGCCTCGACTGTTTTGCCGATGATCGGGCTCCCCGCCGTGACCTTCAGGGCCGCGTGATAGCCGTGCGCATGGGTCTCGGCATCCTCGATCGGGTTCACACGATCAGGCAGCAGGCGACGCCCGAAGATCAGGATGTAGGCGACACCGATCACCGCGATGGGCAGCCCGACCTTGGCGAGCGTGAACATGTCCATGCTCAGTGCCGGGTTGTCGACGGTGGCTGGGCCACCATCGGTGGTCAGCTGCTTCTCGGAGAGCAGGCCCGCGACGATGACATTGGTCGAAGTGCCGATCAGCGTGCACACACCGCCGAGGATCGACGCGAACGAGAGCGGCATGTAGAGCTTGCTGGGCGCGATGCGGCATCGCCGGGCCACGCCAGCGAGCGTGGGCAGGAACATCGCCACGATCGGTGTGTTGTTGATGAACGCGCTCATCATCGCGACGGGGATGGTGAGTCGGATCTGTGCGCTTCGTTCGTTCTTGGGGCGCCCGAGCAGTACGCTGGTGATGCGTGCCATCGCCCCGGTTTCTTTCATGGCCGCCGCGACAACATAGAGCATCGCGACGGTGATCACGCCCGGGTGGGCAAAGCCAGCAATGGCTTCTGTCGGCGCCAGCACACCCGCAAGAAGCAGCACCAGCAGCACGCCCATCATGACGATGTCCGCCGAGAACCGCCCCAGCGCCAGGGTGCCGATCATCAGCACCAGCATGCCACCGGTCAGTATGGATTGGGCCGATTCGCTCAAATGGTTGCTTCCCGCTGCGTGTGCCCCGCTCAAACACCCCAACGAGGGTCGATCCGAGACCTACGCCCGGTCAGTCGTCGATGTTCTGCCCGATGCCAAGCTCTTTGATGGCCCGCAGCATCAAGCCGTGCACCCGCGGCGGGGCGCAGACGATCCCCTTGTTCTTCTCAAGCCCCCGCCCGTGCGAGAAATCGAGGTTGTTGCCATGGATATCGGTCACAAACGCTCCCGACTCGCACGCGATGCAGCAACCCGCCGCATGATCCCAGATCCGCTCGACATAGCCCTTGCGGGTCGGCAAACGCAGGTAGGCATCCGCCTGCCCACGCGCAACAACCGCATACTTGCACTGCGAATCCAGACGGACCGGCTCGCCCGCCTCGCCCAGCCCATGCTCTTCGATCCACTCCAGGATCCGGTCGGTATCGCTCACATTGGAGTGGGCCTTCTCGACCGAGGCACAGACCGAGATCTCCTCGCCCTCCATGTGGTCCAGGCGGGTGATGCGGATCGACTCGGCCTTGCCGTCGTCGGCCCGGGTCTCCCAGACGCCCTCGCCCTGGATCGCGTAATACAGGCACCCGTGGCGGTCCCGCTCGTCGAGCGGCTTGGACATGTTGATGGGCAGGTTCGGGCAGCCCATCACGCCGATGGTGGGGGTCCCGTCCTCGATAAACCCGAGCGCAATGGCGTACTGCTGGTTGCGAAGGAAGCCCTTGGTGCCGTCGATCGGATCGAGGGTCCAGAACTTGCGGTGCGAGGTGTCACCCGAGCCGAGGTCGATCGCGTCGAGCAGGTCGTCGGCGTTGGCGTCCTCCCACACCTCCTTGGCCGCCGCCACGGTCGCGCCGAGCAGAAGCGCGTTGTCCTCGTCACGCAGGAAGGTCGAGGCCTCCTCGGCCACCATCACGAACTCGCCCAGTTGCTGCTTGAGCATCATCGCCACCACCGCCTGGCTCGCGTAGTCGGCCACGGTCACCGGGCTCTTGTCGTCCTTGGTCACCGATCGCACCTGATCGAGATTGTTCTGCACCTCGCGGCAGACAATGGAAGCGGCGGCGACGGCAAGGCGCCCCGCCTGGGCGTACTCGGCGTGATCGATCATGTCTGGTTCCTTTCGTCCAAACTCCGGGACGAGCCATTGTAGGGGTTCGTGGGCAGAGAACTCAGAGCACCGTGTGTGCCCGCAACGCCTCGACCAGTTGCTGCGCCGATTCCTCGATCGTCTGCGTATCCGTGCGGATGTGCACCTCGGGGCGCTGGGGCAGCTCGTAGGGGTCGTCGATGCCGGTGAAGCCCTTGATCTCGCCGGCGCGGGCCTTTTTATACAGGCCCTTGGGGTCGCGCGACTCACAGACCTCAAGCGGGGTGTCGATGAACACCTCCAAGAACGCCACGCCGGCCTCCTCATGGATCTTGCGGACCTGGTCGCGGTCCCGCTGGTAGGGCGAGATGAAGCTGGAGATGGTGATCACCCCTGCGTCGGCGAAGAGCTTGGCGACCTCGCCCACCCGGCGGATGTTTTCCTCGCGGTCCTCGGCGGAGAAGCCGAGGTTGGCGTTGAGCCCGTGGCGGACATTGTCGCCATCGAGGCGGTAGGCGAGTTTTCCCTGCATGATCAGGGCTTTTTCGAGGGCGACGCCGATGGTGGACTTGCCCGAGCCGCTCAGCCCGGTGAGCCAAAGGGTGCAGCCGCCGTGCCCAAGGACCTTGGCGCGATCCTCACGGGTGATCTCCCCGTCATGCCAGGCGATATTGGTCGCCTTGCCGACTGTCGTCGTGGGTTTATCGGTCTCGCTCAAGGGGCAGCTCCCTGTTCTGGGTCGATGAATCGGGACACTATCGGGCATTGCCGACCTCATGGGGTCGATCAATCGTAGATCCCCAAAGCGTCTGTCTATACTTCGGCTGATTGCTGCATCAAATCCCGGTTTCCCGCTTGGGAGGCGTGAAACATCGGCCGATTGATGATGAAACCGACCACCGATCCGGGTTGATCGACCCGGTTCTCGTATGTTGACACCAGGGAGCCACCGGCATGACCCAGGCCGCCGAACCAATCTCACACTATCGGCTGACGCACCTCAAGGCGCTGGAGGCCGAGGCGATCCACATCATGCGTGAGGTGGCCGCTCAGTTCGAGCGCCCCGCGCTCATGTTCTCCGGCGGCAAGGACTCGATCGTGATGGTCAAGCTCGCCGAGAAGGCGTTCCGCCCCGCCAAGTTCCCCTTCCCGCTGCTGCACATCGACACGGGGCATAACTTCCCCGAGGCACTGGACTTCCGCGACAAACTCATCGGCGAGATGGGCGAGCGCCTGATTGTGCACAAGGTGCAGGACATGATCGACAAGGGGCTGGCCAGCGAGGACCCCGGGCCGTTCCCCAGCCGCAACCGAGCCCAGATCCCCACGCTGCTCAACGCCATCGAGGAATACCGCTTCGACGCGCTCTTCGGCGGCGCGCGACGCGACGAGGAGAAGGCCCGCGCCAAGGAGCGCATCTTCAGCTTCCGCGACGAGTTCGGGCAGTGGGACCCCAAGAACCAGCGCCCCGAGCTGTGGAACCTGTACAACGGACGCCACCGCATGGGCGAGAACATCCGCGTG